>CAWENW010000005.1:0-325163 GCA_963810535.1 uncultured Chloroflexia bacterium
ATGTATGGCGAGCGAGACGAGCCGTATGCCGTCCTTTCACGGCTGGGGAGCCGCCTGGAGGCGACTCTCGCCCCAGAGGCGGTCCTACCTACTATCGTTGAGACCGTCGCTTCGGCGCTCAAGCTGCCGTATGCAGCCATTACAATATTGAAGCGAGGAAGTCTTCATGCTTCTCCTGCGGCAAGCTTTGGGCTTCCTCAGGATAACCTGCTTACCCTGCCACTCATGTACCAATCCGAGACCATTGGTCAGCTGGTACTCGCCCAGCGCGCTCCAGGTGACACCTTTACCGTCTCCGATCGGAGACTGCTCCAGGCCATCGCTCAGCAGGCTGGGGTCGCGGTGCATGCTGTGCGGCTTACCGCTGATCTCCAGCGCTCGCGTGAGCGCCTAGTCACTACCCGCGAGGAGGAGCGCCGGCGCCTGCGTCGCGATCTACATGACGGTCTGGGCCCAGCCCTCGCCAGTCTCACCTTTAAGATCGATGCTGCCCGTAACCTGCTTACTGTGGATCATGAGCGGGCAGAGGTGCTGCTGGCCGAGGTAAGAGAGCAGACCCAGCAAGCCATCACCGATATCCGCCACCTGGTCTACGATCTTCGACCGCCGACTCTAGATGAGCTGGGTCTGCTCTCGGCGCTCCAGGAGCAGGCCGCCCAGTATCAGCATGAAGGAGTAGTGGTAGACTTTGATGTACCCAAGGCTCTGCCTGCTTTGCCTGCGGCTGTGGAGGTAGCGGTCTATCGCATCTCGCAGGAGGCTCTCGTAAATGTTGTCCGCCATGCAGACGCGAAGCACTGCCAGCTGCGACTCTCTATCAGAGTTGACACGCTCTGTCTGGATATCTCTGATGATGGTAAAGGCATTCCCGCTAACCATAGCATTGGCGTCGGGCTCCACGCCATGCATGAGCGAGCGAGTGAGCTGGGAGGTAGCTGCATCGTCTCACAGGGCGCTTCCGGTGGAACCCTGATCCAGGTCAGACTCCCTCTGACACGCGCACTGGAGTCGATATCCCAACCTGATCCACACGAAATCAGCGGCCGGGAGGCAGCGAAGTAAACGAGGGAGGTGCGATGTTTCTATGGATCCGATTCGCATTTTGATCACGGACGATCACCCACTCTTCCGTGACGGCCTGCGCGCCCTGCTCGAGTCGGTCGAGGACATGCAGGCCATCGGTGAAGCGGCTACAGGTGAGGAGGCGCTCACCGAGGCTCGCGCCTTACAGCCAGATATCGTCCTGATGGACATAAAGATGCCAGGCATGAATGGGATCGAAGCTACACGTCGAATCCTGCAGACAAGTCCACATATCCGCATTCTTGTTCTTACCATGTTTGAGGACGACGAGTCGGTCTTTGCCGCGGTTCGCGCTGGAGCTCGCGGCTATCTACTCAAAGGAGCGGGCCAGGAGCAGACCCTGCGGGCTATCCGCGCGGTAGCAGGCGGCGAGGCTATCTTTGGTCCCACTGTCGCCGAACGTCTGATGCAATATTTTAGCAGCATACATGGAAACACGACACACGGTACAGCTCAGTTCTTCCCCCAGCTGACGGACCGCGAACTAGAGATCCTCGCCCTGATCGCCCGGCGTAATTCCAACGCCGACATAGCCGCTCGCCTTGTGTTGAGTCCAAAGACCGTGCGTAACCACGTTTCCAATATTTTGAGCAAGCTCCAAGCCGCGGACCGGACCGAAGCGATGCATGCCGCTTGGATGGCGGGCCTGGGTTCACCAGATAGCGGTTCTGGTCAATCTACTTAGATCGAGTTCAACTTCTACGCTAGATTGTGGAGGTGGCGCTAATATTGTCTTAATGCCTATACCGTACAGTCGCTATGAGGCTGGAGAGGTTCCGCGCACCTTCGCACTTCTAGCTCTTCAGACATTGTCGCTATGTTGCTATCCATCGGTACAGCAATTCTTACCGTTGTCGGAATCCTGCTTGGCATTGTCTTGTCCGCAGGATTTGGTATACTCTGCTTTCGGGTTGGCTTAGCCACTGTACGCGGCTTCCCCGACTATGTTCGCAAGGAACCAGGATTTCAAAAGCTTACTACCGCTCTGATCTTCGGCCCATTGGCCGCCCTCTTCGCTTTTGTCGGCTTCGGGCTAGCACTGCTCAGTTTCCTTACCGTGCCTCTGATGCTGTTTAATTGGCTTGCACCTCCCCAGTTGGTTGCTCAGGCACAATCGTGGCTTAACACGCCATCGACCACCATGGTGACGACCCGTCTTGCCACCATCGGCTTTGGCCTCACCTTTGTCTCCTTTGCTCTCGGTATCAGCTTATCCTGTCTTCTCAGTATCCCGCAGATGGTGAGAACACTCCATACATTCTTCGACTTCATCGCTGTGCTCTTCGCACTCGGACTAGGCCTAGTATTCCTGTTTATCACCCTCGCACTCGGTCACTGGATGCTCACTGGCAGGTCGTAATCTCCCACTCGTCATACTTCGCTGGAGCAGCCATTGTCGGCATGATTCGGCACGGGACCTGCGGAGGTGAACCATGGCGCCCTCCGATTTCTACGTCCTAGACTGGACCGTCCGCAAGTTCTGCCCAATCAGAGAAAGACCAACCAGGCTAGATTCTCAGGCAGGGTGCATGACAGAGGGAGCACGACAGAATGAAAGCCATTTGCATCCATGGGCGAGGAGGACCCGACCATCTCGTCTATGACGAGGTGCCCAGGCCGCACCCTGGCCCTGGGGAAGTCCTGGTGCGCGTCGCGGCATCGGGAATCATCGCTAATGAGTTGAAGTGGGATGAAACCTATACGACCGCGGCTGGTACGCCACGTCCATTGCCGATTCCCGGCCATGATCTCTGCGGCGTAGTGGCCGAGGTGGGCATCGACGTCACCAATGTCGCCGTCGGTGATACCGTCTATGCCCTGCTCGCCTTTGGTCGCGATGGAGCTGAGGCCGAATACACACTTGTTTTGCCAGGCGAGCTAGCCCCCAAGCCACGTACGCTTGATGACGTGCAGGCGGCGGCGGTTCCGCTCTCGGCGCTGACTGCCTGGCAGGGGCTCTTCATCCACGCAAAGGTGTCAAAGGGGCAACGAGTGCTGATTCACGGCGCGTCAGGAGGTGTGGGGACTTATGCGGTGCAATTCGCCCACTGGGCCGGGGCGCAAGTTCTGGCGACGGCCTCCGCGCGCAACATCGACTTCGTGCGCGACCTGGGAGCCGACCAGATCATCGACTATGCGACCACCCGCTTTGAGGACGTGGTGCATGACGTGGATGTCGTCTTTGATGTGGTAGGTGGTGACACCCTGACACGCTCGTGGCAGGTGGTAAGAGAGGGTGGTATTGTGGTCTCCGTCGTCAGCCCACAACCTACGGAACGCCACCGCGGCAAGAGTGCACGCTTCGACTGGTTCATTGTCGAACCGAGCGGTGAGCAATTGCGCCACATCGGTGACTTGCTCGGTGTGGGACAGGTTCGGCCAATTGTTGATCAGGTGTTTCCGCTCGCCGAGGCTCGACGTGCCTACGAGGCAGCAATAATAGGACATCCTCGGGGCAAGATCGTGCTTACGGTCAGTGGCCCGGCTTGATCATAGTGAACTCGGTCTGTACCCCTGCCTTTCAGTACCTTGCGCTCGGGAGTAGGTCATCTGTGGGGTCGTCATCGCTTTCTCTTCTCTCTCTTGAAGGAGCCAAGGCCAGTCCGAGTACACCTTGTCTTAAGGTCTGGGACGATTCTAGCCCAATGGCGGTGTCCGTTCCCGCGGCGCAGGGCTAGTATCTACCTCGTACGCCGATTAGGTTCGGTGACAATGGCGGGTTCCCTATGCGTCGGAATTTTGCCTACAGAGGCCAGAGATCAGAAAGGGCAGAGCTGTTATCGGCCGACTAAAATTCGACAGTCGCCATCACGGGATCTGACAGCGACATCGGTCGCGGAATCGCTCACCGTTTGCAACTACACATGGCCAAGGATACAGTAGCATATAAGAAGTGTTGTTCGTACTTGAAACAGAAGAGGAGCGCAGTATGCAACTCGGAATAGTCGGACTGGGCCGCATGGGCGCATTCATGGCACAACGATTGATGCGCTCGGGACATACGGTCGTAGGGTATGTACGGCATGCCGAACGGATTCAGGAACTGCTCAAGGATGGCTCGATTACTGAAGGAGCTACCTCGCTTGAAGACCTAGTTGCGAAGCTCTCCCAACCACGCGCTATCTGGCTGATGGTTCCTGCCGCCTCTGTGGATGCGACCCTGGAAACTATCGTTCCGCATCTCGATCCCGGCGACATCATCATTGACGGTGGTAATTCGTACTATCACGACGATATCAGGCGCGCTGCCGAGATCAAACCGAAGGGCATCCACTATATAGACTGCGGTACCAGCGGCGGCGTCTGGGGACTGGAGCGAGGCTATTGTCTGATGATTGGTGGTGAAGAGGACACCGTCAAGCATCTCGACCCGATCTTCTCGACCTTGGCTCCTGGAGTCAATGCCGCATCACGCATCTAAAGGACGAGAAAACAAGGCTGGAACAGCCGAGCAGGGCTATCTGTACTGCGGACCAAACGGAGCTGGCCACTTCGTGAAGATGGTCCACAACGGGATCGAGTATGGGATCATGGCTGCCTATGCAGAGGGCCTGAATATCCTCAAACACGCAAACGTTGGGAAGTATCAACAAGAAATTGATGCCGAGACCGCACCGCTACGCAACCCCGAGTACTTTCAGTACGATCTGAACCTCCCAGACGTAGCGGAAGTTTGGCGCCGTGGCAGTGTGATTGGGTCCTGGTTGCTGGATCTCACCGCCGCTGCGCTTCTTAACAATCCTGACCTTGCTACTTTCCAGGGACGCGTTTCGGATTCTGGGGAGGGACGCTGGACCATTACCGCCGCCATCGACGAGTCAGTTCCCGTACCAGTGCTGAGTGCGGCGCTCTTTGAACGGTTCAGCTCACGTGGTGAGGCTGATTATGCCGACAAGGTGTTGTCTGCCATGCGCTTTGAGTTCGGCGGGCATCTCGAAAAGGCTGAGACTCCAGGAGGGAGGTAGCGCCACATGCCAAACACAACCAGCCATTCAGACGGACTTGTCTTTTTTGGTGCCACTGGTGACCTCGCCTATAAGCAGATCTTCCCGGCATTGCAGTCAATGATCCAACATGGTCACCTCGATGTGCCGGTCATTGGTGTCGCAGGCAGGCCCTGGACCATCGAACAACTACGCGCGCACGTCCATCAGAGCCTCGAAGAGCAGGGACCCGTGGATGAAGATGCCTACGCAAAGCTCTGCTCATTGCTTCAATATGTCTCCGGTGATTATAACGACCAGGCGACGTATACAAAATTACGCACGGCGCTCGGTGGAGCCAGGCGACCGGTATACTACCTTGCAATTCCGCCTACCATGTTTGGTCCTGTCGTAGAGGGCCTGGGAAAGTCGGGCAGCGCAGACAACGCTCGGGTGGTCATCGAGAAGCCCTTTGGACGTGACCTTGCCTCAGCCCAGGCACTCAATCAGGTTCTGCACACCGTCTTCCCCGAATCGTCCATCTTCCGCATCGACCACTATCTCGGGAAAGAGCCGGTCCTGAACGTCCTGTATTTCCGCTTCGCAAACTCCTTTCTTGAACCCCTATGGAATCGTGACCACATCGCAAGCGTGCAGATCACGATGGCAGAGAGCTTTGGTGTAGCCGGCCGCGGAAAATTCTATGAAGAAGCTGGTGCCATTCGCGATGTGCTGCAGAACCACATGCTCCAGTTGGTCGCCATCCTTGCAATGGAACCCCCAGCGGGAAATTACCTGGAGTCGGGGCGTGACGAGAAGGCCAGAATTTTCAAGGCGATGCGGCCAATCAACCCGAAGAATGTCGTATTGGGACAGTATAGAGGTTATCTCCAGGAAGACGGTGTAAACCCTGCATCGCAGGTGGAGACGTACGCTGCAGTGAAGCTGCAGCTCGACACCTGGCGTTGGTCTGGAGTACCGTTCTTCATCCGCACCGGCAAATACATGCCTGAAACCGCCACCGAGATACTGGTTGAGTTCAAGTCACCCCCGCTCGGCGTGTTTGGGGAGGTTGAGCCGCCTCAGTCTAACTACTACCGGTTCCGTCTTAGCCCCGATGTATTAATCTCGCTCGGCGCTAGAACCAAGGTTCCTGGAGAGTCAATGTGGGGCGAAGGAGTCGAGCTTATCGTGCGCAGTCTCGACACTGATAGCATGCCACCCTACGAACGACTCCTTGGAGATGCTATGCGAGGTGATCCGACGCTCTTCGTGCGCGAGGACGCGGTCGAAGCGGCATGGGAAGTCGTAGACCCTATCCTTGGCAAGGTCTCTCCGGTCTATGAGTACACTCGGAACACTTGGGGGCCGCCAGAGGCAGATCGCATTATTGGGCGTGAAGGAGGCTGGCACAACCCTATACTCACGGAACCCGTGAAGATTTTCGGGCCACATAAGCAGGCTTAGAACAAAAACCGAGGAGAGGTGAAACACCATACCTCAACTATGGAGCAACAACCATGAAAGCAACGCAACAACTCCACGAAGCTGGTCAGAGCCTCTGGCTCGACAACATCACGCGGCGCCTGCTGACGAGCGGCACCTTGCAGCAGTATATCGCTGAGCTCTCGATTACAGGGCTCACCTCCAATCCTTCGATCTTCGACCACGCCATTAAGAATAGCCAGGATTACGATGATGCGATTCGTCGGAAGGTCGCTCAGGGTACGTCAGGGGAAGCCCTCTTCTTCGAACTCGCGCTGGAGGATCTTACCCAGGCGGCTGATCTCTTCCGCCCAGTACATGACCTAACAGGCGGCGTTGATGGCTGGGTCTCGCTGGAGGTGTCGCCCTTGTTAGCCTACGATGCGAAAAGCACCGTCGCTGAAGCCAAACTACTATATGCCAGGGCGGCACGACCCAATCTCTTTATCAAAATTCCTGGAACCAGCGAAGGACTTCCTGCCATCGAGGAGGCCATCTTTGCTGGCGTGCCGGTCAACGTCACACTCCTGTTCTCTCACGAGCAGTACCAGGCAGCCGCTCTAGCCTACATGCGAGGTATCGAACGGCGCATCGCCGCGGGGCAGAACCCTGCCGTACAGTCCGTTGCCTCAATCTTCGTGAGCCGCTGGGACAAAGAAACAGCGGAGCAGGTGCCAACTGAGCTTCACAATCAGTTGGGGATCGCTGTCGCCAGTCGTACGTACCACGCGTACCGTACGTTGCTTGACACAGATCGCTGGTTGCGGCTTGCAAATGCCGGAGCCAGGCCGCAGAGACTCTTGTGGGCCAGCACTGGCACCAAGGACCCTGAAGCATCCGATGTCCTCTACGTCAAGGCACTCGCTGCTCCTCATACCGTGAATACGATGCCCGAGCAAACACTGCTCGCCTTCGCAGAGCATGGCGAAGTCGGAGGAATGCTTGCAGCGGATGGGGGAAATGCCGAAGACGTGCTTGCTCGATTCTCGCAAGCCGGCGTTGACTACCATGCGGTCGCCGCAAAACTGCAGCGTGATGGCGCGGAGTCATTCGATGCATCCTGGAATGACTTGATGGGCTGTATCGCTTCCAAGAGCGAATTGCTTACGACCGTCCATTGAGAATCCGAAGCGGGGATGTTCAATTGAGGAGAAGACGCTATGACTACGGCCAGCAATCTCACACCACTTACAGAGCGCCTATCGTGGCGGAAACTCGCAGAGCATTACCAGGACATACGGGATACCCACCTGCGAACGCTTTTCGCAGACGATGCGGAGCGTGGTGAGCGTTTTGCAATCGAAGCTGTCGGGATTTACTTGGATTATTCGAAGAATCGCATCACTGACGAAACAATGCGGCTGCTTCTTGAACTGGCCACGTCTTCTGGCCTGCGAGAACGCATCGATGCCATGTTCAGCGGCGAGAAGATCAATACCACCGAGGGGCGCGCAGTGCTTCACGTCGCCCTACGCGCTCCTCGCGATCAGGCCATCTTTGTTGATGGCAAGGATGTTGTCCCCCAAGTGCATGCCGTGCTGGACAAGATGGCGGATTTCTCCAATCGGGTTCGAAGCGGCGCCTGGACCGGGTACACTGGTAAGCGCATTCGAGCTGTTGTCAACATCGGCATTGGCGGCTCCGACCTCGGTCCAGCGATGGCCTACGACGCTTTGCGATACTACAGTGATCGCGACCTGACTGTGCGGTTCGTTTCCAATATCGACGGCACTGCGTTCGTCGAGGCCACACGTGACCTCGACCCGGCCGAGACACTCTTTATCGTCTCTTCCAAGACATTTACCACGCTGGAAACCTTGACCAATGCACATTCCGCACGCGCGTGGTGTGTTGCTGCCCTGGGCAGCGATCAGGCAGTGGCCAAACATTTCGTAGCGGTCTCGACCAATGCTGAAGAGGTAGCGAAATTTGGAATCGACCCGTCCAATATGTTCGAATTCTGGGATTGGGTTGGTGGCCGCTACTCCTATGATTCGGCTATTGGCCTCTCGTTGATGATCGCCATTGGCCCCGAACGCTTTCGCGACATGCTGGCCGGTTTCCACGAGATGGATGAGCATTTCCGCTCTACTCCACTCGAGCGCAATCTGCCAGTGCTTCTGGGATTGATCGGCATCTGGTACAACAACTTTTTCGGGGCACAGACGGTAGCGATCTTGCCCTACGATCAGTACCTAGATCGCTTCACTGCCTATTTACAACAGCTTGACATGGAGAGCGACGGCAAGCATGTCGATCTGCAGGGCAGGCCGGTAGACTACCAGACCGGGCCTATCATCTGGGGGCAACCTGGCACCAATGGGCAGCACGCGTTCTACCAGCTCATCCACCAGGGCACCAAGCTCATTCCCTGCGACTTCATCGGTTTCAACCAGCCTCTCAATCCACTAGGGCGGCATCACGATTTGTTGATGGCCAACTTCATTGCGCAGACCGAGGCGCTCGCGTTCGGCAAAACCGCCGCAGAAGTCGCTGCAGACGGCGTCCCGACTTTCCAAGTGCCCCACCGCACCTTCGAGGGCAACCACCCAACGAACACCATCCTTGCGGAAAGACTCACTCCAAAGACCTTAGGCAAACTCGTCGCACTCTACGAGCACAAAGTCTTTGTCCAGGGCACGATCTGGAATATCAACTCGTTCGACCAATGGGGCGTTGAACTTGGCAAGGTACTGGCTAACCGCATCATCCCTGAACTCGAGAGTTCCACTGAACCAAGCCTTGCCCACGACAGCTCGACCAACACTCTCATTCGGCGATACAGGAGCTCAAAATAGGGTATGAGTAGCCACGAGGAACAACGTCCTGGGGTGATGTGAGCACTGAGCACAGAGAAGACCCATCGAGAATTGGAGAGCGAAGTATGCCCGAAGTCACCGTCTATGCTGACCTTGAACGTTGGGTCAGTGGCGTTGCGGATTACATCACGGAGTTGGCCACGACGGCCATTGCCGAGCGCGGTCGCTTTACGTTTGCGTTCTCGGGGGGCAACACACCGCGACCTGTTTATGAGCGCCTGGCGTCGGCAGGCTACCGGGAACGTATTGACTGGTCCAGGGTAGCGGTCTTTTTTGGCGATGAACGTTGTGTCCCGCCTGAGGATCCGCTGAGCAACTATCATATGGCCCAAACCACACTCGGTGAGCATGTGCCGCTCCCGCCCGCCAACATACACCGCATCCACGGCGAAGACCCACCCCAGCGGGCGGCGGCTGAGTACGCCCAGGAGCTCGAGCGAGCCTTCGGCGGTGATGCCCAAAAGGGAGGACCGCCACCGGATGGATTTGACCTCGTCCTGCTCGGCATGGGAGACAATGGTCACACCGCCTCGCTCTTCCCTGGCATGGCCGCGATCACGGAATCGGTGCGATGGGCGATGGCGCAGTATATCGAGGTCGTGGGCATGTGGCGCGTGACGCTGACGCCAGTGATCTTCAACGCTGCTCGCCACGTGGCATTCCTGGTGACAGGAGCCGAGAAGGCCGAGATGCTGCCCAAAGTGCTGGAAGGGCCGTACCAGCCCATCGTGCTGCCGTCGCAGATCATCAAGCCGGCCCACGGCGAACTACGCTGGCTGGTGGACGCAGCCGCGGCTTCACACCTCCAGGGGGCGTCATGAGCGAACCCCGCTCCTCCGCTCGTATCCTGGCAGCTGGCGATCCTCGCGCCGTAGGTAGATCGACCAAGAACGGAAGACGAAAGGCGGCACGTGTGAAGACACAACCCACCGTTTCAACGAATGTTCGTTTGGTGCTCGCAGATGTCGACGGCACACTTGTGACATCTGACAAAGAGTTGACCGCTCGTGCGATCAGCTCGATCTCGCGTCTTCGTGATGCCAACATATTGTTCACCATCACCAGTGGAAGGCCCCCGAAAGGAATGAAGATGCTTGTCGACGCTCTGAGCCTGACGGAACCAATCTTTGCCTTTAACGGTGGAGTGGTATTCAACCCAGACTATAGCGTGAGAGCCAGCCATCTTGTCCCCTCAGATGTAGCTACAGATGTGCTTCGATTCATTAGTGGTTATGGTCTGGATACCTGGCTCTATACTGAAACCGACTGGTATGTACGGGACCCGAATGCACCCCATGTCGCGAGGGAGCAATTGACGGTGAAGTTCCCTCCAACGATTGCCTCCGATTTTGGGCCTCACCTCGAACATGTGGTAAAGATTGTGGGGGTAAGCGACGACCTGCCAGCAGTTGCGCGTTGTGAGAAGGACATGCAAGCATGGGGAGGTACACGCGTTTCCGCGGAGCGATCTCAGCCGTATTACCTGGATGTCACGAATCTCAATGCGAACAAGGGTGAAGTGGTCCGCACGCTTTCTAAGCTACTTGCGATTCTACCTGAGCATATCGCGACTATCGGAGACCAGCCAAATGATGTGCTCATGTTTGAGCAGAGTGGTGTGAGTATTGCCATGGGTAACGCCAGCCAAGAAGTTCAGCATGCTGCCACCTATGTCACGACTTCCGATGATGAGGAAGGATTTGCCAATGCAATGGAGCGGTTCGTGCTCCACGACGGTATGCAAGCTTGCTAAGGGTACCTGCTGAGACACGAGCTTTCTAGACTGATAGTGGGTTCATTTCTCGCCACGCGTCATATCGCCTAACAGTAATGCGGGCATTCTGTGAGCGGAATGATCAGCAGCAAACCGTCATCTTTTCTCCACGCTGATGGTTCGGAGTGCTTGGGCTAATCTGTGCACTCCATCACGAATGTCCGCTTCCTTCACGCCCGCATATCCTAACAAGAAGCCCTCCTTGTTAAGAGACTGTGACCCGCACTCTGGTGTATGACCAGGCACTCTAAGAAAAAATTCACCTTGACAATTCCCTCGCTCGCGGTTATTATATCCGTGACGGATATATCCGCCGACATTCTATTGCGAGCTGTCAGGAGCCGTTCCTGGTCGCTCCACCACGGCTATAGGGGAAAGGATGAGTATGCCAGACGCTGACGAGCGTGCGCCAGAACCTTTGCTTCCACTCACTCCGGCCGTTTTTAACATTCTGCTGGCTCTTGCCGATGGTGAAAAACACGGCTACGCCATCATGCAAGAGATTGAGTCGCAAACAGGCGGCACAATGCGCATGGGACCTGGAACACTCTATGGGTCGATCCAACGCATGCTCAAAGACAACCTTATCGCCGAGGCTCAGAAACAGGTTGAGCCGGTCCATGGCGAGGAACGACGGCGCTACTATCGCCTGACGGGTTTCGGCCAGCGCGTGTTAGAGGTCGAAACCCGTCGCCTGGAGCAACAAGTGCGAGTCGCACACAGCAAGCGTGTCATTCCTGGTTTTAACATGTTGGGAGGCCAGTAATGCCGCTTTCTCGGTCGGGACATCAGAGGACCGTATCCGAGCGTCTGTACCAGTTTTTTCTGCTCGCCTATCCGCGCGCTTTTCGAGCGGAGTATGAGTTCGAGATGCTGCAAGTATTTCGCGACGCATATGCAGATGCACGGCATCAGCGCGGAACCCTCGGAGTGCTGCGTCTCTGGAGAGATTTTGTTACCGACCTCGTCAAAACCGCCTGTGTTCAGCAGGTAGAGAGTTGGATGATCCGCCACGAGCGCACGCTCACTTTGGCCGGAAAGGAACGATTAGCTATGGCACTACAGCTTACTTTGGATGTTGGGCTGCGCACGGATATCGGGCAGATTCGGACCACCAATGAAGATCAACTCATCTCGGTAGTTCCGGAAGATCAGCGGCTCCTGCAAGAGAAGGGCGGACTCTTCGTCGTAGCAGACGGCCTCGGTGGCCACAATCGCGGCGACGTTGCCAGCGCGCTGACTATTCAGACGGTGAAGGACTCCTATTACCAGGATTTGCCGGGCAATATTCCGGAGTCCCTTGAACGGGCCATTAAGCAGGCAAATTCTGCCATCTACCAGGTGAACGAAGCAGAGCGAGCGAACGGTGCGGGAGGACTTCCACATGGGAACGACCTGCGTTGCCGCAGTGCTGCACGATCACATGCTTTACGTGGCCAACGTGGGTGATAGTCGCGTCTATATATTACGCGAGGGCCAGTTGCGCCAGGTCACTCATGACCATTCGGTGGTCGCGCAGTTAGTCGAGCGCGGCGAGATATCTCCGGCGGAGGCTCGCACTCACGAGCAGCGCAATTTGCTCTATCGCGCACTCGGTGACCTCAACGTCGAAGTGGAACTTTTAACCGAGACTGTGCAGGACAGCGATACCTTTGTTCTATGCACCGATGGTCTTTGGTCAGTGTTGGAAGAGGACGAATTGAAATCCATCATCGAGCACTATGACCCGGAGGAGAGCGTGCGACGCCTGATTGCCCAGGCCAACGCAGCGGGTGGACCCGATAATGTCACTGCAATCGTCGTGCGTGTCTCCGCCCCATAGCCCATTTTACTCTCAAATCGACTCCTAATGGGGTTCAGTGAGCTGGAACCAGCTCAGGCATCTACCCACCGCAAGCCGCTACTTGCTTTCCTGATGCGACCAGGCGCGGCGATATGAGCAGCGATCAGGAGAGCGTTTTCGGCAAGCGCCTGGTCCAGTAGCCAGCGACGCGTCTTCGACATGGTCTCGGCATCCGCCCAGTTCACCATCCACTCGGGGTGTTCGACCTCGACGGCGTGATGGAACAGGTCGCCGACGATATATGCGGTTTCGCCTTCGGAGTGAACACGCACAATCTGATGGCCTTTGGTCTCGCCGGGGGCGGGCAGAATGTCGACTCCCGGCGCCACCTGCTCGCTTCCCTCAAGCAGTCGTAGCAGACCTCGCTCACGCAGTACCCCCAGGGTTCGTCCCTCCAGCGACGTTCGCTCGCCTAGCGCCACCTGCATTTCGGTGTCCAGCCAATCGGCCGCGCCAAGATAATAGGTTGCCGCTGGGTAGGTGGGCTGATAGTCGCCGCTTGGAGACGGCGAGGTCGTACCGGCAAAGTGGTCCCAGTGCGCGTGTGTGATCACCATATGAGCGATGTCTCCCGGCCCTACACCCAGGCCGGCAAGCTGAATAGGGATAGGGGGAGGCGGCGTGTAGCCGGGAATGGCAGAGGGATCATCGGGTGTAACCGTTGCCCGGAAGTCATTCGCATCCACCAGCACTTTCACACCCAGGTACTCCACATAGACGCTCTGGCTGGGACAGTCACTGGGCTGATCGAATACTTCGGCATACTGTGGACGCCACTCCGCTTCCGGCACTGACATTTCATCTTTGAGCGTGAGCCGTAAATCTCCCGCATTGAGGATGGTGACGCGTGCTGCCCCCACGCGTAAGCTCGTCATATCGGCCATTGCGGTCTCCTCTCCCTGACGGGATCTCGCGTGAATGGGTATATGAAGGTATTCTCTGCCCGCTGCAAAGCAAGCTATAAGCCGCAGATGTCCCACAGTATAGCACCAGCAGGGCTCCTCGATGGTTCTGGCACTAGGCATGCAGGAACGAGCCTTGGAACCTGGTATGGGGTGGACGGCACGCTGGCAATCGAGCCAGGATGCGGTCAATACTTCGGCTAACCGCCGGAGCGAACTGGCAAAGGCAGATGAACTAATATGGCCACGCAAATCGGCGCCCTTCCGAACGCGCTCCACGAGATGAAGACGCTGGCTGGGCGCGCAGGTGGAAAGCGACTAGTAGTATTTCTTGACTATGATGGGACGCTGACCTCGATCCGAAATCGGCCGGAGGAGGCCGTAATCTCCGCCAGCATGCGCGAGGCGGTGCACCGGTTGGCTGAGCGGATCCCCGTGATCGTGATCAGCGGTCGCGACCGCGAAGACGTGCAGCAGCTCATGGGTGTCGACAACCTGATCGTGGCCGGCGACCATGGTTTTGACATCTGGAGTCCGACCGGCGCCACCATAACGCATGAAGAGGGCGGGGCACTTGAGGGCCCGCTGCGAGAGGCGGAGGCAAAGCTCAAGCTCGAGCTGACAGATGTCGCAGGCGTTTTGATCGATCCCAAGCTGGACTGGGACAAGGGCAAGGCGGTGACCTACCTTCTCAAGGAGCAGGGCCTGGACCGGGACGATGTGGTCCCTGTGTATCTTGGCGACGACATTACCGACGAGGACGCATTCCGTGTCCTGGCCGGAAAGGGCATCGGCATCCTGGTGGAAAGCGGAGGCGACGCAGCGGGCACTACCCGCGCCACCGCCGCGGACTACACGCTGAACACGATCAGGGAGGTGGAGGAGTTCATCAACCAACTCGCCGCCATCGTCTCCCGCGAGGGGACACGTCAACACCGCGTGGTGTCGGGTCTGACGCACACAATGCGAACGATTGGGTGCTCGCGTACGATACGTTTGAGCCTACACAGGAGAGGCTTCGCGAAGTGCTGACCTCGACCGGCAACGGCTATTTCTGTACGCGTGGCTGCGCCGAGTGGGCGGATGTGGACGACGTTCACTATCCTGGCACATATACGCACAGCTGCTACAATCGCGAGACGACGATCCTGGGCGGGCGCCCGGTGCGCAACGAGGACCTCGTCAACCTGCCCAACTGGCTCGTTCTCAAGCTCCGGATCGGAGGCGACGAGCCGATCAGCCTGACGAATGTCGAACTGCAGAGTTATCGGCACGAGGTGGACTTCCGCAACGCCATGGTGCTGCGACGGCTTCGCTTCCGCGACCGCCACGGGCGCGAGACGACGCTTTCCAGCAGGCGCTTCGTCAGTATGGACGATAGGAACCTGGCGGCGCTGGAATGGACTATCACCGCCGAGAACTGGTCCGGCCCGGTGGAGGTTATCACGGCACTAGATGGACGTGTCACCAACCAGGGCGTCGCCCGATACCGAGGGCTTGAGGGCCGTCACCTGCATCCAATTGCGACCCGGAATCCAGGCGCGGACACCATCTCCCTACTCGCGCGGACGCGTCAGTCTCGCATCTATGTAGCCGAGGCGGCGAGGACGCGCGTATATGTTGACTCGGGCGAGCTGGAGTCCGAGCGCGGACGCTATCTGCTGGAGGACTATGCCCAGCAGTCGCTCGGCGTGAACCTCCAGCCCGGACGGCCAGTCCGTTTCGAGAAGCTGGTCGCGTTCTATACTGGTCGCGATCGGGCAATCAGCGAGCCTCTGGACAACGCCGAGGAGGCGCTCGCGCGGTTCGGCACTTTCCAGGAGGCCTTCGAGCGTCATCGGCGCGCGTGGGACGAGCTGTGGGACACGTGCGACATTCAGCTGCCCCACGACGAGCGGGTTCAGTTCGTGCTGCGCTTCCACACTTCCCATGTGCTGCAGACGTGCTCCCCCCATACGGCTGACCTGGACGCCGGCGCTCCCGCGCGCGGCCTCAACGGTGAAGCATATCGCGGCCACATCTTCTGGGACGAGCTCTACGTATACCCGTTCCTGAACTTCAGATTACCGCAGATTACACAGGGACTCCTAATGTACCGGTACCGCAGGCTCGACGAAGCCCGCGTGCTGGCACGCGCTGCCGGCTATCGGGGTGCGATGTACCCCTGGCAGAGCGGAAGTGACGGCGAAGAAGAGGCGCAGCTCGTGCACCTCAACCCCCGCTCCGGCCTGTGGGAACCGGACCTGAGCCGGACCCAGCGACACGTGGGCGCGGCCATCTTCTACAACATCTGGCACTACATCCAGGCCACCGGAGACACCGATTTCTTGTTCGGGCCAGGCGCCGAGATGATGCTGGAGATTGCCCGCTTCTGGTCTAGCATTGCCCACTTCAATCCGGAACGCGACCGCTACGAGATTCACGCCGTCATGGGCCCCGACGAATTTCACGAGAAATACCCCGACTCCGATAAGCCCGGTCTGCGAAATAACGCGTATACCAACGTGATGGTGGCATGGATATCGGAGATTGCGGTCAGAGTGCTCGACATGCTTCCCGAGCGACGCCGTTGGCGACTCTCAGAGCAGATTGGCCTCACAGACCTGGAGATCAGGACCTGGAAGGAGATGAGCTGTAAGATGTACGTTCCCTTCCTCACGGATGGCGTCATCAGCCAGTTCGAGGGGTGGGAGCACCTAGAAGAGTTGGACTGGGATAACTACCGCCGGAAGTATGGCAACATCCAGCGACTCGATCGTATCCTACGGGCAGAAGGCAAGGACCCAAACCGCTACAAGGTGTCGAAGCAGGCGGACGCGGTGATGCTGTTCTATCTGTTTGGGCAGGATGAGCTGAAGCAAATCTTCGACTGTCTGGGGTACCCGTACACTTCTGAGACGCTGCGAAAGACGGTCACCTACTACGATGCTCGTACCTCGTACGGATCCACGCTAAGCTTCTTAGTGTTTGCCGCGGTTTTCTCGGAGATCGACCTGGCGGCGTCCTGGCAGCGGTATATGGTAGCGCTGGAAAGCGACATCGGCGACGTACAGGGGGGCACCACCGCCGAGGGAATTCACCTGGGCGTAATGTCGGGGACGCTGGACCTGGTGCAGCGCAGCTACCTGGGTGAGGTGGTTCGCGATGGAGCCCTCACCTTTGCTCCTAAGGCCGTGGACCAGCTGCGCCATCTAACTCTGCCCATGCGCTTCCGAGGGCTACCGCTCGAGGTCACCCTCAAGAGTGATCGCCTGCTGGTCAATGCTGCAGTCGACAGTCTAAAACCAAACCGGTCGGAAATAGTGGGTGTCAGAGACCAGATGCGAGAGATCAGTTTCGGTGAGGCGCAAAGCTTCGACCTCTGAAGCTGTGACCGCCCATGACCGATCGCGCGCGCACTGCCTCAAGGATTGACGTCCGTGATGGTCCAGCGCCCGAAGTAGGTCAGCCCCCGCACTCCGTGCGCCCGCAGGATACTCTCTGCCTGATCCTGCTGCGCTTTGTCGGAGGCATAGACCCACACGATCGCATGCCCATGGCGGAGTGCGTCCGCCGCTGCCCGCAGAGCGTCGTCCTCGTTAGACAGATAGAGCGAGAGCCGTTTCCAAGCACGAGCCAGCGGGCTCGCCGCACGTTCGGTGGACTCCAGGATCTCCTGAGCCGCCGGACCTTCGAGAATCTCGATGTCGGTATAGCCGGCGTCGTACAGGCTTTGTGCTGCCTGCTCCGCTTCGTCTGCAGTGGGGAACACCCCGATGAGATGACCGACTGGGTAGTGCATGCCGTCGTGGAGCCGGCTATCGTCATGGCGTGGTGCCGACATTGCGCACCTCCTCCCGTGGAGAGTACCATCGACCGGTTTTCGTAGGATAGGCCACGCGACCGCTGCGCACAGGCCGCCTTTGCACGGCTAAAACCATGATACACGCGCAAACTTGCGTCGTTCTTACAGTATGTTACACCGCTATGACAGAAGAAGCACCTCATTCTTGAATTTACACCCTTCAAGTGCAGTGGTCCGCTTCTGGGATCTGTGAGCAATGTGTTACCTGGTGTAGCCCTCTGGTCAGCCTCTCTGGCGATACTGTCGGCGTGGTTCCTGGTCGGAATAGCACCACTCGGATGGCTGGCTGGCCATGCCACGATGGTTTCGCGCCGAAGAAAGGACCCAGCCCCATGTCAACCACACCGACGTCAAAAGTCTGGCTCATTACCGGAAGTTCCCGCGGCTTCGGACGCTCGCTCGCCGAGTCCGTCCTGGAGCACGGCGAGCGGCAGGTTGCGACGGCGCGCCATCCCGAGCAGCTCAGTGACCTCGTGACACGCTCTGGCGCACAGGTCCGTGCGGTCCCGCTGGACGTGACCAATGCCGAGCAGGCCCATGCAGCGGTCCGGGCACATCGTGCAATTCTCCTCGATTGGGGGTCGGATAGGCGCTGCGGGAACGGGTGCCTACAGTATGGCGAAGTGGGCGGTCGAAGGCGTCTCCGAGGCGCTCGTGCGTGAGGTGGCGCCGCTGGGCATCAAGGTCACGATCATCGAACCGGGCGCCTTCCGCACCGATTTCAACGTCTCTTCGCTGCGGGAGTCACCCCCTAGCGCGGATTATCTTGGCACGGTTGGGCAAGTGGAGTCCTTCTTCCACCAGGTCGCTGGACATGAGCCGGGCGACCCTGCCAAAGCGGCCCAGGCGATCATCGCCATCGCGGGCGAGGAGAGGTCGCCGCTGCGGCTGTTACTGGGCAGGGACGCCGTCCGGTTGGCTCGCCAGATCGACCAGGCCGACCTCGCCGAGATCTCCCGCTGGGAGCAGCTGAGTACCTCAACGGATTTCGCGGGCGGAACTATTCCACCAGAGAGCGAGAGCGGGTTGCAGGACATACTCAACCCCATGTAAGGACGTTGGTCAACTGGTATCAGATCAGGCGAACTGGGCATAGAGGACGACCACTGAAGCAGGTAATTGAATTGCGTACCATTCTAGGATATACTCCCGGTGCGCATATATTGCACAGGCAGAATAGAGGATCGGTTCTGTGTCTATGTAGGCGACCTCTGATGGGGCAGTCGACAGCGTGTCGGCCCAGTCTAGCTGCTCCGTAGACTACTGGGCCAAACCTCTGCTCCTCTCACTCTTCCAGCAGGTGCACCTGCAGCTGTCATATGGCAGCTAGAGCAACACGGCTGCGCTACCTTAGAGACTGCCGATGGCGTAGGCATTTAACCAGGCAATCGAGAGATTTCCGGTAAATCTGGTGAGAGAGGACAATTCCTTGATGCCCAACGATGAACTCCATGTCGTCTTCGGTACCGGACCTGTAGGTCTCGCGGTGATGCGCGAACTCCACGGGCAGGGAAAACGCGTTCGCCTCGTCAATCGCGGCGGTCTAGCCGATAGCTCCGGAAAACGTCGAAATCGTGAAAGGCAATGCCGCCGACCCCGCCAGCACTCGCCAGGTGTGCCAGGATGCGACCGTCGTCTACAGCTGTGTCAACGCGCCCTATACCAAATGGGCAACGCAGTTTCCTCCTATGCAGGCCGCCATTATCCAGGGTGCAGCGGCAGCTCATGCCAAGCTCGTCGTGGCTGAGAATCTCTATATGTACGGCCCGGTCTCCGGCCTTATCACCGAAACGCTCCCCTTCCATGCCACCACCCGCAAAGGGCGGGTGCGCGCGAAGATGGCCGAGGATCTGATGGCGGCGCACCAGGCGGGGATCGTGCGAGCGACCTCCGGGCGCGCCTCCGACTTCTACGGACCCGGTGCTGGTGAGCAAGGTATCTTTGGCGACCGGATCATCCCTCCTCTGCTCGCCGGCAAGAGCGTGTCGGTGCTAGGCAAGCTGGACATGCCCCATAGCTATACCTATGTCAGCGATTTCGGGAAAGGATTGGTGCTGCTGGGCGCCCATGATGAAGCGCTGGGCCAGAGCTGGCATATTCCCAACGCACCGACGCTGACCACGCGCCAGATGCTCACTCTCTTCTTCGAGGCGGCGCATCTCCCTCCGAAGATGGGATCTATCCCCGATCTCGTGGTGAGAGCACTGGGTGTGGTCAATCCCCTGGTACGAGAAGTTGTTGAGATGCTCTATGAATTCAACCAGCCCTTTGTGGTAGACAGCAGCAAGTTCGTGCACGCCTTCGGCGATATCGCGACGCCTCACGAGGAGGCGGTGCGGCAGACCCTGCAGTGGTATCTCCAGCGCGAGCAAACGAAGGCCGCGTGACGGCTCACACACACGTGGCGAACGCTGCCAGAGAGGAAGCCTTCGATGTATACTCCGCTGCCTGGCACCGCACGGGCGCAGTTGGATACTCCGGTTCTTCTGATCGACCTTGAACGGCTGGATAGCAACATTACGGCCCTGTTCGATCGAGCCCGGGGCAGTGGTGTGGCGGTTCGTCCCCATTTAAAAACTGGGAAGACCCCAGTTATAGCGCACCGGCTCTTACATGCTGGAGCGCACGGCATCTGTGTAGCGAAACTGGGCGAAGCAGAACTCATGGTTGACGCGGGAATTGAAGACATCCTCATTACTACTGAGATTGCAGGATCAGCCAAGATCGAGCGTCTTATGGGGCTTCTACGACTTCATCCTGATGTCAAGGTAGTGGCGGATAGCGCTGCGGGGATACATGCCCTGGCGCTGGCGGCAGCCAAGTGGGGGGTGATTGCTCAGGTACTTGTTGAGATCGATGTCGGCCAGGGCCGCAGCGGCACGGCTCCCGGTGAGCCGGCGGTAGAGATGGCTCGGCAGATCGCCGCTTCTCCATCGCTCCGATTCCTTGGGGTACAGGGCTATGAAGGGCACTTGCAGCACGTTCATGGCAACCAAGAGCGTGAACATCTCTGCGACGCCGCCATGGAGCAGCTCGTCGCCACGGTGGCGGCTCTGCGAACCGTGAACCTGGCTCCCGCGATAGTGACGACCGGGGGTACAGGGACATGGCAGTACTGCGCTAAGTACAGCGACTCCGGCATAACCGAGGTGCAGCCAGGATCCTTTATCTTCATGGATGTCGACTATCGAAATGCTCTAGGCGCTGAATACGCCACTGCGCTGACGGTGCTGGCAACAGTCATCAGCTGCCCAGCGCCTACACGGGCAATTGTAGATGCCGGCCTCAAGACCCTTTCCACTGACAGCGGTAACGCTGAGCCCCTTGGGCTCATTGGAGTAACCTATCGGCCTGGCGGCGATGAACACGGCATTCTGACATGGGATGAAGCTGCAAGGCCCGGCTTGAAGGTTGGTGACACCGTCGAGCTCATACCGAGCCATTGCGACACGACTATCAATCTATTTGACTACTATTTCGCGCTGCGCGACGGGCAGCTGGAAGCAGTGTGGAGCATCGAGGGCCGCGGCAAAAGCCAGTAAACACGACCGTCTCGTCGCGCGTCTCGCCGTCGAACTCAGAATCGCTCTCGGCATAAAGGAGGCCCACAGCACATGTTGGAAAGTGTGGGCCTAAGCGTATCGCATCATGATGTGGTTCGCACGACCGAGATGGCATAGCCATCAGTGCCCTCATCGTCCATCGGAAATGCCACTGAGATGAGACGCTTATCGCTGGTCAGTTTGGCCGTATACTCGGCCACGCCGGCGCTCGCCGCATCAGGCGGCGGCGATTGGAAGGGCCGCCCCATGCGAATCACATTATCGGCGACAATGATCGTCCCCACACGGCTGAGCATGATAGCCCAATCGAGATAGGTGGGATAGTTATCCTTATCGGCGTCGATGAAGATCAGATCGAACGGTGCCTCTGGCGTGAGCTGCGGGAGCAGCGTGATGGCATCGCCCACGCGCACCTCGGCGCGGTCGGCCAACCCTGCCTCGGCAAACGTGGCCTGCACGGCGGTAGCGTGATGAGGATTGACCTCCAAGGTGATTAATTTTCCATCCACCGGCAGCGCTCGTGCGAGCCAGGTACCCGAATAGCCGCCCAATGCGCCGATCTCCAAGATCTTACGCGCGCCACACGCCGCTGCCAGCACCTGCAACAGCTTCCCTTGCAGCGGCGAGATCTGGATGGCGGGCAGTCCTTCACGCTCTGCTCGTTCGACCGCATGACGCAAGACGTCATCTTCCGGGGCATAGCGTGCGGTTAACTCGTGGTCGATACTGGCGCGCACAGCGACACCCGCGCGCAGTTGCGCTTCGGTAAGCTCTGGCATTGTAAACCTCTTTCAGCAGTAGGATATCGGTTCACACTGAACGCTACTCTGCATCGTCGGCAAGGATACGATACAATTGCCGGCGAGTAGTGACCAGCAGGTCTCTGGCAACTGCCAGTTGCGCCGCAGTTCCCACATGGATAACCTGTTTGAAGGCCGTTTCGACTTGCTCGAATACGTCCTGCAGGTCCGCGTCTCCTGAGTCCATGCGCGCCGTCACCGCATCCCGAGCGGCGACGAGCTCGCCCCGGTGCTCTGCGATGTAAGCCCGCCCGGGTTCAGTCAGATGAAAGACTCGGCGGTTGTCTTGTTGTTCGCCCTGGATGTATCCCTGATCTTCCAGCAATTGCAGGGCGGGATACACTGATCCGGCGCTGGGACGCCACATGCCACCGCTGCGCTCCGTAGTCAACTGGATAATCTGATAGCCATGCAAGGGTTGCTCCTCCATTAGCAGCAGCGTAGCGGCATAGACATCGCCACGACCCACGTGACGTCTTCCACGTCCTCCCCGCTCTCTCCGTCCGCTGCGCTCGGCACGTTCGCCAGATGAGCCAGGCTCCCGATGGTGTTCATGTTCGTGGTGGTGCATAGGCTCTGAACGTTCGCCGCGATCTCGTGACATTCGGAGAAGGTAGTGACCAAACTCGTGTAAGGATGGCCATTCCGCTGGCCAGGATAACAGTTGTGTCGCCATTGTCGGACTCCCTTTCTTAGATATATGGCCGACATATCTAGATATAACACAGTCATAGCTACCATGTCAAGAGAGCGCCGACAACACCGATTTCTGTCTGCCCTCCACTCACTGTGGGTGCCAGGTTTATTTTCTCATTTCCGAGTAAAGTACCAAGCTGGAATATTACACGAATTTCTGATGTATCAGGGAATGGGCTCATCACTTGAAAGAGTGCTGTAACATCTCGTTCACCTTTTCGCGATACGCTGATGTTATGTTACACAGGCGTCGGCTGTGCCGTTGACACCTTCGCCCTGCGGGTAGGCGTGCCCCAACACCTGCTCCCCAATCTAGCATCGTACTTGAGACAGCAGAGCACGGATGAGCCATAGGAAAACCTTGAGGGAGCACCGAGTTCCAACGAATGAGAGCAATCGATGAAGCCGAAAAATACCGCCAGCGTAACGTCGTTGACCGCGCGTCCACATACACAAGATCAGGATCTCAGGGACGCGCTTGATGCAGCACGCACGGAGGCCAGACAGGCACGGGCGCAAGCCGCAGCGACTCGCTCATGGGCAGACGCGACGAATGCGCAGCTGCGAGCGATGCAAGCTCTGACCGACACCGCTCTCTCCCAGCTTGAGATCGCTGACCTGCTGCGCGAACTCCTCAGCCGTGTGACGGCGGTGATGGGCGTGGAGTCCGTCGGCATCTCCGTACTGGACGCAGATGGCCAGGCGCTGAACTTGCGGGCGGCGCGCGGGCTGGGGGAAGAGGATGTCGGCCGGGTGCAGGTTCCACTAGGGCCGGGGTTCATCGGCCGCATCACGGCGAGCCGTGAACCCGTGATCGTGGACGCTGACGCACTGTCTGCCGCCGACTTCGAGGGGGTGCACCCCATCCTGCGGGAGAGGCTACGCTCGCTCGCCAGCGCTAGGTCCGTATCGGCTGGCGCCGCAGCTTGACTCGGATAAAGTGGCTGGCGATATCGGTCCCTGACGTGTGGCCACAGCCGAGGTGACGACAGTGCGCAGAGAAGGAAGCCCATTCGTGGCTGTTCAGGCGCTGGAGACGCTGGCACATTTCTCGCGACACACCCCTCATCGGGTCGTTCTGTCTCTGCGAACGAGGACCATCCATGAGATACAAACTCTTAGGGCACAGCGGATTACGCGTCTCTGAGCTGTGCCTGGGTACCATGACGTTTGGAGAAGATCTGGGCTGGGGCGCGCCTAAAGACGAATCGCGCCGGATGTATGACGCCTTCCTGGAGGCAGGCGGCAATTTCATTGACACCGCCAACATCTACACCAATGGAACGAGCGAGCGGTTTCTAGGTGACTTCATCAGCTCAGACCGGGAGCGGGTCGTCCTTGCCACCAAATATACCTTTGCCACCAAACCTCCCAACGCGAACCGGCCTGTAGATGTGAATAATTCCGGCAATCAGCGCAAGAACATGATGCAATCGGTTGAGGCAAGTCTGAAACGGCTCAAGACCGACTACCTGGATCTCTACTGGTTGCATGGCTGGGACGGACTCACGCCCGTTGAAGAGGTGATGCGCGCCTTTGATGATCTGGTGCGCCAGGGCAAGGTTCTCTATATCGGCATCTCCGATACCCCCGCCTGGATTGTCTCGCAGGCCAATACCCTGGCCAAGCTCTCCGGCTGGACGTCCTTTATCGGCCTGCAAATCGAGTATAGCTTGATTGAGCGCACACCGGAGCGCGATCTACTGCCAATGGCCCGCGCCTTTGATCTGGGGGTGGCCGCGTGGTCGCCGCTGGGCAGCGGAGTGCTGACCGGCAAGTACAACAATCAGAGCGGTTCTACCAGCAGCAGCGCGGTGCCAACCCGACGCGATGCCTCGCCGTATGTGCGCGTGGATGAACAGACATTGGCAATTGCCGCAGCAGTCCAGCAGGCGGCGCACGAGGTGCGGCGCACGCCGGCGCAGGTGGCTCTCAATTGGATCAGGCAACGTGACGATACTCTCATCCCGATTCTAGGCGCGAGACGGCTCTCCCAACTCCAGGATAACATGGCCTGCCTGGAGTTCCGGCTCAGCGACAGGCAACTACAGCGGCTCAATGAGGTGAGTAAGATTGATCTGGGCTTTCCCCACGACCTGCTGGCTCAAGATCTCACACGTCAATCACTGTTTGGCGGAACATTTGATCTCATTGATCAGCGCCGGTAGCTGAGATGGCGACGCGCGCTCGTGAATTCGGCACACGCGGTAAAGGATGGAGCGGGCTGAAAAGGTCGTGCGCCTTTATTCTCAGTCTCCCTGGTTGCTATCATCGTTGGTCTGCTCGGTAGATGGTGTGTCGGAGAGCATGGCTGCGATTCTATTAGGAAGCAACGGGGTGAGCATCTCTGGCAGATGGAACTGGCGCGTGCCCACCAGATCCCAAGCCCGTGCGATGCCATAAAGGTAAATGAGCACCAGCAGTGTAGTCAGACCAGACAGAGCCGCAAGATCGGTAGGGGTTGTTGCGAGTCTGATGGCGAAGAAGAGTTCAAATCCATAGAGGGTCAGACTGCCGACGATAAACACGCCGCTCGTCAGTTTCGTCGCCACGTTCCGCGCATCCTGGAATACACTGATTCCCATAATTAGCGTGTTGACCAGTCCGATCAGGCTCATAATCACCGTGACCGTCCCGATTGTGGCGTGAGGCACCAGAGCAAGCAACGAAATCACGAGCGGGTTGAGCAAGGCACTGTACGCACTGGCCGTTTGAACCTGTCGCATGACCGAGGGGTTTTCTGTGCGAGTCACTTCCGGCTTGATGGAAATGGCGAGAAAGATAAGTCCGAACAGGGTCGCTCCAACTCCAGCCAACACACTAAAAAAGGTAACGTAATCCTTTGGTACCATGGGATCAGTGTATATCCTTTCCAGGAAACCGCTGGCATCAGGTGATGAGACGGTGCGAGCAGTATCGTAGTCTAACTTTCAGACCTTTTCAAGCACTTTTTTTAGCGTCCGCGTGTCTTGTCAGGAAAATCCCCTGTGCGCAATTTCGGTCATGGTATACTCCTTTCCAACCAAAGTCGAGGAGAAAACACGTGATATTACGAAAAATAGATTGCTTCATGATCCGTGTGGAAGACGTCCAGGCTGCTGCGGCATATTACGCTGAAGTCTTCGGTCTGCGCCCACGCTGGAGGGAGACGAGGCAATCGGCTTGGGCTTTGCAGAGACTGATGCAGAATTAGTGCTGCACCATGACCCAGCAATACCTTCTTCCGCAGAAGTCCATTATTTGGTTGACGATGTTGAGGCATTGGTTGGCGAGTACGCCGCCAGAGGATGTCAGATATTAGTCTCGCCATTTGATATTACCATCGGCAAATGCGCGGTAATTCAAGATCCCTTTGGAACACGCCTCTGCATTCTTGATATGTCTAAAGGACCACGCCCACTCAACCTCGTTGAGTAGGAGCGCTCCTATTTTAGTTACGATTCCTCAGCATGAGGAACACACCCATTGCCGTGCAGGCAAGTACCACAAGCAAGATAGCGGTATCAATCACCCTGGAGCGACCTTGCGTGGTTGCTGGGCTAGCTGGCGGCCGTCTAGCCGTAGGAGTCGATGTTGGTGGAACGGTGGTAGGAGCCGGTGAGACAGGGGTAGTTGTAGGCAGACTACTCGTTTTCGTAGGCGCCGATGTAGGTGGTGAGCCGTAGGCGGGCATGAGCGCATGAACAACGGCCGCAACAGCATCTCCCGAGTGAACGGTACCGCTATAATCCTGGATGAGCGAGGAACAGCCACCCCAGTTATTCCACGCCCAGGCAGCCCAGCTGACATGCTCGGCATCCGCCCAGTTCAGGATAATCTGTACATTGGCGCCACTACATTCACTGTCATCATACGTCTCTCCGGTCTCACCCAGCAGCAGCGGCACCCGAGCCGCCACCGGATCGAGGGTGGAGACCAGGCAGCTGCCGTTATTTTCGGCGCCGCAGCTGTTGTTGCCATAGATATGCGCCTCGGCGATGAGCTGGTGATCGGGATCGCTGGGCTCATGCGACAGCCACTGCGTCAGGTCATTGGCGTAGTTGATGCCGGGGATGGAGATGATGCCGTGGTAGCCTGCCTGCCGCATGACGCTCACCGCTTGCTGCATCCCGGCGGTAGCATAGGTTGCGGGAATGTAGCTGGCGTCATAGGGGACGTCACAGGTCCCGCCATTGAGGAAACAGTCGGCATCAACGGTCGGTTCACCCCAGGGCGCGAGAATGACATCGGGATTGCCGGCGAAGGTGCTGGCTAAGGAGGCCCACATCGCGGGACTATGATCCTCATCCGGTGCGCCCGGCTGATAGGTCGCCGCAATGGAGCCCGGAGCTGCCCACATCAGGCTGAGCTCCGCGTACATCCCCGCGGCCGTCACCTCGCTGACGAGGCTGCGAATGGCCGCAATATAGGCACTGCCCCCATAGGCCGGGTTGACGCCGTTGATCCCGAGCCAGCAGTCCTCGTTGAGCGGGATCCTGACCATATTGGCCCCCCAGGCGGCGATCGCATCCACACTCGGCTGGTCCATGGGACCGTCATCGAAGCCCCAGCCTTGGATACAGGCGTACTCGCTGCCGGAGCGATTCACACCATGCAGGGTAATGGGCACGCCACCAGCCAGGAGGTGGTTGCCGCTGACGGAGAGTCCGGGGAGGGCGGCCTGCCGGCGGGCAGCTGCGTGGGCGGTGTGTGGTGGCAGCAAGGTCGGTCCCAGGACCACAGTGATACACAAGACAAGGAACGCTGATACGCTTAGTACCGGGCTACGTTGCATGGGGAGCTGATCTCCTGTGTCTGGAGTGACCAGCGGGAGTTTAACCCGCGTACTCTGGGCCAGAATCAGATGCGGTGACGTTGAGCTACGACTACACGTCGCGGCCACATCTGCTGGCAGAGTTGGCCGTCCCTCCCTGTCTTTCAATTCCCCGTGCTGCCGGGTGTCCAGCCTAGACGTTTGGGAGCGTGCTGGGTGGCAATTGAACCTCCAATAGGGGATTCTCGGCTGAAACGAGCACAGTGTACCTGGGATAAGACAAGCGCCATCTACCGTGCACTGTTACACAAGATTTGCCTTTACTATGGCTACCACACCGCTTACGGCATATCGAGTCTCTAGCCATATAGGGCTAGTCCGCCCAACTGCTGGTGAAACTGTCTGGTATCCAGGGAGGTGCAGGCTTGGTTCTTCCGCGGAGCAGATGTTGTCGGCGAATAAAGAAATGACTTAACAGACTGACTATATGGGAATGATCTGATAAATCTGAATTTGCGTGCCGTTTTTGCTGGAACCAAATGATACCCGCAGCGTTGCGTGATGGAGCGCTTCATTCAAAAGGGTGAAGCGTCGGTCGGTGCGTATCTCCTTGAGCATGCCAGCATCGACCACAAGAAAATCGACATTTTGCCACTGCTCCTTCAATAGTCTCTGAGCAATAGCCGGGTCCAACGCGGCGTTGGTATACATCTGGGCTTTGGTGAAGGGCGTTCCACCACTGACTGCCATGCCTTCTGGATCAAGAAGGTCGGCATACATGTAGCTATTGGTGATAATGACGGCGTTGCGTGGGACATTGTCACGCACCCAGGTCATCGCTTGCTGTTGCGGTTGCGACCCATTCGGAGCCAGTAAGGGCTGGGCGTATTGGATGTCTAAGGGAACCAGCATTCCGACCAGCGCAAAGAGCAACAACACCCGCGCGAGGCCAAAGCCAAATGGCCGTGTCAGCCAGCGCAAGGGCGCGTTTACCACCAGAGCGATATTCAGCGCCTAAAAAGGGCAGAAGCGGCACAATCGAATAAGGGTACCAGACGTTATTGACGATCAGAAAGACCCAAAACGTTCCACCCAGGAACGCGGCCAGCAGTTGGAAGCGATTGGCTATTCCGCCCACAACATTCAGGAACATCGCGGCAGTCCCCGCGGCGATGAACGGCAGATCGGTCTGAAGCCAGGTCTGCCAGATGGCGCTTGATTGTTGGTCGGCCAGAGGAACCTGCGACTTCAGAAAAAATGCCCCGATCAGGCTCGGATTTACCAGAAAGTTGCCAGAAGGCAGGAATTCGCTCCGTAACGTTAGAAACGCCGCTCCGATCAGACTCGGATGCGCCAGAAAGTTACCAGAAGGCAGGAATTCGCTGCTCAGCAATGCCAGCAAGACATAGACTGAACCGATTGCCAGGGTGACGTAGGCGAAGGCCACCTGTGAGAACTTCCGCTGGAACGGGGTCGCGTAGACCGCTACAGCATAGAGCATCACTGGCAGAAAAATGAGAAACAGTCCATCGCTGAGAACCGCAATACTCAATGCTGCTGCCGAGAGCGCAAACATCCCCAGCCTGCTCTTACTAATTGTCACCAACCAGAGCGAAAGCAACAGCCAGAAAATGCCGATGTTATATGGTAAAACCTGGTCTCGATAGTACAGGCTTAAGGGGGAAAGTGTATAGAGTAGCATCGCCAGCAGAGCCGCGCCGCGACTGCCACTCAAGCGTCTGGTAACCAGATACAGGAGTAACGAACTGGTCCCGGCCATCACAAGCATCAGCACGCGCCCACTGTTGATGGCATTCCCAAAGCTGGCGATGCCTCCGGTCAGTTTTA
Source organism: uncultured Chloroflexia bacterium (assembly GCA_963810535.1). GTDB lineage: Bacteria > Chloroflexota > Ktedonobacteria > Ktedonobacterales > JADMIN01 > JAJPKE01. The sequence continues at coordinate 29,334 of CAWENW010000005.1, forward strand.
CCCAGCCAGCAATCTGTATCCAACCCAGTGGTGGCAGGCTGTAGTCATAGGCATACGGCGTGATTTTCCCCTGCAAAATGGCCTGGGCATTTGCCATCAGCGTCCCCTCGGCAGCTTCGTACCGAGCATGAAACATATAGAGCGCCTGAAACAGCAGCGAGGCGCCTAAGATCAACGTGACCCCCAGCCCCTCTAGCCAACCAGGAAGAGGAATTACGCGCTGCCGCTCTGCATGAGCTATCGTCAGCGTATCGCTACGACGGAGCATGCTCGTGGGTGCTTTGGGCAGTCGTTGCTTTTCCGCTGAGTTCCTACCAGTCCCCGCCAGCAGGCTCGCCTCTAGGCCTGTGATGGCAGGGGAGTTGGCTTGCAATGGGGGTGCGAATGCATCCACAAAAAAATTGGATGCACGCACGAGTGTAAGACTGGCGGCTTTCTCTTGCTCTGGCTGCCAGGGCTGCGGCGGAGGAAGTGATGCCGGCTGGCTTGGGGGAGATTGCTTTATGTTGCCCGATATGGGCGGTCTTTTCCCAGTTTGACGCTCCCAGGAGCTGACGCCACATTGCACGTAGCGCCCCAATGCCCATCAGCACCTGATAGGGGAAAAAGGCAATGAGCAGCGTCAGCGCCTCGCGCCATTTCCACTTGCGCTGATGCACTTTGACAAACTCATGCAGCCCTGCCAGGTCTATAAACATTGCCAGGATGAAACAGTAGAGCGGCATAAATGTCAGAATGGCCATCCAGATAGGCAGCTTGAAAAAAAACAACATGACGATCGACACAGGAAGCATTAACGTAAAGAATGCCAGTATTTCTGGCAGTATCAGGACGTACAGGGCCAGCAATTTCTGTGATGGCTTCTCCAATTGGAGCCAGCGCCCACGCAAGAGAATCTGGATAAAGCCCTGATTCCAACGCGCGCGCTGCTTGATAAACTGCTCGATGGTGTGGGGCGTCTCTTCTTTGGTAACAAACTCATCATCGTAGAGGATACGTACGTTGGCCTTCGCGATGCATAGGCGTATCCCCAGGTCGGCATCTTCGGTCAGTATGGTATGGTCCCATCCACCCAGACGTTCCATCAGCCGGCGGCGCAGAAACACCGTGTTGCCACCCAGTGGCGTCATGCCACAGCGCGCAAAGAAGTGGAGCGACGACTTGAACCAGAAAAAGTATTCCAGAACGTTCAGGAAACAGAACCACTTGGTATTATGATTCATAAGCTGGACGCCACTCTGGACGGCATCTACCGATTCGTTCAGAAAAATAGTATTGATGATCTGCAAGATGTCGGGGTGCGGCTCGTCCTCGGCGTCAAAAATGGTGACAATGTCACCTCTCGCTACTTTAAGACCCAGGTTCAGCTGGTGTGGCTTGCCACCATGTTTGTCGTTCGTTACCAGTAGTTCGACATTGGGAGCGCGCAACTGTTTGAGTCTTTCCTGCGTTACGTTGATGGTTCCTGTATCGTGTTCGCGCAGCAGTGGGAGAATCTGTACCAGATTCTTTGGATAATTCAGGTCGTAGACCTTCTGAATCGTATCGGCGAAGAGTTCTTCCTCGTGATAGGCCGGCAGCAGAATCGTGAAAGAAAGCTGCGGCTCCCGATACACGCTCGGAGCACTATTCATCCCGGAACGCTCCGGTTCCTCCCAGACATACAGACGCAGCCGAATGCTAAAGATGGCCTGGGCGGTCATCAGACAAATTATCGTCAGATACACATATTGAACAATAGTGATGATGGAATTGTTCATGTGTCCTTTTCCTGCCATTCAAGCGCTATTTGCCTAGCAAATGCCTGCTCCACTGCTACAAACAACATGCTGCACCAGTGGCGCTCCCTGCCGCGCGCTGACGCTATTATTGAACGTGAACACCTCGTCGCTCCCATTGCGATGAAGCGTCAGGACGGCCATACTATAGCCTGGAAGTGTCAGACTGGAGTCTTGCCACAAACTCAAGGCCTGCATACCCTGCCATAAATTCCGGGGCAGAATACTCTCGGCCTGCACGCTGATATGCTGGCTGATGCGAGTCTGGTTGACGAAGAATAGACTCGCGCTCGCGTGGTTTTCATCCTGGGTAGCAAAGACGGTGACTGGCCCCAGCGCACCCTGAACCGGCACAAGATGAGACTCCAGATGCGAGAACACCTGCATGACACGCAGCATCGGCGTCTCGGTGAGGCCTTTTTGCAGGAAGAGCGGATTGGGACTATCCACACCTTCGGTGGAGAAAAAGGTGACATAGTCTACCTGGTTATCCATAAGCTGGCCAAGCGTTTCGGCCCACCAGAGCGCCGACAGATTTTGAGGAAGTGGTACCGTGCCAGAATTGGTGTTGATTTCGGTAATTGCAACGGGTAGATCATGGCCAAAGGTTTGCCGGATAAGTTGGCGCAGCCCAGGCAGAATGGTATCCCACTGCGTCGGATCGTTCAGAATGGTTGTCAAGTCTTGCTCACCGTCTTTGAAGGGATAGTAATGAAACGAGACACCATTCAGTAGCTGGAAAGGCAAATTATGGGTGCGCTCATAATCGCTGACTCCCTGTAAGAAGCCCTGCATCCAGGAAGTCCCCTGACTGTCTTTGGGCCCGCTCGCCGCAGAATACTGGCTCAACTCTGGCCCGAAAACTTGAATGCTGGGGTCTCTGGTATGCATTGCCAGCGAATAAGCGATAAAAGCCTGCGTATACTCGGCAACCGTATAGGTCTTGCCGGTGTCGGGATTCGTCAGCAGGTCTGGCTCGTTTCCAACCGACCAGTATTTAATCGAATGGTAGGGTGCGTTGGCGCTCCGTTGAATGCTTTCCGGGTTATTCATATAATCAACCAGCAGGGCAGCGCGCGTTGCTCGCGTGGTCAATGGAACTGGTGTCTTATCCAGCGGATCGGAAAGCTGAACCTGCATGAAGCCCTCAGCCCCGACCTGATTGAGGAGGCTGCTGAAGGCGTCGAGCTGTTGGGTCGAAAGCGTATGTTGCTCGCCGAAATTGCCGCCGGGAAAGCGCAAGAGCTTGACTCCAGCTGAGCGCAGGCCAGAGACCACCTGCGGGTCATAGCTCATAAACCCTTGACCGCCGAGGTCTTTGGAATCTGTTCCAAGCAGAGGAAAAACGTTGCTGCCAAGCAGATACGGGCTGAGCGAGAGGCTCTGATTCAGGTCGATACGCGCCTGCGCTTGGTCAGGAATTTGCACGGTCAAGGTGGTAGTGCTTCTAAACACGTCAGCAGCGGCCAGTACTCCCCCAATGATAAGTATGCCTGCCAGTATCAGCAGAAGGGGCTTCCAGAGGGCTGTGCCTCGTTTGCCTCGTTTGGTGCGCTTTTTGGGCACGCGCGTGATCGTCTGAACCGCATCCACTATCTGTCATCCTCCGGTAAATCGGGCTGCCATACTTGAACAGTCGTATCCGCACTGCCGGAAGCAATGAACTTGCCATCGGGAGACCAGGCCACCGCGTTCACGGCTCCCTGATGCCCGGTATACCTGAAAAAAGTCTTTCTATCAGCCGCTTTCCAGACATAAACATTGCCATCCTCGTCGCCCGAGGCAATAGAGGTACCGTCCGGGGACCAGGAAACGGCGAATACACGGTTGATATGATCTTGGCGCCGGTGGTCTGTAAAAATGGGCGGTGCAGGCGTGCCATCGCCTCCGTGGGAAATCTGGACCGTCTGATCAGCGCCAGCCGAGGCGATGAACATGCTATCGGGCGACCAGGCGAGCGCGTACACTTCATTTGTTCCGTGCCCTCCGTAGTTGAAGATTTGATCTCCAGACTTAAAATGATCGCCATGCTGGACCGTGGCCCAATCGCGCAACGTGCCATCCCAGGAACCAGAGGCCACGCTGCTCTGATTGGGCTGCCAGCCAACGCAGAGCACACCAGCGGTATGCCCCAAGAAGGTAAAGACGCGATCTCCATTACCAGATTGCCAGACCTGCACACTCTTATCGTCACTGCCAGAGCTCAGCACTTGCCCCTTGGCCGCCCAGGCGACGCTATTGACCCGATCTGTGTGTCCTGTATAGGTGTACACTGGTGCGCCACCACTGGCTGCGTTCCAGATCTGTACTGTCCGGTCCTGGCCTCCGGAGGCAATCAATTGACCAGTCGGCGACCACGCTACCGCCGCGACCTCTTCTGTATGACCTCGGTAGATAAGCCGGCGCGTGCCAGTGGCAGCCTCGAAAACCTGAACAAAAGTGTCATCACTGCCTGAAGCGATGTATGTACCATCTGGCGACCACGCCAGAGCATTGACGCTCGCCAGGTGCCCGGTAAAGATGAGCCCTTGTTGATGATTGATGATGGTCTGGGTTGCCGGTGGTCCTGAGTTAACAGAAACGTCTGGCGGTGCGGCCTGCGCGAATCGTTGCTTGAGCAGATACCAGCCGCCCGCGCCGCTTAGCGCTGCGATGCCTACCAAACCAACGGCAAAGACACGCCGCGTTACTGATGCGCCGGTCGAGCGGCGGGCAGGCGGCTTTCTTTGAGGTGGCACTGGACTAGGTGCATTCTTCTTCTTGGACTTCTGAGGCAGCTGATCCAGTGGTTTTTCCGCCAGACCACTAGGCAGAGTTACTCGAAGTGAGGCCATGGGGGCAGGCGTAGCGGCTCCGAGGTGTTGGGATGGCTTGTCTTGTTCCTGCTCCAATGCGGCGATGAACGCCGCGACATCAGGGAAACGCTTGGCAGGCTCCTGTTCCAGCGCTTTCATCACTACCCGCTCAACACCAGACGAGATCAGATTTGGCATCATCTGACGGAGTGCCGGGGCAGGCGTGTGAATTTTCTGGAAAGCAATCTCCAGAGAAGACCCGACAAATGGGGCTTGTCCACAGAGCAATTGATAAATGAATGCGCCGAGCGCATATTGGTCGCTGGCAATACCACCATTTCCCTGAATCTGTTCCGGCGCGGCGTAGACCATAGCTTCATGCTCTGCCGCTTCAACGCCCGGATAGTTTTGACGCGCGCGATTCTGCACGATCGCCTCAAGCAGAAACCCCCGGAGCAGTATGGTGTTGTTAGCACTGAGCAGAATATTCTCTGGCCGTATATCTCCATGCACAACATGCTGGCGATGAGCATAGTTCAGCGCCGAGGCAACCTGCTTCAGGTACGGCAAGAACACCATCAAGGGCGGGATATTTGGGGGAACAGCGATCTGTTGGAATGTGCGGTATGACAGATGGTCTGTGACTACAAAGGGATAATCCTGCTGCACACCCACATCACGCACATGGAGAATATGCGGGTGGTCCAAATGCTTTAAGGCCTGCGCGCCTTTCAGGAAATCTTGTTTTAGTTCCTTCACGAGAGGAGGCAGCAACCCTTCTATCAATACCTGGATGGGCTGATCTCGCTGCTGTCCCAGATAGGTATGTCCAAAACGAGTGAGTGTTAACAGCTCAACAATCTCGTACTGCGCAACCCGCTGCCCTTTCTGGAAGGCAGCCTGTGTTTCTTTACTGTTAGCGTCCATACTCTTTACTCCCGCTTGCTTTGGAGCTCGCATAGCACTTCTGCCCGCTTAGCCATTAGATTTGCCAGATAGTCAGCTCAGTTCCATCTTCACGGTCAAGCGTAGCGAGCTTGTTATCTGCCGAGAAGGCGGCATAGAGTTGACTGGGATGCCTGGTAGTGGGAGCCAATGCGCCAAACCGCTCGAAGAAGAACAGCGTCTCCTCAGTTGCAACTGCGACTTGTCCAGTTTGATGAGAGATACTCACCATCCTGGGGTGTTCCGGCAACCATGCCTGTGAGACTTGCTCGGTTTGCAGGTTCCAAAACAGCACCTGTTTATTCGCGAAGGCGATGACCAGCTGCCTGCCAAGGGGGGACCAGCTTAGGCTGCGGATGTTTTTCTTGAGTGGCTGTTGCTGGAAATGTCGGTCGGTATGTGGCTGCCAGCACACGATCTGCCCGTTGTTCGAGCCCGCGGCAAGCCACTCTCCATCGGGTGACCAGCGCAGCGTGGTAAGTTGATCACAGAACATGGTGTCTGCCAGGGGGAGCGTGTATGCCGGCTCAGGAAGAGTCTTTTCGGCCGAGATGTTTGAGAGATCGTAGACCAGGAGTTTGTGGTCCAACCAGATTGCGAAGAGTCCCCTCTGTGACCAGTCGAATCCGCGAACCGGCTCTGGTTGATCGAATGACAGCACTCGATGCCGTTCCTTTGGGGCGTTTCGGTCGCAAAAACGGATTTCGGCTTGCGGATTGTTTTCATTGTTAATGCTCATGGCGAGATAGCGGTCATCAGGAGACCAGCATACGGAATGAGCATGAGCGAGACTAGGAAGCATTTCTACCGAGTGCTTGACGCTGATTACCTGCGGATAGTCATGATAAAAGGTGCAGGCCAGCTCCGTGCCATTGGGTGACCAGGCGAGCATCCTTAATGTATCGGGTAACTTGACGGTGAGCCATTTTTGAGCAGGAACTGCAGGCAACACAGGTTCAGCAGCTTTGGGGCGAGAAATGCTTCTCGCCTGAGCGTTGTCTCGCGGACGCGGCGGATCATATGGCTTTGGCGGGACGAGCGGCGGCAGAACGACCAGCGCATTTGACGGTGTGGAACTTTCTTCCCGCACGGGGGTCGCGTGAAGGCTGCGCTGTATCTGTTTCAGAACAGCTTTTTGCAACGCCTGGGTGAATTCGATCACACTGGTAAAGCGTGCTGCGGGATGAGGCGCAAGGGCTTTGGACAGAACATGATCGATTTCAGGTTCGAAGAGCCGATGCGGATTGAGTTGGGTGGGCATAGTATCCAGCAGGGGAGCCGAGTCGTTTGGTGACGGTGGCTGGTGGCCGGTGAGGAAGAGACGTGCTACGAGGGCAAGCGCGTATTGATCGACCGAATATCTGACGTCTCCAATTTGTTCTGGTTCGGCTGCGCCAAAATCACTCAGCCAAACGTGAATCCGGCGGAGTGGATTGCTTTTATGATCGGTAGGCATCCAGACAAGGGTATTGGGACTGACGTTCTGATGCACGATACCGCTTTTATGCAGGTGAAAGAGCCCCTCAGCCGACTGGGTAATGACATCGGTAATATGCGGCAATTCCCAGGTTTCCCAGGGTTTCTCCAGAATCAGCAGATCAGCCAGGGAGCCGTGTTCGATGTAGGGGTAGACCAGGTAGAGGCTCGGCTCGTGTGAGCCAGGCATGAGAATATTGCCATGGTCGGTAGCAGCGAGAAGATGACCGTGTGCTGAGAGCTTCGCAACGTATATTTCCTGGTTGAAACGATGTTGGAATCGCTGCGCCTCCTGCCTATCTTTTGGCGCCGGCATGAGTTTGATGATGACTTCCTGGCCTGTCTTGATGTGCGTTCCACGATACATGAGACTCATCGCGCCTTGAGAGTGCGTGAGCCGTACATGTCGGTATCCCCGTATCTTTGGCATCTTTATTGAACTTGACGGATCCATCGCTATATTCTCCAGCAGCCAGCTATCGTCCGTTCAACTATTTTTGTGAACTCATCACACGGATTTCCACTTTCTCGGCGCTCTGGCGGGCCTGCGCAAGCTCTTCCTCTTGTTGATGTATTCGTTTGTTCAAACGATCAATATCATCTTGCTGCCTGTTTATTATTTCGCGCAAACGACTATTCTCAGGCTGGCTGCGTTTTCCAAGCAGTACATCGAAAAACTCGCAGGCGGCGCGATCTTGAGCTCTCGAGCTGGCGCTCAGGCCCTCGCGGATTTGTTCCAGTTTTTTCTCGTCATAGATGCCGCCTGCGAGCAGACCGCCCAGAGCGCGAAGCCCCAGCGCCCGATGCGAGTTGGCCGTTCCGTTGGCGCCTGCGGCGAGGGCAAGCACATAGGCGGCGACCTGCTCATCCTCCGCGAGTGTGCCGAGCAGCCCAACCATCTCTAAGCGAGCGCTCTCTGATATGTCATGATTATGTATCGCCAGCCCCAATGGATCTGCTGCATCTTTCCCTAACAGCGACAGTGCGCGCAGAAATTCTGGAGGAACCTGCGCCGGAGCAGTTTGTGTTATCGCGCTCACCATCCGCCGCGCCATTTCCGCATGTTTCCCGTGCGCGAAAAACAGCAGCGCGATGAGTGAGGGCAGCCATACATCGCTCTTTGTGTCTTCTAACATGTGGGCGAGCAACGCAGTGCCGAGACTCGAACTCCCCGGACGAGCGCTCTGCTCGTCGTGCATGCTCATTGCGAGCAGGTAGAAAGCTGTCGCTTCTTTCTGCCACTCGTCGCTGGCAAAATAAGCAAGCATACCTCCGGAGAAGATCTCAGCAGGGATAAGGTGAAGAATGATTTCCGCGTGGGCGTGGTGCAGAGGGTCATTCGCAAGTTGATAAATAGAGGGAAAGGCGGTTGCCCCCATCTCTGCCAGGATAGTGCATGCTTCCCGCGCCAGGACATGGTCACTGCCTCGAACCAGGTCGCAAAGGGGCTGTGTGGCTAGATCGCCGCACTTCGCAAGCGTTTGATGGGCTCCCAACCTCTCGGCCGGATTCTGCAGGGCTCGCAGGACTGCCTGGAGCACTTCCTGCTGCCTCTCCGGCATATGAGCCAGGGTCACAAGCGAATCGATACAACCTTCCCGGAGCGGTGGCTCAGCAAGACCCAGGACCAGCGCGGGCAAGCTGTGATGCACCAGTTCTGTAGTCAACAATTCCTGCAATGTTCTTCGCACCTCAAGGAGAGGACCGGGCAATGGTTCTGGTTGGGCGATGGCAGGATTAAAGAGGCGCACAATGTCCGGCAGCAGGTCGCCATCATACGTGTGAGCCATCGTCGCGATCAACCGCCGGGTATGTTCGCGTGTGTTGTCGTTGGCGAGGCCGGAAATCAGCCAGGGCAGAACGGTAACATAGTCAAACTCTTCGCGGAGCACCTCCAGGCCCAGTAGGTAGCGTTGAACGTCAGCCGGATCTGCTACCAGCAGAGGAAGGACGATTTCGGGTTGGAGAGACGTTCGCAAGAGTGGTTTGATCACCTGCCAATGCGGTTGGCCCAGGGCCTCAACAAGATAGGGCATCGTGTACACTGGTTTCATCTCGGTGAGGGTTCGCTGGACGTTGTCAAACAGAGGGTGATCGTCGACGCTTTCAAGCAGGTATTTGACGAGAAAACGAACGGTCTCCGCTTCCTGCTGGTTGGCAATAAAGACCCACATCACCTGCTGCGCGACGGCAGCTCTGGCACCTGAAAATGCTGAAAGCAGTTTCTCACGGGGAAATGGCTCTATCTCCAGCAAAACCTGGCGCACCCTTTGGGTCAGAACCGTCTCTTTTGGGCTGTCCAACAAATCGATCAGATGGTCAATTGCGAACTCTCCAAACTGACTGAGCCCTTTGATCGCTTCTTCATAAATCTTTTCGAGCATGATTCCAGGCCGCGACAGCACTTTCACCAGCGCTGAGACGACACGTTGATCGCGGAAACCAGCCATGACTGGGATCACGTCTGCCCCAAGCTGTGAGTGTAGATGGACATCTTCAACTAGCCACTTGAAAAGCGAAATGAGGGCGCGAACAGTCGCCTCTTCTTCGCTTGCGGAGAGACGCCCTTCTTTCTTCCATTCATCCAGCACCTCTATCAGGCATTTCAGCCCCGCCTCGGTTGCATCGGCATGGTCTTCGATGCCCTGCAATGTATCGCAGATGGAAGGCATGCAGGACACACCTATCTTGCGCAGCGCATTGCCCGCAACCTGGATACCCTGCTGTGTAGTTGCCGGGGCAAGCATAGCCTGAAGCAATGGCTCTGTGCTCTCGCGCTGTAAACTGAGCGCAGTGGACAACGCGTGCTGCATGCTGGGCGCAGGCTCATTAAGCTGCTGGAGCAAGAATGCGAGTATGGACGTATCCGAGACGCTGCCCAGGACAAGAACGATACGCTCCCACGCCCCTTCTCGGCGTTGCCGCGTTTTCCAATACTTCGTAATCGTCCCGAGTATCTGGAGGCAGTTTTCCGTGAGAAGCTGCTGAATCTGCTCTGCTTGTGTTTGATCCTGGGTATCTATCACATCCAGCAAACAGCTGGTGACGATAGAAGAAACTTTTGGGCTCTTCTGTATTTGTCTGTTTAAGAGCTGTTTTGCCAGGTGCCAGGTAGATTCTTGATCAAACGCGGAAAGAAACCGAACGATCAGAGCTATGGCCATCTGCGGCGGCTTCGTCTCTACGTAGCCCTCCAGCACCCGTAACATGTTCAGGCGGGTTTGGGCATGCGCTTGGCCCTGAAGTGTCGCCTCTTCTGCCTCCAGCAGGTCCAGCGACACTTCAGGGCCAAAGCTTCTGACCGCGCTAATTGCTGGCCCTATCACCACTTGGTCGGATGTGCGCAGATAGCCGATGAGGAGCGCTACATCAGCAGGATTCCTGATTAATTCCAGGATATTGATGGCAGCAGCGCGCAAGAGCGATGGTTGTGAAACTTCGCTGAGGAGTCGTGTACGCTGCCTCGCCGTCGTATCACCTCGGCGGCCAATTTCTCCTATAAGTGTGATCAGCGCCTGTTTCTGCTCTTCATATGCCGGGATAGCTGCCACTGTTTCCAGGTATTCAAAGATCATGGCTAAAATGGTGCTGTTCTCTTTTTCAGGATATAACCCATGTAGTTTGAGAAGCACATCAAGCAGACCTGGAAGATGAATATATGGCAGCAGCGCTTGATACACTCCGATTCCGCCCTCATCGGCACAGCGTTTGAAGATCAGAGCCAGTTGCTCGTGCTTTTCCTTCACCAGCACAGACCGCTTCAGATAAGAGAGCGTCTCATCAGGAAGCCCATCGGATGCCCGAACGCCCAGGCAGCCCAAACTGAGCGCCATAGCATGATAATGGTAAAAATCAGCATCATCCGCATTCATGCCCTTTTGCTGGCAATAATAGTCAATATTGGTCATCAGAAAACGGGCAATTTCTTTTGGCTGATCCTCTAGCCCTGCCCAAATGGCAACAGGCTCGCTCCAGAGACCAGCAGCCTGAACCTCACTCTCATGGATACTCTGCCAGAAGAGTTCGTCCTCAACATCTTTTCTGTGATAGATGAGACGCAGGTATTCTGCGGCGAAGTACTCCGCAATGAGTTCGTGGCTAAAACTGAGGACGCCATTGTTGCTGATGGTGATGAGGCCGGCGTCAAGCGCGATTCTGAGGAATTTACCGATATGTGCCTGTGTAAAATTGCTGACGTCCACCTCATTATCGGAGAGCCAGATGTTCAAAAAGTCTTGCAGCTGTGATGCGGTGGTAAATTTGGTATCTTTGACTAGTTGCACGGCGTTGCGCTGCCCATTCCGGCGGGCCGTGCATGCCACAGCACTCAGAAAATCCTTGACATGTTGGGCATCCGGGTGGTCACCAAAAATCAGCGCGTCTGGCTCATGGGTCAGAGGGCGCTGATCAACCGAGAGACGCAGCAGATGGCCACGAGAGATGGTTCGAGCATATGCTTCAGGAGTTTTCAAGGCCTCTATCAACATCATCAGCATAAAGGGGCTGGTTTCTCGATAAAGCTGGCTCAGCCTGCGAATCTGTTCTTGCGCCTCTTCAATCCCTGCCGCACCAAGAGGTATCTGCCCTGGTATGCGCTGGGCTTTCAATTGGGTTTTGACAATGGCAGTCACGTCCTCGGCTGTGAGCGGGGGCAGCATGTGGATGGATGCGCCATGGGCGGCCAGAGCTTTCAGGAGTTCCTGCTCTTGATATTCCAATTCACGGCACGTCATCACCACTGAATTTTGAGTTGTTTGCATCAGGCCCATCAGTTCCCTGTGAATGACAGCCAGTGCATCATTTTCCAACTCATTCATCCCGTCACAGAGAAAGACTATGCGCCCCTGGGCAACAAGCTGGTGCAGGAAATAGCGAAGATGACGCAATCCAACCAGTTCAGGCTCCTTGCCGGCCTGCAGTTTTAGTTCTTTTTCGCCATCTAACAAATATGCCAGCAATGTGTCTGAGAGTGCCGTCCCAGAAGAGGCTGAGTCCGCGTTTTGCTCCTGTGACGTCACGCGCAAATTTCGCAGAAAACCATTGTAATATTTCATCTGAATCAGCACGGGAATTTTGTTTTTCCGCCGCCCCGCCGTGCTAACTGCCTGGTAGACCGCATATTTCAGGTTTGCTGTCTTGCCACTTCCCGGCCCGCCCAACAGGAGGAGATGACGATCCTGGCCTTCCTGCAAGTCCTTCCCACTCATAAGCGTTGCCAGGGATTCTTGTACTGCCGAAGCGCCTTCTGGAGAGCAGTAAGTGCTCATGCTGGGAGCCAGATGCTTTTTGAGCGCCTTGCGATACGCTTTGATCTGATGCGATTGATTCGTGTATAACGCAAAAAAAGGCGCCAAGAAAAAGAGGAAGAACGGAACAAGAACGATCACGCCGAACCCGTGCGGGAAAAGCGAGGCGAAGTGGGATGGGAAAGCGACGCGCAGGAGCGCGAGCATGACTATTATGATCAAAGAAGAAATGACAAGAGTGACCAGACTTGCGATCCAGGTGCGTGGAGCTCGCAGCGCCATTGCGTAATACTGGCTTTGCTGCCATCCTTGTTTTGTTAGTGCTTCTGATTGTTCCACCGCATGGTCTCCAAGTGCATGACTCAATTGTTGGAGGTCAGTGGTCACCGTAATAGTGTCTGCGACGTGTTGCAAAATCGGCTGGTGATCCCGCTCAGGCAGCCGATCACAGTTGCTAAATTTACAGACGATTCTGGACACAGCCAATCACGGCTCCATCCGAAAAGTTGTCTAAAGAGTTAAAGCGCCTGGTTGATTGAAGCGAGTATCTCCAACGAGTCAACCTCGCTGTCTCCGCCTGCTCGGAGTATAGCACACGACGCTCCCACTAATCTGCTCCCTCTCAAACAGCGACCAATAGGCCTTTGCGCTGGCTTTCCTTTTCCACTGCGCAGGCCCTTTTGCTAATTGCTCGAAGGACATGACACGGCTGCGTCGCCTCGTCCGAGTGCCAGCCTGCACTCGGACACCAGGAACATGGGGAGTGAAGTTAGAGCAGTTTGTCCGGCGTGATAGGCAGATTGCGCACGCGCGCGCCGGTCGCGTGGTAGATGGCATTGGCAATGGCCGCGGCCATGCCGGTGATGCCGATCTCGCCCAAGCCGCGGCAGCCGAGCGAGTTGAAATTGAGGTCCGGCTCGTCGATCCAGCTCACATCAATCTCCGGCACGTCCGCCTGTACCGGGACGAGGTAGCCCGCTAAGTCGGCGTTCACCGCTCGCCCATGCGCCCGGTCGTAGACCAGCTCTTCGAGCAGCGCCTGCCCGATGCCGAAGACGATTCCTCCGAGGAACTGGCTGCGTGCCGCCTTAGCGTTCATCACGCGGCCGACGTCGAAGACGCTCACCACACGGGAGACGCGCACCCGGCCGATGTCGGGCGTGACGCGCACCTCAACGAAGTGGGCGCCGAAGGACTGGAAGGCGAACGTGTCATTCTCCATCCAGATCGGCTGCGTGCTCGCCTCGGCTTCCAGGGCGTCGCGCCCAGCGCGCGCGAGCAGCTCGGCGCAGGTCATGCCCGCCATGGGATCGGTGCAAAGCGCGACGCGACTATCGGCAAAGGTGTAGCGCCGCTCGGGCTGCCGCTCCTCGATCAATCCGCGGAACCGATGTCCCGCCCGCGCCCGGTGGGCGTCATCCGCCCCGTCTACGGTCGCGCGGGCCAACTCGGCCAGCTGATGCCGGAGGTCGGCGCAGGCATCAGCGACCGCTGGGGCCGTGCTCGCCGTCAGGTTTGAGCCGCCGGCAAGCGCGCACGGCGGCAAGTGCGAGTCGCCTAGCTCGACCGTGACGCGATCGAGCGGAAGACCAAGTCCCTCGGCGGCGGTAAGCGCCAGCATGGTGTACATGCCCGTGCCGACGTCGATGCCGGCGGTGGAGATGATCGCGCGAACGTCCTCACCTTCTCGGACAAGCCGCGCCTTGACGGTCGCTCCCATGCAAAGCCCGGGATAGGAGGCGGTCGCCATACCCCAGCCAACAAGCTCGTCGCCGGCGCGCAGCTCGCCGGGACGCGGCGGGCGCCTGCCCCAACCGAAGCGCTCGGCCCCGCGATCATAGCAGGCGAGCAGATGCTTGCTTGAAAATGGCTTCCCTGTCTGCGGGTTCACCTCCGCGTGGTTGCGCCGCCTCAGCGCGACCGGGTCCATGCCGAGCGCAGACGCCAGCTCGTCCATCGCGCACTCCAGCGCGAACGTGCCCGGCGCTTCGCCCGGCGCGCGCATCCAGGCGGGTTTCATCACGTGCAGCCTCGCCAACTCGTGCGACGCCGCGTAACTCGGGCAGGTATAGAGCAGGCGCGTCACCGCGCTGGTGGTCTCGACGTACTCGTCTTCCATCGACGTGGTTGACTGTCGTCGCATGTCGGCACGCCTGGAGCGCGCCGTCCCGCGCGGCGCCAAGCTGGACGCGCTGGATGGTCAGCGGGCGGTGACCGACCGTCGTCAGCACGTGTTCACGCGTCAACACGCACTTGACGGGCCGCCCCAGTCGCTTCGCGGCGAGCGCGGCGAGAATGGCGTGCGCACTGGTTGCGGTCTTCGAGCCGAACATGCCGCCGACGAACGGCGCGAGCACCTGTATCTTCTCAGGTGGTAGGCCAAGGGCCTTCTGGAGGACATGGGCATCGCCCATCACCCACTGCGTCGAGTCGTGGATGGTGAGAGCGTCGCCCTGCCATGTCGCAACACAGGCATGTGGCTCCATCGCGCAGGGATGCTCCATCGGCGTCGTGTACGTCTGGTCGAGGCGGACCTCGGCAGCGGCCAGCGCAGCGTCCGGGTCGCCACGGCTCGTCTGCAGATCCTCGCCAAGGGCTTGCTCGGGGCGGTAGAGAGTTCCCGGCGCATCCTCGATAGCCACGGCAAACGGCGCGCGCTCGTATTCGATGCGCAGCAGTGAGGCGGCGTATTGTGCCTGCTCCAATTGCTCAGCCACGACCAGGGCTACATACTGGCCCGCGTAGTGGATGTTGGCGTCCGTGAGCGGTGGGCGAGCCTCGGGCGTCGTCCCCCCTTGATCGAATGTGTTCGGCAGCTGCCCGAGCGGGCTGCGGTTCTCGTGCGTGAGCACCAGCAACACGCCCGGCGCGCGCTCGGTCGCCGTCGCATCGATGCGCGTGATGCGCCCGCTCGCAATGGCGCTGCCGACAAGCACCGCATGCGTCATGCCTGGCGCCTCCACCTCGGCCGCGTACTGGGCCGCCCCGGTAACCTTTAGCCGCCCATCCACGCGGCTCACGGGCATACCGATCAGCGTCGTCCCCGTCGCTTTGATCGCTTTCGTCGCCATCGGGCGCCTCCTATACTCTTGGTGTTCCCGCCACAGGCCGGGCTGCTAGCTCGACGAGCGCGCGCACAAGCGTGCGCTTCGCTAGCTCGATCTTGAAGCCGTTATACTGCTGGGGCGTCGCGCCCGCGAGCGCGACCTCAGCCGCAGCGCGGAACGTCTCCGCGTTCGCCGGCCGGCCTACGAGCGTACGCTCGGACTCAGGCGAGCGCCAGGGCTTAGTGGCAACCCCGCCGAGGGCGACCCGTGCCATCTGGATCACACCGCCCTGCACGTCCAGGAGTACCGCAGCCGAGGCCAGCGCGAACTCATACGACGCGCGATCGCGCACCTTGAGGTAGTGCGAGCGCCGCGCCGAGGGCAGGGCAGGCAGGTCCACGTGTGTAATCAACTCGCCGTGCTCCAACGCGCTCTCGCGCTCAGGTGTCTGGCCGGGCAGCAGATAGAAGTCCGGGAAGGGAATGGTCCGCGTCGAGCCGTCCGGCCGCAGCGTGCGCACGGTCGCCTCAAAGATGGCGAGCGCCACGCCCATATCGGAGGGGTGCGTCGCGATGCACTTGTCGCTTGTGCCAAGCACAGCATGGCTTCGATTGTAGCCGCGCGTAGCGTCGCAGCCGGAGCCAGGGGCGCGCTTGTTGCAGGCGGCGTGTATGTCGCGGAAATACGCACAGCGCGTGCGCTGCATGAGGTTGCCTGCTATCGTGGCCATGTTGCGCAATTGTGCGGAGGCGCCGGCGAGTAGCGCCTCCGAGAGCGCGGGGTACTGCTCGCGGATCGCGGGGTGCCATGCCAGATCGCTGTTGCGCACATTAGCACCGAGGTGTGCGCCGGCCGCATCCATCTCGACCGTGTCGAGCGGCAGCCGCGAGACATCCACCAGCGTGCTGGGGACCAATACGTCGAGTTTCATGAGATCCACTAGCGAGGTGCCGCCAGCAAAGAAGGCCGCGTTCGGCGCGCTGACCACAGTGCGGATTGCGTCTGCGGCGGTTGCTGGTTCGACGTAGCTGAAGGGCTTCATGCGCCTTCGCCCCCTTCCTCCCGCGCCGTCTGCAGCGCCACCTCGCGCACGGCCCGAACGATGTTCGGGTAGGCACCGCAACGGCAGATGTTACCGCTCATGCGCTCGCGGATCTCATCATCGTCGAGCTGCGCCAGGCGTGGCGGTACGGCAACATCCAGCGTGACGTGGCTGGGCACCCCGACTTTGGCTTCCTCGATCAGCGCGACTGCGGACATGATCTGCCCCGGTGTACAGTAGCCGCACTGAAATGCGTCGCACGCGATGAAGGCGGTCTGCAGTGGGTGGAGCACCTCGCCCGTGGCCCCGCCGCGAGTTATGCCTTCGATGGTTGTGATTTCGTCATGCTGGTGTGCGATGGCCAGTGAGAGGCAGGCGAGTTCCCTGCGGCCGTTGATGTGGACCGTGCAGGCGCCGCACTGGCCGTGGTCGCACCCCTTCTTGCTACCGAACAGCCCCAGGTGTTCGCGCAGGGCATCGAGCAGCGTGGTGCGCGGATCGATGTCCAGGTGGCGCTCGCCGCCGTTGACGCGCAGAGTGATCGCGGCGGTTTCCGTGGCGCCCGGCGCCACGCTCGGAGACGTCATGATGTCCTCCTCCAGAAATAGCCTTCGGCAGGTATGGTGGCACAGGCGAGATAGCAGCAAGATAGATGGTAGCTTCCATCGAATGTAGCGTCGAGAGATAATCCACGCGTGCGCTGGGTGACAAATCTGCAACAAGTTCCTAACGAATTCTTCCCACCCTCCTCCCACATTGCCAGGTTTCCGCCTGAACCCGACTAGCAGAGAGAGTAGCGACGGCCTCCAGGAACCACTTCGCGCTACGCGCCAACGAGCGGGTTGTGCTCGGGGAAGGTGCGGTTCCATGTGGATACGCGGCGAGGGATGCTCGTGAAGCATTGAAGATAATGGTCCGGTCTCAAGGGAGATAGACATGCAACGCAACGACTGTGTACGATGCTCGGGTCAGCACAGCCGTCCAGCGGCCGGGAACTTACTTGCGTGACATCGGCGCGCCAGGCGGATGGAGGCCGGATGGGTGCTCAGACATTTTCAAGCGAATTGCGCAAGTGAGACACGCATAGAAGCTCGATGATGGAGAATGAGAGCCTCTCGTCTCGAGAGGAAGCGGTGTAGATGATACAGATCATATCGGCAACTGGAGACGCGCTTAAGACAGCGGTCTTTATGTTCTGGGAAGTGCTTTGGCCGCTAATCCTCGGCTTTGGCCTCTCAGCGGTCGTGCAAGCGCTCGTCTCTCACCGGACACTCGCGCGCACACTGGGTGACGACTCCCCGCACAGCCTGACCTTGGCGAGCCTTTTCGGCATCGCCTCCAGTTCCTGCTCCTACGCGGCCGTGGCGCTGGCCCGGTCGCTGTTCCGCAAGGGCGCCAGCTTTACTTCGGCGATGGTGTTTGAACTCGCGTCCACGAACCTGGTCATCGAGCTCGGGATCATCCTGGTCGTACTGCTTGGCTGGCAGTTCGCCACGGCTGAATATGTGGGTGGCATCATCATGGTCGTCATCATCGCGCTTATCTTCCGCCTGACACTGACGCCCCGGCTTGTCCAACTCGCCCGTGACCAGGCTGAGCGGAACGCTCTCGGGCGGATGGAAGGTCACGCAGCGATGGACATGAGCGCCCCAGGTGGTGATTCGTTCCTCCAGCGGCTCTTCAGCGGCCGCGGCTTTACCGCCGTCAGCCACCTTTTCGTGATGGACTGGGCCTCGGTCTGGACGGACATCTTGCTTGGATTCCTGATTGCTGGCGCCCTGGCGGCGTGGGTTCCTAACCGGTTTTGGCAGGCATTTTTCCTAACCGGGAATCCGACTCTTGCCAAGATCGAGGGGCCTCTAGTGGGACCACTGGTCGCGATCATCAGCTTCGTCTGCTCGGTAGGTAACGTGCCGCTCGCCGCAGTGCTTTGGCGCGGCGGCATCTCCTTCGGCGGGGTGGTGAGCTTCATATTTGCCGATCTGATCGTGCTGCCAGTGCTGGATATCTATCGCAAATACTACGGCGGTCGGGTGGCGCTCTACATTCTGGCGACGTTCTACGTGACCATGGCGGCGGCCGGATATATTGTCGAGCTTCTCTTTGGGGCGCTCGGCATCATACCCACAAACCGCGCGGTGAACGCGATCGAGCAGGGACCGAGCCTGAATTATACGACGGGCCTCAACGTTGTGTTCCTCGTACTCGCCGCTATCCTCATCGTGCGCTTCCTGAGAACCGGCGGACCGGCAATGTTGCGCATGATGAATGTACCAGAGTTCGCTTTGGACCATGGAGACCATGCGGCGATGGCTCATGAGGGACATGGTGCGAGCGATCCGCGGTAAGCGCAGCGGTTCATGTCGTCGATGCAGTGGCAGAGCCGAATCTAAACGAAAGAGACCAGACCAGAAGCAACGAACCTCCTACTTCGTTGCTTCTGGTGCCGCAGGATCTCAGTGTTAATGATTCACGCAAAACAGATCCGTCTCACCTAGACCACACTACAAGTTGTTCCATTGAGCGTGAACGAGGTTGGTGGCGCATTTGTGCCGCTCCAAGTGGCCTCAAAACTGGGTTCCACTATCAATGAGCTTCCAGCTGGTATGGAAGCATTCGATGAGAGATTGGTCACTGTCACCGCATTGCCTGATTGCGAGAAATTGCCGTTCCAGCCCAAGGTGATCTCCTGACCATTGGCAAACGAGAATTTCAGCGTCCAGCCGTTAATCGCTGTTGTGCCGGTATTTGTCACGGTAAAGATGGTCTCGAAACCACCAGGCCACGTACTGACCACTCCATAGTGTATTTGACAACTCATTCCCGTCGGCGTCGGGGTGGGCGTCGGGATCTGGGTAGGGGTTGGAGTCGGGGTGGGCGTGGATGTTTGCGTTGGAGTCGGGGTGTGGTGTTTGCGTGGAGTCGGGGTAGGGGTCCGGTA
Source organism: uncultured Chloroflexia bacterium (assembly GCA_963810535.1). GTDB lineage: Bacteria > Chloroflexota > Ktedonobacteria > Ktedonobacterales > JADMIN01 > JAJPKE01. The sequence goes on from CAWENW010000005.1 coordinate 48,604, forward strand.
CCCACCGCATGCATCGGATGGTTCATGAAGAAGGTGTACATGGCGTTGGTCGCACTTGGTCCATTCGGGTCGGTAAACGAGCCACTACTGCTCCCTCCAGACCAGGCATGCCCCATGCCGGTGATTTTCCAGTACTCCTGGATCTCGTTGCCGTTGTTGTCGTTCCAGGTCGAAGTCGTATACGCATGGCCTCCAGAACCAGAGACCTGCCCATTGGTCGTCGTCGTTGGAGTGCTAAAGCTGGCAGCATACGTCCCGTTGGACGCGAGATGGTCCGTCTCCATCCATTGCTGCACGATTTGATCGCCGTTGACCGGATAGACGGTAAAGTCGCTGGTTCCCTGGAAAGAAATGGTCGGCACCACGCGCGCAACGCTGCCCATCGCGTTATAGGCGGCCTGTCCCTGCGTCGTCGGGCTGGGACCACCTTGCGATTCTGCGGTAGTTGCAGCCGTCAGTGAGGTTGCTGCCTGATATTCCAGGCCAGATTCTTCACCCATCGCGGCGAAGATATCAGGATAGGTCGCTCCCATAATTACTGCCATCGCCGCGCCGGCCGACATGCCAGCGACATAGACGCGGTTGGTATCGATGGTCCACTGTGAGGTAGTCTGCTCGACGGTCTGCACGATGCCCGCGATAATCGCCGGTTCTCCGCTGCCTCTCGCCTGATCGGCGGTCTGGAACCAGTTCCAACAAGACTCCGAGTTATAGGTACTGGTCTGTTGCGGATAGACGACGATAAACTGTTTCTGATCGGCCAGGGCATTCATCTGAGTGCCTGCCGCGAAATCAGTGGGTGTCTGCGTGCAACCATGCAGCATGACTATCAGAGGAACCGCTGTACCAACCTGATAGTTCGCAGGCGTGTACACATAATAGGGACGACTGCCAGCAGAACCGTTGTAGGTGTACTGGGTGAACGTGCCACTGCTGCTGGCGTGAACAGGTTGGACAATCGTCAGAGTAAACGCGATCAGGCAAACCAGGGCCAGGGCAAGGGTCAAAGCGACGAGAAAGCGCAAAACCTTTGACATAACAGCCCCCTCTTTGGGTCTATCCGGAGGCATCCATCCGTCAGAACACGACGGAACAGATACAAACACCACTCAACGATGAGCGGAAAAAGGGATAGGCGAAAAGCGCATGCTAGCCTCAAGCCCGACTGCTGTATTGCGGTGTTTCCTCTCCTTCCTCCAGGTACTTCTCTGGGTCCGCCAAGCCTGAACACCTTCTCTGTGATATGTCACATGAGTCATATATCATATGTCGGATAGGCAAGCGGATTGTCAAGGCCTCGCCTGGCTGATGCGACTGTCATGGTGCGAATATCTATATATCCTCTCACAGAGTCTATACTGTAGTATTTCCTGCTGCACATGGCCACAGATTCCTTTCGCGAACAGGGACGCAGGGTGGTCGATTGCAAGCATCTCGCGCACTACTGGCTGCAATATATGCTTATTAGGTACTATGAGTTGCACCCCGGAGTAGGGTGTGCCCCCAAACACCGCGCCGCTATACCAGGGGATGAGTGTAAGAGTACTGCAATAACTCGTTAACTTCTTCGCGATATGATCATGCTGTTGTTACCTGGGCACCAGCTATGCCATTGACGCCTGCACTGTTCGGACAGGCATGCCCTACGACGCGCTCCTCAACCGATCACCTTGCGGTAGACGAATGAGCACGGATGAGCCAGAGGCAGAACTGCAGGGAACAACAACATTCCAACGAATAAGAGCAATCGATGAATCCGAAGAGTACCACCCGCGGAACGTCGTTGACCACGCGTCCGCAGACACAAGCGAGTGACCTTAGCGACGCTCTCAAGGCAGCGCAGGCACAGGCTGTAGAGGCGCAGGAGCAAGCCGCAGAGGCCCGGGCACAGGCTGTAGAGGCGAGGCACAGCCGCAGCGACACGCTCGTGGGCAGAAGCGACAAATGCGCAGCTGAGTGCGATGCAAGCCCTGACAGATACCGCCCTCTCCCACTTTGCGATAGGTGACCTGCTGCGCGAGCTCCTCGGCCGTGTGAGCGCCGTGATGGGCGTGGACAACGTCGCCATATTCCTACTGGACGATGATGGCTGGACGCTGAAAGCATGTGCGGCGCGGGGACTGTTGGAAGAGACAGTCGGCCGGGCGCGGATCGTACTCGGGCAGGGGCTCGCCGGCCGCATCGCGGCCAGCCGTGAGCCGCTTATCGTGGACGACACGTCCGCGTTCGACCTCGAGGGTATGCCACCCCATGTGCGGGAGCGGCTGCGCTCGATGGCCGGCGTACCGTTGCTCGTGGAGGACGTAGTCGAGGGCAACATGGTGAGCCGACTGATCGGGGTGCTCAACGTGGGCAGCGCGGCGCCGCGCCACTTCACCGAGGCGGATGAAGAACTGCTGCAGCGTGCCGCCGACCGCATCGCTCTAGCGATCGCTCGGGCACGCCTCTACGCCGCTGAGCATGACGCGCGCCGGCAGGCGGAAGAGGCGCTGGCTCGAGCACAGGCCAGTGAAGCGCAGGCGACCAAGCGTGCCGAAGAGCTGCGCACTATCCTAGATACTATGGCCGACGGGGTCGTCATGTACAACGCGGAAGGCCATCTTACTCAGATGAACCGGGCATACCGTGACCTGTACGCTGTGGAGCGTGCGCCAGCGGGATACGAATCCTTGCCGCCGGGCGAGCGAGCCCGCCTCCTTGATATGCGCCGCGCCTCGGGTGCACCGCTCCCGTTCGAGGATCTTCCCATCGGCCGGGCGCTGCGTGGGGAGGTGGTCACGGGGCTCAGCACGGACAGCCGTGCCCGAGCGTTCGACGGCCGTGAGCTGGAGCTGAATGCCAGCGCGGCGCCGGTGCGAGACGGCGACGGGCATGTGGCGGGAGCCGTCCTGGTACTCCGCGATGTGACGTGGCGCAACCGTCTGGAGCGCGAGCGAGAGGCGGCCACTGCCTCCGAACTGGCCGCCCGCGAGGCCGGCCGCCGCATGGAGGCCTTCCTGGCCGTCGCCGCCCACGACCTGCGCTCGCCCCTCACCGCCGTCGTCGGCTACCTCGGCCTCGCACAGCGCCAGTCCCAACGGCTGGCCTCGGCGGTGCGGGAGACGCACCCTCATTTCTCCTCAAAGATGGAGGACGTGGTTGACCGTTTGGATGACGCAGCCCAGAGTGCGAAGCGGTTAACCCGGCTGCTCACGGTCCTCTTCGACACGGCGGCGATCCGAGCCGACCGGCTGGAGCTGCACCGGGTACCGCTGCGACCTCGCCGCGCTGGTGCGCGAGCAGGTCGCGGCTGTGCGCGTGGCGGCTCCGGGTCGGGTCATCCGAATGCACACCCACCCGCGCGGCGCGCCGATCCCGGTCGAGGCCGACACCGACCGCCTGGGGCAGGTGGTCACCAACTACCTCACCAACGCGCTCAAATACTCCCCGCCGGATCACCCAGTGGACGTTTCCGTGGAGGTGAGCAGGGGCCGGGCGCGGGTAGCGGTGCGTGACGCCGGACCAGGCATCCCCAAGGAGGAGCAGGCCCGGGTGTGGGAGATCCTGCACCGGGCACCGGACGCCACGGCAGGCGAGATGCCGGGCGGCATACGGGGCGGCAGTCTCGGACTCGGGCTCTACATCTGCAAGGCCATCATCTCAGCCCACGGCGGGCGGGTCGGGGTCACGAGCACGGTCGGCGCGGGATCCACCTTCTGGTTCACCCTCCCCCTGTCCGGTTCGCTGTCTGGCCCCGCCGGCGCTGCCGCCCACTAGCCCAGGCTAGGACCTCAACTAGCACGGGAGACACGCACGGAACCTGTAAGAAACGTGTCACCTGGTCGTGCCTTCTGGTAAGCCACGTCGGCTACGCTGTCGATGCGGGCGCGGTGATTCGGCGCCGCTGGAGTCTGCTGCTCAAAGAGACGCAGCTGACCGCATTTTCGCTGCAAAAAATGTACCTCCCTTTCGGTCAGGCCGAAACCTTGCCACACAATGGAGGAGGAATCCCATGCGTGTCCAACGAAGCGGCAATGAGCATGTCCTGATCTTTGACCCCGGCGACGAGGTCCTGCAAACGTTCACTGGCTACCTTGCCAAGCAACATGTCGCGGCTGGCCGCTTCCAGGCCATCGGAGCCTTCAAGCAGTTCCAGCTACGGTATTTCGATACTGCGATCATGCGGTATCAGGCTCGCGACTTCGACCAGCAGGTGGAGGTGCTCAGCCTTCTCGGCGACGTCTCGCTGCGCGACGGCCAGCCTCTCATCCACTCCCACATCGTGCTCGGCACGTCGGACTTCCAGACGCTCGGCGGACACCTCGCTCGCGGCATCGTCGAGCCGACGCTCGAGCTGATCCTGACAGTGCTCGACACTGAGCTCGTCAGAGAGAAAGACCAACGCACCGGCCTCGATGTCATCCGCCCGCGCTGACCTCGCTCGGTCCCCGTTCCATTCGGCTGTCCCAGGGTCTAAGTGGTTCGCCAAAACCGGTTGGAACCGAATCTGCAGAAGCGAGACGTCAGCCGGGTTTTCTGATAAGGAGAGAAAGACATGACTCTGTGGAAGCAGATGAAGTTGTTGCTGCTTCCCCATACAGGAGCGGTGTCGACAGCAACACAAGAAAATGGCATCACGCTTCTCGCTCTACCGCGTGAGCCCAGCGAACGCGGACGCGTCAGTCTCGTACTACTGCTTCTGACGCTCGCGGCGGCCTGGATGGACATGCTCTCCTACCTGTTTCTGGGTCGCGTTTTCTCCTCGTTTATGACGGGCAACGTCCTGTTCATCGGACTGGGTGCAGCGATAGGAAATAGTGGACTCCTGCTGCGGGCCCTCATAGCGGTGCTGGTATTCCTCGTGGGCGCCGGCTTCGGCTCCTTTTGCCTTGGTCGAGCGCCACACCAGCAAACCGAGATGGGCTGGCATTACACATTTGTCCGCTATCTACTGATGGAATGGCTCATCCTCCTTGTCTATGGCGTCATCTGGCTTGTGACCAGCAATCTCAGTCAGCACGAGGGAGTGCAGATCCTGCTCTTGGGCTTGGGAGCCCTGGGAATGGGCATCCAGGCAGCGCTGGTCTTTGCGTTCAGCATTCCTGGGGTCGTCGCCGATGCCCTCACGGCAACGCTCATCGCGCTGGGTCAGGATCTCAGCGCTGTAGTAGTGGAGGGCCAGGCGTGGAGATGGAGTGGTCTCTTCCTGGTGCTGCTGTGTCTGGTCTACGTGGTAAGCGCATTCATTGTTGCCCTTACCTCGACGTATGTGCTTACGCCCGTTGTCCCAGTGATCGTCGTGACCATCGCGATCTTCGCCGTACTGTCTCCATCCCGCCAGGCCGCTAGAGATCTTCCAGCCTCGTCCTCCTAGCGAAAGCGCGAAGGTAAAGGAGAGAATTATGTGTGGCCCCAGCTTTGCGGGAAGGTCATCGTGCGCAGATGGGGGAGGCTCGACCGGAGGCCTGCTCACCTTCGCAGAACTGGTCGTCAGTCCGATGAAAGACACACCGGATATGACGCAGGAAAGTAGCAACACCAGTCTAGTTTGCTCTGGGAAGCAGCTGCTGCTCCCAATCGTTAGCGTCTGATTACGAGTAAAAGAGGAGTGACATTCATGACCGAAACACGACAGCGCCCCGGCGCCAGCAACGGGTTGCCAGAGCCGATCTTGGGCAACCTGGGTGCAACCATCCTCGGGCCGCACAACGTCCCCTTGGAGCAGGAGAATCCCGACCTGCTGACATCCCCGCAGACCGATGCCGGCACCATCCCCAACCTCAAGTTCTCCTTCGCCACCGCCCGCAATCGCATCCTCACCGGTGGCTGGTCACGCGAGGTGACCGATCGTGAGCTGCCCATCGCCACCGAGCTGGCTGGGGTCAACATGCGCCTCAAGCCGGGCGGCATCCGCGAGCTCCACTGGCACAAGGAGGCCGAGTGGGCCTACATGCTCGCTGGCCGCTGCCGCATCTCTCTCATCGACCAGGACGGGCGCAACTTCATCGACGACGTGGGTGTGGGCGACCTGTGGAACTTCCCTGCTGGGCTCCCTCACTCCATCCAGGGACTGGAGGAGGGTTGCGAGTTCTTGCTCGTCTTCGACGACGGCCACTTCTCCGAGAATGAGACCTTCCTCTTGACCGACTGGTTCAAGCACACCCCGCGCTCGGTGCTGGCCAAGAACTTCGGCTTACCCGCCTCGGCCTTCGATAACCTACCGACCGACCCTGACCACCAGCGCTACATGTTTGCCGGCACGGTGCCCCCGCCCCTTGCCAAAGACGCGGTCAAATCCCCGGCCGGCACCGTGCCGCAGTCGATCAGCCATCACATGCTGGCCCAGAAGCCGATGAAGGTCGCCGGAGGCCAGGTGCGCATCACCGACTCGTCCAACTTCCCCATAGCCACCACCATCGCGGCGGCACTGGTTGAGATCGAGCCGGGGGGGATGCGCGAGCTCCATTGGCACCCCAACGCCGACGAGTGGCAATACTACATCGGCGGGCGCGGGCGGATGACCGTCTTCGCCTCCAGCGGCAAGGCGCGTACCTTCGATTATCAGGCGGGGGATGTGGGCTATGTGCCCTTCGCCATGGGGCATTACGTCGAGAATACCGGCAACGAGACGCTGACCTTCTTGGAGATGTTCCGCAGCAATCGCTTCGCCGACGTCTCGCTCGCCCAGTGGCTGGCGCTGACGCCACCGGAGCTGGTGCAGGCCCACCTCAATGTGGACCAGAAGGCGATGGCGGCCCTCGCGGCGCGCAAAGACAAGCCCGTCGTCGTGAAGTGATATCCACCCACAACAGACGTGCTGGGGGCCGTCTGCCCTGCCCATGTGTGCTCAGCTCCGGGAAGAGACCATCCAGCCATAACTGGACACCAGATGGCCTCCCGAAGCCGTCCCTCTCCGCGTGCGGATTCGGACACGTCCTTCCAACGTCTTTGCGACGTTTCAGCAAGCGTGGCGGCATCCTTGGCCCATCCTTGGCCTATCCTTGGCCTATCCTTGGACAATGCAGGTATGGCGCTACATTAAGAGGTATCAGCGCTCGCCACACGAATCAACCGGCGTAGCGCTGTAGTAGCCGGGAGAACCATCTCTCATTTACTGTCGTTGGCAAATAGGAGAAATGTGGCAACCGAACTAGAATGCACGGTACGCAGTCAAGCTGATTCGCAAGCTTTCCGATGAGATCACGTCACATAGAACGTGCTGCTGCGTGAGAAGATAGCTCAAGACGACGGTCAAGCGGGGGCCGCCTGGGAAGATGAATAAACAGGGAGACGAGGCCTCCACGAACCTCGGAACGAGCGAGGCTATCTATGGGGCAGCAAGAGACGGAACCGCCAGAGTTGGCAGCATATGCGCAAATGCCAACAAAGCAGATAGCAGGGGGCGTGATCTGCGCTACCCTGAGTGCACATGTCATTGCGCAGCCTCCCTCGCCTGCTCCACTCTCTCCCTTCGAGGAGCGCGCCAATAAATGGGCGATCTTCGCGCTTGCCGGAACGGGCGCCTTCATGACGACGCTCGACAGTTCCATCGTCAATATCAGCCTACCCTCGATTGCGCGCGCCTTTGGCGTCCCACTCAGTGGCGAGGTTGAATGGGTGATTATTGGCTATCTGGTGGTGATTGCGGCAACGCTGCTCACCGCCGGGCGTCTGGCGGACACGATCGGGCGCAAGCCGATCTTTGTGGTGGGAATTGCCATCTTTACCCTTGGCTCTGCTCTGTGCGGCGCCGCCCCTTCCCTGCGCATTCTCATCGCCGCGCGTGTATTTCAGGGGCTGGGAGGCTCGCTGCTCTTCTCCGTCAACATAGCCATGCTCACTCATGCCTTCTCTGCCCATGAGCGCGGACGCGTGCTCGGGTACAACGCGATCGTCGTGGCTCTGGGAATCAGTCTTGGCCCGACTCTGGGCGGCATCATTACCGAGTACCTCACCTGGCACTGGATCTTCTATCTCAATGTCCCTATCGGTCTCGTCGTCGCAGTTGCCGGGAGCTTCGTCCTCACCGAGCCGCTGCACCTTGGGCAAGGACGGTTTGATCCCGCAGGGGCCGTCCTGCTGGCACTTGGTTTGGCATCGCTGATCCTGGGACTCTCTTTCGGCCAGGAATGGGGCTGGACCTCACCACGTCTGCTTGGCTCCGTGCTGTTCGGGGCGGCGGCGCTGGTGGCCGCCGTCCTGGTTGAACGGCGCGTCAAGGATCCCATCCTGGACCTCACCCTGTTCAAGAATCGCGTCTTCACATCGGCCAACATCAGCTTTATGCTGGCAATGCTGGCCCTCTTTGCCGTCGGGTTTCTCCTGCCCTTCTACTTCGAAGAGCTCCGAGGGTTCAGCACCATAGAGTCGGGGCTGCTCTTGACACCGCTCCCATTGACCCTGGCCGTGGTTGCTCCGATCAGCGGTTCGCTCTCAGATCATATTGGCTCCCGTTGGCTCTCACCCATCGGACTCGCCATTGCCTGTGCTGGACTCGTCTTCCTGAGCCAGCTGGATGCGCACAGTTCTCTCTGGGGCATCATCTGGCGGCTGATGCTTACCGGGCTGGGCCAGGGCCTCTTTCAGGCACCGAATACTCGGGCACTCATGGGGTCCGCGCCCCCTAGCGCGCAAGGCGTGGCATCGAGCCTCCTGTCCACCGGGCGCGTCATTGGCCAGAGTCTGAGCGTGGCGTTGGCAGGGGCGATCTTTGCCAGCCTGGGCGGCGCAGCGGCAGGCGCCATCCTTGAATCTCAGCAGCACATTCTCTCCGCTGCCAGCGTGAGCGCACTGCAAGCGACCTTCGTTAGCAGTTATCATGCCGCGCTCCTAGCCTGCGCTGGCCTGGCAATGTTGGGCGTCTTTACTGCCGCCGTACGCGGCACTGAGAGAAAGGAAGCAAAGTAACCAAGGATGCTACGCCAGCGTAAGGACAAGCCTCACATCGTGAAGTAACGTGAACCGACGAAACACCCAGAGTGCACGAGGTAGTGGAACAAGGGTTGCAGGTGCATTGGGAGGGGTCTTGGATCTGAGATCTGAGATCTGGGATCTGGAGGAAGTCTAAAAAGTACGTGGACAGTGAGGCAGGAGCAGAGGGAAGAAATCATGGCCCTTCACGCCCGATTCGACGAGCAGAGAGCGAGACCCGGAACCGATAGCATGCTGCATACGCTGCTGTCGATCCCGCCAACCTTCTACTCTATTCCGTTTGGACTGGTCGGGTTGGCCAGAGTCTGGCATCTCGCAAGCACCCTCTATGGACTATCTGCCGAAATCGGGAACGTGCTTTTCCTGGTGGCTGCGGTCGTGTTCCTGGCACTTCTCGCCGTACTGGCAATCAAGCTTCTGCTCGCGCCGCAGACGGTCCTAGCTGAGCTGACAGATTCTGCCGTCGGCCCGATGTTCTCGCTCGTCCCGATTATCGGTATGTTGCTCGCTGTCGGCCTCGAGCCGTACGCCTTGGATGCTGCACGAGTACTGTTCCTGGTGTTCTTCGTCACAACCGTGCTCCTGGGCGGGTGGTACATGGGCCAGTGGATCATCCACACTCGGGATGCCGACACATTTGGCCCCGGCTATTTCCTGCCCACCGTAGCCGGTGGAATTCTGGGCGCTGATAGCGCCGCCAGCTTTGGCCTGACCGGACTCGGCTGGATGAGTTTCGGTCTGGGAATCATCGCCTGGCTGATGCTCGGTCCGATCATCCTCAACCGGCTGTACTTGCGCCCAGGTTTTCCGGCGAGACTCGTTCCGACGCTGGCGATCGTCATCGTACCGTCGGTGATAGCGGGGAATGCCTACTTCGTCCTCACCGGGGGACGGATTGATCCGGTGGCATACATCCTTGCTGGGTACACCGTGCTCATGACCCTCGTGCAGGTGCGTCTGCTGACGCTCTACCTCAAGCTCGCATTCTCTGCGGGCCTGTGGGCCTTTACCTTCTCGTATGCGGCGACGGCTTCGTACGCGCTGCGCTGGATTCGCCTTGAGCATTTTGCCGGGGCCACGCTGCTGGGGTATGTGGTGCTGGCAGCTATTACCATATTCATCGGTGCTATTCTGCTCCGTTCACTGGTTGCCCTCTGGCAGGGCACGTTCCTGCCCGCTCCGGCAGGCAACTCCTGACTGCGTCTTGGCGCACACCTGGGAGGGCAGCGGTGTCATCGAATGCCCTCACCAGTTCTTCGTATGGCTTGGATCGGTCCTATGTGCCTCCTACTTCTCCGCGGACGATAGCATGCTCCTGATTTGTTGGGCGGCGATCACCAGATGGGTGAGGGCTGGAGTCACCTCCTCCCAGGTGCGGGTCTTGAGGCCACAATCTGGGTTGACCCAGACATTTCGGGGAGGCAGGACCGCCAAGGTGGCTTGCAGCATATCCACGATTTCCTCGATGCTGGGGATGCGTGGCGAGTGAATGTCATACACTCCAGGGCCAATCCCTTGCAGATAGCCTGTGCTCCGAAATACGTCGAGCAATTCTCCTCCGGAGCGCGAATTCTCGATCGAGAGGACATCGGCATCCAGTGCCGCGATGGCGTCGATGATGTCATTGAAGGCGCTGTAGCACATGTGGGTGTGAATTTGGGTGGCCGGACCTGCCCCAGAAGCGGCGATCTGGAAACAGGCTACCGCCCAGGCGAGATAGTCGTCCCACAGACCATGGCGTAGCGGCAGCCCTTCGCGCAGGGCGGGTTCATCGATCTGAATCGCCCGCAACCCCGCGTTTTCCAGGTCGGCGACCTCATCTTTGAGTGCCAGGGCGATTTGCCGGCAGGTCACCGAGCGCGGTTGGTCATCACGGACGAAGGACCAGTTGAGGATCGTCACCGGTCCCGTGAGCATCCCTTTGACGGGTTTATCTGTCAGCGATTGGGCATAGGTGCTCCAACGCACTGTCATGGATGCCGGACGAGTGACATCCCCAAAGATAATCGGCGGGCGCACATAGCGTGAGCCGAAGCTCTGGACCCAGGCGTGACGCGTGAAGGCAAAGCCCGAGAGCTGCTCCCCGAAGTACTGGGCCATGTCGTTGCGCTCGAATTCTCCATGCACCAACATATCGAGACCTAATGCCTCCTGCTTGGCGATAGTCTCAGCCGTTGCCTGCTCGAGGTAGCGATCGTACTCCTGTTGGGAGATTTCGTGGGTCTCGAATTGGCGACGCATATGACGCACTTCCGCCGTTTGGGGGAAGGAGCCAATGGTCGTCGTGGGTAACAGCGGCAAGCTCAAACGCTCCGCTTGCAGTAGGCGGCGCTCGGCGTAGGGCAGACGTTGTACGTGTTCCTCAGTGGCGAGCCGCGCTTTTACCGCGGGATTATGGGTATGCATAGAGGTCGCGCGCTCGTGCACGACTGCCCCGTTCGCTGCCACCTCGGTGGCGACAGCATCTCGGCCTTCGTACATTCCGCGACCCAGAATGACGACTTCTTCCAACTTCTGCTCAGCAAACGCCAACCATGTGCGCACCTCCGGATCGATCTCAGTCTCGCGCCGCGCATCATAGGGCACGTGGAGCAAGGAACAGGAAGGCGCAATGATGAGTCGCTCAGCAGGAACGATGGCAGTAAGATCATCTAGCCGGTCCAGCGTGGCGCCGAGATCGGTGCGCCAGATGTTGCGCCCATCCACCACGCCCGCGACCAGCACTTTGTCAGCTGGCAACCCGTGGTGTCGCAGGAGATCGACGTTTTCCGGGCCTCGCACAAAGTCCAACCCAATGCCATCGATGGGCAATGAGGTCAATGTCGGATAGCTCTCACCTACACTGCCAAAAGAAGTCGAGATCACGAACCTGGCCTCACCTTTGTGGGCGGCGAGCGTTTCGTAGGCGGCGCGCAAAGCCTCCAGCTCCACAGACGTGCGGTCTTGGACGAGGCAGGGTTCGTCGAATTGAATCCAGCGCGCTCCGGCCCGAGCGAGGCCGGTAATGATCTGGGCATAGATCGCGACGACACCCGCGAGTGTTTCATTGAGCAAGTCCACCTGATCATCCTGAGCCTTCCCGAGGAGCACCAGGCTTAGTGGTCCGATCAGGACTGGTTTTGCTGTGATGCCCTGCATCTCTGCTTCAGCGAGTTCATCAAATGGCTTGGTCGAGGCGAGACGGAAGTGCTGCCGGTGGTGCCATTCGGGGACGATGTAGTGATAATTGGTGTCGAACCATTTCGTCATCTCCATCGCCGTGGCATCCAGACCATCGCGTTGCGCGCCACGAGCCATCGCGAAATAGGTTGCGAGATCGACCTGTTCGCCCGCCCAGTGATAACGAGCGGGGACGGCTCCTATCAGCGAAATCGCGTCGAGCACCTGATCATAATAAGAGAAATCGTTGACGGGAATGAGGTCGATACCTGCCTCACGTTGTACTTGCCAGTGCGCGCGTCGTAGCGATGAGCCAACAGCGTACAGCTCATCATTCCCTACCGTACCCTGCCAATACGCCTCACTGGCGCGTTTCAGTTCACGGTTGCGGCCGATGCGTGGGTATCCCAAGGTGGTTGTACGGATCATCGTTTGCTCCTGTGTGGCGGCAATGTTTTTAAATCGAATGTTCGTTTTATTTTCCACGACCTTCCCATGATACCATAAGGAGGGAAGATCAGAGTGGAGGGTTGGGCCATGCCACCGCGTGCCGGAATCCACGAGGCCAAACGCCGAGTGCAGGTATTAGAGGCTGCTCGCAAGTGCGTTGTTGCGCTCGGCTATGAGCGGGTCACCGTGCGAGATGTCGCCAAAACGGCGGGGGTGAGCACCGGAACGATCGTGCACTATTTTGGTGATAAAGACAGCATGCTTGAAGCAGCACTTCTCGGCAAAGTGCAAGATACCGGGATTGCCTTTCGTGCCGCACTTGCTGGAGCGCAAAGCGCCTGGGATCGTTTGGAACGGTTGGTAGCGGCAAGCGTGCCTGACACCGATGATGTGCGTGACGAATGGCGTCTGTGGTTGACCTTCTGGGGAGAAGTGACCCGCAATGAACACTTGCGTATGGTGAGCGAGCGCCAACATCGCCGTTGGACGCGTTTCCTGTCGCGTATCATTGCCGAGGGTATCACCTCCGGAGAATTTGCCCCGGTTGATCCAGACACAACCGCGACGCAGGTGGCCGCGCTCATCGATGGACTCGCCATTCAGACGACCTTGCTCAATCCTGCGCTCCCTCCGGCGTTGATGCACCAGATAGCGATAGATGCCGTGCGACGCCTCTTGCCGCCAAATACTCCCTCGCCTCGCTCATAGGAATAACACCTCTGAGCGAGGCATCGTGGTGTTCGAGCGGGCACGCTTGGACGCGCACGAGCTACAATATTTGATCTGAAGAGTGTCCAGGGGCCGATCTTCACCTGGGGCGGCGGCAGAGCGCGCGAGAGACAGGGCAGGAGGAGGACCAGTGGTGCAGCAGACGCCATCAACTATTGCTATCGGCAGAACCGACCTGCGTGTGGCGCCCCTTGGTATAGGTACCTGGCAGTGGGGCGACCGCTACTGGCAGTTCGGCGGCGAGTACGCGCTGTCCGACGTCGAAGAGGCCTATCGCGTCAGCCGCAAGTCAGGCATCGACTTCTTCGACACCGCCGAGATCTACGGACGCGGCAAATCGGAGAGTATCCTGGGCGCGCTCGTTGGGCGTGATCAGGGTTCTGTGGTCGTCGCCACCAAGTTTGCCCCGCTCCCCACTCGCTGGACGGCCCGTCAAGTGGCCCAGGCCCTCGACGCCAGCCTCAAGCGCCTGGGCATGTCACGGGTGGACCTCTACCAGATCCACTGGCCATATACCCTCATGCGCATCGAGATGCTCATGAACGCGCTGGCCGACCAGGTGGAAGCCGGAAAGGTACGGATTGTCGGCGTCAGCAACTACTCGGTCCGTCAGATGCGCCAGGCCCACGCCGTGCTCGCGCGCCGCGGCATCCCGCTGGCATCCAATCAGGTGCACTACAGCCTGCTGCACCGTGCGCCCGAGCGCAATGGCGTGCTGAAGGCCTGCCAGGACCTGGACGTGCGCCTGATTGCCTATAGCCCGCTCGAACAGGGCATCCTCACCGGCAAGTATCACCATGGCGCGCCGCCACCAGGAGGGTCCCGAGGAGTGCGCGGCGCCTATCGGTCATCCGCGTTGCACGCCTCGCTGCCGCTGATTCAGCGCCTGGAGACGATCGGCTCCGCCCACGACGGCAAGACGCCCAGCCAGGTGGCCCTCAACTGGCTGATGCGGCGCGGTGCGCTCCCCATCCCTGGAGCCAAGACGGCGGCACAGGCGGCAGCCAACGCGGCCGCCTTCGGCTGGGACGTCACCGATGAGGAGTTCGCACAGCTCAATATGATGACGATCTGAGGCTGGGTCATCCCATACTGACCACAGTTACTCTGCGCCGGGCACCTCTATCCGCTTGTTGCTGAAGGTCATGGCGGCTGCGACCAGCAAGAAGGGGGCGGCAATCACAGCCCACCAGCCGACAACGAAGAACAGCCCAACGCCTGCCACGAACAGCATGATCGCCGAGGCGATGGGAAGCGGTGTCGCGAGGAACGCCCCGACTGCGGCCAGCAGGACGAGAAATAAGCCCCAGAATAAGTGCACGGTGTCGTGCGCCATGCCAGACACCTCGGCTAACACGTGGAAGACGCTGTAGAGGAGGACAATGGCAAGCGCCAAAGCTGCCCCAATGAGCCCTACGATCATAGCGATAACACGCATCGAGAAGCGCGCAGCGCCGCCACTGCGACCTGGATTTGCCTGTGCCACGAGCCACCCCTTTCTCAGGAGTCAAAGACTCCAAAGCTGCTTGGTTGAACATTCACACCAAGCGCATGCGTGAGACAGCAGCAATGCCGTCATCGGCCATGCCGTCATCGGTCATGCCGTCATCGGTCATGCCACTCGTGGGGCGCGACCTCAACATTTTCCATTGTGGCTCAGACACATTACAGAATGGCTACATTGCCTTACACATGGCTCACATTTCACAGCCTCACACGCGCGGCCTGGTAGTACGGCTGCGAGGAGCTCTCAGTCCTCCACCAATTCGTGCCCGTATGGCTCCTAGCTCACCGGACCTGGCTCATCTGAGAGCGTCTCACGCGTCCATGGGCTCACCCGCCTTATGTCGTACGCGTGATACTTAGCCAGCACTTCGCGTGCCGTTTCCACGTTTGCTTTCGTCGGAGTGTGGACGCGAATCACGACGCGGCCCAATGCTCGTTCGGTTGTATACAGCTCTCGAGCAAGGCCCTCTTCACTGAAAAGCTCCTCACTAACCGTCGGCGGCTCCGCCAGTGAGTCACTCATGCCTTTGCTCTCCTGGAGGAGAGCGGCGCCTTTGTCGGCCTCGGGCGAAAGTTCGATGTCGTCATTGGCGAACCCAGCGGCATGGAGAGCCGTGGCAGCTTGCTTTGCCTCATAGGGCTTGTCGATGACGGCGATGACATAATGGCTAAAATGAGCCGGATTGGTAGTGTAGTCATATCGGTTTGTCTGGCCGTGTGAAGACATGGTCAATATCCTTTCATATACCTTCGGAGCGACGCGGCAGCCGACCCAGATGAACTCTTGGCCCAGAGCCTGGCCATCCCACCAGTGACGGTGCGACTGTCCGGCGAGGCCTCGCATGCCTCGTATGACTCGTATGACTAGAGCGTGTGGCACAGTGTGTGCCGTGCTGTGCACAGCGATTGAACGAAGGAGTACCAGATACTCCTCGCAATTTTTCAGCGCACAGCGACTCAGCCGATGTTTCCTGCACTAGATCAGACACCAGATCAGAAAGGTCCAGGCGCATGACCAATCCAATGGATCAAGATTCCGGTGAGCAGGCCGACCTGCGGCAGACTCTACTCGAGCGCATTGATCAGCACCTTGAGGATGGCGTGCCCGTCTTCGACGAGAACGGCGAGAAAGTGGGCAACGTCAAGATGTACAGCACCAGAGCCGGGTACCTGGTGGTGGGCAGTAGCTTCTTCGAGGAAACGGATATCTACATCCCATTCCGGCTCATCCGTAACATCGGTCCAGACGAAATCTTCGTCTCGGCAAGTAAAGAGACGCTCGCTACGCAGTATGCCCAGCCTCCCCAGACCCAAACCATTGTGGAGACACTTCTGGTAGCCGGCCCGGGCGGTAGCATGGCCCCCGAGACTCGCGAGGTGCAGGTGTTGCAGAGCGGCTACGACGACGCGCCGGTCGAACTCAATGCGGTTGCGCTCCCCAGTGTGACTGACCGCCTTGCTGTAGGTATGGTCGTCTACGACTCCAACGGCGAGCGATTGGGAGATATCTCCGACTACGACACCACCCGCGGCCTGCTGGTAGTGGAGAAGGGTATCTTCAAACCGAGAGCCTTCTCCGTTCCTCTCAGTTCGATCAAGGAGATTGATCTCGACACATTCACCGTGTACCTGTCGATGCCGGAGGATGCGCTGGGGCGGGAACAGTCTATGCTGCCCACCAACGGGTAGCTAGCCTATGATTCACATAACTCGCAAAGGCAGAACCGGGGTGGAGAAAGACGAGGCAATTGTTCTAGATTTGTCATACCGCGTAAGTTCCGCGTAACACCCTGGTGCTACGTTCACTCCAGGCCGGCACTTGTCGCGCCCACGCGCCCATCGGTCACGCGATTTGGCAACGGCCTACCCACAGCGGGTCGCTGAGGAGGCAAGGGCAACCAAGGGTATCGCTGGGGGAAACCGGTTGACAGATTGGGGCAGACAGACAATCACACGCACACCGCGGGTGCCTGTCTGTTACCGCTAGTTAGCTGTGCCGCCGTGAACCCGCAAGTGATTAAGTTGCGTCGAATGCCATCGTGACGCCGTGGAATTTCAATGTTGTAGTAACGCTCTGGATAACCTGCGGCAGGTAGACGCATTCTCGGTAACCCCAAGGCAATCGAGTGGCTCCCAGCGCGGGACAGGACGTACCGAGCGGTCAACGCTCCCAGGCGGAGCCGACATGGGGACCGCGGTACTCTACGAGAGTCTCGCTGGCGGGAAGCGCTCGTCCGAGAACGCTGCGCGACGCGCACGTCAGGCAGCGGCGGGCTGCCGCTGGCAGGGAAGGCAGGGTACTGGTGTGACCGACACCTCCGTGAAGCACGACCCTCCCACCGCGCCACACCCTGCTCCAGGGCATTCTCGGCGATCGCTTGCTGATGAGCGCGTTCGTGGTGTGTGCCCTGCTGTTCGCGCTACCAGCTGAGCGTCACGCTGCTCCAGCCCCCCTGGACCCAGCCGGCCACGGACTGGCTGCGCGCTGCGCTGGCCTGGCCGCAGCTGCTCGTCGTGGCCTGGGTTGCCGTGCGTCTCCTCCGCACCCGTCAGCCGGGCGCGGGTGCCATGTGCCTGGGGACACTGGGCCTGCTCTCCTACGCGGTCGCCCGCACCTCCTGGACGATTGCCGACGCATTCATCTACCCACATGGGGTTCCTTTCCCAAGCCTGCCCGATCTCTTCTTCATTCTGCAGTATCCCTTCTTCTTCCTCGCCTGTTCTCTGCTTCCGGAGCGAGGTGGTTGGCTGCCTGGCTTGCGGGCTATAGTCGATGGGCTGCTGTGGATGAGCGCCATCACTGCCCTCTCGTGGTACTTTGTACTCCAGGCGATATCCCGCCAGACGGGTGAGCCGCCGCTGAGCAAGCATATCAGTATGTTCTACCAGGTTGGCGATCTCGTGCTCTTCTATGCACTCGTCGTCAACATGGCCCGGCCCCACCACACGACCAGGGAACGGCTGGTGAGATCCCTGCTGAGCCTGGCTCTTGCCTCGCTCTTCATAGGGGACACCTGGGCCGCCTTGCAGCTGCTCCACCCGCCGTACACCTACCGTGCGGGAAGCGCACCCGACCTGTTCCGGTTCATATGCTATCTGCTTATCCCATTGGCCGCTCTAGCATTAGTCCGCCTCATCCCAGCCGCGCTGCCGCCTCGTCCACGGGATCGCGTCATACACCTTACCTGGCATGAGATGCTGGCCGGCATCGCATTTATCTCGCCCAGCATCGTCGGGGTGGGCGCCAGCGTGCTCATCATCGTCCATTCGACATTCACCATGGCGAGCAAGGAAGGTTTCATGCTTCCGGAACTGGTGGGTATCGGCCTGTTGCTGCTGGCCACGCTGCGACCGGCGGTCATGTATCTCGAGCAGGAGCAGCTGCGCCGCGATCGAGACGCCGCCCGCGCCGAGGAACGGGCGATGCGGCTGGCGAACGAGCGCATGGAGGCATTCCTGAGCACGGTCGCTCACGAGCTCCGAACCCCGCTCACCAGCCTCATCGGCAACGTCCACCTCATGGCCCGGCGGCTCGATACCCTGGTGCATCTGGTCAGGACAGGCCAGGAGTACACCGATGCGGCCGGCGTGCTGCACACCCTGATCGACCGCTGCGACCGGAGCTTAAAGCGCATGGCGCGACTGGTGGAAGATGTGCTCGACGAGACGCGGGTGCGCCAAGGACGGTTCGCGTTGCGGCCAGAGCCGTGTGATCTGGTCAGCGTGGTGGGCCAGGCCGTGGCGGAGCAACTCGCGCTCCACCCCGAGCGCTGCATTCGCTGGATCGCCGACGCGTCTCCCGTCCCGGTCCTTGCCGATGCCAGCCGCATCGAACAGGTCGTCACCAACTATGTGAGCAACGCCCTCAAGTTCTCGCGTGCCGACCAGGCGGTGGAGGTGCGGGTGCAGACCCGGGACCGGGTGGCGCGGGTCTCGGTCCACGATGACGGGGTGGGCATTCCCCAGGCGATCCAGCCCCACATCTGGGAGCGGTACTACCAGACGGCGGGTGCGCATGTGCAGAGTGGCTCGCAGGTTGGCTTCGGC
Organism: uncultured Chloroflexia bacterium; assembly: GCA_963810535.1. Taxonomy (GTDB): domain Bacteria; phylum Chloroflexota; class Ktedonobacteria; order Ktedonobacterales; family JADMIN01; genus JAJPKE01. The sequence goes on from CAWENW010000005.1 coordinate 67,405, forward strand.
ATCGGTCTCTACATTAGCCAGGCGATAATCGAGGGGCACGGGGGCCAGGTGGGTGTCGAGAGTGCGCCTGGGCAGGGCACGACGCTCTGGTTTCTGTTGCCGCTGGCGGTGGCGTCGCCCGAGAATGACGCCCATACCGATGCGCAGACTGTGGGCGAGAGCCGAAGCGCAGGCCGATGAGGCGCAGGCTCAGACACCGGGACCCATGCCCGGCGACCACCAGACGGCAGCGGACTGACGGCTCTGGACTGGTGGCCTGGACCGTATCGGCCACGCCATATCGCTCGCGAAGCGAGAATCAAATGTCCTGGCAGAGCAGACATATATATGCTATACATCATATATATGTTGTGTGTCATATTTATACAAGACATGGAAGAGACTATGCTCATTCGAATAGCACCTGCCGCACCCACACCACGTTCCAGGCCGACGGTGAACAAGATCCAGCTGGCCGACGGCGCACGCGTACGTGTGCGTGAGGCCGGCTCCGATGCGCCGCGGCTGCGTGAGCTGTTCTATACGCTAAGCGACACTACGCGCTACCTCTACTTCTGCTGCGGCGTCCCCAAGACCGCCGAATGGGCGGAACGCGTGGTAGTACTAGGCAGCGCGCCTGAAAGCAGCTCCTGTGCCCTTGTCGTGGAAGCGGGCGGCTCTCTGGTCGGGGTTGCGAGGTTTGACCGTGTAGGCGCGAGCTCCTATGCGGAAATCGGCATACTGCTTACCGACGCATGGCAATCGCGCGGATTGGGCAGAGCGGTCTTGGCCCGGTTACAGATGGAAGCCACCCGCCGGGCGATCACTGGATTTACCGCTCTAGTACTGGGAGAAAACCGCCGTGCGCTACGATTACTGCGGCGCGCCTATCCAACCATGCGCGCTACCTGGTCTCTTGGCCAGTACACGCTCGATATGCCATTCGAGACCGTATCCATGCCGGTGAAGGAGAGATAATTATTGATGGTACGTAAGGCTTTACACAAAGCGCGTACACGCGCGCGAATTGTCGAGACGGCCGCCCGCGAGTTTCGCGAGCGTGGCCTCGAAACTGTAGCCATAGCTGATGTCATGCGCGCGGCTGGCCTTACCCATGGGGGTTTTTATGCGCACTTCCAAAATAAGGACGCCCTGGTCGCCGAGGCTACCGCCGAAGGGCTAGCTGATTCTAGACGAGAGTTTGTGTCGGCGGCGGCGGCGGCGAATCCATCGGCGCCTGTCGCCCAAATCATTCGCCGGTACGTGAGCCGCCAACATCGCGATAACCCAGCAGAAGGCTGCGCACTGCCGGCGCTCTCGGCCGAGATCGCTCGGGAGCCAGCCACCATTCGTCAGGCTTTCACCGTGGCCGCAGGCGAGTTTGTAGCCCAGCTGACGGAGTATATGCCCGGCTCCTCCAAAGACGAGAAATACGACGCCGCGCTGGTTCTTGCCGCCGGCATGTCGGGCGCAATCGCACTTGCCCGCGCGGTAGACGATCCTGAGCTCAGCGACCGAATACTGTTGGCGGTGCGACGTTTCTATACCCAGTCCTTCTCTACCGACAATCGCGAAGCCTCGAAGGAGGATGAGTCAGTCTAACTCTATGTGACCGCGCTTTCACTGCCCGCAAGATCATTGCTTGCTCCCACGGCACACCCGCACCTGGCCGTCCACCATTACCATCCGGACGGTTTGCTCGTGGACCCCGCGCTGATGGACCAGGATCATGTCGGCGACATTGCCTGCCGCCAATTCGCCGTATCCCACGAGGTTGACTGCGCGGGCGGGATTGGCGGTAACCAGGTTTGCCGCCTGTGGAAGAGTATAGTATCCCTGGTTGACCAGCTTGAACACGGCCGCCAGCATGGCGGCGGGATAGTAGTCGGTGCACAGAATGTCAAGCACCCCGGCCCGAGCTGCATCCAGCGCGCTCACATGCCCGCCGCTAGATCGGCCGAGGACGATATTGGGTGCCCCCATGCATACCGAGAGACCTATTTCTTTGGCTCGGATCGCGGTTTCAAGCGTGGTGGGAAACTCTGATATGTCGACACCCAGCGCCGAGCGCCAGAATTCGCGCATCCTCGACCAGTACCCAGCCATCGTCAACGAGGCGATCCGGTAGAACCAGCGTCGCCTCTCGGATCAACGTCTGCATGGATCCCCCTCGCTTCCGGTGAGACTGAAGCCTACATCGGCAATGTTGGCTATCGCCTCACGGTCGTGGAAGACGACGATAATCGTCACGCCCTCGGCCTTGGCCTGGGCGACGCTCTCAATGACTATGCCCTTCGAGGTCGCATCCAGACTGGCTGTGGGCTCATCCAGGAGCAAGAGTCGCGGTCGGCCGATAAAAGCCCGCGCGAGATTAACACGCTGTTGTTCACCGCCGCTGAATGTCAGTGGCGCTGCGCCCCAGAGCCATTCGCTGATGCCCAGGCGGCGTAGCCAGCTCGCCGCCTGCTCGCGCGCAGAGTCGCGTTCAGTACCGCGGCGCAATAGCGGCTCCGCCACCACGTCAAGCGCGGAGACTCAGGGAAGCACCTTAAGGAACTGCGACGGCTCTGTCATAGGCTATTCCTCCTGCTTTCTAGACGCCAACCAACCGCTGGGGAAATTGCCAAGAACACGGTGAAGTCAACTTTGGTGGCGGCAACGGCCCGGCGCGGACCCCGAGGTACGATGTACGGCACGTGATGGACGTACAGAAGAGCGTCTGGTCACTGTTGGCATAGGTTTGACCGATACTGTTATGCTGGCGTCAGGAACATGTGGTCACCAAGAGCAGGTAAAGCGAGCACCCGACAAATTGGTCGCAGAGCCGGCGAGACCTCTTTCATGACCACAGGGCGAACCTGGAGCGCTAAGCTCGGCAATTGGAAGAGGATGGGCGGCCAAAGGTTACCGGGTAGACAAGTGAGCTGGACGCGACTTGACAGCGCTTCTACTTTCTAGTATCCTATGAATGAAGTTCATTCACTCCTCCCTAGCGAGATTGAAGGCAACATGATAGACCCAGTGCCAGGTGACATCCGTGACAAGCGCGAAGCCATTATTGAGGCGGCGCGTACACTCTTTGCGAAACAGGGATACGAAGAGACTACCATTGCTGAGATCGCGCGGGCTGCCGGCGTCGGAGTGGGGACTGTCTACCTGTATTTTCAGAATAAGCGCCAGATTCTACTGGAGGTATCTATCTCGGTGAATGTGGCTCTGGCGACCGCAATGATGGCCCCAGAACTGTTGACGCTCCCTATTCGAGAGGTTCCACGTCTGCTCATTACGGAATCGTTTCGTAAGTGCCATGAAAATGCCGGCGTCATGTCGCTCTACCAGGTGAATGTGCCATCTCCTGAGGAAATGACTCACCTCATCCAAGCTGATCAGCAAATTGCGAATGCCCTGGATGGTTTCTTTCGCCAGGCCATCTCACGCGGGTTACTCAAACCCTTTGAGACGACCACGTATGCGCAGATGCTGACCGTGCTGGTAGGGGCGGTCATGAAACAGTGCTTTGGCATCGAGCACGGCGAGCATGAGGACCTCTACCGCGAGCGACTCATTGAATTTATCGAGCGGCTCTTCTTTGGCCCACCACTGCAGCCCGAGGCTGGCTCAAGCGGCCCTGATCAAGCGAGCGTGTAACCCGTAGTGGCCTCCAGCAGAGGCATTTTCGTCGGTACGTGAATGAACTTCATTCACATACCAACACGAATCGAACGGTCGACCCAACATCGCAATTTCTCGAAGCCATTGATGAATGAAGTTCATTCAACAGAGAGGACCGGCAAATGCTTACCCGATTCGGCAGTATTCTCTATCGCGCCCGCTGGGCGGTACTTCTCGGCGGCATGGCATTGGTGGTAGCGGCGGCCATCTTTGGCAGCGGCGTCTTTGGATTGCTCTCCGCCGGCGGCTTTCAGGATCCGAATAGCCAGTCGACACACGCCCAGACATTGCTGGATCAACAACTGGGTGGTGCGTCTACCGACATCGTACTCTTGTTCCGAAGCAACACGCTCAAGGCTACCGATCCCGCCTTCGCCAGCGCGGCGACTCAGCTGCTCTCTACACTCCAGGCACAGCCAGAGGTTGCGTCAGTTATCTCATACTATTCCACCCAGAGCTCTGCCTTCATCTCCCGAGACGGCCACGAGACCTTTGCCGCGCTGCAACTCGTTCCTAAGGATGAGACTTCCAAGGAAAAAGACTATAAGGCGTTGCTTCCGCTGATGAATTCTCCTACCCTGCAGGTTAGCGTTGGAGGGACGGTAGCCGTAAACGTCGCCGTCAATAATCAGGTCAGCGCTGATCTCGAGCACGCGGAAGTCTTGACGTTCCCTATCGTGGCAGTACTGCTCGTCATCGTCTTTGGCGGGCTGGTAGCGGCTGGTCTACCACTACTGATTGGCGTCATCGCCATACTGGGCGCTTTTGCCGTGATACGTCTCCTGACGGGCCTGACTGATATTTCGGTCTTTGCTATCAACGTGGTGACGGTGATTGGGCTGGGGCTGGCAATTGACTATTCCCTCTTCATCGTGACACGCTTCCGTGAAGAGTTACGTCCGGACGAGGGCGACGTCCGTGGCGCGCTACAGCGCACCCTTGCGACTGCCGGGCGAACCATTCTCTTCTCGGGCCTGACAGTCAGCGTGAGCCTTCTCGGTCTCTTGCTGTTTCCCGAAGGATTCCTACGCAGCATGGGCCTGGGTGCGATTGGCGCAGTGCTCGTGGCCCTGCTGGCCGCACTCACGATCTTGCCCGCGGTACTGGCTCTTTTGGGCAGTCGAGTCAATGCGCTCTCGATACAGGGCCTCTTCCGCCATTTCTTTCCCTCTAGACACACTGCCAATAGCGGGGAGGCACGGGGCGTGTGGTATCGTCTCTCCCAGACCGTCATGAGATTCCCGATACCGGTTGGACTGGGAGTGCTGGCAATACTGATCCTGCTGGGCTTGCCTTTCCTGCATGCCTCCTTCTCGACACCGGACGTACACGTACTGCCGACGGGGCAGGAATCTCGGGTTGTTACCGAGAAGCTCACGCAAGACTTCCCGCAGCACGGCGCTTCAGAACTAGTCATAGCTATTCGGACGCCGGGCAATGCCCTCTCCGCCGGCAATCTGGCGAGCCTGGATACCTACGTCCGTGATATCCTGGCCATGCCAGGAGTGGTACAGGTGCAAAGCCTGGTGACGGCGAGTAACGCGCTCTCGCTAGCACAGTATCAGCAACTCTATGCCAATCCCGCCGCCAACCCCCAGCTTGCGGCAGTTGCCGCAGAACTGGCACATGGAGATGCAACCCGAGTGACGGTCGAGCTGCGATCGGCGGACTTCTCCGCCGCGACCGAAAATACCGTACGCCAGATTCGTGCCCTCCGCGCGCCCGGCGGAATTGCGCCACTAGTTGGAGGTGAGACGCCCTACCAGATGGATCTGTTTGCCAACCTGCGGGCGACTCTCCCCTACGCTCTCCTGGTCATGGTGCTGGCCGTCTTTATTCTGCTCTTCTTGATGACCGGCTCAGTGGTCATGCCGATCAAGGCCATCGTGTTGAATACGCTCTCGCTTACGGCCACCTTTGGTGCGCTGGTCTGGATTTTCCAGGACGGGCATTTGCAGAATCTGCTCAACTTCCAATCGAGTGGCAGCATCGACGGCACTCAGACCATCCTCATCTTTGCGCTGGCTTTCGGCCTGTCGATGGACTACGAGGTATTCCTGCTGAGCCGCATAAAGGAGCAGTTCGACGCGACTCATGATAACCGAGCAGCGGTGGCATCAGGACTGCAACGCACCGGCTGGCTCATCACCAGCGCGGCATTCCTGTTTGCGGTAGTACTGGCCGCCTTTAGCACCTCGGAGATTGTCTTCATTAAAGAGATTGGAGTTGGTCTGGCCATCGCGGTCCTCATGGACGCTACACTCGTGCGCGCCTTGCTGGTACCGGCAACGATGAGGCTGCTTGGGGAGTGGAACTGGTGGGCACCTCGTCCGCTCCGCGCGCTCTGGCACCGCATTGGAGTTCGCGAAAGTGCCGCGCCAGCTCTCGCACTTGCTTGCCCAGAGGAGAGGCGAGAGGCTCCGCCGGAGCTTCTCCAGAGCCACAGCTAACTACCACAAGGCCTGGTTCTGCGGCTTGATGCGATCACAAACATGGACAGGGGCGGAAAAACAGGATCACACTGTTTCCGCCCCTGCATCATCCGGCGGCCAATTTCTGGTGCTCTTTTCCCGGTCGAAGCGCGTCTGGCTCCGAATGTACTGCCAATACGCCACCATATAAATAATCAGGGCGACACTGAGGACCGCTACCACGGTTGTCGCGCCGTATGCTTTACCAGACAAACCTGCCCATAGCCCCAGACCTGACGCCGTCACCAGAAGGAGTAAGTAGAAGCCAAGTGCTACATAGAAAACCTTACTCTTCTGGACGTACGTACTGATGTATTTGGTGATCCGTATAGGGGGCGCGCTTCTGGCCTCCAGGTCTAGAGCACGTTCAGCGGCGCCACTCTTGAGAGCTTCGTAGTAGGTATCGATGGAAAACAATGCGCCAATCAACACCATGACCGCGAGCGTAGTAGCCACACGGGCATTGTCCGACGGAGTTGAGACTCCAAAGAAGGCACTGGCGGTGAGCAAGATGGTCACGAGGGAGAATCCGAACTTTCTGAGGTCTTCAAGAGTGCTATCACAGCGTGCGATGGTGGCTCGGCACTCAGCCCACTCCTTCAATAGAGAGTCGCTCGAACTCGCAGATGGTGCCGACAGAGTCTCCGCGCCAGTATGGCTATGTTCTGTCACTGCATCAGTCCCCCGTATGCTCTTCCACATCGTTACAAGAACAAACTCTGCAAGCTGTCTTACATAAGATGGTTAGTACCTTGATTCCCCAGTCTAGCACACTTCTAGCTGCAAGACCCCGGTTCGGTGAATGGAGTTAAGACAATGTGCGCTACATGGTATACTGCTCGTGGGCTTTGACACACTGCTAGTTGAATAGCTTATCGCGAGGTACCGCAGCTCGCGCACCTACCTCTTAGTCCGTTACGCTGTAACCCAAACTGGGGAGAGTACCATCATGGCATCACAGGGGTCCAGTCGCTCACGCCCACCGAAACTCAAGTCACAGGCCCATCCCGGCGTGCAGCCGCTCTCAGCGCTGACGCATCGCACGCAACGTTTTCAGCCGTTACCCCCACCACTGGGAGAGCCTCCGTATCATTTTGAGCTTGCCACCGCAGTGCCGGATATCGCCAAGACCGCCTCCAAGCAGCTGGTGTTCCATACTGTGGGCGACACCGGCGGCGTCCAGCTCGCGACACCTCAGCGAGCGGTGGCCGCCGCCATGAAAGAGGATCTCAATAAACCAAGCAAAGACCGTCCAGCTTTCTTCTATCACCTGGGCGATGTCGTCTACTATAACGGCGAGCACGACAAATACTATGAGCAGTTCTACGATCCCTACGACTACTACGGTGCGCCGATCTTTTCGATTCCGGGAAACCATGACGGCGACCCGGTAGATGCCTCGCAGACCTCACTGGACGGCTGGGTTGCGTATTTTATGACCGCGTCACCGCACGTCGACCCCGCATCCCAGGATGCTCCCCGTATCACCCTTTCTCAACCCAACGTCTATTTCACGCTTAATTGCCCGTTTGTGACCATAGTGGGCATGTATACCAATGTCCCCGAACACGGGTCAGTAGATTCGATACAGCAGCAGTGGCTCACCAATGAGCTGTCAACGGCACCTAAGGACAAGGCCTTGATCGTCAGTATGCACCACCCCATCTATTCCTTCGACGATCATCACAGCGGGAGCTCACGTATGGCGGATGTGCTACAACAGGCGATCAACGACACACGCCGTGTACCAAACATGGTGCTGGCGGGCCATGTGCACAATTACCAGCGCATCGAGCGCACATTGGTCGAGAGCGGGCCAACCCCGTTTCTGGTGATCGGCAATGGTGGATACTTTCACCTACACGGCATGCAGGCAGGCGACGGAACTACCGACGATACGACTGGAGCAACACTCAAAAAGAGCGAGCACAAGCTTCACGGCTACGCCACGTTGACGGTTGACAGCGAAAACATCTCGCTAAATTTCACTTCAGTCGACAGCACATCCGGCACGGTGACCCATAGTGCCGACACCTCCACGTATTCGGCAAAAGCTCAGCTACTTCCGGAGAACTCCTCCGTGAGCCTTTGAGTCTTGAAGGAGCCACAACACCAGCCCGGCCAGAAGAATGACGCCGTCCACCGCGGCGGCGCCTACTTCTGCGCGACGAAAATGGTTGCGGGTTGTCCAAGAACGACCGCTACAACCTTCTTACTGATACGCCAGCCGTCTTGCTGCAAAACAGACTGAAATCTGCGGTCGTCGCTAGTGAGCGCGACCAAGATACCGGCGGGAGCAAGGACCCGTCCAATCTCGTTCACGAGGGCGGGATACAGCTGCTCATTGGCCTCGGGAGTGCCAATCTGCTTACCAAAAGGGAGGTTGGTAATGATGCGAGTGACGCTTGCGGCATCAAGGGGCAGCGAGCGAGCATCCCACACCTGTAGTGCAATGTCGACTCCGGCAGCAAGCGCATTATGCCGAGCCACCGCTACAGCATCAGGACGGATATCACCGCCGATGAGCTGCTCATACCCGAGGAGTTGTCCCCTTTCAATCAACAGGGTCGCTGTACCACACAGAGGATCAAGTATGCGGTCACCCGCCGTTGGCGTCGAAAGCCAGGCCATTGCTGCCGCAACCGTCGGGCGCAAGGATGCCGGTAGATGTTCTTGCTGATAGGGGCGGTGGCGCATGGTCGCGTCGCTGAGCCGAAGCCCAATGATGGCTTCGCTGCCGCTGATCCAGAGCCAGAATTCCAGTTGGGCGTTATCCTCTACCTGGTGAAGGGAGTGTGGTAGTCTCCGCCGAAGTGCGTCTGCAACCGCTTCGCCAGCGTCTACTCGACGAAACTCGTGCTCGCCGCGTTTCTGGCTCACGACCCGCCATGTGTGGGGTGCGGACGCATGCCGTACTGCCCGCCAGAGTGACAGAGCATTGGCAATCTCAGCTTGCAGTGTCGCGCTATGCAACACGCGTAAAGCGTCTTTGGCTCGTCCCAAATGCGAAATATGCCGCAAGAGGACAAACACATCCTCGGTGGTGCGGAGCTTCAGTAAATCTCCTGCTGGTGCGCTGGTGCGAAAATGCACGATGCCACGCGCGAATTTGAGCAGTTCGGCGTCGGGCATCCGTGTCTTGATCTCACTAAACGCTACCGTTTCCAGTCCCGGCATCGCCATGGCATAGAAAGAGTTCATCGTTGTTTACAGTGCATCTGGCATGCTCCTAGAAAAGAGACTGAGTAGGGACCGGACTAGTCGCCGTCCGCTGGGAGGCTGTATCTCGCTACCCTATGTATGGCTAGATACGACAAAACTATACGATGAGCGCGGGGGTGTACGCTATGGCTGATTTATTCTCGGTTGGGACAACGTAAGAGGCAAGTGGACCGATTTATGCGCTAGAATTAAGATGGTTCGTACTGACGGCCTCGCGCCCAGTCGTGAAGCGTGCGGACCAGCGAATTTGGCGGGGTCGCCTAGCTGAATGGAGCGTCTTGTGGCTATCGAGATACGGTGCATCACCCCAGAGGAATACCGGAGCTTCTGGTACGCTGGAAGTACTTCGTTTGGCGAGCGTCCCAGCGAGCGATCTATGGAATATCAGCGTGGCATGATGGAGTTCGATCGAAGTCTCGTCGCCAGGGATTCCGACCTCGGCAACCGCATCGTAGCTACCGCGGCTGCGTACTCCCTGGAGTTGACCCTGCCCGGTGGCACCATGATTCCAGCGGGTGGAGTGACCTGGGTCGGCGTTCTCCCTACCCACCGGCGGCGCGGCCTCCTCACTTCACTCATGCGCCGGCAGTTGGACGATATTGCAGCACGTGGCGAAGCTCTGGCGGTCCTGACCGCATCGGAGAGCTCTATCTACGGCCGGTTTGGGTATGGCATGGCCAGTTTTGCCGCATCATTCGAAATTGCCCGTCGCCACGCGGATTTCACCGAGCGGGCGCAGTCAATAGGCGCCACGGGAAGAGTAAACCTGATTGAGCATGAGGAAGCCCTGGATATTTTGCCTGGCGTTTACGAACGGGTACGCGCCGAGCAACCGGGCGCCGTCAGCCGAAGTCCCCAGTACTGGCAGGGCTACTTACGCGACCCATATGAGATCGATGAGGGCTTCGGCCCGCGGTTTTATGTCACGTACGTGTCCGCGGCAGGAACTCTCGACGGGGCGGCCTTTTACCGGATCATGAACAGCTGGCACCACGGCATTGCCAGCAATATACTCTCGGTGAATGAGCTGCTGGCAGTTACTCCGGTTGCCTATGCCGCGATGTGGCGCTATCTCCTCTCGGTGGATCTGGTCGAGACCATCCGTACGGCCAGGCGGCCGGTGGACGAGCCCTTACGCTGGCTGCTCTCTGATCCACGGCGTCTGCGATGTACTCGACTTGGTGACGACCTCTGGGTACGAATCTTGGACATTCCAGCGGCTCTCAGCGCCCGGAGTTACCGGACCGAAGACCGGATTATCTTCGAAGTAACCGATGCCTTCCGTCCCCAGAGCTCCGGGCGGTATCTGCTGGAGGCAGGAACTGATGGCTCTACCTGCCGCTCAGACACTCGGACTGAAGCAGACCTTGCGCTCGACATGACCGATCTCGCTGCCGTCTATCTTGGCAACGCCAGCTTCTCGGCCCTGGCCCGAGCTGGAAGAGTGGTGGAGCTAACTCCTGGTGCACTCACGCGCGCCGATCTGCTCTTCTCCACCGACCGTGCCCCCTACTGCGGTACACCGTTTTAGCTCGGCGCAGAGCGAAGTTGTTGACAGAGACGTTTCATCCGGCCGTTGGTCACGAGGTTGGCGTTGGGGACGTGGCCACGGTCGGAGTGAGGCCGCCATATGTATCCATCGGCAGTTCCAGATGCCCGAGTCCGAGAGCATCTACATGTCCCCAACGCCCAGGAATTTCCAGTAACTCGAGCCGCTGGATGGATTTAGGCACCGCCGGATCCACCAGAAGCCGGTTGCCGATGGGCTCTAGACCGAGCAGCGTGCGCAGGAGCAACAGCGGCGCGCCGGTAGCCCAGGCCTGAGGACTACAAGCGGTCGGATATTCGACCGGATAGTGCGTTCGGGCGCGGGGAAAGCCGGCAAACGCTTCCGGCAACCGGCCGAGAAAGTAGGTAGCTGCCTGTAGAATTCCCATTGCCACCTCTGCTGCCTCCACCCGGTATCCTGCGCGGCACATTCCCCACGCTATGATCGAGTTATCATGGGGCCAGACGGTTCCAAGATGATAGCCAATCGGATTGTAGCCGGCATCGGCGGTTCCCATCGTACGAATACCCCAGCCCGAGAAGAGCTGATCGCCCATCAGACGGCGAACGCAGGCGGGTATCTTCTCGTCGTCCACAATCCCGCTCCACAGCAGATGACCGATGTTGGATGTCAACGAATCGACCTGGCGCCCATCACCGTCCAGGGCCAGAGCGAAGTACTCACGGTCGGCAATCCAGTAGTCGCGGTTAAAGCGGCTCTTGAGCTCGGCGGCCTGTGTCTCCAGCCGATCAGCGAGGGCGAGATCGTTCCATACCACGCGCGCTAGGCGGGCAGAACGCAGCTTGGCGTCATAGACATACCCCTGAATCTCACAGGTGGCACGGGGAACCTTGGAATCCTGGCCGTCGGCGAACTGTATCGAATTCCACGAGTCCTTCCAGCACTGATTCTCCAGTCCAGTCTCCATTGATCGCTGGTAGTCGACATACCCGTCGCCATTCTTGTCACCATATTGATCGATCCATGCAAGTGCCGCGAGGGCCTCCAGCTTCAGATCCTTGACCAGCTTTATGTCTCCACTCCAGCGCTCATACTCGTCGAGCAGGATTAGGAACAGCGGAGTGGAGTCGGCGGATCCATAGTATGGAAGTTGCGGCCGTTCCAGGAATGCCACCAATTCTCCGTAACGAATCTCGTGCAGTATTTTCCCTGGTTCCTCCTCACGAAAGTCATTGATCATGTTTCCCTGCCAGGCCGCCAGAGTTTGGAGTGTTACTCGCGCCAGTTGCGGGGTGAACGGAAGCGACTGCAGGCTCGTGATGATGCTGTCCCGTCCAAAGATAGACATAAACCAGGGAAGTCCGGCGGCGGGTAGCGCTCCACTTGGGCAGACCAGCGGCGCCTGGAACCGGAGCGAGGCCAGATCTACCAGGCTACGCTGATAGATGGTGTGCAATTCATCCCAGTCGGTGACCAATTTGGGAGCATCTTCAAGCCAACTCTCCAGACTCTGCTCCATTTCGGGGACCGGCTGATCGTGTCCGCTCTGGTACTTAGGTACGGAGGCCTCCTGACCCAGGAACGAGCGGGCGGCGGTGACGTCGATCCCCACATGCCATTCGGAGTGTGATTCTATGTGAACCGAGAAACGCAGGCCGTCTTCAGCCACCTGAGTCTCGGGCGCGTCAGACACAATCCAGGTCTCACGCACGAAGCTCTCGCGGCGATAGCCCAGCACGAGTAGATCATCGTGAACATAGGCATAGGTCTCGCCTTTCTTGGGGAGCGCGTCTTTGACCTCGAAGAGGTCAGCAAAGTCGGCGGCGGCCAGGATCTGGACCTCGAGGTCAACCGGCTGTGGCTGGTGATTCTGGATGGAGATGTCCTCATGAAATCCTCTACCGGCGGCCCGAGTGCGGATAACCGAAAAGCCAGCATTCACATACACGGTTCCGGTACCCGGCACCAGGAAAAACTGCGCCGAGAAGTATTGCAGATCATCGGTGGAGAGCACATTAAGTGGTTTCCCGTTGATGGTAAGCGTCCAGCGTGAGAGATAGCGCGTATCCCAGGCAAAGAGGCCGGTCGTATCAGTGGGTGAGGCGTCGATGTCTCCGTCACGACCACTCACAACAAACGTATTACCCTCCAGGATATTTACCGTATTCATGGACGTCATGCGGTACTCCCAGCTTCACCTTAAGGTGATTTCTGCGGGCGGTGAGAACCGGCGGAGGTTGAGCGCCAGCGTGTCATCTCCCGCTACCGTAATCGCTCCCCGGAGATACGCCGCCGCGAAGGAATCATGACCAAATACTATTTGCGCAAACTCATCCTCGGGACCGGCGAGTTCACAATTGACATTTCTGCTGACTTCGGTCTCGCGGCGCACTTCGAGGGCGCCGTGGTCGATCATGAGTAGCCAGACCTGATGGCTACCGTCAGTCTGTTCGATGTCGAAGCGCAGAGTTCCCGTGACTAGATGGAGCAGAGGCTGGTAGTCGGCTTCCGCCAAGTGCTCGAAATAGCTTTCGGTGGTCTCACTCATCGGCGGTACCTCACAGGTGATATGCCGTGGCCCAGGAGACTCATCGTCTTGCGACACAGTCTGGCAGCGTGCTAAGACGGCTCACCGTCTTGTTTCGCGCACGTTGCATGCCACCAGTGCCTGTGCGCTTGCTTGGCTTTCCCAGGCGTCATACGCGATGCTTGCAGCTCCACCTGTGGTAGAATCTCTTGCGGCGGAGGCGGTACAGGGCCGCACCGGAGACTGGCGAGAATTAAGCAATGAGCGCTGACGAAACCTCACTCAAGCATTGCACTGTCGGACTCGATATCGGGACTACAACCGTCAAGGCACTGGCATTCGACACCAGCCCCGGCGTCGAGTTCTCCACCATCGGCGGCCAACCCATAGCCAAAACCGCCGCCGACATCAGGACTCTGCTGCAGGACGAGCGGGCTGAACAAGATCCAAAGCTAGTCTATGCGCAGAGTGTACAGACATTGGCCGAGACGGTCTCTATGGCGATACGGATGGGCTACCAGATAGACCGTCTCGGCATCAGTACCGCCATGCACAGCGTCATGGCCATAAGCGAGGCGAATGAGCCCCTCACCAACGCCATGCTCTGGATGGATGGTCGAGCGCAGAACGAAGCAGTAACGCTCTGGTCCAGCGCCGCTGGTCCCCGTCTCTACGCTCGCACCGGTACACCAATCCACTCCATGTCGCCGCTCGCCAAGCTCTTGTGGCTACGCAAGCATAAGCCGGATATCTGGCAACAGTCGGCACGGTTCGTATCCCTGAAAGAGTGGCTATGGTACCACTGGTTTGGTGTGTGGGAGGTAGATCTCTCAATAGCCAGTTCTACCGGGCTCTACGACCTAGAGACCGGGAGCTGGGACGAGGAGGCGCTGCACCTGTTGGGACTCCAACCGGATCGTTTGAGCCGACTGGTGCCTACAACGTTTACTCGAGACGCAGTTCAGGAGCAGGCGCTCATATCGGCCGGTCTTTCGAAAGACGTGCAGTGTACTATTGGAGCATCGGACGGCGTGCTTGCCAATCTGGGCGTACACGCCATCGACAGCCGATCTCTCGTGCTCACCATTGGGACGAGCTGCGCCATCCGGCGTGGCTCAGCGGTCCCCTATACCAACCCAAATAACCGTCCATTCTGCGCGGTTCTGGACCATGGACGATACATCATCGGTGCGGCAAGCAATAGCGGTGGCGTAGTGCTGGAGTGGCTCCGGCACCTGCTCTCGGGCAGCGGCGGCGCTAGTGCCACCGCCGGAGAGGACACATACTGGCAACATCTCCTGCTGGAAGCCAGCCGGGTAGGTAGTGAAGGTCTCGTAGTACTGCCTTATGTGGCTGGAGAGCGGGCGCCGCTCTGGGATGCCGATGCCAGTGGGCTGATCTTCGGCCTCCGGCTCCATCACCGGCCCGAGCATCTCGTCCGTGCAGCCGTAGAGGGCATACTCTTCAACGCTTATTGGGCGGCCGAGGACTTGCTGGTCTATCACTCCCATCCGGAACGGCTCATTACCACTGGAGGAGTGCTCTCGGAGCCGTGGATAGCCCAGTTAGCCGCTCAGATCTTTCAACTACCGGTCCAGGACAGCAGCCGGAGCGACGCCTCAGCCTGCGGCGCCGCGCTGCTGGCTGACATTGCCGCTGGCGAGGCCAACTGGCCGACCGTCGTGCTGCCCGAGGAGCCGGCGTTTGTACCGTCCAGCGGGAACAACTTGCGCGAAGAGTATGGGCGATTCCGGCAAATCGCCACACAGATGGGGGCAGATAGTTCGCAATCTGAGAGACTTTGACCCGGTTACGACACTAGTCGCTGCCACGACCCTTCCGGTAACGTGAGATACATCCGGTCACGCAGCGGCTCGTCGATCTCTACTCCGGAAGTGGCGAGAGCTTGCAGCAAGACGCCGACGATTGGCTCGTATTCGCTTCGCTGGGGTTGCACTTCGGGAGATGACTGGCTCACTCGCCCGACAATAGCCTGCTCCAGGGCAGCGGTAGGGTGCCTAAATACTCCCCCAGAGAGAACCAGCGGATAGGGCAGGCGCGCTATTCCAACTTTGCGCGCGGCTGCCAGAGCGATATCGCCCAGAAGGGCACCATGCTCGGCGACGACAGCCAGTGCTACTTCGTCGCCCGCCTCGGCCTCATCCAGTAGTATTGGTGTCAATTGATTCGCTCCAGCTGGACTGCGATGCTGTCGATTATGAAAGAGATGCAGTACCTCTTCCACAGTATCAACGCCAAAATGCTGGAGAATGCGACCAGTGAGCGAAGTTGGGGGCAGAAGACCCAGCTCGGCACGATAGATGGCAAAGAGTGTTTTCTGACCCAGATGCGAGCTTCCTTGCGCCTCATCCTGCCAGAAGCTGCTGTGCCAGATGAGGCCGTCCTGCGAACGGGCTCCAGTTGCGGCCCCAGTACCGCAGACTACCGAGACGCCCCAGGCGGCGGGCGATGCCGCATATAGAATACCGAGTGCGTCGTTCTGAGCGATAATGGTGCGACCCAGACCCCGCTCGGCCATTTCGTTTTGCCAGAAGGCAATATCCTCAGGCCAGTCGGCGCCAGCCATGTTGAAGACGCCAACCGCCAGGTCACTGGGAGCTACGGCAGCGGAATGCAACGCGTGCGTTACCGCTTGTCCTAGATTAGCAAGGGCAACCTCCTCGGAATCAGTCTTGCCGTCGTCGGCGACCGCATTGTAGATGTCGCTGCATCCGCCGCGACCCACTCCCACTACCGATCCATCGAGCTTGGCAATAAGCGCGATGGTTTTGGTATTGCCGCCATCGACGGCCAAGACGTAGTGCATAGATACCTTCTCCACACCCTAGGAAGCCGCGATTTCAGTTCAGCCCTCGCCCGCAATAACCCACCTATTCAGGACAACAGACGCTCCGGCAGCAGATCTCGGTGGGCCGCGGCCATGTCGTCGTAGATTGCCTCAGCCTGGTGCAACGAAAGAATCAGAGGATGGCTAGCAAGGGCGCGAATCGCGGTCTGTCGCGTGCCGCTCCACGCTGCCTCGGCAGCCAACGCTTGGTACTCTCCCAACATCTTGACGAGGCCGCTCACATGGCGGGGCAAATGCCCCATGACCAGAGGAGAAATACCGTGGCGGTCTACGTAGGCAACCGTTTCCACCACCAGATCATCGGGGAAGTCTACAATCGAGCCGCGATTAGGCACGTTAACATACCAGCGCTCTTTGCGGTCGTTAAAGATGGCGTCCATGACGTCAATGCCCAGTTCCAGCTCATGTATGCCGCCTCGGGAACGCCTCGGATCAAGCTCGGGCATTGCGCTCGCGGCCTGGTCACGATAGTGGCTCCAGTAGTCGGGAATGCTGGCCATGATGTCCTGTGCGCGAGTGGTAGGCTTGTCCAGAAGTTCGGTCAGGATCTCATCTTTGAAATAGTAATACTCGAAGTATGAGCTGGGCAGACTGTCCATCCAGCAGGCAAGTTCGAGCAACCGGAGATCTTCACGGCTCACAGCCGGATCCTCTCGCAACCACGCACGGGCGTCACGCAGCCTCGGCATGACATCTTCACCCTCATAAGTCTGGTATACCGACCAGGAGGCATGGTTGAGTCCAATAGAGACGGCATCGAGCTTGTCGGGGTCAAGACCGGCCAGTTCCACCAGAGAACGATTGGAAACGATCGGGCCTTCGCAGAGAGAGACGGTGGGTATTGTGCTGTGATGGGTTACCGCCTCCGAGACAATATTCACTGGATTGGTATAGTTGAAGAGCCAGGCTTTGGGCGCCACCGCCTCGATGTCCTCTACAATTCCCTGCATCACGTAGATCGAGCGCAATGCCATAAAGAAACCGCCAGGGCCTTGCGTCTCCTGGCCGATGACACCATGCTTGAGGGGTATACTCTCGTCCAGGTACCGGGCAGCAAACCCTCCCGGTCGATAGCTGGTCAGCACCGCATCGCAATCCGCGAGTCCGCTGCGGCGATCGGTTGTAGATCGGATAGTAAGGTCGAGCCCAGCGGCGTGGGCCATGTTCTCAGCTATGGCCTGGACGATAGCGAGATGTTCCTGATCCGGGTCGATCAGCACTACTTCGGACCCATTCCAGTCTGTGCCCTGCGCGATAAACGAGGACATAGTACCGGCCGCCCGTGTACTGCCGCCGCCGATATAGGCGAGTTTAATGCGTGCCATAAGTGGATAGAACTCCTGTCTGGTTATGAAGACTGCCTCGCCGCCGATGACCGGACCGGCACCTCAGCAGCGGCGGCCGGTGCTTGACCCTCGCCATAAAGGAAGCAGTTTGCCCAGTGCCCGCCACCTAGCTCCGTGCGCCCCGGGAAGCGCTCGCGGCATACCGGCATCGCATGCGGGCAGCGCGGATGGAACCGGCAGCCGCCGGGGGGTGTAATCAGGCTGGGAATCTCGCCGCGCGCCTGGAGCGGCACGTTTTGCGGACGGTCAGGGTCCGGCGCGGCTGAGATGAGCAGCTGTGTGTACGGATGCTTCGGACGCTGAATGACCTCATCGCTGGGGCCGCCCTCCACCGTCTGTCCGGCATACATCACGAGCGTGTCCTCGGCGAAGTAGCGTGCACTGGCGATATCGTGTGTTATGAACAGGACGGCCAGCCGCTCCTCGTCTTTCAGGTGCAGTAGCAGATTGAGCACATCCAGGCGGATCGAGACATCCAGCATCGATACCGGCTCGTCGGCCAGCAGCACCTCCGGCTGCACGGCCAGCGCGCGGGCGATGGCGACACGCTGCCTCTGCCCGCCGCTGAGCTGGTGGGGAAGTTTCGCGATGAATTGCTTGGCGGGACTCAGATTCACCTTGTCTAGCAGCGCCAACACCTGCTCGGTCTCCTGGGCGCGTGTGCGGGCGTGGCCATATATCCGTAGCGGCCGGCTAAGATGGTAGCGAACATTGTGCACGGGATTGAGCGACGAAAATGGATCCTGGAAGATGAGCTGCACATGGCGCCGGTAGCGTAACAACACGGAACTGCGGTTACTCGTGACCGGATCGCCCTGGAAGAGAATGCGTCCCGCCGTCGGCTCGTAGAGCCGTGCCAACAGGCGGGCGACCGTTGTCTTTCCGCTGCCGCTCTCGCCGACCAGTGCCAGCGCCCTGCCCGGATACAACGCTAGCGAGGCAGCTTCCACCGCATGCACGACTTGCCGCGCTCTGCCTGGCAGGACCTGCCGCACAGGAAAATACTTGCGTAGATCGACAGCCTCCATCACCGCCACATCCGTAGACTTTGTAAGCGGCAGGGTGCGTGCGTACTCCGTCCCTCCCACGGGAATCGCGGCGCCGTCAAAACGCCCGATGCTCATATAGTGCTCCTCTCTCCCCGATCCACCATGTACGCCGCTTCATAACTGGCGGCGAAGTCCTGGGTGGTCGGCGGCTCAGCCGACGAGTAGCGGGGATCGTAGAGATGGCAGGCGACCTGCTGGCCGGGCTCCTCCAGGGTTGCCGAGTGTAGCAGCGGCAGCTCGGACCGGCACGCTGCAAAAGCCAGCGGGCAACGCACATGGAACGAGCAGCCGCGTGGAATGTTACGCAGATCGGGCGGCGAGCCGGGAATGCCTGTCATGCGCCGGCGCGGACCATTGATCCTCGGGAAAGAATTGAGCATCCCGTAGCTATAGGGGTGGCGAGCGTGCTGTTTCAGCTCGTCGCGTGTGGCAAACTCCACGACGCGCCCGGCGTACATGATCGCTACAGTATCCGCCACCTCGAGTAAGAGCGAGAGATCATGCGTGATGAAGATCACCGAGAACGCCAGGTCTTTGCGCAGGGCAATAATCTCCATCAGGATCTCGCGCTGCACGACGACATCCAGCGCCGTCGTCGGCTCGTCCATGATGATCACCTCGGGAGCGAGCGCCAGAGCGATAGCGATAATGGCACGCTGACGCATGCCGCCACTCAGCTCGTGCGGAAAACTATGGAGGCGATCGGGCGCAATCCCGACCTGGCGCAACAGCTCGACGGCGCGAGCCTGTCGCTGGTGCCGGTTCAAGCCAGGCTGGTGGGTTTTGATGACATCCACAATCTGGGCGCCGATGTCAATCACCGGATTGAGCGCGTTCATTGCGCTCTGGAAGACGATGGCCAGCTCCTTCCAGCGCAAGGCACGCAACTGCCCTGGCGCGAGCTTCAGCACGTCAACCGGCTCTCCGGGGGGCCCCAAAGTGCCTGAGGATGTCCCTCCACTCTGCCGTGACGCCCTGGGATAGTACAGCACCTCGCCAGCGGAGATCTCCGCCGGCGGCTTGAGCAGGCGCGTAATGGCGTACCCCAGCGTTGACTTGCCGCTGCCGCTCTCGCCCGCCAGTCCCAAAATCTGCCCGCGCTCCAGCGTCACGCTGACATCGGTGAGTGCATGCACCGTTCCGTTCTCGGCGTGGTAATCCACGCTGACATGCTTGATCTCCAGCAAGGGCTGGGTAGCGCCCTGGAATGCTCCATTGCTCATGCCGCTTCAACCTTTTTCGTCTTGCGGGGCCGCTCAGCCTTTATCGTGCGCAGACGAGGATTTGCAATCTCGTCAATGCCAAAGTTGATAAATGCTAGTCCTGCCCCCAGAATCGCGATGCACAGGCCAGGTGGCAGAAACCACCACCAGTATCCCAACGTCAGCGCGTCGTTGTTGCCAGCAAAGTAGAGCATCGTGCCCCAGCTTACATTCCCCAGATCACCCAGCCCGAGATATTCCAGACCGGCTTCGGCCAGAATGACATAGATGATCGTACCGAGTAGCTGCGCAACGACAACCCCGATCTCGTTGGGGAGGATCTCGAAGAAGATGATGCGCCATGCCGGCTCACCTGCCGCTTTGGCCGCCGTCACGAACTCGCGATTGCGCATCGAGAGCGTCTGCGCGCGCAGCACTCTTGCTCCCCAAGACCAGCCGGTGACCGTGAGGACGAAACCGATGGTGAGCGGCCCTTTGTAAGGCAGGAATGCCGCCAGGACAATCGCCAGTGGCAGCGTGGGCAGCACCAGAAAGACGTTGGACAGCACCGAGAGCGACTCGTCGGTCCAGCCGCCGATATAGCCTGAGACAAGGCCGACGATCACGGAGATGATCGTCGCGACGATTCCCGTGATGAAGCCGAGCGCCACCGACACGCGTGAGCCGATGATGACCTGGTCTAGCACATCCTGGCCATAGCTGGTCGTCCCGAGCGGATGCGCGGCCGAAGGATTGACGCTAATGTCCGGCCCAAAGGCGTTGGCATCAGAATGGACAAAGAGCGGGCCAAAGAGCGCAAGCAGCACGAAGAAGCCCACAATGATCAAGCCAAATGTCACTTTGCCGTTCGAAGTCGCCGCACGAAAGACGCCACGCAGGCGCGCGCCGAGGGACTCGTCATTTTCGTTCGTTTCATTCCCGATGTCTTGGGCATCGACTTCTACCGGCGCTGATGAAACACTCATCGCTGTCTACCCTCTTTCATTGCGTACGCGCGGATCAAGGATGACATAGACCAGGTCGGCGAAAAAGTTGGCTGCCAGCACCGCTATACTGATAATGAGAAACAAGCCTTGAATCACGGGGTAGTCCTTATTTTGGACGCCCTGCAGGAGCGCGTATCCAATGCCGGGATAATTAAAGACAACCTCGGTGAGCAGCGAGCCGCTGACCACAAACCCGAGCGAGAGCGCGAAGCTTGTAATGTTAGGCAAGATCGCGTTGCGGGCGGCGTAGGTCATCATCACGCGCCAGCGGCTTAGCCCTTTGGCTTCGGCCATCAGCACGTAGTCCTCTGAAAGCGTGGTGATCATGGTGTTGCGCATGCCGATCATCCAGCCGGCAATCGAGCCGACGACGATGGTGAACGCCGGCAAGATGGCGTATCTGGCGGCGGAGAGGAGAAAGCCGAGATTCAGGCTGGGAGTATAGGAGTAGATGTCGTATCCACCGTATGAAGGAAACCAATTCAGCGTGTAACCCAGAACGAAGACCAGGGCGAGCGCGAACCAGAAGTAAGGGATGGCGGAGATGAACGTAAAGGCAGGCATGAGGATGGTGTCCGTCGTGGAGCCTCGCCACCAGGCGACGGCCACACCCAGGATGGTGCCGACAACGAAGCTGATGATGAGCGCGAGACCAACCAGAACCAATGTCCAGGGCAGATCACGGGCGATGACGTTGGTGACCGGCTCGGCATTGGCGAATGAGGTACCCAGATTGCCATGCAGCAGGTTGCCGATGTATTGCAGGTATTGGGAGAATAGTGGATCCTTACTGACGCCATATTGAATCTCCAGCGCATGTTGCGCCGCCGGCGAGATCCGGCCGTGCATCCGGGCAAGGAGCGCGTCCACGGGACTGCCAGGCGACAGGCGTGGGATGAGAAAATTCAAGGTCACGGAGCCCCACAACGCAATGAGATAGAAGCCAAAACGCTGGATCAGGTGGCGCATTACTCCCCTCCTCCCGAAGACACGTCAAGCGATCAGCGATACCCCGTGGGTAAGGAGGGGCCGGCACCGGAACCGGCCCCTCCTCCCCGCCCTGCCTTTATTGGTGCAGGTTCAAGAGCACGATCTCGTCATCCGGATAGGTATACGGTGATGGCTCGGCATACGGGTTGTTCTTGTCGGGCCAGCCGACATACTTCACGGTGTTGTACTCATACCAGTACGGCTCGTTCACCAGGAAGATAACCGGCAGCTGCTCGACTACGATCTTCTCGATGCCGTACATGTCCTGCTGTTGCTGGGCGAAATTGGTAGTGCTGTTGTACTGGTTGAGCAAGGCATCTGTCGTTGGGTCACTCCAGCGCTCAAAGTTCGAAGGAGCCGACTGTCCAATCGGAGCCGATTGGTTGCTGTCCAGCACCTCGTCGTAGATGTAGTAAGGGGTAGGCCCTGGTGTCTCATACCAGATGGCCATGTCGAAGTTCCCGTTCTGGATGTCCTGCTGGGCCGTGCTGGGGTCGTGGTCGGTGACATTGACCTGGATGCCGATCTGCTTGAGATCCTGCGAGATAATCTGGTAATCGGTATCCCAATCGGTGTAGCCCGAGACTCCCTCCGCATTAAAGGACAACTTCTTTCCATCTGGACCAACCAGAATGCCGTCCGATCCCGCCTTATAGCCGGCTGACGCCAGGATTTGCGATGCCTGGCTCGTATTCATCGTGAGTTGGGTGTTGGCGTAGGCCGGATCGAGGAACTGTTGGTTCGCCGGCAAGATCAAGCCGGTGGGATGCGCGACCGCATCATAGCCGCTTTCACCGATTGTCGAGATCTTGTTGCGATCAAGCGCCAGGTTGATCGCCTGGCGGACGGCGAGCTGATTTAAGGGCGCTTTCTTCAGGTTGAGGAACAGCATGAGCGGATCGCTCGGTGCAAAGTCGTAGTGGTTGTGCGCCGGGTCGCGCTGGATGAAGGTCTTGTTGACATTGGGGACATACAGGCCATTCCAGTCGGACTGGTCGCTGTTCATCGCCGCCTCGGCGGTGGTGTTTCCGTTGAAGGCTGGGAACTCAATCTCCGGCACAATTGGCTTGCCCGGCTGCCAGTAGTGTGGGTTTTTCGTAAAGTCGATCAACTGCGGCGTGAACGACTTGAAGACGTAGGGGCCGGTACCAACGGGTACCTTATCCACATACTTGGTGGGGTCTCCAACTGACATCCAGATGTGCTGTGGAACGATCCATACCTGGCCGGCCACGAGCCACAAGATCGAGCTATTCGGTGAGGTGAGTGTCATCACCACCGTCTGCGTATCTGTGGCGACAACGCTTTTGATCGAGGAATCGAGGCCAAGGTAATCGGCCGCCGGGTACTGCTGCATCACGTTAAACGTGAAGGCTACATCACTCGCCGTCAACGGCTGGCCATCCGACCATTTGATGCCTGGGTGCAACTTGAATGTGATCTGGGTCGCATCAGGTGAATATGTGGCCGAATCGGCGAGCCAGGGCTTGTCGGTGCCATTCGCCCGATTGAAGAAGAGCAGGGTCTCGTAGACCGGGCCGAATTGCCCATAGCTATTGACTGATCCGTTGAGGAAGGGGTTGAAGTTCTGGACGAGGTCGCCGCCGGTATTGGGGACAATGATCAGCGGCTGGGGCGGCCCGGTCCGCTTAGACGCGCTGCTCGAAGACCCGCACGACACGAGCACGAGCGACAATGCCATCAGGGATGCGAGCGCGAAGAATCTGATTGTTGGCCTGCGATGGGTCCATGTTCGACTGGTCACGGCACACCTCCAGCGTCAGCTAGGGAACGGACATCATGCCCGACATTCGGGCTGGCAGCGATGCACACTGTGTCGTCCCGCGGTTCCCGGTGGACGGCCCGGTGCCGCGCGGGGAGCCAGGCTCAGAGAGCCAGAAGCGAGCTGGGCTCTTTCGCGCCACAGGAGGCGCGCACGATCAACGTGGTAGGTAGAATAATGGGCTGCGTGGGATGAGTGGGTATTGGGGCCAAAAGCTCGTTTGACGCACTGTTATCGAGAGTATCGGCCTCTGCCTGTGCCACAAGCGCGAGCAGGAGCTTGATGCCTTCCTCTCCCATTTCGTATGACGGCTGACGAACGGTCGTGAGCGGCGGCAACACGTGGGTGGAGGGCGCGTCGTCGTCGAAGCCGACCAGCGCAAGATCTTTCGGGATCGACAGACCATGTTCTTCAGCCGCTCGGATTGCTCCATATGCCATCTGGTCGGCGGCGGCGAAGATAGCCGTAGGACGACTCTCGGCCGGCAAATCCAGCAGGAGACTCGCGCCGATATAGCCGGATTGCGGCAGGAAGTCGCCCTTCACGACCAGCTGAGGATCAGGCTCGATGCCGGCCTCGTGTAAAGCCTGCAGGTACCCTTCATGGCGCTCATGCGAGCACAGGTAATCATCCGGCCCCTGAATGTGAGCGATGCGGCGATGACCCAGCTGCACCAGGTAGTGAACCGCAGTATAGGCTCCGGCCAGGTTATCGCAACAGATCCAGGGGGTCACATGCTCCTGCTGGTCGTCAATGATAACGACCGGCACTCCGCGGTGATACAGCTGAGTGAGTTGAGTGGCCAGGCGCCCGGGATAGACGCCTAGCAGCCCAGCGGTAAGCTGGGTTGCAAGCAGACGATTGATGACTTCTCGTCGATCCCGATCGAGGTCCTCATCGTTAAATGTATAGAGGACGAGCTCGTACGGCGTTTGCTTGAGAATCTCGGTGATGCCGCGAACCAGCTCGGGGACGATCGGCCACGTAAAAGCGGGTAGCAGCATGCCGATGAGGCGGTTGCGTCCGCCAGCAAGGCCGGTGGCCGCAAGGCTTGGAACATAGCTGTGATCCTCAATGATCTTCAGCACGCGCTCGCGGGTCCGTCGATCGACATCGGGCCGATGATTGAGTACCCGCGAGACGGTTGTGCGGGAGACTCCCGCCAGCCGCGCGATATCCTCGATGGTCGGTTTCTTTGCCAATGAGTTACCCTCTCTCACTGAGAACGCAGCTCCTGTGAGCGATTCCGGAAGCCTATCCGGAATCGCTTCCGGAATCGCTCACAAGCGAGTATAGCGAACCAGCTTCTTCCTGTCAAGTGGGTACATGCGTGGGGTGGAAGATTGGAGAACGCGCGGCTCCAGACCCGCGAACTTTATTTGGCTGGAGCTGCGCGACAATATGGGGTAGATGCGGTTATCGGCCTAGCTTCCGCAATTGTTCGGTATGCCAACCGCAGTTCGGCTCTGGCAAAGCCCGTATCGCCGCCCTCAAAATCCGCTCTTCGTCGGCTAACTTCCCACACCGACGATAGACCGTGGCGAGCCGGCGATAGGA
Source organism: uncultured Chloroflexia bacterium (assembly GCA_963810535.1). Taxonomy (GTDB): domain Bacteria; phylum Chloroflexota; class Ktedonobacteria; order Ktedonobacterales; family JADMIN01; genus JAJPKE01. Next base: position 92,589 of record CAWENW010000005.1, read on the forward strand.
GTAGTCGACGGTGTACCGCTCCCTGATGTTGGCCTCATAAAGTGCGATGGCTTCGTCTGGTCGCTGCTGCCGCTCACAAATTCTGCCGAGCATGTTGCGAGCCATCGATTGTGATTCGCAATTCCCCCGTGCAAGAATATCTCGACACAGACACTCCGCCTGAGACCAGTTCCTCACGGAGTACGCATACCGTGCCTTTATCTCCAGCTCATACGTAATCGAGCCAACCTCCGTACCCGAACACATAATCTCGCGGCGACCAAACGGCCAGAAAGACATGATAGCACGCTCCTTACTACGGGCGGGTGGAACATACCAAACGTGCTTCAAGTATACTCGATACAGGCAAATATTCACAGTCTCAATATCGTCCACTTGTTGTTTTAGAATTTGGAGCCTCATTGTGATTATCCGGCACGATCGCTCGGACCGAGAGAGTCTGGTCGATCCCTGCAAGTGGCCCGCGATTACCAGCTCCCTCGGCGGACAGGGCGCGGCATCGCTCATTGCACCAAGGTGGCTGCTCACCGCCGCCCACGTTGCCCGACGTCTTCCGACTGACCGTCATACCTTTGTCGAGCTCCGGGAGAAACGCTATGGCGTTGCTCGCGTGATACTGCATCCCGCCTGGGTAGGGGCCTGGGAGGAGGAGGATGAGGACGCCATCGGCGATACCGTCGATTTAGCTGTAGTCGAGCTGGAGATACCGGTAGAAGACGTACACCCGTTCGAGCTGTATACCGACTCGCTTGAACGGGGACAGGAGATGATATTGCTCGGCGCCGGTCAGTACGGCAATGGTCGGGAAGGCGTTCGAGGCTCTGACCGCCAGTTGCGCCGCGTGACCAACATCGTCGACGATGCGGACGACTACTGGCTCAAATATCGCTTTGACGCTCCACCGGATGGAACACGGCTGGAGGGGGTCTGTGGGAACGGTGACAGTGGTGGTCCAGCTCTCATCCGGCATGGGTCGGAGCTTCTACTGGCCGGCATAAGCTCCTGGCAGCATCAAGGTGGCAAACCGCTCGGCCTCTACGGCTGCGTGGAGCATTATGCGCGTGTCTCGCGCTACGCTGCCTGGATACGCGAGACAACTAATCTGGGAACGGCGCATTAGACCACGGACGACGCATGCTGCTCACGCATGAGCCAGACATAGCCGTCCTCTAGACTGGGCTCGGCTGCTGTAGCCGGCTCAGGGGCTATAGCGGCTGAACCCACGATGCGATACTGGATACGGCCATCGGCCAGCGGCAGACTGGAGACCACCGTAAAATTGCCGGACGGCTTGGATCCGGGAGTGACGGTCAGCAGCCAAACGTGCCCACGGGTCTGCGCCAGCAGCTCTGTAATGGCTCCCTGGAAGAGTACCCGTCCGCCGGCCATAACGGCAACTTGCCGGCACGTCTGGGCAATATCCTCGACGATGTGGGTTGAGAGCAACACGGTGCGATCGCCGGCCAGGTCGGCGAGGAGGTTGCGGAAACGTATGCGCTCTTCAGGATCGAGTCCGGCGGTCGGCTCGTCGACTATCAAGAGCCGCGGATCGTTGAGTAGCGCCTGAGCGATGCCCACCCGCCGTTTCATGCCTCCCGAGTAGGTCTTCAGCTTCCGGTTTGCCACTTCCTCCAGACTTACCATGGTAAGCAGCTCCTCTACCCGGCTGCGACGAATCTTAGCTGAGTCCACTCCTTTGAGGATACCGATGTAATCCAGGAATTCCCGTGCCGAGAGGTCAGGATACATGCCTAGCTCCTGAGGTAGATAGCCCAATATTCGCTTGACCTCGGTGCGATCGCGCTCAGTCTTGATCTCTCGGCCGCCAATGTTGACGCTGCCGCCGCTAGGATGCAGGATGCCTGCAAGTATGCGCATGAGGGTGGTCTTACCCGCCCCATTCGGGCCAATCAGTCCGAAGATGCCACTGGGAATAGAAAGATTGACACCGTTAAGCGCATGCACACCGCCGGAGTACACTTTGGCTAGCTCAACAGTTGTGATATCCATAAGTCTGACCGCTCCATACACCTCAAAATGAATCATGTCTCATTTGGTCGACGATCAGCGGTGGAGTGATCTCCAGCGCAGATATCCAGCCATGCCGAAGGTTGCGGCTAGTCCCAGCACACTCAGCAGCGCTATGCTGGCATAGCCCGCTGCCGGAGTCGCATCTAGACTCAGGAAGGTCCAGGGAAACTTGAATATGCCTTCCTGAGCCCACGGACCGGCGGCGTTTAGCATCGTCCCAACGATACTGGGGATTCCTACTTTGGGACTCATCAGGTTGGCCCAGAACCAGTAGCCGGTAAAGAGGAACTGATAGACCGGCACTCGGAGGATCGCCGGCAACGTTATGGAAAAACCAGCTACAAACAGCAAGCCGGGAAGCAGCACCGCGGCAAACAGTGCAAGGGCCAGCGGCAACAGGCTTAACGTCTTGCTTTGTCCTACTATGTAGACAGTTAGACCAAAATAGATCAGAGCAAGCGGTGTCAGCGTCGCAAGGGTACTGCCCAAGAATTTCCCGGCGAGGCGGCCTCCGAGTGACGATTTGGCCGACTCGCAGAGCTCGTCAACATGCAATCGGGCATCACGCGCCAACCGGTCCGCCAGCATCAGTCCGACGCCGAGCGGGAAAAACATGGCCATGTACTGCGCCCAGAACAGCAGCGATTCCGCCGGATTGGGTGGCACCCAGAGAGATGGGTGACCGGGCTCTGCACGCGTGAAATAGCCATACAACAAATCAGATTTGCCGAACCAGATGCCGAAGATCACCAGACCTACCAGACCCAGAACTACCCAGAGAGAGACCCGCCGGATCTGCATACGATACTCGTAGCGGAGCGCCCCCACTACTACTTTCAGGTTTGGCATGTATCACCCCTCCTCTCCAAGCAAGCGTAACTCGCTATTCCCCAAGTACAGCCAGAGTAGATAGAATACGGCGAGGGCGGTAAGTATGAGCGCGATTCGGTTCGTTCCCCAGTACGGGGCCCACGGCTCAAACATAGTGGCAAACACGTTGACGGCATCCATCCAGCCAGCGCCGGCCAGCGCTCCATGCAGGAGCAGCTCGATCGTCCAGACCACCGCGAGAATGGTCACGCTCGCACCCCGGCTACGCAAGAGAAGCGCCAAGATAGCTCCCCAGGCGCTGAACCAGAGCAGCGGCGCAAACCAGGTCAGTACATAGCCTGGCAGGTCGTCTCGGGTGAGCGCCCAGGACCAGATATGGGCAAGCAGCACGACCGACAATACCTCGAGCAGGCAGCACCAGGCGAGAAGCAACACGATGCGTCGCAGGACCGTCCGGCGATATGACCTCATGACGGCCAGCTGCAGCTCCAGCGCCGGTTCCACTGAGGCGATGGTGGCGACCGCAATACCCGCGACCAGTGGCACAGTGCCTTCGATTCCCGCCAGCGCCATATTGCTGACATCGCTGTGCTGCGCATGTCGCAGAACCATCATACCAAGAGCAATGGCAAAGACGCCGGCCACGAAAGCGGGTAAGGCAAAGAGCCAGGCGCCAACGACCCGGATTTCCTGGCGGAGCAGCGGGCGCAGAGACTCGATTCGCATGAGCCTTCCCCTATAGAATCTAGCCGCAGTGAACGCGGCAGACGGTAACCGCGACAGCTACATTTCGATATGCGGCGTCTGACGGGGAACATATATGACCGCCAGCACGAACAGCAAGGCGGCTACCACTAGCGTGGCCGGCGTTGTCTGCCAAATCACAGCCAGTGGCGTATGCTCGGCGGCGGTGGGTGACGGTAGCGTCGAGATACTGGAAACGAAGAAATGAAAAATCCAAAGTGCGCTTGTCACAGCCGAGCCGACGATAGCGCTGACACCGATTGATAGCGCCAGACTGAGACCGGAGAGTAAGAGCATGGGGCCCATCCAGAATGAGATCAAAAGGGCGAGATTTCCGCCGTGTAACCCCACCGCAATGAGCGTTACCGCAAGCGAGAGCACTACATTATAGCAAACCGCCAGTAAAAGCCGGCAGAGTAAGATGCGCCTCGGCGACACTGGAGTGGAGAGGGTGATCTCAAAGCCGGCGTCGATTCCCGGCCCGTATAAGAATGCCAGACCGAGGGCGGTTACCAAAGGCGAAAGAAAGCTCTGAATGACCGCGATATGCACGCTGGCCCCCGAGGACGACAACGCCGCCGGCCACAAGAGTGGTGCCAGACAGATCAGCGTGGCTACGCTGGAAGCTATCCAGATACCCGGACGGACCACTCTCACCTGACTCCTGGCCAGAAGCAGGCCCGCCGACGCCCAAGTCAGCAGCGAACCCTGACTGGTTCGCTGCTGACGCGCGGAGCTTTCGGTGGGAACGTCTATCCGTGCCCAGACGGCGCGCAGCAGGGCCGGCGATGGCGTCGGCGTCTGGGCTGGATCGTCCGCCACCCGAGTGGCGGAGGCGAGAACCTGCCACGACTCGAGCTCTTGCCGGCACCGCCGGCAGTAAACGACGTGGTCGAGTACGCTCCGGCGCGCGGACTCATCCAGAGTGTCGCTGACAAAGGCAGGAATGACATCGTGAACATGCGGGCTGGGCCGGGAGCGAGTCCGCTCGCTGGCAGCATCTTCCCCGTTCATTGATCTACCTCTTCTCTTGCCTTAAGAATCGTGCGCAAACACCGCTTGGCGTGCCAAAGCCGGCTCTTCACCGTACCCAGCGGCACTTCAAGTATCTCGGCAATCTCAGCATACGACAGGTCATACACAAAGATCAGCAGAAGGATCTCACGGTGGGCAGGCATGAGCTGACCCAACGCGTGGGTGACCTCTTCACGCGCTACACTGGACAGGAGCGCTGGCTCCGGCTCCAGATCGGGAGCCGGCAAATCTTCCAGCTCCGCCATCTCAGCCCATAGCGGCTCGCTCCGTCTCAAACGCTTGCCCGCTCGTCGCCTGGCGATACCAAACAGCCAGGTGCGCAGGCGCGCATCCCCGCGGTAAGTACGAGCATTTTGCCAAACTGCCATAAAGGTATCTTGCAGCAATTCCTCGGCAATGCCCATATCGCTGGTGAAGTGCAGCAGATAGTGAAGTAGCGACTGCCCATGGCGGGTGTACATGTCTTCGAGCGCCTGGCGGTCTCCACTGGCTACCGCGCGGATCAACCGCATATCGATATCGGTATCTCCGTCGCTCACCCATTTTGTCCCGTCAGCTTTGACTGTTGCCACCGAGCCATCCATTCGCCACCTGGATGGGGCAAAGTTGCCGGCGCCCCAGCCCATTCATGTACGCGTTTGCCGGTTAGATATGCTGCATCACTCTCAAGCGCCTGCCTGAGGCAGTCATCGGGTCCCCCTCTGCACCGCTCACAGTATACGTACCCAGCACCATCCAAAATTGTTCACTCTTCCATCTTTCTCCTTACGAAAGCCAGTGCACGGCAACTGCGGCAGCCGACCCGTATCAGCGCGAAGACGCCGCCGACCCACCGCCGCATCATGTGATGTAGAATGTACCTTCTAAAACCAGCAGCGGCGCTGCCTTGGAAGTCAGTGAAATGCGAGGTCGGTTATGAACCGCAATGGGCAGTTGGACCAGCCCCGACATCAGTCGGACTCATCAGATCCTGTCTCGCAAACGTTGGACCGGGTGCAGCGAGACTTCGACAATCCAGCGCACGGCTGGCGGCGGCTCTTTAGCGAGCTGTTTGGGACCTTCCTGCTGGTGCTAGTGGCTTCTGGAGCCGATGTCGTAAATGCGGTTAGCCATGGAGCTATCAGCCTCTCGGCTCGAGTCACCGCACCCGGACTCATGGTACTCGCAGTCATCCTGTTCATGGGAGCCGTCTCGGGAGCTCACCTCAATCCGGCAGTGAGCGTGGCATTTGCCGCCCGCGGCGACTTTCCCTGGCGGCGTGTCCCGTTCTACATCGCCGCCCAGCTTCTTGGAGCCACGCTGGCTTGCCTGATCTTGTTTGCGCTGTTTGGGAAAGAGGGAATGCTGGGTGCAACCGAGCCAGGTCCCGGCATCAGTGATGGGCAAGCGCTGGTCTTGGAGGTTCTCCTGACCACCGGATTAGTGAGCACCATTCTTGGCACTGCCTCGCGTGCGCAGAATCTCGGACCGATTTCGGCATTTGGAGTAGGTGCCTACATTATCCTTGCCGGACTGTGGTCGCATCCGATAAGTGGAGCCTCGATGAATCCGGCTCGCTCGTTTGGGCCGGATCTGGTGCTGCTGAATTTCTCGCACTTCTGGGTGTACGTCGTTGGTCCCCTACTTGGCGGTTTGCTTGCCGTCGGAATCGCGTACATCTTGCGCGGTCCTGGTGGTGACTCCACTGCCATGCGGGCGGCGCAAGGGTGGGTAGGAGAATTCCTGGGCCAGAGACGGCGCAGCCGAAGCGAACGCTAGCAGGATCTCAGCCATAAGCAACCGGAGTAATACACTCAGATCTATGCTTGAGCTCCCCCAGTGGAGGTACGACCTCGACTTTGGTCGAGCTCATGACTGACCGAGTAATCCAGCGGGTTTGGTGAAGCGGCACGAATGGATGCGCTCATACACTTCTCTACCGGCAGAGTGCGTCGAGAATGCCGTCCGCGACACATCGCGAGTATTGCTGCAGAGGTGAGTGCATGAAATCGGAATCCGCTCAAGCGGTGATGCGCCAGGTAGAGCTACCGGAGAATTCTCTCAGCGCATATGCGCCGGTGGCCGGCGAAGACGTGATTGCCGAAATCGAGACTCTTGCAGCCCCGCTTCGGGGGGCGCGCGTGCTTCACGTATCCACCACCGCGCAGGGTGGCGGTGTGGCCGAGCTCTTGAGTGCGCTGGTTCCACTCATGCGGAGTGTGGGCCTCGACGCCGAGTGGTATATCATCTCTGGAACGCCGGAATTCTTTCACGTGACAAAGAGCCTGCATAACGGCCTGCATGGTATGCCGCTCGAATCTTACTCCGCAGATGCAGCAGACCTTTCTGGAAGTCAACGCTTCTAATGCCATCGCTTTTCCTGGCGCCTACGATTTCGTCGTAGTGCACGATCCGCAACCGCTCCCCTTGCGCATGCTTCGCCCGAACGATACTGGCACGTGGATCTGGCGCTGCCATATCGACATGACGGACGCCAATCCAGTCTTCTGGAACTTCGTCCGTCCGTTCATAGAGGCATATGACGCCGCTATCTTCAGCATGGAAGCCTATGCGAGACCTGATCTAAAGATACGACACCAGGCGATTATCCCGCCTGCAATCGATCCGTACAGCGCCAAGAACGCGCCTCAGACGGTAGGGCAGAGCACTCGCTTGATAGAGAAAGCGGGCGTCGATCCGGCGCGACCGATGTTGGTACAGGTGTCCCGGTTCGATCCATGGAAAGATCCTCTGGGGGTGGTAGACGTCTATCGGGGGCTTCGGGGCGACATTGATACCTTGCAACTGGTGCTGTTGGGTGCTCTGGTTGACGACGACCCTGAAGGGGCAGAGTACTACTGGCGAACAATTGAGTACGCCGGCAATGACCCCGATATTCATGTACTACTCAATACCGGTGGGCCGGAAGAGGTAAATGCGTTCCAGCGGTTGGCCACTGTGGTGCTGCAAAAGTCTACCCGTGAAGGATTCGGCCTCACGGTAACCGAGGCGCTATGGAAGGAAAGGCCGGTAATCGGCGGCAATGTCGGGGGAATCCCCCTCCAGATCCAGGATGGCGAGACTGGTTACCTGGTTTCGAGCGTGGAGGAGTGTATCCGACGCGTCGCCGACGTGCTGCGCCACCCGGCAGCCGCCGCAAACATGGCTAGGCAGGGGCACGAGAAAGTCCGGCTGACTTTTCTCTCTACTGCCAATCTGCGCAATTATCTCGAGCTTTTCGGAACCCTGCGAGCCACGCGCTAAGTCATCCCAACTCCACCCGGGAACCCCTAAGTCAGGGCTCGAGCGCTTGCGAGAGCGGCTGGCCGTTCAGTGTGGCTGCAAGTGATACCGGAACGCCATGGCGCAAGGTCTGTGCGGCGTGGCAGGCGCGCTCGGCATGGTCAATCAATTGCTGCACCTGCGAAGCCGGCGCTGGACTTGTCACAGACACCGAGATGGTCACTTCTTCAAAATAAGGCGCGGCGTCATCGACGTCATACTTTTCGGTGTTGCGGAAGTAGCCCCGTACATCGGCGGCAGCGTCGTCGATTGGAACCGTATAAAGTGGCGCGAACCGCGCCAGCTGGGTAAGCAGTCAGAAGGCGACGCCAACCATGAAATACTGAAGCGGTGAGGCCGCTTGCTCCGTACCGCCGCGCGAGAGCGGCTCGTCGGCATACACAGTAAATTTGCCCATGCGACCCTCAAGATGCACGTCCTCGACAATGCGTGCTACCGCGCGGGTAGTAATGCGACGCGCCGGAAGGGGCTGAGCGCTCATCTCGGCACGCAGTCGATCAATCTCGTGCTGTTGCTTCTCCAGATTAACGCGTCCGCGCTGCTCGTTCGCCACTGTCCACCCTACCCATTCTAGGTATATTACGACACTCGACACCTGAGCCAGTAGACGTACCCTCCCTGGCGTTATCGGCAGTCTACGTGAGAGGGCGGGCGCTGTCAACCGTCGTGCCAGCCCAGATGTGCGGAGTGGTCCGACGACGGCCAACGTCCTCCACGATATCGTCGGACTTGCTCGGTGTCTGTGATGAACCGAATGCGTCTCTACGGCTAAGGGGCAGAAGTGGCGAGTGCCGCGGCTCCGATGACCCCCGAGCGCTCGCCCAGGGCAGCGACGCGAATGTCCAAGGTCTGTAGAAATGGCAACCGGGCACGTCGGCGCACCCAGCCGAGCAGCGGGGGAAGCAGGATGTCGCCGGCCCCAGTCATCAATCCGCCGCCCAGCACGACGCAGTCGAGATCCAGCACGTAGGCGGCGTCCAGGATGGCGCGCGCCAGCGCCTCCGAGGCCTCACTCATGAGCCGTACCGCCAGTGGGTCGCCTGAGCGGGCGGCTTCGGCGATCGTGTGTCCGGTGATCTCATGGGCAGGCACGTCCGCCAGCGCGCCGCTGGCTCCGCTGGCTCCGCGGTGGAGCGCGGCGCGCGCTCGTCTCGCCAGCCCAGTACCCGATGCGTAGGTGGTAAGGCATCCACGCGCTCCACACTCGCAGCGCGGTCCTCGCTCGGTGATCACCGCGTGACCGATATGACCGGCATTGCCGCTCGCGCCGTGGATGAGCCGCCCGCCGGCAACGACCCCGCCGCCGACGCCGGTGGAGACGACCATACCGAGAACCGACATAGCGCCGTGCCCGGCTCCGAATCGGGCCTCGCCCAGCGCCAACGCTTTCGCGTCATTGTCCACTGACACCGGCAGATGAAGGACGTCGGCCAGTCGCTCCCGCAGGGGAAAGTCCTTCCAGCTGGGGATGTGAAGCGGCGAGACCACGCCGTCGGGAAACCGCATCGGCCCACCGCAGCCAACTCCCGCAGCCGCTACCGGCAATCCGTACTCATCCCGTACCCCACCAGCCAGATCCACAACGGCGGCAAACAGCCCTTCGGCGTCCCTATCCCTGGGCGTGGCCATTCGGCGATAGACCAGCACCTCTCCCACACGGGAAACCACACCAGCTGCCAGCTTGGTGCCGCCGATGTCGATGCCTAATATGGCCGCGTTACCAGAGGCCGTCACTTGATGCCCCTGTTCTGTTTCGATACCCGGCGAAGTCATGCCGGTCATCCTTCTGCTGGTTCTGGCTGTAGTATGGCCCATCCTAAAGAACATCCCGACAGGACGAGTATAGCGGGTGGGCGGCGAGCTGGCAACCAGGGTGAGTATTCTGGATCTGGGTGCCTACAACATCCCCACGACAGCCACTTGCCTCCACCGGGTAGCACAGGTACAATCTCTTCAATATCTCTCCGAGCTATACACGGCGTTGGGTAGCAGCTAGCGAAAGAGGACCGGAAATCGTATGAGTGATGTGATTTCATCCGGAGATGGCAGCGAGCAGACAACGGGTCACGCTACCCGGAGCCGGACGATTACCTGGGAGGACCCCCGTCCCACCGCGGAGGCCGGGCGCCAGCTCAGCGGACTGGAGTTTATGCGCGCCATTGTTGCGGGCAAGCTGCCGGCGCCCCCCATAGCCGTCACGATGGGCTTCCGTGCCATTCAAGCCGACGAGGGGCACGTGTTCTTCGCCGCCTATCCGGAGGAGTACCACTATAACCCTATCGGAGTAGTGCACGGCGGATTAGCCGCTACCCTGCTCGATACAGTGATGTCATGCGCCGTCCAGACGACACTACCCGCTGGGACCGGCTATACCACTCTCGAGATAAAGGTCAACTTCGTTCGGCCCATTACTAGCGAAACCGGCGAGCTGCGCTGTGAGGGCACGATCGTCCACAGCGGCTCTCGAACGGCAACCGCGGAAGGGCGCGTGGTGGATAAGGCGGGGAAGCTTTACGCACACGGAACTACCACCTGTCTCATACTGAGACGGTAGGGAACCGTGGTGACCCAGGCTCGTCAGCTGCGGGTAGAGATTCGTGGAGGCAGAGCGCACTGGCTATCCGTTGCTGATGGGCGCAGCTTCGCTACCGAGCTTGTGGATGAAATGTCTCTAAGGTGGCAACAACGGCACCGGCGGCCACCATGCTCTCTTCCGCTCGCGCGCCATCGCCAGGATGCACCTCTACCGGCCGGGAGGCATCTTTGAGATAGTCGACCTGGAAACCCGCCAGGCAGGCGTCCAGAACAGTCTGCAGTACACAGTAGTCGGTAGCCAGTCCGCCTACATACACCCGAGTTACTCCCGCCTCCCGTAACGCAGACGTGAGCGTCTTGCCACCGGGGAGGTGGCCTTCAAACGCCGAATACCCGCTGTCCTCTTGGTTGTCTCCCGTGGTCACAATACCCGTAGAAGCTGGTAGGCGTAGGTCTTTGTGAAACTCGGCGCCATGAGTACCCTGGACGCAATGCGGCGGCCAGAGACCGCCCTGCTCGGCAAAGTGGCGAGTCTGCGGCGGATGCCAATCGCGGGAGGCGTAGACTGGGATACCGGTGGAAACCGCCCGCGCCAGATAGTGGTTCAGAACCGGTATCACCTGGTCGCCGTCAGGTACCGGTAGACTTCCGCCCGAACAGAAATCGTACTGAACGTCGATTACGATCAACGCGTCAGGCACAGTCTCTCACCTCCCCGCCATCATGGTGCCGGGCTGGTAACCTGAGGATGTGGCGCGTCATGCCAGTCTCTCAGTCTAAGATACGGCCACAGCATGTGGTCGCCAGCGTACATGCTGAGGCAGGTGGGACAGATCAGAAAGGTCTGCCTGCTGTCAAGGCAGGCCAGATGTATGGATGTAAGATGATGCTTGCACAAGTGTCGCTCGCATTCGAAACAGCATTCGACAGCGCGCCGAGCGCAGTGGGGAACGCTGCAGACATCCTCGAGCTCTTGTATGAAACCCATGGCAACCCTCCACCTCAACCCGTGCAACGAATATGGCTAGATTGTCACATAGTGACCAGGCATATCGAAGCATCATTTCTGTAGAAATCCAAATTTGGATAATATTTCCATCAGTACTACGCGGAGAGGATACGCCGTGAGCCATATACAATTCTTGCATTTCTTTTCTGGCTCTGGCCTGCATTTTCTGTGCCTATCGCATGCGGGGGAATAAGAAGGCACGACGCCGGTGCGAGAGTGTGCACCGGCGTCGTGCCATCAACGAAAAGCGTGGGCAGTACCCAAATGTGGGTCCTAGGTGCCGGGAATCGAGGCAGGACCAGGAGATGGGTTGAGAGGAAGCAAGACTGGTGGCCGGGGCGACTGGCTGAAGTCGAAATCGTTTAGCAAATTCCCCAGAATAGAGGCGTTCTCGCGCACATCCGGACGTGGATCGGGGCGCCCGTCGGTCTTGGGATCGAGGCGCTGTCCACCTAGGAAGTCGTCTTCGATAAACTTGAGATAAGCATCGAAGCTCAACGTCTGGTGATCGATGTAGCCGCGTTTGGCGTACGGGCTGATGACCAGCGCTGGTACCCGCAGTCCGTATCCGTTCTGGTCAACTGTCGGCGGCACCACATTGTCGTAGAAACCGCCCCAGTCGTCCCAGGTCAGGAATATCGCCGAGCTGCTCCAGTCCGGACTCTGCATGACCGCGTTAATCACAGAGGTTACGTACGCCTGTCCTACGCTTATCAATGCTGGCGGGTGCTCGCTTACTTTGCTGTTGGGCACCACCCAGGAGACCGCGGGCAGTGTACCTTTTTTGGCGGCGGTGAAGAAGTTTGACACGTCTTGTATGTTGCTCAGCTGATTGTCCTGTTTGACGGTATCGAAATTGGGCAGCGGATTCCAGATGCCGGGAACATTGACGCTCTGCTTCTTGGGCGCACAGAGTTCCTGGTCGTCATCGCAATCGGGCTCGTCGCCCGCCGAAAGGTAGTAGCCCCAGCTCACGTTATGATGGTAAAGCAGATACGTAATATCAGTCCAGGCGTAGTCGGAGTTGCCCGGTTGCGCCTGCTGGACGCTGACCGGCCCGACATCGTTATTCACACAACTTGAGGCCACACCAGGCACGGAACAGTGGGCCGACCAGGCGGAGACGGTGAAGAGGTGGGCCGGCAGACTCCAGGAGGCGGTAGGCTCAAACATGTGGTCCTGCAGGACGAAGTCCTGGGCATAGGTCCAGTAGTTGGGAATTTCTCGGGCATCGTGCCAACCCATGACGTCGGTCGCGGTGGATCCGGTGCAGAGTGGATTGTTGCTGGCGAGGCAGCCTTTTCGCCCTTTCTCCGCCTGGGCAATAAAGCCGTTCATTTTCCCGCCAGCGATATCCGCGGTCGCGTTGGCGGCGCCATGGGGACCGCCGCCATTCAGGTCATTGGGGTTGTGGTACGGCTTCACGCACTGCCCGATAGCCGGGTCGTTGACACAGACGGTCGGCACTCCGTTTTGCATGGGAATGCCGTCGGCTCCTGGATAGGTGCCGAAATAGGTATCGAAGGAGCGATTCTCCTGCATGATAACGATAATGTGCTTGATCTTGAAGGCGGCCTGCCCGGCAGGACGAGTTGAAGTCGTGGAGCTTGAGCCCCCACAGGCGGCGATAACCGGCAAGCCCGCCACCAGAAGCAAGAGTCCCATGACATAGCCGGCATGTACGAATCCGATCTGCCGCCGGCGCTGTGGCTCGGCTGGCGGCGAGTTCTCATATCTCATGCAACACCTCTTTGTGGGATAGTGCCCACTGTTGCGCCCGATCGCGACCATGCGACTGTGCTTTCCAGCAAGAGTCACAACAACCCTAGCTGCAACAAGGTGTGCCATGCCAAGATAAGAGCGCATTGAGCGCATCCTTAGTATAGCCTGAGGATGTGTTCTCAGTCGGCGAAGCGACCGTGGAAGGCATCGATGGCTCATTATCGCCGCCTAACGGCGAGTGAGTGGCCATGTTTGCTGGTGAAGAAACGTAACAAAGGGAGTGAATTTTATGACCGTACGTGAAGTCATCGACAGTTTTTACCAGAGCCTCGCGCAAAAGAACGATACATGGCAACAGAACTTAGCCGAGGACGTCGTGTTTTCCGATGCCAGCAGGCGGCTTAGCGCACAAGGACGGGACGCCTTTCTCCAGTCCTTCAGTAGTTTTCTCCGCGCCGTAGAAAGCGTCCAGCTGAAGCAATTGATTGTCGAGGATGACGACGCCTGCGCGGTGGTCAGCTACGTGTACCGATCTCCGGCAGGCGCGGAGCTACACCAGGACGACGCAGAAGTCTGGAAAGTAGTGGGCGGAAAGATAGTCGCGCTGACCATCTACTTTGATATCACCGAATTCCGCACGTTCATGGGCCGCTAAAGCGACATTGGGATCTCTAGTTCGAAGCTATCCGGCTAATACTGCTCACCCCTCTCGGAGAGGGGTGAGCAGGCGTTAATCAGTAGACGATGATGGGAATGCCGGCGCTGGAGAAGGCATAAACCTTGCCCATATCGCCGTTGGAGTAGTGGAAGTTGATGCAGCCGTGCGAGCCGCCGTTGAAGGCTTCCGGATCGTAATGCGGTAGGTTGGTGAGATACCCCATCTCAGTACCGTCTCGCCACCAGCCGTCGTGCATGTAGTACCCGTAGAGGGAATAGCCGAAGGAATAGTGGACCGGAGTCGGCGCGTAGTAGAACGGTGATCCCTTAGGATCGGCCGATTTGAAGATATCGCCTCCGGGCGGCCCCTTCAACGGGGGCAACGCGCAGTGGATGCCCGGCACAGTCGGCTTATCCGGGCTTCCGGTGGTCACGTCGAACGCGTACGGCTTGCCATCGCTGCCAACAACCAGCTGCCCGTTGTCAAACAACCGCGCCTTCTGCTCGCGCAGTGAGACCACGATCACTCTGGTATTTTGCAAGCCGTAGTAATCGATCAGCTGGATGTCGGACGGGTGCGCCGTCATCGACCACGCTTCTCGAGCAGCATTGTTGGTCGGCATCTGCGCTAGATTGCTAATCATGGCCGAGAGGTTATGGATAAACATCTGGGCTTCATTCTCAATGGCCTGATAGTTGGCAATCGAGTCGGCGGTCGAGTCGACACCCTCCAGGTACGCAGCCTGATCGATACGGACCTGCGCATCTTTAATGCCTACTGTGTCTCTCGGGTCGTACCGCAGGTTGTCGTCCGCATATTCATACGCGTTCGGCGTCTTGTACAAAACTCCATTAAAGGTCACATTGGTCGTGGTGGACTGTCCCTGGTTGACGAGGTTCTGAAGCGTGATGTTGGTATCGTAATACGCTTTGACTTTCAGCAAAGGATACGACAGAGAATTCTCCTGCTGAGCAACTGTCTTGGAGACGGCGGCAAGCTCGCCGGGAGTCTGCGCCGCGGCCAGCGTACTTACATCCTGCGCCGCCTCCTGGGCGTACTTGGGATCGATCTTGAAGTTGGGCACATCCGGGTAGAAGTCGTCGGGCGGACCGTAGCCGGAGCTGTTGTTGGAGAGAAACCACACGTTGGTGGAGTCTGGAACATCGGTGTTATGGGCCCGGTGACTCTGCAAGTATGCGTTGTCGGCCTGTGTATCGCTTTGATAGGTATTTACGTCGTCCTGGAAGCGCGCTACCGTGGCGGCAACCTGCGCCGGCGCCAGAGCGGTGGGGTCAAGGTCACCGGCGAGGGTGGCCAGCTGTGCCTGGACCTGCACATGCAAGGCGGTGAAGTCGCCGGCGCTCTGGGCGGATTGGAACGAGTTGAGCGCTTGCTGCGGCCATGACGAGAAGTAGAATGTCTGGGACTGCACCTGCGGCGTCACCATGGTGGGATTGGTGTCACCTATTGGATACGCGTTTTGCGCTGCCCAGAAGTCGGACGGTACGATACCGTAACTGGCGATCTCGCCGCCCTCAGTCGCGCACCCCAACACATGCGCCGGTCCGGCACTAGGCCCAAGATCGGAGGTCAGGGCGTTCACCATAGTCGTGAGTGTCTGGATTTGCTGGTAATCGGGCATAAGCTGGGTGACGGCATCAAGCTGATTGAGCAAGAAACTATCTACCGCGAAGTAATCCTTGGTCGTGTGAGCGCTGGCAACCCAGGTCTGTGCCAAGGGTACCGACGGCTCGAAGATCTTGCTGGCGGAGACCACGTCGGCGATGCCCGAATGTTCGGCCGTGGCAAGTGAGGATTGCAACTGGCTGAGGTCGCTCGCAGCCAAGTCGTGTGCCTGGGTGGGAGTGAGTTTCTCCAGCGCGACAACCTGATTGTAGAGTTTGGCGTAGCCGGTGGCCGCGGCCTGATACGAGCTGTCCGTTCCGCTCGATGTACCTGCGGCCAGTGTGCTCTCGTCTGCGATGATCGGCGCAAGTCGCCCGGATGGGACACCCGCCGAGGTAGCAGTGCGAAGCGCACTGTCGAGCTTGCTCTTGTTCTGGGTCGCAACCGACTGCGCGCCCGGCGCACAGCCTGAGAGCAGCATGGCCGCGAGCGAAACCATTAGTAACAGCGCCGACGCGAGGTGCTTGCGCGAGCCTGCGCGCGATGGGCACGGCGCCTCTCCCATAACAGATCCCATCCTCAACACGTCCTCCAAAATATCCGCTTCCCTAATTACGATGACCAGTGGCCGCGCGCTTTGCTTTCCAACTGGCTGCCGTTGACCCGGGTTGGCTTCGATGTATGCCCGCATGATGCGGCGTCTCTTAGGCTAAGACGCATGAGCGCGAAGCGAGTATACAGGGCATGCCATCGGTAACTTGTAAAATTTCGTGTGTCTCTTCCAGGCACAGAGGGAGCAGAAGGTGAGTTGAATAGCAGATAGCATACCATCGCCCCAACGCGAGCGGCGCCGCTCACGAGAAAATCAAGCAGAATTCCACCGAACTTTCTCTCGACTCACCGCAACATACTCCCATAGAGAGTTACGTTGGGGGAATAGTACTGTGGAAGATCACGCGAGAGGAGCAACGTTATGGATGAGCTGTGGGGCATAATACGGTATGAGTACCTCATGCAGATTCGCCGGGTCGGGCTCTGGATAAGTCTCATTCTCACCATCGGTCTCTTTATCTGGTTGCTTGCCACCGCTTCCAGGTCTCCAGGAGCGGTGCCTGCGGGGGATGCCGGGAATCCCTGGAAACTGGCCGCCAGCTTTGTTGCGGAATTCAACCTGTTCGGTCCTATTGCCGCGGGCATTCTAGTAGCCGACCGCTTCACTCGCGACCGGCTGCTGGGAGTGGACCAGCTCCTCGATAGCTCGCTTCTATCCCGATTGCCGCTGGTGGTGGGTAAGGGAGTGGGATCGCTACTGGCAATATTTACTCCGCCAGTCATTCTTCTCATTGGCCTCTGGTGCTATCTGGCGGTGCAATTTGGGCAGCCAGCCGTTTTATTCACCGGCCCGGTAGCGGTCGTTGCTATAGTGGCGCCGTCCTGGCTGTTTGTGGTCTGCTGGTCGCTGTTTTTTCCTCTCATCATGCCGCTCCGGCTCTACCAGGTTCTCTTCGCCGGATTCTGGATGTGGGCAGTGGCGATATCCCCGAGCCGGCTACCTACGATAAACTGGTCGATCTTTGGCGTGCAGGGCCAATATGCCCATTACGCGCTCTTTATAAACAATTCTGCCCAGTCTCAGTTCCTACGACCGCCGGCCACCACCGGCCTGGCAGTGGTGAACATGTGCCTCCTCATCGGGCTGAGTGTTGCAGCTCTGGCCCTCCTTCCGGTGGCGCTGCGCATGCGGCAGAAGGCGGCCTCATGAAGACATTCACCTATCAGTGGCCGTGAGTTATACTATCGCTACCCAAGGTCGTCATGCGGCGGAAGCCCACACCGCAGGCCGAAACGCTCGCCGTCGACCAGCTGGAAGGGAACAGCAAGTGAGTAGTGCGCCCCGGCGGCAGAGCTCCCGTACCGACTCCAGCCGTAAAATCTCGAGCGGGACCCCGCATGATCTGGCGGAGGGCGCGCTGCACATCACGGTATACGACCTGCTGGCTCACGCCTACAATCGTGTCGCGATACAGTACTACCATCAGCAAGGTACCGCGGTATCGCTGGATCAGAGCCACTACTCCCCGTTACACTTTACACCGGCACTCCCCGCCAGCATGCGTGAGGAGGTGATTGAAGCCCTTTTCGTCGACAGCGCACGCGCACTGGCCACGTTCTTTGGCTTCGATGAGATGAATATTATCGTCCTCGATCGTGAAAACAGCGTGTACCGTCTGATCGTTCGTGAAGGCGCGTATTTTCCCAAATTTCAACCGGGCGTCTACACTCAGCCGTTCGGCACTGGACTGCTGGGACAGTGTCACTTGAGCAAGCAGTCGGTCTTTGCCAACAATGTATCGCTGGTAGATGGGTACGTACGCACTGACCCGGCGGTGCGGGCCGAGCTCTGTGTTCCGGTACGGATGGGAGACGAGGTGCTTGCTATTATCGATAGCGGGGCCAGCCGGATCAACGCGTTCCGCCTCTCGCATTTGCGCTTCATTGAAGGCTTCGCCCGCTACCTTGCTCCTGCTGTAGCCGATCCACAAGATTTTCTCCAGTCCCAGAAACCGGCGCTGCTGCGAGCGGACTCGGACCTGGCACCACTTGCCCAATCTCTGAACTTCCTCTCCGCTTGGCACGAAGAATGGCGGTCGCGCTTTGCCATGCTCTACGCCGAGACCGCGCAACGCAACGCCGAGCTTCTTGCCCTTACCTCCCTCAGTGACTCGCTAGCCTCCAGTCTTCGTCTCGAAACTATTCTGCATGTTACCGTTGCTAAGGTCGCCCAGCTGCTCGCCTGCCGGCTCAGCTGGATCTCTCTTCCAGACGCCGATGGGCACCTCCGGGTACGAGCACTCTTCGGCATTCGCGCCGATACCGCTGTAGACACTCCTATAGTAGACGACGGAAGTCCGCAATTCGCGGTGTTTTTGCGCGGCGAGCCGGCCATCATAAACGACATGAGGGCGGTAGCCAAAACCAGTTTTGACCGCTCGTTCTGCCAGCGAAACCATATTGCGCGGTACCTCACCGTTCCACTGCGTGTACGTGAGCGGACCATCGGCGTGATGAGCATCGGCCGAACTCATGGTGCGAGTGAGATCAGTGAGTATGACGCTCGGCTGTTGTCGACATTTGCCAACCATATCGCACTTGCTATAGAGAACGCCGATCTGTTTGAGCGAAGTCGCATGGTTGGAGCGATTGAAGAACGCAGCCGTGTTGCGCGCGATCTGCACGATACGCTGACCCAGTCGATACTGGGCATCCTACGGACGCTTGAGGCCGTTGGCCCGGAGCTTGCAGGCGCTCCACCGGCGGTCTCTCAAGCTATCGCGGACTCCCGCCTCTTTGCCAAGGAGAGCCTGGAAGAGGCTCGCCGCTCGATATGGAACCTCACGCCAACCGGCCTGGAAAACCGTGGTGTCTCACAGGTTATCGCCGACTATGTGGAACTCTGGCGCCAGAGAACTGGGATCGGGGCCACGTACAACCTGACCGGAGCCCCCACCTGGCTTGAACCGACTCGCGCTATGGACCTGCTTCACGTTGTCCGGGAGGCGCTCAGCAATATCGCTCAGCACGCCTCGGCAAGCCACGCCGAAGTGAGACTCTCGTATGACGAATCCGGACTCAGCCTCTCGATACGTGACGACGGCACCGGCATGCCGCCGGAAATGCTGGAGGCGAGCCGGGCCGAGAGTCACATCGACGGAAGTCCTCCAGCTCCAGCGCAACGCGGGCTGGGACTACGCGGCATGCGCGAGCGCGCCAGGCTGCTCTCCGGTTGGCTGCAGATCGAGACGGCGCCAGGAAAGGGAACCAGGATCGTTCTGGCCATCCCCTACGCACAGCGCCCGCTTAGAGGGACTTCAGCCGCAAGCGAAGAGTCGCAGTCTCGCCCCGGTGAGCTCGCAAGCGGGCTGGAGCTCGCCACCGCCGATCGAGGGAGCTTAGCCCCGGAGACCGCCGGAACGCGGACTCCTATCAATATCGTGCTGGCCGACGATCATCCAGCGTTTCGCAGCGGGCTGCGACTGGCACTATCCAAGGTGCCCGACTTGCGCATCGCTGCGACTGCCGCCTCGGGAACGGAAGCGCTGATGTATGCGCGCGAGCTGCGTCCAGATATCTTGCTGCTAGATGTCCAGCTGCCCGACCTGGACGGCTTATCTATACTCCGCACACTCCGTCTCGAGCGCGCGCCGGTGCGGGTAGTCATGCTCACTGCCCATTTTGCCGACGCTTATATCATTGAAGCGCTGCGAAACGGCGCCGCTGGATACTTGAATAAGGATATCGAGATCGAGGATCTCGCGCAAGCGATACGACTTGCGCATCGCGGACAACAGGCTCTCTCCCCGTCCATTGCCGAGAAGCTGCGAGATCGTGGCGGACTATTAGTCAATCCTCAAGCAAGCCGTTTTACCGCGCGCGAGCGGGAAGTGCTAGGACTGCTCGCCCATGGCTATCGCTATACAGCCATCGCACGAGATCTC
Source organism: uncultured Chloroflexia bacterium (assembly GCA_963810535.1). Lineage (GTDB taxonomy): Bacteria > Chloroflexota > Ktedonobacteria > Ktedonobacterales > JADMIN01 > JAJPKE01. The sequence goes on from CAWENW010000005.1 coordinate 112,558, forward strand.
TGTATATCCGAAGCAACCGTAAAGTTCCATACCGTTAACCTGTATCAGAAATTACAAAGTCATTCGCGAGTGGAGGCGCTTAACCGCGCACGTGAATGGGGACTACTCCACTAGTGACCGAGCACAGTTCATCCTGTGCTAAAACCTCGCCATTTGGATAGGTACGCAATCGGGAGGGTGGCTCTATACTGCGACTCAACAGTACTGCAGGCAAGTATATGTGCAGGGGGGATACGTTGGATGGGTCACCAGATGTAGCGGAGCCGGCGGTGCCGCCGGCACTCCTGCACGATGTGCAGGCGGCGGTCTCGGCGCAGCTACCGGCTTATATCGCTGAGCTCGAGACGCTGGTAAACCTGGATTCGGGCACGTATGACCGTGGCGACGTGACAGCAGTCAACTCCTGGCTGCTTCGTCGCCTTGATTCGTGGAAGAGTTCGGTAGTCCGGAACTCAAGCGCTGATTACGCCGACAGTTTTTCGGTAACGATCGGTGGAGAGGGCACCGGAAACGTGATGCTGCTTGGACACATGGATACCGTCTTCCCCCACGGTACCACAGCGCTTCGTCCCTTCCGCATCGAAGGCAACTATGCCCTTGGGCCGGGAACCTGTGACATGAAAGCGGGATTACTCGCGGGAATCTACGCGGTAGAAGCTCTGCAGTCCGTGGCTTGGAAGGGCTACCATCAGCTCAGGCTCGTGGTTACCTCTGATGAAGAAGTTGGGGCTCCCAGCAGCCGAGACTTCGTCCTGTCCATGTCCCACGGCATGGATGCCGTATTCGTGCTTGAAGCCGCCCGCGAGAACGGCAACATCGTCGGGCAGCGTCGAGGCGGTGGCTTTTACCAACTCGAAGTGCACGGTCGCTCCGCTCATGCCGGCGTGGAGCCGGAGAAAGGGAGGAGCGCGGCCCTCTCTTTATGCCGGCAAGTAGTAGCGCTGCACGCGCTTACCGATCTGAGTCTTGGGCAAACGGTGAACGTAGGCATGATACAAGCGGGCAGCCGCCCAAATGTGGTTCCCGATCTGGCTGTAGCCCAAGTCGACCTTCGGGCCGACACTCAGGCCGGTATGGAAGCGCTACTGCGTGAGGTAGATACCGCGCTGGCCCAATCGGTCCTTCCCGGCACAACCTACCAGTGGGCCGAAGTGCAGTTTCGCCCACCCTGGGAGCCCAGCGACGCTAGCCGGCACCTGGCGACGCTAGCTGGCGAGGTTGCGTCCACACTCGGCTTTCATGTAAGCGCCGCGGCTACCGGCGGCACCTCCGACGGAAATTTTACCGCGTCAATTGGTATTCCTACGCTGGATGGGCTAGGTCCGATCGGCGGCCTCGATCATAGCCCGCAAGAATACATAGACATATCCTCGATCGTTCCTCGCACAGCGCTGCTTGCTGGCTTGATCACCGCCGTCTGCTCTGCCTGAGCGTTTACGTATCTTCGCTTTCTGAGCAATCGCTCCTGACCGGCGCGTCCCTAGGGGGAGCGGGACATTCCATACCAGTTATCGAGAGGAGGGAGAGCAGTCAGACTCAAGGGTTGTCCAAGAAGATTTGTTAGCTACTATGCCGCAAGCTTGTACCGACATTTCGAGTGACGGCATAGGCGGGAGGGAAATGACACATGTCCGTAGAGGTAGAAACCAAAGAACAGCTTGTCCAGCAAGATATTAAGCGGTTGCATGGCCTTGGATACGCCCAAGAGCTCTTCCGAGAGATGGGCGGCTTCTCGAACTTTGCCATTTCGTTCACTATCATCTCGATTTTGACCGGCGCCATTTCCACGTACGGATTTGCGGTGGGTGCCGCCGGCCCGGTGGCCGCCGTTATCGGTTGGCCGCTGGTCTCCATCTTTGTGCTTTTTGTCGGCCTAGCTATGGCTGAGCTAGCTTCAGCCTATCCAACCGCAGGCGGCCTGTATTACTGGGCCTCGAAGCTGCGAGGTCCCGGCTGGGGCTGGTATACCGGCTGGTTCAATTTGATTGGCCAAGTTGCGGTCACCGCCAGCATCGACTTCGGCCTGGCGGAGCTGGTCATCATTTGGCTGAGCGCCAAATTCAGCTTTCTCGCGTCCGCGTACACCAATACTAACCCCATCTACGTTGCGCGCTGGTTTCTGCTGGCCTACGCGATAATATTGGCCATACATTGCACACTAAACGTGTACGGCATACGCCTGGTGGCCATCCTGAACGACATCAGCGTCTGGTGGCACATCGGCGGCGTGCTGCTGGTGGTGGGTGCGCTCTTCTTCTTCGCGCCGCATCACTCGAATGCTTTTGGATTCCTGTTCAGTGGCAGCGCGAATATCGGCGCCGATCCATACAAGTTTCCAATCTGGTACGGCTTCCTGCTTGGCTTGCTGCTGGCGCAATACACCCTTACTGGGTATGACGCGTCGGCGCATGTGACCGAAGAGACCGTCGGCGCCTCTCGGCGCGCCCCGATTGGCATCCTCATGTCTATCATCGTATCCGCGGTTGCGGGTATTGTGCTGCTGGTGGGACTAACTATCGCCATACCAGATATCGACCCCACGACTAAGGCCTCGGGTCTGGCTACCGTCGGTAGCCTGGGCATAGGGGCCGTGCCGTATATTCTCAATACCCGGCTGGGCAGTGACGCCGCATTTGTGATCTTTGGACTGATTCTAGTAGCCCAGTTCTTCTGCGGCATGTCCTCGGTCACAGCCAACTCGCGCATGATCTACGCCTTCTCCCGAGACGGCGCGGTACCTGGCTCCAGCCTTTGGCACAGCCTGAACCGGCGCCGAATACCCGCCAATGCCGTCTGGTTGGCAGGCGGAGCTGCCTTTGTTCTGGGTATACCGGTATTGTGGAACAACGTCGTATTTCTGGCGATTGTCTCTATCTCAGTGGTAGCCATCTATATCGCCTATGTGCTGCCAACCTTCACTCGCTTGCTCAGCCGAGACTTCACACCGGGACCCTGGAATCTCGGGCGCTTCAGCAAGCCGATCGGCTGGGTCGCGGTCCTTTGGGTTATCTTCATTACCATTCTCTTCGTCCTGCCCCAGGCAACGCCGATCACGCGAGACAGCTTCAACTACGCTGGCCTGGTAGTGTTTGGCGCCATCATTTTGCTGACGATCTGGTGGCTGGTCAGCGTGCGTCACTGGTTCAAAGGACCAATAGTTCAAGGCGACGAGGCCGCGCTGGAGAAGATAGAGGCTGAGATCAATGAGGAGAGCGTTTACAAAGAGCCCAGTGTAACCGCGTAACCTGAGGCCGATCTTTCATGCCTTTCATCACGACAATGGGAGACGGGGACCTACCAAATATGGCCCCGTCGCTCATCTATCTCTACACGGGAGGTTTCACCTATGGCCGCCACTACCAACGGACGGTTAGATCTGCCGGGGCTCGAGCGTCTCGTAGCCGACGGCCAGATCGACACCGTGCTCGTCACCTTCCCAGATATGCAGGGAAGACTGATGGGCAAACGACTAACAGCCAGTTTTTTTGTCGACCACGCGGCTGGCGAGGGCTCACACGCCTGCTCGTATCTGCTGGGCACCGATGTAGAGATGAATACGCTGCCGGGATTCGCGATGACCAGCTGGCGGACCGGCTATCACGACTTCAAAATGCGTCCCGACCTGGGCACGCTTCGCCTGGCGCCATGGCTCGAGAAGACGGCGATAGTGCTCTCTGATATCGTCACCGACGATGGGCAGATGGTAGAGGAGGCGCCACGGCGGGTGCTGCAGCGGCAGGTAGCGCGACTGGCGGCCCTTGGATACAGCGCCAAAGTGGCCTCGGAATTGGAGTTTTATCTCTTCAAAGAGACGTTTGAGTCGGCACGAGCCAAGAACTATCATGATCTCGCGACGTACGGAACGTATATCCAGGACTATCACATTCTGCAGACGACCAAGGAGGAAGGAATCGTCCGCCAAATCCGCAATCATATGAATGCCGCCGGCATTCCCGTGGAGGGCAGCAAGGGTGAGTGGGGATTCGGGCAGGAAGAGCTCAATCTCGCTTACGCAGAACCGGTGGAAATGGCCGACCGGCATGTGCTCTACAAGCACGCTGCAAAAGAAATCGCCGCGCTGAACGGCCTTGCCCTGACCTTCATGGCCAAGTGGGATGCTAACCAGGCAGGCAGCAGTTTTCATCTGCATTCGAGTCTGTGGGATCAAAACGGGCGGGCGGTATTCTTCGACGAATCTCGGCCGCTGGGCATGTCCGACGTCTTTCACCACTACCTGGCCGGTCAGCTTGCGTATACCCGTGAATTGATGTACTTCTACGCGCCATTCGTAAATTCTTACAAGCGGTATCGTGAAGGAACGTTTGCTCCAATTCGGTTGGTGTGGGGACATGATAACCGCACCTGCGGACTACGTGTGATTGGAGAACACAGCAGCCTCCGGGTGGAAAACCGAGTGCCGGGAGCGGACGCGAACCCGTACCTTGCTTTCGCCGCCACCATTGCCGCGGGCATCGCCGGAATCCAGCAAAGACTGGAATTGCCGGAGATGTTTACCGGTGACGCGTACGAAAGCGACTTGCGTCGCAACGTGCCGCAAGTTCCCGGAGCTCTCTATGAGGCAATTCGGCAGCTCGAGGACAGCCAGCTGGCGCATGAAGCGATGGGAGAGCGCGTGTTCGCGCATTACGTCAACGCAGCCCGTGAAGAGCAGATCGCGTATGACCGCGCGGTTACCTGCTGGGAGCGCGATCGCTACTTCGAGCGAGTGTAATGGCAAAACGTCTTGGATAGTGCCTGTCTCAGGGACCCAAGTGATAAAACTGGAGGAAAGAGACCATGCGTCTGGCTGGCAAGGTGATCCTAGTCACCGGTGCGGGCAGCGGGATGGGGAGAGTTGCCGCCCATCTGTTTGCTCGTGAAGGCGCACATATCATCGCCAACGATCTTGTGCCGGGGCCGCTCGAAGAGACGGTTGGGATGGTTCGAGAAGATGGAGGCACAATACTGGGTGTGCCGGGCAATGTCGCGGTGGCCGCAGACGTTCAAAGAGCAATCGGCGAGGGTGTGCGCACGTATGGGGCGCTGCATGTGCTCTATAATAACGCAGGTATCATGCCCAGCGATGACACGTCAGTGACGGAGACCAGCGAAGAGGCCTACGACCGTGTGCTAGATGTCAATCTCAAGGGAGTCTTTCTCTGCTGTAAATACGGCATTCCGGCGCTGCTGGAATCCGGTGGCGGCTCAGTCATCAACATCGCCTCTTTTGTCGCGCTCATGGGATGTAGTGTCCCGCAAGACGCCTACACCGCCAGTAAAGGTGGAGTGCTGTCGCTGACTCGATCTCTGGCAGTCCAGTACGGCCGGTACGGCATACGCGCCAACGCTATCTGTCCCGGACCCATTGAAACGCCACTGCTGCGTGAGCTCTGGACCTCAGAGGAGGAGCGCAACAAACGTCTCAACCGGATACCGCTTGGGCGCTTTGGTGATCCGGAAGATGTGGTAAAGGCAGGTATTTTTCTAGCTTCAGATGAATCATCCTGGATCACCGGCAATACGTTTCTAGTGGATGGCGGCATCACCGTCAACTACTTCTAGAGCAGTCATACTAGAGTGGAGCCAGACGGATGTCGTCAACGACTACGATGAAGTCTCATCACCGTGACACCCTGCTTATCGACGGACAATACGTGGAGAGCGCCGACGGGCGGACGTTCACAACGTTTGAGCCGGCAACCGGTGGGATTCTGGCTGAGGTGTCTCTGGCCGGCGCGCTCGATGTCGATCGCGCTGTGAATGCGGCCCGGAGGGCCTTTGACGATGGTCCTTGGCCAAGACTGTCCGCTGCCGAGCGTGGGCGCAGGCTGGCCGAGGTATCCCGGCTTATCTCCGCACGGCGAGACGAGCTGGCTGAGCTGGAGAGCCGCAATAGTGGCAAGGCGCTTGCGGACTCTCGCGACGAAGTTGCCGGCGCTGCACGCACATTTGAATTCTATGCCGGCGCCGCGGACAAATTCGGTGGCGAGACGATACCCGTCTCGGGCGGAGGACTGGACTTTACAGTACGCGAACCGGTCGGAGTCGCCGCGCTGATAGTTCCGTGGAACTTTCCGCTAACTATCGCAGCCTGGAAGATGGCACCGGCTTTGGCAGCCGGCTGCACGGTGATATTGAAGCCGGCTTCGCTCACCCCTCTTACCGCGCTGGCTCTCGGCAGTCTCTGCCTGGAGGCCGATATTCCTGCCGGAGTGGTAAATATCTTGCCTGGAGAGGGCAGCCTCGCTGGTATGGCGCTGGCCGCGCATCCAGGCATAGACAAGGTCGCCTTTACTGGATCCACGGAAGTGGGGCGCCGGATCATGCAAGCGGCGGCGGAGAATATTACCCGAGTCTCGCTAGAACTGGGCGGTAAGTCACCGTGCATTGTCTTTGCCGACGCCGAAATCGAGCGGGCGGCCGACCGCATCCCGTACAGCGTTTTTGCCAATGCTGGTCAGGATTGTTGCGCCCGCACCCGCATACTCGTGGAGCGCAGCGCCCTCGAGGCGTTTACCGAGCGTTTTGTTGCCCGCACCGCTCGACTGCGGGTTGGAGATCCTCTGGCGGAACAGACGGAAATCGGCTCGATGGTATCACCCGGCCAGAAGCGCCGCACACTCGAGTATCTCAACGTCGGAATCCACGACGGAGCACAGCTGCTGATTGGTGGTGAGCCGGAAGAGGGCTCGGGACTCAAACGCGGATCATTCCTCTTACCGGCGGTACTTGGCGGCGTAGAGAATGACATGAGAGTAGCGCGCGAGGAAATCTTCGGTCCCGTTGCCTGCGTGATACCGTTCTCGAATGAAGATGAGGCCGTTGCGCTGGCCAACGCATCGCCCTACGGGCTCTCCGGCTCTATCTGGACACGAGACATTGCTCGTGCCCTGCGTACAGCGCGCCGGGTGCGATCAGGGGTGCTCAGCATTAATACCAACAGCAGCGTTCACATTGAGGCGCCATTTGGCGGCTATAAGCAATCCGGTCTGGGGCGAGAGCTGGGATTACATGCTCTGTCCCTCTATACCGAAGTGAAAAACATCTATGTTGACCTGGAGTAGTTGACTCTAAACGAGCTTGCCGCCACTGGCAAAGAATGCATTTCGAACTACTCCTCGTACATTTGTCTCACCTCCTGCAGATGGTGCCAACCAGCCACGTTATCAGGTTGTGACCAAAATTTTTGGCAGTCACGTAAGTCCTCGTTTTACGTGGTACGCTATCAGCGAATTGGGAACCCGTACACGCTCCAGCGTGACCAGCGAAATGACCCAAGATCTCGACCATCTGGAAATTGCACATTTTCGGTTGCAATTATGACTCCCATGAGAACTGCACTGGAGGAGTTCTGTCTCATGCAGGAAATCCACAGGCCCGGCATGCAAAATGTTGTACTCGCGAGCAAATCTCTAGCCGATTACGCGCCGGTTGTCGGAGACGATGTGATCGCCGGCCTCGAACGTCTAGCACGGCCATTCCAGGGTGCTCGTGTGCTCCACATCTCCTCCACCGCCTATGGCGGCGGAGTCGCGGAGATGCTGCACACCCTTGTCCCTTTGATGCGCAGCGCCGGACTCGAAGCCGAATGGCGGGTAATATCCGGCAACGATGATTTTTTTACTGTCACGAAGACCATGCATAACGCACTTCAAGGCATGGATCTGGAGCTCACTCCGGCCATGCGCGCTACCTATCTGCATGCCAACGTGGATAATGCGGTCTACTTTGAAGATGAGTTTGATTTTTATGTCGTACATGACCCGCAGCCGGCTCCGCTCCGCTTGCTCTGCCAGGCTTTGGGCGGCAAGTGGATTTGGCGCTGCCATATTGACCTCACCGAAGCCAACCGGGATTACTGGGATTTTCTCCGGCCCTTCGTGCAGATGTATGATGCTGCGATATTCACACTGCCGTCCTATGCCAAACCGGACTTGCAAATCGGTCATATCGCGATCATTCCCCCAGCCATTGATCCACTCAGCCCCAAGAATTCGCCCATGAGCGCCGCCGATGCCCGTCGTATCGTGGCCATGTACAACGTGAGCCCCGACGATCCGCTGCTGGTGCAGGTATCCCGTTTCGATCCCTGGAAAGACCCGCTAGGGGTGATTGACGCCTACCGCGGAGTCAAGCGCCAGATTCCCACGGTACAGCTGGTATTGATCGGCTCGATGGCCCACGACGATCCGGAAGGGATGGAGTACTACCAGCGCACCCAGGACTATGCCGGAAACGATCCTGACATTCATCTGCTTTCCAATCTCGATGGCATCGGCAACGTCGAAGTCAATGCCTTTCAGAATGTCGCAACCGTGGTACTGCAGAAATCACTGCGCGAAGGTTTCGGGTTAACGGTCGCCGAAGGATTGTGGAAGCGTAAGCCGGTCATCGGCGGCAACGTTGGTGGAATCCCGTTGCAGATCGAGGACGGTAAGTCGGGATTTCTGGTGAACAGCATCGAAGAAGCTACCATGCGCTCACTTCAGCTCATCGAGAATCCGCATCTGGCTCGCCAGATGGGAGAATTTGGACGAGAGCATGTCCGGCAAAAGTTCCTTTCCACCTCTAATCTCAGAAACTACTTGAACTTATTCAGCACGCTTTCGGGCAAGACTGACCAAGCCAGCCAGGCGGATCTGGTGGTACGAAAATGAAGGTATAAAGTTATGAAGAAATAGAGTCGTCGAGATCGCCGGGTATCAAGGATCGGAGAGGGGCTGTACGAGATGCGGGTTGTCAATGTTTCCGAAATGCGAGAGATCGAATCGCGAGCGGAGCGCGAGTATGGGCTCACCAGCCAGATCCTAATGGAACACGCTGGCCGGAGCGTCGCCACAGCCCTGGCTGCCAAACTACGCGGCCACGTCGACCAATGTCCGATCCTGGTACTGGTAGGCCCCGGCAACAACGGTGGAGATGGCCGTGTCATGGGGCGCTACCTTTCCAACTGGGGCGCTCAGGTCACCTACTACGCATGGAAGGAGCGACGCCTGGAGGGAGTGGGGGGTACCTCCCAAGTAGCTGACGATAAAGCAGTGGAAGATGCGGTAAAGCAAAGCACCGTGGTCGTCGATGCATTGCTGGGGACGGGGAATTCACGGCCGTTAGATGATAGCATGCGCGAGCTGCTGGCTATTGTCGCAACTGAGAAACGGCTGCATCCTGAGCTACTCATTCTGGCGGTTGATCTTCCCACCGGACTCAACGCCGATTCTGGCGCCGTCGACCCTGGTACGCTGGCGGCTGATATGACGGTTACGCTCGCCTTTCCCAAGCTGGGTCTGTTATTCTTTCCGGGAGCAAGCTACGTTGGGGAGCTGGAAGTCGGCGGCATCGGATTGCCAGCCGATTTCGTCGTTCCGGAAGGGCTGGACCTCATGGATAGGGCGCGGGTCCGCGATATGCTGCCGAGCCGCCCGCTAGACAGCAATAAGGGCACCTTTGGCAAGGTGATGGTAGCCGCCGGTTCTCTCCCTTTCCCGGGTTCAGGATATCTTGCCGCTACCGCAGCTGGTCGCGTAGGAGCCGGGCTGGTAACACTAGCGGCGACGATGGAAATGGCAGCTCTCTACGCAGTCAAGCTCTCCGAGACAACGTTTCATCTGCTTCCCCCTGCAAACGAATCGCCGATCGCTCGCGCCCACTCTCTACTTTCCGCGCTTCATGGATATAAGGCGCTGGTCATAGGACCTGGTCTTGGACAGAGCGAGGCTACCAAGTCGTTCCTGCTCGAAGTTTTCAGCGGAATTCGCTGGCTCGACGACGAGGACCGTCCACGGCTCTTAGTGGACGCTGATGGACTGAATAATCTGGCGACAGTGCCAAAGTGGTGGGAAGTGTTACCACCAGACACCGTGATCACGCCTCATCCAGGTGAAATGACGCGCCTGCGAGGCGGCGCTCCCGTCTCCGGTGGGCAAATCGACCGGCTGGAGATCAGCCGTACCTCGGCCCGTGACTGGCATCTCACCCTCGTGCTCAAAGGGGCTCATACTATTGTTGCCGGCTCCGATGGCAGGCTCTCGGTCAACGCGCCAGCCAACCCCTTGCTCGCGACCGCCGGCACCGGAGACGTTCTGTCCGGAACAATTGGTGGTCTCCTGGCTCAGGGTCTAGCTCCGCATGACGCCGCCTGCGCCGGCGTGTACCTGCATAGCCGCGCCGGCTTTCAACTGGCGGCGCGGCTCGGAGACGCGGGACTTCTGGCCTCCGATTTGCTCTCTGAGCTTCCCCTTGCCCTGCACGCCGCCAAACTTGGATAACGGCTTACCGAAGGCGGCTTACCGAAGGCGATCGCACCCGGCAGCCATGCTACAATGAGGCACAAGGGGAGGCGAGTATGCAAAACATCGAGAACTGGGAAAGTCTAAGCGAGCCGGTCGCATGGTATCCCACGGATGAGTACCTGAAGAAGAGCAGGCTCCTGCGTTTCATGCAGCGTCATGGTATCAGCGAGTACACCTCGCTGCTTGAGCGGGCGGCAGGGGATCCATCGTGGTTCTGGGATGCGGTCTCCCAGGACCTGGATCTGGTTTGGCAGAAACCCTACAGCCAAGTCATGGACACGTCGCGAGGCATTCCGTGGACCAGGTGGTTTGGCGGCGGGAAGTTCAACTATGTGGCTTCGGCGCTTGACCAGCATGCCGGCGGAGTCCACGGCCGGACCACCGCGGTTATCTGGGAAGGTGAAGACGGGGAAGTTCGTACGCTAACCTACTCCGAGCTGCTCTCCGCCACTAATCGTCTGGCCCATACGTTGGTAGAGCTTGGGGTCGCCCGCGGCGACCGTGTCGCCATCTACATGCCTATGATACCAGAAACTGTCATGGCGACACTGGCCTGCGGGAAGATCGGCGCGATATTTCTTCCCATTTTCTCCGGCTACGGGGCTGACGCCGTCGCCAACCGGCTGCGGGATAGTGAAGCTAAAGTCGTCATAACCGCAGACGGCTACTACCGCCGAGGTAAGGTAGTGGCGATGAAAGACATCGCCGATACCGCCGCCGACACGTCTCCTAGCGTAGAGCGCATGCTGGTAGTCCGTCGCCTTGGTACCAAGGTGCCCTGGTCCGCTGGCCGCGACCGGTGGTGGCATGAAGTCGTCGAGCAGCAACTGGACACTTTTGAGACTTGGGAGACCGATCCCGAAGATCCGTATATGCTCATCTATACGTCGGGCACTACTGGCAATCCGAAGGGCGCGGTGCACGTCCATTGTGGTTTTCCCATCAAGGGAGCCCAGGACATGGCGCATCTCTTTGACGTACAGCATGGAGATACCTTCTTTTGGCTCACCGACATCGGCTGGATGATGGGTCCCTGGGCAATAAGCGGCACGCTCATGCTAGGCGCTACTCTCGCCATCTATGAGGGAACGCCTGACTATCCTGAGCCCGATCGACTGTGGGAGTTCGCCGAGCGCCACGGTGTAACCGTAATGGGTATCGCGCCCACAGTGATACGCTCGCTCATGACATACGGCGACGAACCGGTCCGGCGACACGATCTCAGCAAACTGCGTGTACTGGGAGCGAGCGGCGAACCGTGGAATTCGGTTCCGTGGCACTGGGCTTTCGAGGTCATCGGTCAGGGACGCTGTCCGATTATCAATTACTCCGGAGGAACTGAAATATCCGGCGGAATACTTGGCTGTACCACTATTTCGCCGATCAAGCCGTGCTCCTTCTCCGGTCCGGTGCCGGGAATGGACGCCGATGTTGTTGACGACACCGGTCACCCGGTGCGTGGTCAAGTCGGTGAGCTGGTTATCCGGAAGCCTTGGCCGGGAATGACTCGCGGCTTTTGGAGAGACAACGAACGCTATTTGGGGGCATATTGGCAGCGATTGCCCGGTCTCTGGGTGCATGGCGACTTTGCTGTTATCGATCAAGACGGTTACTGGTACATTCTTGGTCGCTCAGACGATACCATAAAAGTGGCCGGTAAGCGGCTCGGCCCCGCCGAAGTTGAGTCGGCGGCGGTGGCCCACCCCGCTGTCAGTGAGGCGGCCGCAGTCGGTGTGCCGCATCCGCTGAAAGGCGAGGCGGTGGTAGTATTTGTGGTACTGCGCCCCGACATCCAATCTTCTGAACCGCTTCGCGCGGAGATTCAAGCACAGATCACTCGCGTTCTGGGTCCGGCCCTCAAGCCGGAGTCGGTGCTCTTTGTCGGAGCCTTACCCAAGACGCGCAACGGCAAAGTGCTGCGCCGGTTGATTCGCGGACGCCATTTGGGCAAGACCGATCTTGGGGACCTCTCGTCCTTGGAAAGCGTCGATGCGCTCGAAGAGATCGGCCGGGCTCGGTAGGCGGAAGGACCTATCTGGTTCATGTCACCTACAAGTTAACTCTGACCTGCTATACTAGCAGTGCTGTACCCGGGCCCCAGCAGGCGACCGGATACCTCGGCAGTACACGGGCGACAAGTCTGGCCGGTAGTGGCTGGGAGCACGCATATGGCTTACCTGGAAATTGAGACCGGCGACGGACAGCGCAAGGTTCCGCTCAGTCGAGAGCGTCTGAGCATCGGACGGCTCTCTTTTAACGACGTGACACTACCTTCGCCCCAGATTTCGCGGCAACACGCCGAGCTGCGCCGCATTGACGGCGTCTGGTGGATCGCCGATCTCAACAGCACAAACGGCATGCATCTGCATGGCCAGCGCATTGCGGAACACCGGCTCAGCCATGGAGATCAGATAGTACTCGCTCCTAATATCACAGTCCGTTTCGTGGAGGAGGCGGACGATAGTGGGGATAGCGGATTCGGCGACCAGCTGTTCTCTTCGTCGCATACGCCCGGCTGGGTTGCGAGTGCTGGATCCGCTGTATTCTCCGCCAGGGATGTGCAGCCGGTCGGCGAGCGGGGCGCCAACCTCTCCTCCTTGGACCTGGCTGAGCAAAGTAAGACCCATCCGATAGGGAGCCGGGTCATACCCTCATCAGGTCAGATCTATCCTCCAGTAGCGTCGCCGGCTCCAATGGCACAAGGTAAACCGCGCTCGATTTACGCTGACGATGAAGTGCCTTTCGTTCCTTCAAGTATGGCACCTCCCGCGTCTCCTTTGAGTCCGCCCCCGCCGCTCGCACCTGCTCCAAGTTATACGCCGGCACTTGAGCCAGCTTCAGCGACGGTGCCGTTTTCGAGTTGGAGCGGCATGGCGCCTGAGTCCGATCCCGGAGTGCCGGTTCATCAGATCGAGATCAATACCTATGACCCCTACCGCCGTAGTGCGCCTGCAGGCGACAATCATCTCTCGAATGGGGGACTGGGAAACGGAAATCTCCTGCACGTCTGCCAGACCTGCGGCCAACTCACCTCACCGGAGGCGGTGTACTGCCAGAACTGCAGGCATTCCATAGCTCATGAATGCATTAACTGCCGATTAAGTCTGCTGCCGATTCAAGATCGCTGCCCTCGCTGCCATACACCCAACGAGGCATCGGTCAAGCGCTCCCACCCAGGCAGGTAGGCTGCCATGGGGTGCCGCCGCGTCATCATGACGAACTGAGTGGTGGCTCCGGTAGCCAAGCACGACACCGCAGTGGGAGAACGCCGGCGAGTTGATCTCCGGCGACTCCGCGGGCAATTGTCGCATGGTGACGAGAAGGTGCTAGAATGAAGGCGCCAAGCACCTCATGGTATCGAATTGGAGTAGTTGAGCATGGGTCTAGTGGTGGGTATGCGGCACGAAGCCTCACTCCTCGTCGCGGAAGAACACACCGCCGCCCGCTTTGGAGCTGGAGGCGTGCACGTCTTTGGGACACCGATGATGATCGGATTGATGGAAAATGCGGCCTGGTTGCTTGTACAGCCTGAGTTATCCGAAGGCGATACGACCGTCGGCACGCTGGTTAACATACGGCATCTGGCCGCAACCAAAATTGGCCAACAGGTGACGGCAACAGCCGAGCTACTGGAGATAGATGGACGTCGCCTGGTCTTTCGGGTGAGCGCGGTCGATGAGCACAGATTGGTAGGTGACGGCACTCATGAACGGGCAATTGTACAGCTGGATCGGTTTCTGGCTCATCTCGACCGGGACGATACATGATCCCACATCTGCCGCTCCCGTCTCTGCTTGCAACCTTTGGGACGCGCGATACAATACCACTACTTAGCATCGGCAATCCACAAGCTAGTATTCTTGCTTACCCATACAACCCCGCGCTCGGCGCAGCAAAACTGCTCTGGGCACCGGTATAGTCGACAGTCTTGAGGCAGGAATTTCAATGTCACTCATAAATATGGCAAAGCGCGAGATAAATTGTAAGATCGTGTACTACGGCATTGGCTTGAGCGGAAAGACAACCAACCTGCATTACATCCACAAGACGGTCAATCCGCACGATGTGGGCGATATGGTCTCGATCGACACCGAAACCGAGCGCACATTGTATTTCGACCTCTTGCCGCTGGAGCTGGGCCGAGTACATGGATTTCAGATACGCTTCCAGCTCTACACCGTGCCTGGTCAGGTGTTGTACAAGCAAACCCGCATCTCGGTGCTCAAGGGTGCCGACTGCGCGGTATTCGTGGCAGATTCGCAGGCCAGCAAGCTGCAAGAGAATATCGAAAATTGGAACGAACTCAACGAACAGTTGCGGCGAATGGGAAAGAGCCCAGGTGATTTTCCTCTAGTGATGCAGTGGAACAAGCGCGATCTTCCCGACATACTTCCGGTGCCGGTGCTGGAACAATATCTCAATCCCTACCGCGCGCCCAGCTTTGAGGCCGTCGCGGTGAGCGGGCGCGGAGTCGTCGAGAGTCTGCGAGTATCGATTAATTCTACCTTGCGCCGGCTGGAGCGAGTCTAAACGGCGAGCTTCACTACTTACCGCCTCGAGTATTTTTTGTGACTCCGCCTCCCCGACTCTCCCCCAGCCGACCTGCGCGAGGTGGACGGTGTCGCTGGGCTCTGGTCCAATTCGGATGAGCGGCCCGGAGTAGGCGGCGCAGGGTCGCTCATCCGAAATCGCACTCGACGGACAAAGTAGAAGGCCAACCCAAGCAAGATCACCAGCACCGCACCGTCGAGCAGCAGGCTCGTGGTGCTGGATGCACCACTGCCTTGCTCGGGGGGGTAGCGCCAGAGAGCGACTGAGGCCGCGTAAATTACAAAGGGGGATGAGGACGCCGACGGGGTGGCCGGTACGGAGACCACCGCTACGACCCGCTGTGAGAGGCCGGGCGCTACAGTTGCCCAGCTGCGGCCCCCGTCCGGTGAGCGTATGACATCATTCCCAGTGCCCGCATAGATCCATCCTGGTATCGGCGGATAGCCTGCCAGACTGTAGATGGGCTGGCGTGGGCTGCTGCCGGAAATCTCCCATCTGGCACCTCCGGTTGTAGTGGCGTAGATCCCCTGGTCCGTGCCGGCGTAGATTGTGACTCCGGTGGCAGCCAGCCCGCCGGCAGGCAGCTCGGTAAGAGCGGATACCTCCTTGGGAAGGCCGGCTGACCGGCTGCTCCAGTTGACCCCAAGATCGGTGGAAGCAAACACTCCCGCCCCGTCCAGCGCAACGTAAAGAGCATGCGCGGTGGGATCGAATAGCAACGCGTTGACATTGGCGCGTGGAGGTAATCCACTGTTCGAGGGTCGCCATGTATTGCCATGGTCGTTGCTGGCGAACACCCCCTGTGTGACGCTTCCAGCGAATAGGATATCGGATCCAGGCGCGTATGCCAGAGCATCCATGGTTTGACCTGCTGGAAACCCGGTGCCGCGCGCATGCCAGATGGATCCCTGGTCGGTTGATACATAAAGACCCGCGGTAGTGCCGGCGTAGATGGTCCCACGCTTCGTCGGGTCGACTAGGAGAGCAACGACCAATGCGCTGCTCGGTATGCCGACGCCAGACACCAGACTGGATCCGCCATTAGAACTCCCCGTGTAGACAGTACCAGCCGAACTACCGGCGTAGACCAGGTGACTGTTAAACGGATCAGTGGCCAGCGACAGTATTTCACCACCTTGCTCCGGACCCATCGACTCCCAAGCACCGGCCTGGACCAGCTGGCAGCCGGAGAGCAGAAGCAGAAGCCCGGTGAGTACAGCTGCCCAACCTATCGACCGGTGTGGTATGCGTGGACTCAGTTTCTGGCGGACGGCAGCGAATCTCCCCTGCATTCCTACTCTCCGCGCGCCCGTAGCAGCTCATCTATCGCCGCCACGATGGTCTGGTTTTCCTCAACGGTATTGAAGAAGCTCGGCGAGATTCGCAACAATCCAGGGCGATAATCCACTATGATGCCTTGCTCAGATAGGGCATGCACCAGCTCATCGGGGCGGTCCAGCTGCAGCATAACGATTGAGCTGCGCACCGAGCTGTCCAACGGGCTGCGGATCGGCCAGCCCTTCTGCCGCACACGGCTGATAAGATCATCCCCGAGAAAGCGCGTCCGCTCGCGGATACGCTCGACCCCGATCTCCAGTACCAGATCAAGGGCCGCACTGGCACTATAGATAGCCGCTACCGCCGGGGTACCCGATTCAAGGCGAGCGGCATCTTCACGGTACTCAAAATCGGTAGTATTGAATTGGAACTGGTCCCGCGCCGCGAACCAGCCGGTAACCGTCGGGTGCAAACGGGGAATCAATTCCTCACGCACGTATATGAACGCGAGCCCTGGTCCGCCCATCAGCCACTTGAGAGTGCCGGTCACTAAAAAATCAACATCTAGCCGTTTCACATCGAGGGGAATCTGGCCGGTGGCCTGGTAGTCGTCCACAAGCAGCAGCGCACCATTGGCGTGGGCAACTTGCGCCAAGCGTTTTATATCCTGGATATACCCGCTAAGGTAGAACACTCGCGAAGTGGCGACAAGACCGGTTTGCGCATCTATTACCTCGGCAAAGCGCTCAACCGGAAACGTCATGCCGTCCTCACTTGAAACGAATGCAATCGGAGAGTCAGGTTTGGCTAGCCACTGGTAGGCCAGCGTAGGAAAGTCCATGTCCGCAAGCACGATTTTCGCTCGGTCACCAAGGTCGAGCCCACTGGCGATAGCGCTCACTCCAATCGAGACGTTGGGAACGACGGCAATCTCATGGGCACCTGCGCCAATGAGAGTGGCAACCTTGGCGCGCACCGAAGAGATCTCACCGAGCCACAGTCGGTACCAAGATTGCGCCCCGTATTCGTTCCAGAGCTCCTGAAAGCGTGCCATTGCAGCCATTGAACGGAGGGAAAGCGGTCCCAGTGAACAACTGTTGAGGTAGACTTTGCGCTGCAGGATAGGAAATTCATCACGGTAGCGCAGCAAGTCACGCCCCGGTTCGGACGATTTCGTCTGAGATCTTGGTGATTTGGCCGGTTTCGTGGCCGAAGCTACCCGCGACTTTGCTGGTTTTGCCTGAGCTTCAGGAGAGTGGGGCACAGCTTGTGTCCTCTCATTTGCCGATCTGCCTACCACTGCGGTAGTGGAGAATGAATCAAAGCACCTGCATAGGGTTCCGATGGAGCCAATTGTACCACGACTCCAGCTAGAGTAATGAACCAACCTGACGCGCCGCACCCGGGATGGGCATCCCTGAGCTATGGGCGCGTACTACCAGCGCTCTGCAACACTCCAGCAAGTCGATACGCCACTATGCCGCCGATTAGCGCGCCCACTACCGTAACGCAGGCAACCAGCGAGTGTCCAGCACCCGCCCAGGCAAGGTTATGACAGGCAATGCCGCATGCCACGGCAGCGGCCAAACCGATGAAAGCCCTGGGAAATCGCCCCACGAATGAAGCTGTCCCTGACATCCACCGGCTGATCGTAGTATCGGCCCCAAGAGCGGCTCCTAGGCCGATCGCGACAGGGGCGAGACGTAGTAGAGCTGAACTGATGGATAGCGGTATGGGGCCCTGCCACATGACCGTCCATGGATAAGGACCATTGGCGAGTACTAAAACCAGTAGCACTATTGCCCCGGCAGTTGAGCCAAAGACGGTTGTCTCCAGCCGCCGGCCCCATCCTGGGCCACCCGATCCAATCAAAGCCGCGACCGACCCCAGGAGAATAGAAAGCGCTACGAGAGGTATGTCAACCGGTGGAGAGAGTGGAAATGGAAACTGCCTGTGTTGCACCAATCGCTGTATAAAATCAAGCAAGCTCCATACCGCGCCTACGGCAAGGATCACCGATGTTGCCAGTCGCACCAAACGACCACGACGGGAGGGTGAGGCGATCGGAGACATATACTTGGCCGAGATCTTCTGCGGCTTCCGCTTTCTTCCCCGCGAGCCTCCACCGCGCCCGGTACCGGCGCCCACCGCCGGAACAACCTTGGTAACCGGAGCTGGCGCTGGCAGCACATTCAATGTCACCGGAACATAAAGGTGTTGGCGATCGCAATCGATTTGCAGCGTGCTAACCTGCTTGCCGGTCCGGGACAGCTTGCTGGTCTCAGCCACCAGTCGCACAAGAGTGCTCGGTCCGCTAAATCGGTCCCGGTCCAACGACAGCCAGGGCGAAAGCACTTTGATCTGACCCTGGACCGGCCCGTACCCTTGGCCGCTAATAGTAAAGGACTGCGTGCCATGTTGCCCGGCAACCAGCGATCCGAAGTCGATGGTATGAGGCTGCACCACCACTATGGCTGCCGTGGTGGGTGGTGCCATGTGAGCCGCCGCTCCGACTCCGCTCCTACCACCGCCCCGCGTATTTGTCGCTTTGCTTGCTGCACCAAAGGTGGACGCCGACCTGGCGCTGGTCTGCGTCTGCGCGCGAGGCTGTGGGCGAGACGGCCAGATCACGGGCAAACGCCTCCATGCTGGGGTGACGGTCCTCACGATCGAGCTTGGTCGCGCGCTCAATGGCACGTTGAATACGGGGGGATACGCTTGCGTTGCGCGAGGATATCGGCGGTAGGTTGAAAGGTGTCGTACCTGGGTCGTAGCCAGTCAACAGCTGATACAGCGTGCAACCCAGGGCATAGATATCAGCGCGGGCGTCGGTCTGAGCTTTGCCATACTGCTCCGGCGGCGCGAAGCCCGGCGTTCCCAGTACCTGCGTGTCACGCGACCGCCCCGGCGCGAATACCCTGGCAATGCCGAAGTCGATCAATTTGATCTTGCCATCGGTTGAAAGCATGATGTTTGACGGCTTGAGATCGCGGAAGATGATAGGAGGGTGCTGGCTGTGAAGATATCCAAGGACCGAGGTCAACTGTTCTGCCCATCGCAACACCTCCACCTCCGGCAGCGGACCACCCCCGCCAGCTTGCTGGTATTGCTCTAGAGTCTTTCCGTCGATGTAGTCCATGACCAGGTAATGGCGCGTATTCTCGGAGAATGATTCATAGACCCTTGGCAAATTGGGGTGCCGAAGCCGCTGCAAGGTAACTGCCTCGAAGCGGAAGCTCTCCAGTGATTCCTTCAGCTCGGTCGGTGTGAGACCGTCCTGGCTCATCTCCTTCAAAGCCACGGCAGTGTGGGTGCGCAGGTTGGTGGCCTGGTACACCGCCGCCATGCCACCCTGGCCCACCAGTCGAAGTATCAGGTACCGCCCCCGTAGCTGGGACTGGGGAGGCAGCCTCCCGGTGGCATTGGTTGTCCGTGAGGGCGGCGTGCCTGCAGACGAGGCGTATCCCGGCGGGACCGGTGCCCCACCAGGAATAAGCGCAGCTCCGCAATAATTACAGTACATGGCGTCATCACGGTTGTCCGTGTGACAGTACTGGCACGTGCGCATTGCCGTTCTCCACAAGCACTCGCGTAACTCTGGGCACGTATCCTCTTCAGGACTACAGTCAACTACGCCCTAACCCTCTGTGGAGTTGCATGCCATGCCTAGCCGTCCGCCCTCTTGAGTTTGACGACACGAGCCATCATCAAGGTGTTTGGCGCAGAGACTCCTTTCTTCAGGAATGGGGAGGGAGCGCCGCCCCTTTCTGCTGCTCGTGTGACCCTGTCTCCCCTTGCGGGGAGAGTGCCAGCCGATCACAACAGTCTGACACTCTTGCCTTTTGCTAGGCCTCCGGTCTCCCGGGTAAAGTTCCCCTCGACAAAGTTATGGGAAGGTTTATTTGCCACAAATACTGACTCGAACCCCGTCTGTCTGTTTAACCTGTGGCCGCAGAGCAGCAGACTGAGGTGCCATCTGCTGGTGCCTATTGTTGTATTCTCCCCTAACGTAGCCCGGTAGGGATTGCTCCCCCTGGCTGAGTCTGGTCAGGTCCAGGCTCCGTGAAAAACAGCCTCACAAGCCCCTAGCTTTAGCTATGGGGTACCTGACCAAGTACTAATCACAATACACGGAAGACCGATGGTGGAGTACGCTGGCTATTACTGGTCCTTAGCCATTGACGTGAATTTATCCAGCAGCTTCGGCGTCGAGGGTTCGACTAAAATGGTCCCATCAGGAAATACGATGGTCGGCACGCTCTGCATACCGTGATTGAGTCGCCGTACCTGTTCAGCTGCTTCGGGTTCGTCTTCAATGTTGATTTCGGTATAGGGGACGCCCTGTTCGGCAAACACTTTCTTCGCTCGCCGGCAGTCTCCGCACCACGACGTCGTGAACATGACAATTTCTCGCTGGGTCGCCGTTGAGCTATTCTCCTGATCGATTTGGGAAGCTGACATGGGTCACATTCTCCTTGTGAGTGTGGTCGGGCGCAGAACTCACCGCGTCTCGTGCATGCTACAAAAAGTATAGCACAAAGGTTAGAGAGATGGTACGCGCTGCGGCCGAGCGACGACGGGAGCGCACCACTAGGAAAGATGGTAGGGCCTCGAACCGGTGTTGTGGGACGGATCGCGTATACTGGCAGATGGGAAGCAACCCGGGATTCTTTGGCGGCGCTCGCGCCCACCGGGCAGCACGTATCCTCACAGGGACGGGCATAGCCTTTCCCCCAACTTAATGCAACGGTGTAACCAATGGAACCACCCATTCGTCTCTATAGACCGAATGGTTCGGGAAGGCCGCGCAGAAACGAGGCCAACCCGACTAAACGGTCCAGGGTTGCCGATGGTCTCGATGCGGAGCCGCCTGTCGAATTGGTACCGGAGGAACTGCCTCCGGCAAAGCCAGTCCGGCGCGGTCGTAACTCCAAGCGAGGCCCAGTGGCTAAAGCCCCGGCAGCCGACGTCCTGACGGATGGGCCTTCGACCGAAAATCCGGCCGAAAGTTCACCGGCAGCGCCGCTACCAGGTGCCACATCAGCACCAGAGTTGGTTATGGACCGGCCGGAACGGCCTGAAGAGCCAGGGCCGGTCGTAGGGATAGAAGACTTTGAAGATATCTTCACTCGTTTTCAAACCCCACTGACCAACTTTGTGTACCGTTTGGTAGGTAACCGAGAGCAAGCTTACGATCTGACCCAAGACGTCTTCGTCAAGGCATATCGCGCGTTGTCCTCGGGAACTACTATTCAGGCTGCCGCACTTTCATCGTGGCTGTACCGGATCGCATCCAACACTGCAACCGATGCACTGCGACGGAGGCGCCTGATCTCGTGGCTGCCATTGTCACTATTCAACGAAGACCGGGGAGTGGGCGCTGGCCTGCCTGGGGCCGACAATCCCAACTCCTCCCAACAGCAAACCTTCGCTGAGGAGAATCTCCCCAGTTCGGGCGCAGCCTTCGCGAGTAGCTACGATGGTGGTCGGTTCGAGCAGCGGGTAGCGGATCGGGAGATCGTGCAGAGTATTTTGCAACGACTTCCGCCCAAGTACGCTACCTGCCTCCTGCTCTACGAGCACGAGGGGTTCTCATGCGCAGAGATAGCCGAAGTTCTAAACGTCAGCCCTTCAGCGGTCAAGATGCGTTTAATGCGCGCACGCGAGCGCTTCATAGCCCTCTACAAACAGGAAACCGGAGTATGAGCGCCGGAATCTGTACGTGGGTGCGGCAAGAGTTGGCCGCCTACCGCGAGGAGGACGGCGACGATAGGGATCGCTCGCGCATCCTGGATCACTTGGGCACGTGTTCTGCTTGTCAAGTGGTGGCGGCTGACTACCAGAAGAGCGGAGACCTGATACGCGGGCTTCCGGCGATTGTTCCTTCGCCCGAGTTCCGTACCGCGGTTTTCGCCGCCATCCGAAGCGAGGCGCTACGCCAGGCGCCCACCCGGGCCGAGATCAGCAGAGCGGCTACCAATCCCGAGCTTCCTGTCGTCAAGGTCTCGGCGGCTCGAGGCACATG
The DNA here is from genome assembly GCA_963810535.1 of uncultured Chloroflexia bacterium. Classification (GTDB taxonomy): domain Bacteria; phylum Chloroflexota; class Ktedonobacteria; order Ktedonobacterales; family JADMIN01; genus JAJPKE01. The sequence goes on from CAWENW010000005.1 coordinate 134,701, forward strand.
GCCCCGTCCCACCAGCCAACCCCAACGGCCGCAATTACGGTGGACAGCTTTACGAGTCTCGCTGGTGGCAGCGGCAGCGCTGCTGCTCATCAGCTTACTTGGCGCCCGCCTTCTCACGCGCGGCGGCACGTCGGCGCTCGGCAGCTCGGCTGCCAGCCTGAGCGGAGCCTCTGCACCCAAGATAGATCGCTATCCCACCAGCCACGACTACGTGCTTCCAACCAGCGCAATGGCTACCGCTTCATGGCTAGTCTATACCGCATCCAATACCTCCCATCTAGCGGAGATCATCGCGCTGAATCGGGGGACGAAACAGGCTGCACAACTCTTACCACAGCCAGCTGCTACCGCCCTGACGGTAAGAGCCCTCACCAGCCGGTGGGTTCTTTGGACCGCCGGTACCGGCACCTCCGCGTCCCAGTGGCGACTGTACGCCTCGCCACTGGGACCCACGGGTGGGTCTCAGCCGGTCATGTTGCTGGACAGCGAGTCGACTAGTCCAGGAAGTCTCGCCACATTGGGCGGCATATGGGCAGATAACGACACAGTTCTGGTTGCGGGCGCTCCACACTCAGGGACCGGCGAGTTGCTCAAAATCGATCTTGCTTCCGGGGATAGAACACCCGCCGTCATTGCCCGTGGACACATCCAGGGGGATATTCTCACCGACCCATCACTCGACCAAGGCTCCTATTACTGGGCTGACGTCTGGTCGGACCGTGCCACCGGCTTACACAGCTCCATCTGCAAAGGCGACGGCTCCGGGCAAAGTCTAAATCTTTCGCCAGCCCAGACCGATTTTCATCCGCAAGTCTCGCAACATACCCTGGTATGGGTGGATGTGGCGGAGAGCACCTTGCAGCGTTTCCGTGGCTCAGCCGCCGCCGGCACTCCCGACGGAGATATGGCGATGCTTCGATCTCTAGGCGGCCTGCTGGATGAGCGCGATCTCGTCACCGGCCAGAAGTGGCAGCTAAGCACTGGAGCGATGGTGCCGAGCATAGTGGTCGCCGGCCATCTGCTGCTGTGGCAATATGGCGCCCAGACACACGCCTATGATATTTCCCGTAAGGCGCCTCTGGCAGCTGACTCCGTCGTGCATTCCGCCAGCTTGGCAAGCGCCACCGCATCCTCGATCGCCTGGTTGGAAGGCTCGGCAGAGAGCATCTTTGTCTACGACGCCGCCTGAGTGGGGAGGCAAGCATCGGCGACTACCTCTCCATACCTGGGCGACGGATACGCTACAATATCAGTCATGAATATTTCGGATTTTGATTACGACCTGCCAGCTTCGCTCATCGCCCAGACTCCGGTGGAGCCGCGCGACAGCTCCCGGCTCCTGGTGCTCCATCGCGATAGCGGCAGGATTGAGCACCGCATCTTCCGCGACATTGGGGAATATCTCCACCCCGGCGATCTGCTGGTGGCCAACCAGAGCCGGGTACTCCCGGCTCGACTCTCCGGCATCAAGAGGGATTCAGGCGGAAAGGTTGAATTGCTGCTGCTCGGCATACGTGGTGACCTCGGCTCCAACTGCTGGGAAGCTCTCGTCCGTCCCGGCCGCCGCATTCGCGAAGGTACTGAACTCATCTTCGGCGAAGGCAGGCTGATCGCTGAAGTACTTAGTCGCACGGCCTATGGCGCGCGCATCGTAGTGCTGTCTGCCCCAGACGGCGACGTCGCCTCAGCGGTGCAGACTCTCGGCAGCACACCTCTTCCTCCCTACATCCACGAGCCCCTTGCCGACAGCGAACGATACCAGACCGTGTATGCGCGCGACCCAGGGTCCGCTGCCGCGCCGACCGCCGGTCTTCATTTTACCGCCGAGCTGCTCGAACGGCTGCGACACCAGGGCGTCGACACCGTTTTCGTCACTCTACACATTGGACTGGATACGTTCCGGCCCATCGACGTCGAACATCTTGAAGATCACATCATGCACAGCGAAGAGATTGAGGTCGACGCCGCTACCGCTGCCCGCATCAACAAAGCGCATGCGTCGGGAGGTCGCCTACTCGCGGTCGGCACCACCGCAGTTCGCACTCTGGAAAGCGTGGCCGAGCGACTCGCCGAGATTCGGGCCGACCCGCTGCGCTCCGCCAGTATCCCCGACTGTGACATCGTGATGCCGTTTAGGGGGCGAACATCGCTCTTTTTGCGACCCGGTTCTACCTTCCGAGCCGTGGACATGATGCTGACCAATTTTCATTTGCCAAAGTCTACACTTGTGGTACTGGTAAGTGCTTTCGCCGGGCGCGACATGATACTGGGTGCCTATCACGAGGCTATGGCACAGGGTTATCGCTTTTACAGCTTCGGCGACGCGATGCTCATCATTTAACCAGCTGACCGGCGGAGGCAACCTCACCTATGCCCTAGTTGGTGGTGACAAACTCCTGACCATGTCCGTGATCGCACCTGAGAAGGTCTCTTGAACGCTCTGCGGTTACGAGCCAGGATGGGGAGCTGGTGGCGCCACCAGCCAATGGAATGCGCGGCGCTTAGACGGCTTAGGCGGAGTGTGAGCAAGGTTCGGTGCCGGCGGCTCGTCGAGAACGTCCAGAAGAGCATTAACGCTCTGGGCTACCCCTTCCACCATCAGGTATCCCGATGGTTTGACGGCGTCGCCGACCAGGTAGAGACCCGCGAGCTTGGTTTGTGGAGTGAGATCCTCTCCCTGCACCGAGCGATTGACCGGCCACTCCCCTCGATACTGGCTCATGGTGAGAATAGAGACCGTGCTGCCCAGCTCTTCGCCAAACAATTGCCGTAGATCAGCACGCGCCGCCTCTCGTTCCGCGTTTACATCGTCGGATCGCATAAGCTGATGGGTAATGAGCAAGTGTTTGCCAGGAGGAGCCAGACGGCGATCACTGTTGCTTGGTTGCACGACGCCACAGATACGGTCGGTATCTAGACAATACATTATTCCCCGGTGCGGAATGATGGACTTCTCGCTGAGAAGGTGTACCTTCAGTCCACTGGCCGTCCGGCTTGCCGCCTGAGTACTGGGCGCACCTGCGCCGCTGAGCAGCACTTCCGTAGCCCTTGGCCCGATATTGCTAATGACCAGCGGCGCCCGCAGCACCGTCTCCCGGCCGCTAGGTTTGTCGCGAAGCCGTACTCCGGAGACGCTGCCGTTCTCCGAGGTAATGGCCAGCACGTCTTGCTGCAGTCGTAGGTCGCCGCCGCTCTCGACCACACGGCGCTCGAGCTCTCCGGTCAGCGCCGCGCAGCCGCCGTCTACGATTCCAGGAGCTCCGTAGCGAAACATATTCTTAGTAGTCTCGACGATCTCGGCGTAGGTGACATCATCCAAATCCACGCTCAGCGCAAAATGGCAGACACGCTCAAAGTACCTGTAGAGCTCGGGAGAGGTCGCGCGGGAAATGCGCTGGTCCAACCAATCACGGTAGGTGAGATTTGACTCCGTCATGGTAGGTGCGCGGAGCAACATGGCATACCCCAGACGCAGAAACTCTGCAAACTGGCGAGGTCCAAGCACACCAGCAAGTTGAAGCACCGACCGGCACACATACTGGCGCCCGCGAACATGGAAGGAGGCAAACACCTGCGAATCATGAATGTGGTGTGGAATTCCCAATACTCGAAGCATGGCCGCCAGTTCGCCGTTGGTGCCGAACGGGAGCATGTGCACAGCCCCGGTGCTGACTTGCGCTCCTTGGAAGGTTTTGGCGGTGAAGCGCCCCCCGGGATGAGACAGGCGCTCTACTACCGCCACTCTCCGGCCCCGCTTCAGAAACTGCGCCGCCGATAGCAATCCGCCGAGGCCGGCCCCAATGACGATGACGTCGAATGTGCGTTCCTCAGGCATGAACACTCTCTGTGCTCCCGTGAGTGCAGACCGATCTAATCACCGAGCGCCTGATCCAGTTGCGCTCGAAGCGCTACCAGTGCCGATGCCGAGATTCCCGTAGCCGGAGATGAATTGTTCTGAAGCGCGTCGGCGATCTTGCCGGCCTGTTCGGCCAAAGCGGTGAGATAATCCAGGTGTCGCGGATTCTCGGCCGCCTGGCGAGCAACCGCGATGAGTTCCGTCATATCGCCCATCGGCGACTCTGGCGTTGCAGACGCCTGTTCCGCCAGAGTCGCCAGCTGGTCGCGCGCCGACGCCAGAGCACTCCGCAGCTGCTTAATATTGCGAGTCTCGGAAGATGCCTTACGTGCCAGTGCTTCGCTGACTTCCGCTAGTTGCACTCTCAGAGCCTCGAAGTCGGTGTCGGTAATGCTGCTGCCGCTAAAGTCCGGCTCAGGTTTTACTGGCACCGTGGGTCTTCCTCTTCCAGAAGCGGCGCTCTGCGGTTGATCGCCCGCAGGGGTCGCCGGCTCGTCGGCAGCAGCTGTGTTGGAATTCATGCCTGCTCCTTCTAAATTCCGAGGGGCAGCTGAGGTCGGGTCCGCGAATGCGTCGGAAAATGCCCAGGGCGGTACCGCCTCGGCAAGCTCCGAAGCGGCGAACGCTCCCGAGATCGCTGGTGACACCTCGGTGTCTCGCGAACTGACCGCAACCGCATTTGGATCAGTATCTACCATGGGGGAGGTCTCAGGCTCGACCAACTTCACGCCCGCCAGCGAGGCATGGGCACTGGCTGGAGACGTAGAATAGATCAGCTCGTGGCCGCCGATGCTAATGCGATCTCCCTCATGCAGAAGTACAGCCTCGCGAATCTCGAGATCGTTAATATAGGTACCGTTGCTACTACCGAGGTCTACGACTGTGTAGCCATCGGGACGGCTGCGCAAGAGAGCATGGCGTCGGGAGGAAAGTTGGTCCCCCTCGAGCACGATATCACAGGAAGGTGCGCGCCCGATCGCGATATCGCGCCCATCCAGAATGAACTCCCCGACTTCGACACTCGGGCCGTCGAGGGTGCCGCCGTCGGCGGAGGCCAGACGGTATACTACCAGGCGACTTCTAGGCGTCGAGGATGTGGAAGCGGTAGCTGCCTGCGATGAAGCCTGGCGAGTGGCGTCTCCGGTGGCCGGAGCCGGGTTCGGTGTTGAACCGGGCAACTCGGCTATGGGCTCTGACGACGAACGCTGCCAAGGTGGAGTGCCCACAGATGCTGTTGCCGATACCGGGGTCGAGTTGACCTCGAGCGGCTGACCGCAGGACATGCAGAAACGTTCATACCCCTGGCTTGCGCGCCCGCAATGTGTGCACACCGCCATTGCACTACCCTCCATTATCCATTCGATATCCAAGTTGCACGTCGCTAAGATATCGCCGGCAACGCCACGGCTCCGGCAGTTAACTCTATTACCCACGTGACATGCAAGTTTACCTTATCATGCGCGCGTCCATCATACTATATCTTCGACGCGGTGTGGTAGAGTCCACCTGAGCGTCGCGCTTGATATCATAAATGACTGGGGACTATCCTCACATAACGGTGAGTGAGCATGTACATTGGAGAAGGCAGGAGCGGCACATGAGTGATGGTTCAGAACTCGGACAGCAGCCCTCTCTGTTCACAGGGCTCGAGCCTGGCGAACCGTCTGCAAAAACCAAGCGGGCAACGAGTTCCAGACGGCCTCCTGCAGACAGCATATCCGAAGCCTCCACCATTCCTAGAGAGGCTCAGCCACTCGCCGCTCGCATGCGACCGAAGACGATCGGTGAGATTGTCGGGCAGGGGCATCTGCTCGATACCGGGCGGGCGCTACGGCGGGCAATCGAGCAGGACACTCTCCCCTCGATGATCCTATGGGGTCCCCCGGGGAGCGGAAAAACTACCCTTGCGGCGGTGATCGCGGAGACGACGGAGTCGCGCTTTGTAGCATTAAGCGCAGTGACCGCCGGTGTGGCCGATCTGCGCCTCGTGGTCGCAGACGCGGCGCAACTACTCCATGTGACCAAGCGGCGTACGATCATGTTCATCGACGAGATTCATCGCTTTTCCAAGTCTCAGCAAGACGCCATCCTGCCGCATGTGGAGCGAGGCACTATCATTCTGATCGGCGCGACTACCGAGAATCCCTCCTTTGAAGTAAATGCCGCTCTGCTGTCTCGGTGCCGAGTCTTTACTCTTGCGGCTTTATCCGACGAGGATATTCTCAAGCTGCTGCATCGAGCACTCTCTGACCGGGAGAAGGGTCTGGGATCGGAAAACGTGGAGGCAACCGACGACGCTCTTGGCTACATTGCGAGCTTTGCCAATGGCGACGCTCGCGCAGCCCTCAACACCCTCGAGCTCGCCGCCAGCGTAACCGAAGGGTCCTCTCGTCCCGAGACGGCGCGTCTGATCACCCTGGCAATCGCCGAGGAAGCTCTGCAGAAGCGCGCTTTGCTCTATGATAGGGCTGAAGAGCACTACAACATTATCAGCGCGCTGCACAAGTCCTTGCGAGGCTCCGATCCTGATGCCGCATTATACTGGCTGGCACGAATGCTGGAGGCGGGCGAAGACCCGCTCTACATCGTGCGCCGCCTCGTCCGCTTCGCCAGCGAGGATGTCGGCATGGCGGATCCACAGGCGCTGCTCGTCTGTGTAGCAGCGCAGCAAGCGGTACACTTCATCGGTATGCCGGAAGGAGCGCTGGCACTGGCACAAGCAGTGGTCCATCTCGCTACGGCACCTAAGAGTAATGCACTGTATCTGGCTTATGCAGCTGCCGCCGAAGATGTGTCAGAGACACGCAATGATCCGGTTCCACTTCACCTGCGTAACGCTCCTACACGCCTCATGAAGCAGCTCGACTACGGCAAAGGGTACAAGTATGCTCATGATGACTATGGCGGGCTGCCCGATCCCGCCGACCCTCTCCGGCCGCCGCCAGAGCGCCTGCAGGACTACTTGCCACCACAGCTGCGGGAACGTGCATACTACCAGCCGGGACAGCAAGGAGCAGAGGGCTCCATCCGTACCTGGCTGCAACGTCGTCGCAACTTGGAGCCGGATGGGTAACACATAGGCGGTGCTGCTTTGCTCAACCCGCGTGCCGGAATCCAGCCGCACGCATAGTAAGTGGCTCGCTCGCCTGGGCCTGCGGCAATACCCGTGCCGCAACCACTCTCCCCAGCACCAGGGTCGAGTCTCCGGCGGGCATCTCATTCTCCACGGCACATTCAACCCACCCAAGCGTCTGGGTAAGCACCGGGCATCCGGTTTCTCCGATCTCGGTTTCTAGTTGCTCTAGTTTTTCAGGATGCTTGGCGAAAGTCTTGCCCAGAGTGCCGGCTAACTCACGCTGGTCGGCGCCAAATGGATGAAGTGCGAAGTGGCCGGAGTCTCGCATGATCGGCAGCGAGACTGACGCATTCTCCACTGAGATCGCCACCAGAGGAGGGTCAAAAGAGACTTGTGAGATCCAGTTGGCGGTAAACGCGTTCCAGTGGTCGGTCGTTCCTGTAGTCACTGCATAGAGGCCATACGTGAAGAGGCGCAACGCCTCCTTCTTTGCCGATTCATCCATGTGATAGCCGTTTGCCTTTCCGTTGAAGATATACTACTCTTCTCTGCACCAGTGTATCGCCTGCGAATATTCTGCAAACGTCCCGAAGGACAGCTTGCGAATCAGTAACTTTACTAATTATAGTGTACTGGAGTGGGTAGTGTGATTCTTCGGAGGAGGACAATTGTAGATGCGACTGGGACTGCAGGTCAGTAATTTTAGCTATCCGAATGGACAGAGCCAACTTGGCGACACATTCGGCCAGATCGCCCGGCGAGCCGAGCGAGCTGGATTCTATAGTCTCTGGGTGATGGACCACTTCTTCCAGATAGCCAGCATTGGCCCCGCCGAAAACGAGATGATGGAGGGCTGGACGACACTGGCGTTTGCCGCCGGCCAAACCAACCATATAAAATTGGGCACCCTGGTGACCGGTGTCACGTATCGGCATCCCGGGCTTCTGATAAAAACCGCTACGACGCTGGACGTCCTCTCGCACGGCCGTGCCTATCTTGGGCTTGGAGCCGCATGGAATGAGCAGGAGCATCGAGGGCTCGGAGTACCGTTTCCACCAACTGGCGAGCGATTCCAACGACTCGAAGAGACACTTCGAATCGCACATCAAATGTGGCAAGGTAACGAGGAACCATTCCACGGCACGCACTACCAGCTCGAGCGCCCACTGAACTCGCCCCAATCGGTAGAGCGACCTCATCCTCCCATCCTTATCGGTGGGTCGGGCGAGCAGAAGACCCTTCGACTTGTGGCGCAGTACGCCGACGCCTGCAATCTTTTCGCGATGGGAGATGATGTACTTCGTCACAAGCTGGACGTGTTGCGGGGGTATTGCGAAACACTTGGGCGGCCATACAGCGACATTGAGAAAACCACACTGAGCGTGCTGCGCCTCAGCCGGGACGGTGGGAATGGAGCGATGACCCCGGCCGCGGCAGTTGACTATTTCGCGCACCTCGCAGAACTCGGCATCGACCACGCCATCGTGGGCTTGCCCAATGTCTACGAGCCTGATGTTTTCGATCTGCTGGGGAACCAGGTCGTTCCGGAAGTCGAGAAGCTGATCCCTTCGGGAAGGAGTGTGACGTACCATGCTGCTTAGTGACGCCGCCCGGGCATTCCTGGGCGAGAAGCGCTTTGCCGTCCTTGCTACCACGAACGAGAGCGGAATTCCCCATCAGACTGTGATGTGGTATGAACTGCGGGGTGACTATATCATCATGAACACCGCGGCTGGTCGGGTGAAGGACGCCAACCTGCGTCGAGACGCGCGCGCTTCGGTCTGCGTAGAGGACGGCTACCGCTTTGTGACCATAACCGGCGAAATAGAGACGAACGACGATCAGAGCGTGGCTCAGGAGGATATTCGAAATCTGGCGATACGCTACCACGGCGAAGAGGCCGGACTTGAACAGGCCCGCAACTCTTTTAGTAAGCAGCATCGCATTACCCTCCGACTTCCCATTCGGGATATCATTGAGCGAGGCTTTGACGGCGAGCCATGATAGTCGCATTTGCCGGGGGTGTCGGCGGCGCCAAACTGGCGCATGGGCTGGTTGAGACGGTCGGAGCTGGCGAGCTGACCGTCATCGTCAACACCGCAGATGATTTCACACTTTACACCTTGCGTATTTGTCCGGATGCGGATACCGTGCTCTATACGCTGGCAGGGCTGGCGAATTCAGATACCGGCTGGGGCATCGCTGGGGATACGTTTCGGACCCTGGCTGCTCTCGGCCGGTATGGCGAAGACACCTGGTTTCAGCTCGGCGATCAAGATTTCGCTACCCATATTCTGCGCACGCAGCGGCTCAGCTCTGGGTGGAGACTGACCGAGGTACTCAAAGCCATGTCCGCGGCGCTCAGCGTTCCGGCCACCATACTGCCGATGTCAGATGATCCAGTCGCCACCATGGTTCGCACCACCGACGGCGAGCTCGCATTTCAGGACTATTTCGTGCGGCGCCACCACGCTGATGAAGTAGTCGGCGTTCGTTTCGCGGGCATCGAGGCTGCCAAAATAAATGAGGAGACCAGGGCCGCGATCTCGGGCGCGGGAGTACTCGTCATCTGTCCGTCAAACCCGATTGTCAGCATCGGTCCGATCCTGGCGGTGCCGGGTATGCGTGAGCTCATCCGCCAGACGACCTCACCGATTGTGGCGGTCAGTCCCATCGTCGGCGGGCAAGCGCTTCGCGGGCCAGCCGATAAGATGCTCGCCGGGCTCGGTTACGAACAGTCGTGTGTCGCAGTGGCCGAGCTTTACCGCGATATTCTGGACGGCTTCGTGATTGACCGGCAGGATGCCCCGCTGTCTGCGCGCATCGAGTCACTGGGCATCAGCGTGCTGGTGACTGACATCGTCATGTCTGTCACAGATGACCGAGTGCGCCTGGCCGGCGAGGTACTGGACTTTGCCGGAAAACTGCGTCCTCGGCGGGGGAAAGGGATTCTCGCGTAAACATGGTGAAGATCGCTGCCGTGGTTCCCATCAACGCACTGAGCTCGGCAAAGTCACGGCTGGCAAGGTATCTAAGCGAGGCCGAGCGTCATGAGCTGATCTACTGGATGGCTGGACACGTGCTGTCGTCGATTTGGGAGTCGGGGCAAGTGCAGCACGTTGCAGTGGTAAGCCCTGATCCTGAGGTGCTCTCCTGGGCAGCACAGCAGGGTGCACAGGCTCTCACGCAATCCGGGACCGGTGGACTCAATGCCGGACTTGAGCTGGGTCGAGATTGGGCACGGCGAAATGGGGCCGACGCGCTACTCATACTGCTGGGAGATCTGCCTTGCCTGGCCGCGACGGACGTCGCCGATTTCATAGACGCTGCTGGTGTGTCTTCGCTGGCGCTAGCTCCCGACCGTGAGGGGAAAGGCACGAACGGTTTACTCCTTCGCCTCTCGGTCGACTTTCCCTTTGCTTTCGGGACAGGTAGTCTCGCCCAGCACTACGCGGCCGCGCGTGAGCTTCACGTAGTTCCCGTTCTTTTTCAGACATATGGCTTAGGTTTCGACGTCGATTCGTTTGCCGAGCTGTCGATGCTCTACGAATTTGGCATCTGGATGCCTGGAGACCATGACCTGCCGCTCGCGGCCACAGGCGAATTCTTACGCTCGGCGCAGTAACGACGCTCGCGGCAGACATTTTGGAGGGCGAACATGTCACAGGTGCCACAAAGCGATGAAGTGCGGATCATTGGACTTCGTGCGGTGCCGGAGGTCCGCCCTGGCGACGACCTGGCCGAGCTCGTGCTGCATGCCGCCGGGGCGAGCGACATCACGCTACATTCAGGCGACGTCTTGGTAGTGACGCACAAAGTGGTCTCTAAGGCGGAGAACGCGTTAGTCGATCTGCAAACGGTCGAGCCGTCCGTGCTTGCGCGCGGCTTCGCCGAAGCCTGGAACAAAGACCCACGGTACATAGAAGTCGTGCTGCGAGAAAGCGCCCAACTTCTGCGTATGGAGCGCGGATTGATTATCTCCCGCACGCGCCACGGCCTGACCTGCGCCAACGCCGCGGTGGATGCCTCAAATGTGAGCGGGGGAGAGATTGTCTGCCTGCTACCAGAGGATCCTGATGCCTCGGCGCAGAAACTGCGGCTGGACTTGGAGCGTCGCCTTGGAATTCCGCTGGCAGTGATCATTACCGACTCATTTGGCCGTCCCTGGCGCAACGGCATTACCAATGTGGCCGTCGGAATCGCCGGTATGGCGGCGCTAGCCGACTACCGGGGCCAGCCGGATGACTTCGGGCGCACGATGTCTGCCAGCATACTGGCAATAGCCGATGAGATCGCTGGAGCCGCCGAACTCGTCTCAGGCAAGATCAATCGATGCCCATTTGTCGTCGTGCGCGGCTACAAGTACCTTCCCCATGAGGGGAAAGCCACCGACCTCGTCATGCCTGAGTCTATGAATCTGTTCCGATAGCGTTTTGGGGTGAGTTGAGCCCCTCTGGCCTAAACAAACCCTATCACCATCGGGCCTGACCGCCGTCGCCCGGGCGGCGGCGATAGCGGGTGGATGAGCGTTCGTCTTCGGCAGCATAGTAGCTCTCATCCCAGGCCCCATCCTCGTCCTCCATCTCGATCGCATCCAAGTTAGCGCTGTCCCACTCGTCCTCCACCGCGTCGCCCATTGCAACCGCGCTGTACACACGTGATGCTCCAGCGACTCCTCCCGTCGCTGCCGGCCGTCCTTTCCTACCGTTTGCCAGCACCAGTACCAGGACGGCTCCAGCTATCAGACCAACGCCAAGCAACAGGAGCATCTCGCTCACCGTTAGGCTTGGTAATGAAGACAAGACACCTGGCATACCGGCCAGCGACTTGGTGCCCCCAAGGAGCAGGCCAACCAACACAGCCCCGCCAAGAGCCGCTAGAGCCGCTACTCCATGGTCGGCGGCGCTGAGGGCTCTTTGCTCGACCGGGTCAAAGTCGGCGTATAGAGCCCTCCTCGCCGCCGACAGCGCCACCGCTGACGTGAAACCAAGCAGGAGCGCGAGCGCTAGAGCAATCGCGAGCATCGGCATACCTGAAAGAGCGAGACACGCCACACCGGAGCCAACCAGTCCCCACAAGAGCGATGATCTCCATGATTTGGCCGTCTCGGACGGAGCTGCCATGCTTCCCAGCACCAAACCAGCACTCTCAGCGGCGATGAATGGGGCTAAATAGAAGGATGGTAAACCTAGATCACCAGTAATATAGAAGACAGCGAGCGTGGCGACTACAGCGCCGGCAATAGCCAGACCAGACAGAGTCCAGACGGCGAGGCTCGCAACCGGCGAGGCACCGACGAGCCCCAGGCCGGAGAAGAACTCGCCGAAAGCCTGGCGAGGAGAGGTTGGACCTTGCTGGTACCAGGCTGGCAGGGATTCTTCGCGCCAGTCTTCATCATCGAGAAGGTCAGCCTCCTCGGGCGAGTGCGCTAAAACCGGAATCTCGCCATTCTCGTAGAGAGCTTCCGGAGTCGCCAGCATGAAGGCACGTCGTCCTGGGGGGAGCGTGTCCAAGAGACCTTCGGAGTTACCGCCGACGAGGAAGGCCCCGGCAGCAAGGATGTCGACCGCTATAATACGCTCTCCGATCAGCACATAGAGAAGACCGGCAATCAGTGGGCCAAGCACAGCGGCCAGCGCCCCCCCGACGAAGATATCGTTGGCAACATGTTCCGGCTCTCCCGGCGCCAGGCACATCCTCATCGCCGCGGTATGGGCCGCATCATGCAGCCGTCCGCAGAGCGAGAGAAGGAAGAGCACGGCATACATCGCCGGCGCGATGAAATGAAAAAAGAGGCCGATGAGAGCCAGCACCAGGACGAAACGCGCATTGTTGAGCCACTTGAGAGCGATCCCAGGACGGCTGGCATTCTCGAGCCATGCTCCGAACGGCCCTACCAGCAAGAACGGCAGCCCCAGCGCCACAAATGCCAGGGCTATAGCCATCGCCGACTGGAGTAGCGCCGCCAGCCAAATCACCGCTCCCACGTTGACTAGCACCTCGGCAAACCGCGAGGCGATTTCACCTCTCCAAAGATGGCCAGGGTTCCCGTCATGGAAGATGGTGATACCCAGACGATGCTTGTGCGCCACCGCCGCTTGCAGGCGAGCCGAGGTCCAGAGCTCACTCTGCCGGCCCGCTCCGGCACTAGAGGCACCATACAGCGTGGCCGAACCAAGCGTCGGCATTCGAGCGCTGGTGCCGGGATTATAGGGATCGTACCGTCGATAAGGGCTCTTTGCCGTGCCTGCGGAATCTTCTTCGAGACTATCGGGTACCCGGCCGGATGTGGTTGATCCATAAGGGTTGGGCATACGGCCCGATATATCCGGGCCGACTCCTCGCTGACCTTGCGGACGCCGCGTACTACCATCCCTCATCAGTAGGTCTGCCTTTCAACACCTAGAGTACGAGTCTCGCAAGACGTCGGGTGGGCGCATGGGCTCGTGAACCTAGACGTGGCCCAGTATAGGGCGGTCACGACCGGGCTGTCAATTAAGGTGACCTGAAAAGGCCGTAGCGCCGCCGCTTAGAGGGAACGGAGAATCTGCTCGGCATGAGTATGTGCGTGCGCGGCGTATGTGCGCAGCCAATCCTCTGCGCTATAGCGCCCGAGCTCGTCATGTATCCCATCACGAGCCCACTCGTCCTCAGTCATCCAATCCAGGAGCTCGCCGTTAGCGGCTCGAATCGCGCGTAGAAGCTCCAAGGAAGGGCCGATGGGCCGGTCGTAGTGTAGCTTCTGTGCAAACAGCTCTTCATCATAGCCCGGCAAATTCGGCCTGTCTTCCGCCAGCAAGCGACGCAGACGAATCATACCGACTGCCTCGCTGTCAGCGAGATGATGCACAATCTCACGCGGAGTCCAACCGCCGTCAGGAGGTCGGCGATCCAGCTGCTCTTCACTGAGTCGTCCTACTGCTTGAGATACCACATCGTAGCCTTCTTTATACTGGGCTACGAGGGCTGAGCGCTCTGAATAATCCATATGCAATCTCCCCAGAACCTGTACAGCGCGGCGATTCCACAGCACTACCAGCACCAACGGCGCGACAAAGATCAGGAGGACGCCGGCTACAATGTAGCCGGTTATATTTCCCTGGACTATCGCGACGATAATAAGGACCGCGATGATCAGTACCACGAATACGGTGTAGCGCCACGAGTGCGGCATAAAGGCGAAGCGAGACAGCATCCGGCCGGAAACCTCCGAGATATCGACCTCGCGATACATCGGTTGCATCGCTAGGGTCTGTCTGAAAATATACTACGCGCTACACCGCCGGGACCCACAACGGTACCTCCTATCCGGCGATAGTTGCATTCAGCAGGACACAAGTCCGAGTAAATGGCGAAGTCTTGCTACTTCAATGTCTCGACTTCAATGTCTCGACTTCAATGTCTCGACGCTGGAATCGTCGGACTAAGATCTTTAGGTAGGGGCTCTGGTGAATCTAAAGACTGATAAACCGTGTGAGGGGGCCACATCTCGTGGATAGTCTAGCTGCGGCACGAGCATCTTTTGCCGTTTCGCTTGCATTTCATATCGTGTTTGCCGCGCTTGGCGTAGGCATGCCTCTCCTGCTGTGCGTTGCCGAAGGCTTGGGACTCTTTAGACGTGATGCTGTCTGGTATGCTCTGGCCCGCCGCTGGAGCAAGGCGGTAGGTATTCTTTTTGTTATTGGCGCGGTTTCAGGAACCACGATTTCCTTTGAGTTGGGGTTGCTCTGGCCGCGGTTCATGGCGATCGCTAGTGGAGTCATAGGTCTGGCATTTACTCTGGAAGGCTTCACCTTTTTCCTTGAGGCAATCTTTTTGGGGATATATCTATATGGCTGGGACCGCCTGAGTCCCATGGTACACTGGCTTGCCACCTGGCCGCTCGTTTTGTCGGGAGCTGCCGGAACCTGGCTGGTAGTCTCGGCCAATGCGTGGATGAACGCGCCAGCCGGATTCAAGCTGGTCAACGGCAAAGTCACCGATATCAATCCGATAGCCGCCATATTCAATCCCGCGACCCCGGCTGAGCCAATTCACATGCTCATTGCTGCGTACCAGGTAACGGGATTCGGGATTGCCGCCGTGTATGCCGTAGCCCTGCTCCAGGGTCGCCGGAGCGCCTATTACCGGCGTGGGCTGTTTCTCGGACTGTTGCTTGCCACCATCAGCGCTCCGTTACAAGCCATTGCCGGCGATTCCGCAGCCGTCATGGTAGCCAAGAATCAGCCGGTGAAACTCGCGGCCATGGAAGCTCTTTTCCACTCGACGGCGGGTGCGCCCGAAACACTCTTCGGTTTCGTAAACGTGGCTACCGGCAAGGTCACTTTTGCTCTCCAAATCCCCAGACTGCTCAGTTTCTTGGCATATCGAAACTTTAGCGCCACTGTAGCTGGACTTGACGCATTTCCTAGAAGCGACTGGCCCACTTTTGTACCGATAGTGCATTGGGCATTCGATATCATGGTTGGCCTTGGCGGACTGATGATCCTTCTCCCACTGCTGTGCTGGCTAGGATATTTCCGCTACTACCGTCACGGCCGGCAGGTACCACTCGGGCGCTGGCTGCTGCGAGGCCTGGCAATTATGGGACCACTCAGCTTCGTGGCAATGGAGGCCGGGTGGGTCGTGACCGAGATGGGGCGGCAACCGTGGATCATTTATAATGTTATGTTGGTTCAAAACGGTGTAACAACCGTGAGTGGATTGGGTATAACCTTCTTCCTGTTTGCCGGAATCTATGTACTGCTTGCCGGTACCTTGATCGGCTTTCTGATGCGCTTGGCGAACGACCGCAATCCATTTGGTCTCGGGCAAGAGCCACACGGACCGGAAGAGCCGCCTGCGCCGGACATGTCTAGCACGCTGGGAATCGGGAGTGGAGGTGCATAATGTCGCATTCACAGCTCGCGATTCTCTGCGCAGTCCTGGATACTTTGGCCCTTATCACCTATGCGGTTCTTGGAGGCGCGGACTTCGGCGGAGGAGTCTGGGACCTGCTGGCTCGTGGCCCCCTGGCGCTCCGCCAACGCCAGCTCATTGCACATGCCCTGGGACCGGTCTGGGAGGCAAACAACGTCTGGCTGGTATTTGTACTCGTCGTCACCTGGACCGCTTTTCCCATTGTCTTCGCCTCCCTGTCTACAGCACTCTTCGTTCCTCTCACACTGGTCCTGGTTGGCATTATCTTCCGGGGAGCGTCGTTCGCTTTCAGGTGGCAATTCGGCGGCGAACGCTGGGTCAGCAAAGCGTGGGCACGCGGCTTCAGTATTGCCAGCACAATCACTCCGTTTTTCCTCGGATGCGCCGCTGGCGCTATCGCTGGCGGGAACATACATATCCTGGATGGCCAGGTCACCAGCAGCTATTGGACGACATGGCTTACCCCGTTCGCTCTCAGCTGCGGCGCTTTTGCGGTAGGACTATGCTCGGTGCTAGCCGCGACCTACCTCACGGTCGAAGCCCAGCAGGCAGGTGATCACGATCTCTCGGAACTTTTCCGAGAACGGGCTATTGTCTCCGGGGCGGTGACAGCATTTATAGGCGCGGTTGCCGCGGTGCTCTCCATATCGGATTCGCCAGTGCTCTGGAAAGGATTGACCGGCCGGGCCCTACCGCTAGCGCTGGCAGCGGTGTTTATTGGTCTTGCGACCGCGGTATGTCTGCTGCTCGCATTCAACCGCGCGGCGCGGTTCTTGGTGGTCGGCGAGACGTTCTGCATTCTCGCAGCCTGGGGGGTGGCCCAGTATCCATATCTGGTCATCCCCGACATCACTATCGACAACGCGGCAACCTCGACATTAGGACTTGCGCTGTTGCTCGTTTCTTCAGTGGTGGGTCTAGCGATCTTATTGCCTTCCCTCTGGTTTCTCTTCCGTGTCTTCAAAGCCCAAAACACGCGACTCCCTCGCGTAACCGTCGACTCTTTCGTCGCCTCGCTCGAAGGCGCGAATCCCAGCGATGGGCGTCCAGGAGCAGTGCCGCCAGCTGGCGACCGACCGATGGCGGATGGCGAGACGCGTGAATCGAGGCTGCCGGCCTAATCAAGCGCTCGCGGCGGTGCCCAAGTGACCGATCTCTGGCCGGAGACGTCTCCGGCCAGATCTCCAGCTAGGCGGCATAGCTCTTGCAAGTAAGACCGCAGATAGGAAAGAGCCCTATGGCTGTTCCTGCAAGAGCTGAGCGTCCCTACGAGAATTTTTCTGTTGGGAGTTGCCCGAGCTCCAGTCCATGGTGGGACGGACATGAGCAAAGTACGAAAGTCAGCTGGTCCGAACCGATGCACTGGGTGGATGCCAACGCACGGCGCGAAACTAGCCGGCGTACTCCTGGTACTGCTCTTCACCGCTAGCGGCGTGGTGTCCTACTACAGCGTACATACAGTAAGCAATCAGGATCAGCAGGTCGATCAGGTACACGGAGCTCTGATTGTCATCGGGAATTTGAGTACCGATCTCAACGGCACCGAGGCCGACGCTTTCAACTATGTGATCACCGGCAGATCGAGCGAGCTCGCGCCCTACGTTGAAGCGCGCTATACCTTGAACCACCAGCTATCTCAGCTCCGACGGGACGTCATGACCCGTGGCATTCAGCAGCAGCGGATCACCAAGCTGCAACGGTTGATCCCCGCCGGTATCTCCGGCTTGAACAGCGCGGTCGCTTTTCAACAGTCTGGAAAAACCAAGGAGGCTCAGAGACTCATCGCCGCCGGCGCCGGAGTGGATCTGTTGAATTCAAGCAGGTACATTATCGGTCAGATGGTCCAAACCGAGCAAGCCCTGCTGGAACGGGTAACCAGCTCGGCAATTACGGCGCTGCACGCCAACTCGATCATCTTACTCCTGGTGTTCTTGGGCGACCTGATCCTGGTGGGCATCATCAGTGTGCTGGTCAGGCAGACTATTCTGCTGAGGGAGGCGCTGGCGGAGGAGCGTACCCAGGCCCGAACCCAGATGGAGCTGGAGGTCCTTCGTGAAACTACACGGCGCATGGACGAGTTCATCAGCATTGCCAGCCATGAATTCCGAACACCTCTCGCTGTCCTGAAAGCGAACCTGCAGCTCATTGCCCGCCGGCTGCGCAAGTACACCAGCATGCGGTCGTCCGCGTATGCACAAGAGGAACGTGACCCTGAACCGGTGCCGGATCTCGAACTACCTCTCGACCGTGCCGTTCTGGCTGCTGATCGACTGGACAGGCTGACTGGAGACTTGCTGTATATGTCGCGTATTCGAGCCGGTGAGCTGGCGATCTCGCTCTCGCCCTCTGATCTCTCGAACATCGTCACCGACTGTGTCCGTGACATGCAGGTAGCTAACCCCGATCGCACGATTACCTTGGAGCTTCCGGACGGCCCGACACCGATAAAGGCTGATCCCGAACGAATATGCCAGACTCTGACCAACTATGTTGACAACGCCCTCAAATTTTCCAGCGAGGCTGAGCCGATCTACGTCGCTCTGCGGCAAAACGATGGTCAGGCTACCGTCTCGGTTCAAGATTTCGGGCCAGGTCTGCCGGAAGAGCAGCGCGATAGTATCTGGAACCGGTTTCACCGCGTGCCTAACCTGAGCCACCGTAATGGCTCCAATATCGGCCTTGGCCTGGGACTCTACATTGCCGCATCCATCATCGAACAGCACGGGGGAACGGTTGGGGTCGAGAGTGAGGTGGGCAAAGGCTCTACCTTCTGGTTCACCATTCCCCTCTCTCCTCTCGCGCCCGCAAGCCGCCCGCCAGAGCGCACCCAATCCGGCTAGGAAAGAACCCGGCTATGGATGCTCAGATGGTCGTCGTACCAGCGAAGTTTTTCGCGCAGGCTCAGTCCAGCTAGCGGGAGCTCGAAGGGAATCTGGGGGGCTGCGCGCTGTAGCAGATCCGCATGTTGCTGGTTAGCGTAGAGGACAAACACGAGCGGGTCACGGCTGTGCTCAAGCCTCTGCAGCAACTGCTGGGCAACTTTTTCCGCCCAGAGGGTCCGCTCGGTGGAGTTCAATGTATGCAGCGGCGGTGCGTCCGGACCTATCACTTGCTGTGGCGCCACAATCCCATGCTTGGTTGTGATGATGTACCACTCCCGATGCTCGCGATTGCATAAATCTCGAGCACGCCGGAAGACAATGGAGGCTTCGAATTGTTCAGAGGCGCGGCAAATATCTCCGCGCCTCCGTTTGGGCTGCCCTACCAGCCCTATCCGTAGTTGCATACGTACATATTCACATACGGACGCGAGGGCAGGGTCTCACTCCCCTTGCTCGGCGCCCAGCACAACTTCCTGAGCCAGCTGCGCTCGAAGCACCTTCTTGTCAAATTTGCCGACACTGGTCTTGGGAATCGCCCTACCAACCAGAATGCGGTCCGGCAGCCACCACTTGGCCACTTTGTCTTGTAGATACTCGGAGATGATCTCTGGCGTCAGCTGGTCTGCGTATTCAGGCTTCGGCACCACAATGGCTACCGGGCGCTCCTGCCATTTCGGATGAGGCAGCCCAATCACCGCCGCTTCCAGCACCTGGGGATGTCCCATAATGATGCCTTCCAGCTGTACGGAGGAGATCCACTCGCCACCGGATTTGATCACGTCTTTGGTTCTGTCAACGATGTCTAAATATCCTTCGGGATCGATAGTAGCCACGTCGCCGGTACGGAACCAGCCGTCAACAAATTTCTCCGCTGGATTCGCATCATGGTAATAGCTAGCGGTAATCCAAGGCCCACGGACCTGTATCTCGCCAAAGGTCACTCCGTCCCAGGGCAACGGCTCGCCGGTAACGATATCAGCGATACGGATATCTACCAGAGGTACCGGATACCCTTGCTTGGCTCGGTAGTTGATCTGCTCGCTCTCGGGCACATCCTCGAGTCCCGCCTTCATGTTGGCGACCGTGCCAATCGGCGAGGTCTCAGTCATTCCCCAGGCATGCAGCAACTTCAAGCCGTAGGCATCGAGTCCCTCGATAAGCGCTCGCGGGGCCGCGGACCCGCCGCATACCAGTTTCCGTACACTGGAAAGATCGAGATCGGGGCGCTGTCTTCATTACCTGCAACAGGCCCAGCCAGATGGTCGGAACACCTCCCGAGAGAGTGACCTTCTCGTCGGCCATTACCTGCGCGACGCGTCCTGGATCCATGTATTTCCCGGGAAAGACGACCTTTGCCCCGACCAAAGCGGCGGCGTGGGGAAACCCCCATGCGTTGACATGGAACATCGGGACTATCGGCATCACCGTGTCGTGTCCCGACAGGCCGATTGTGTCAACCTGGGTAGTAGCTATGGCGTGGAGTACTGTTGAGCGGTGGCTGTAGACGACACCTTTAGGATTGCCGGTGGTGCCGGAGGTATAGCACATGGCGCAGGCTTCACGCTCATCTATCTCCGGCCACACTACCGTGCTCGGCTGCTCCGCCAGCAGCGTCTCATAATCGTAGAGCGGCGGCAGGCCTGCCGCCCCCAATTGCGGTACTGGGCCGTTCATGACCACAATCGCTTTGACCGACGTCAGCGAATCCGATACTTTCTCCAGGAGCGGCACCAGGTCGGCATCGGCAATGATGACCTTGTCCGCCGCATCGGCAATGATGAAGCCGAGCTGGTCGGAAGGCAAGCGCAGATTGAGGGTATGTAGCACCGCGCCCATGCACGGTATGGCAAAGTAGCACTCAAAGTGTTTGGTAGTATTCCAACCAAGCGTGGCTACCCGGTCGCCGCGCGCGACTCCAAGCTTTGCCAGAGCGCCTGAGAGCTGCGCTACACGTCGTCCCAGCTCTGCGTAGTTCGATCGCTCGGTACCGTCGGCGGTCATGGTGGCCACCTCACGGTGGGGGAAATACTGCGTCGCACGGGACAAGATGTACTGCACCGTCAATGGATAATCCATCATCGTACTGGCAAAAGCCAATGTCGAGCCAGGCGATACTGCCTGGGGGGCAGGGATCGAACCGTTGGACTGTGCCACATGATTGCCGGGTGCAACGGTGCCGATCTCCGATGCGGATGGGGCTTGTGAGTTCCGCTGCCGTCGAAAGAACATGCTAGAAACCTCCAATAAAGGTCGTGTGGAAGAGACCGCTCCGCGGGGCTTGGCATGCCTGGCACACGCTTATTGGCACCAATTATGCCGCAGAAGAGCACGTCGGGTCAAGGATCGGTACAGTACAGCCGTCTCCCCAATTTGACTTGCGGCGGTGGCCGAGCTACCATAGCGCTGGATCACGTGTTACCTCTTGGTATACATCGTTGTATACATCGTTCCTACCCGACAGACGCCATTACTCTATAGCCGCTGTGCTTCGGCAGATGCGCCATCCGCAGGTTCTGCCGCCTTGGGAGACCCCGATGCATGTCCACGAACCGGGTAGCTGTCCAACCAAAACATGGTCGTCTGGTCGTCCGATCGCGCCGTGCGGAGCCGGGAGCAGGGCACAGTGCCAAATGGTATCTCTACCTCGGTGCCTTTCTTCTTACCGTCCTCGGGATGGTAGTTGTCGCCGCACCCGTGAATCCTGGTGAGTCCAGCTATCTGGCCGACGCCGCCCAACTACGTGGCGGCCTGCGTTATGATCTTGCGCTGGATCGCTACGCTGATGCCAGCCGTGTGGCGCCCCAGGATGCAAAACCTCACTGCCTGGAAGGCCAGATACTCAACCTACAGCACGAATGGCAAGAAGCCGTGAAAGCGTATGCGCGCTGTGCCGCTCTGGATCCGGCATCCGGCGTGATCTGGCTGGCGCTTGGTAACGCTCGTAACCAGGTTGGCGACAGCGCGGACGCCCTCAAAGACTGGCAGAAGAGCTTCGATCTGGGCGACATGTCGGGTGGGGAACAGCTGGCTCTGGCGGCTGAAACGCGCGGCGACGTCGCCGGAGCGATAGAGTGGTGGCGCAGGCAGCCGCAAAGCAGTCCCACTGCTCTGGCTCATCTTGGAATACTGTCACTTTGGCAAGGTGACTGGGCCAGCGCCGGGCAATACATGGCGAAGGCGGAGCGAAGCCATGTATTGTGGCTAGTCACCGACCGATTTACCGCGGTGGCTACGCTGCAACCTAACCAATTTCTCCGTGAGAGCCAGCTCGGGCAGGCATTCCTCTCCGCCAATCTTCCCGCCCTGGCACTCGCGCCCTGGCAGCGCGCCGTGAAGTTAGCGCCCAGCAGTGGCGAGACACGTGCCTACCTCGGCTGGACCTTGCTTCTGCTGGGGCAGCCCAGGTTGGCGGCTCCGGACATCTCGCTGGGACTCGAGCGTGATTCCACGAACAGCTTTGTGTGGTTCGCCGCGGGCGAGCTCGCCATGTCAGAGCGGCAGCCGTCCGTCGGCCTCCAATATTTCCAGATGGGAGTGCGTCTCGATCCAAACAATCCGGTGTTATGGGCCCAAGCCGGCCAGGCCGCACTGGAATTGCGCGACTATACCGCGGCCGAGCAGATGCTGCAGACCGCCAGTAATCTTTCAAGCAGCCCAACCTCGGCAATAGCCCTGCTCGACCTCTATGTTGATTACCGCCTTGGTCTCAGTGACGGAAGCGCACTTCACGCCGCCACCCTTGCCCTTACTCGCTGGAAGGGAAATGAGCCGCTCGAATTCCGTCTCGCAGAGATCTATGCCGCTTCCAATGAGACGACTAACGCCTATTATGCAGCCAAGGCCGCGGAGCAGCTCGACCCAACCGACCCGGGGCCGTATGTCCTGCTGGGGCTCCAGGCCGAGAATGAGGGCAATTACGTTACCGCCGCCGTACTCCTACGCACGGCCCTGGCGCTGCGTCCAGACGGCCCCTTGGCAGCCGAGGCTGAGACACTGCTTGCACCTATCGCGGACATTACCGTCTAGGAATTCGGAGACCGGGACCCCAGTCTCCGGCTAGACTGTCTCCTGATCCAGTACCTTTGTATGGATAGTGTTGGTACTTCTCACTCTTTGATAGGACTATCGTTTACACTAGTGCAGACCAAAAGCGAACATTCCGGGGGGCCAGGGGCCGTTACCGATGACCAGTACCAGTGACCATTACAAACCGTACTTGCTTTTCCAGCCCTAGTAATGTCAAAATGACGCCACATTCTACTTCTGTGTATTTACATGCAGGATCAAAGCTATAGATGTGATTTTCTCAATAGATGGCTCTTTAGCTATGGGAGGGCGGAATGGATTACGACAAGCGTATTTATAACGGCTTTGCCAACGACTGGGTCAATGACCATACGCACGACTCGATGACTCTACCCTCCATCAGCCAGAGTTGGGATACGACGGCGCACGGTGTAGTTGGCGGCATGCGCGATGGAGCCGTTAGCGGCTTACAGTCGAGTACGAGTAGCCCCTTGGAGTACAATGGCCGCGACATCACCGCGCAGCTACGCGATGGAACCATTCACCAGCTGGCTCCTGGTACTCTGGTGCTAGGTCGCTTCTATGTGGAGCGGGCTCTGGGCAAGGGGGGCATGAGCAATGTCTACCTGACCCGCGACCAGCATTTCCGCCATCCTAACAATCTGCGCTCTCTCAAAGAGATGATCGCTCGGCTGGACGAGCAGAATAACCTGAGCAATTTTGAGCGCGAGGCCAATGTACTGGCCTCACTGCGCCATGAGCGTATTCCACGGGTCTATGACTACTTCACGATATATCACCGGGCGTACCTCGTGCTGGATTACATTGAGGGACAGGATCTTGAGGCCGTGCTGCATTCACACAACAGCCCATTACCGCCCGAGGAAGTGCTGGATTGGATGCTGCAGCTCTGCGACATTGTGGAATTCCTGCATACGCAACCCACTCCCATCGTGTTTCGAGATCTTAAGCCTAACAATGTCATTCTGACGCCGGATGGTCATATCGTCCTCATCGACTTTGGCATAGCGAAGCTGCTGCAGCCCACCGGTACCATTGGAACGAATGTGGGCACGCAGGGGTACGCCGCTCACGAGATGTACGAAGGTCGGGCCGAGCCGCGCTCAGATATCTTCGCACTGGGCGCCATGATGCACCATCTCCTAACTAATACCGATCCCCGCACCCGCGCGCCGTTCACGTTCCACGAGTACCCTATACGCCCACGCAACCCGGCGGTCTCGACCGAGTTGGAAAACGTCGTGAAGACCTGTGTAGAGCAACGCATAGAAGATCGTTACCAATCCATCAAGGTGCTACGCCGAGAGCTGGAAGCAGCCGGTGGCTTTGGGGCGGTACACACGTCCGGAATCAGCTGGGACGACGGCCCAATTGATTCGGATAAGCTTACCATCAAGCCCCGGAAGCGGATTAACACCGGAACGTCGCTGATCTGGCGCTACCAGACCGAAAATGAGGTGCGCGCCACACCGGCGGTAAGCCAAAGTTCGGTGTTTATCGGCTCTTACGACAACAATCTTCACGCGATCCATCGCCAGAGCGGCAACCTCCGCTGGAAGTTTCCCACCGAGGGTGGTATCTGTGCCACTCCGGCGCTGTGGCACGACTTGGTTATCTTCGGCTCGCGGGATTTCAGCGTCTACGCCCTGGACCAGACTACCGGAAAGGAGGCCTGGCGGTACCGGACCTGGCAGCGAGTCCACTCTTCTCCCCGTATATTCGATAAGGGACTCTACATCGGCTCCGATGACACGTACATACACGCTATCGAGCCACGGGGTGGAGTGATGATGTGGAAGTACCAGACTTTCCGTGAAATCTGGTCTTCGGCGGCCTATGAAAACGGTCTCATCTATATGGGTTCCAGCGATGGATACGTCTGGGCCATCGATGCGTTAACCGGCGAACTCAAGTGGCGATTCCGCGCGCAGGCCGAGGTGATCTCTACGCCGGCGGTCAAGGATGGCTATGTCTACTTCGGCGCGATGGACTTTTCAGTCTACGCGGTCGACGCCAAGTCCGGGTATAAAGCCTGGCAGACGCTCACCGAAGGGTATGTAATGTCATCTCCGGTGATAGTCGACGACTACCTCTTCGTTGGCTCTACTGACAACCATCTCTATTGCCTGGATCGCCGCACCGGGAAAGTTGTCTGGAAGTACGCCACCGGTGGGCAAGTCAATTCCAACCCAGTATATGATAAGGATGGGAGCGGGGCACTGTACTTCGGCAGCAACGACCGCAACGTGTATTCACTGGATTTACAGGGCAAGTTACGCTGGCGCTACGAGACTGGGGACATCGTGCCGGGCTCACCGTGTGTCCGCGACGGTATTGTCTACATCGGTAGTGTTGATGGCTGTGTCTACGCACTCAAGGCCGATGGGTGAGCACAGATAACCTCGTCAGTGCCGCGAGCAAGGTTGCGCCCGTACGCATGGTTTTGCGCTCTGACCTATCAGCCGAGAAATTAGTGTAAAATAATGTGATATACGGCAATGGCGCCGTGGTAGCCGCACATTTGCCGTTCGCTTATCTATTCGAAATTCACACGGTTCATCACGCGGTATCGTAACGACAGGTATAGATGACAAGATTTTTCGCACTGTATCGATGAGGAGAATCTTTCCCAGCGAGGGGGGCGGCGTGGATCAGGGCAACGAAGAGAGCAAGCACATGGCCGATGGCTTGCCTGAACCTATAGGCCAGGAGGATGTGGCCGTTGACGAGGAAGGGGTGACCGCACCTGCCGCCGGCACAGCGGCTGCTGCACTTGAAGGCGAGGCAGCGCTCGCCCACGCGGAGGAACGCGGAGAAAATGCCATAGAAGATGCCATACCGGTAGATAGGGGTGAGTCGAGAGCTCGGTCCCAGAGCGACGAAACTTCAGCCGACTCTGCTGCCCTTGGAGACGACATGCCTGCGCCCGAGCTGCCTGAAGGCGAGACATTGGAGCAGACCGCCTCCCGGCCGGACGAGCAGTTAGGCAAGCCGCTCGAACCTGGAACACGAGTTGGCCCCTATGTCATCGAGCGCCTTCTGCGCACCATTTCTGACGAACATACCTACCTGGCGCAAGGCATCCGAGAGGATGGCGTGTCAGGGTCTTATGTTACACTAATCGAGCGGGTGGAGCGCGGATTCAGCGCCAATCTCACCCGCCTCATCGCCATGCGCCTCAGACACCCTCGGCTCTTGGTACCGCGAGCGCTGTTTCCTGTGGATGCGCGCGATTACCTGGTGGTCGAGAATCTGGTGGACGAGAACGGTGAGCCGGCGCGATTGGTCAGCCAAGGAGGACGCCTTGCGCTGATAAATACGCTAACAGCCGGCGCGGGACTGGCAGATGCGCTAAATTATCTGCATCGCAACGGCATCGCCCATCTGCACGTGTCGCCTGATATGGTAGTCGTCTTCAACGGTAGGGCATATCTTATCGGCATGGAGCAGGCGAGCTATTTCGACCCGGAGAGCACTGAGTCAGGGACCTTGATTGCCCGTGACGCCAATTTCTTAGCGCGTACAATGGCGGTCATCGGAAACGTTCCCGAGACAGAGGTAGAAGACGAAGATCTGCTGCAAGACAATATTCGGCGCATCGCGGCTTATGGTGAGACCGGGGGATTCGAATCCCCTGGCGAATTAGCCGGGGCATGCAGCGTGGCACTCGAGTCGGTGGCGCATGCTCTTCCCGACCTTAGCAGCAACGAGCCGATGTCCATCACGCTGGAGATAGGCTCGGCCTCCACTGTTGGGCGAGTGCGCTCTCAAAATCAGGATGCGTGCGCCTCGGCCACATTTGAAATCACCGACGACCGTTCACAGGGAAAACCAGTCAGCATCTTCCTGGTGGCGGACGGCATGGGCGGAGAAGCGCGCGGCGAATGGGCAAGCCGGATTGCCGCGCGCCTGGTGTTGGCGGAAATGGCAGCCCACTTCGCCCTACCTATCATGACGGAGCCGGCGCTTGAGCTGGAAGACCCGGAAGGTGCCGATCAAGGTACCTCAGACGGTCGCAGCGAACGCGAGACGGGGTCGGAGCCCTATGCGGAGGATCTTACCAATAGCCTGGTACGTGCGGTGGGGCGAGCCAATCAGCAGATTCGGGAGCTTGCGCAACAACTGGGTAAAGTCACGGGAACTACGCTTACCGCGGTAGCCGTACAAGGCCAGCACGCCTCTTTGGCCCACGTGGGCGACAGTCGAGCTTATCTGTTGCGAGGCGACGTTATGGTGAAATTAACCGAAGACCATTCGGTTCTGGCCCGTCTACAGGCGTTGGACCACCCGCTGCTCAGCGACCCTGATCTGTTCATACCTCGCAACACCCTTTATCGCTCGCTTGGTCAGGAAGAGGATGCCTCTCCTGATACCTTGGAATTTATGCTGGCGCCTAACGACCGGTTGCTTATCTGTTCAGATGGCCTCTGGGATGAATTGGATGCACAGGTGCTGGCACAAACTCTGGCTAGATCTAACGACCCGCGCGACTGTACCGAGCAGCTCGTGCGTATGGCCAATGCCGCCGGGGGCAATGATAACAGCACGGCACTGGCCGTCTTTGTCTATGCGCTGTCAACGGACACAGATCGGCAGGCATCAACGCAGCCAACAAATCCCGGATAGCGTGTCTTACCGGGACGAAAAGGCAGAGCATTCACCCCGCCATCGTGGTGGAAAAGCCGGGTCGAGTAACCCGAAGTGTGTGTAGCGACCTATACTAGGGGCTGACTGTCATGATACGTCCGGACTTTTACGCGGTACTGGGAGTTTCGCCGGTCGCTTCAGCCGAAGAGATTCGCCAGGCATATCACCACCTAGCGCGACAGCATCATCCCGACGCTGGAGCATCCGAGTCGAACGCCTCACGATTCAAACTTGTTGCCGAGGCGTATCAAGTTCTTAGCACCCCGCAGCTGCGCGTCGCCTATGACAATGCCCTGCGTCTTATCGACCAGCGTCATGAGATCGGGGCAGGCGTGCGCGCGCCGATTGACGAGGTCTCAGCTCAGCCATACAATCCACCTCCAAGCGTAGCGCCAGGTACTCACCCTGCGCTACGCTTGGAGGTGACGCTGGGACAACAAGAGATCGGCATGATACGCGACATGACGCGCTTGTACGTCCTTGCCGAGATTGGCCCGTCCGGACTACCTGCCGTCATTGATCCTCAACCTCTCGACCTGGCTCTCCTTGTAGATCGCTCCAATTCGATGAAAGGCGAGAAGATCTTCGAGTCGATACAGGCCACGGGATCCATTCTCGACCAATTGCACATGGATGACCTGCTTACTCTGGTATTTTTTGATGACTTCGCTGAAGTGGTGGCCGACGCCGAAACCTTGCGCGGCCGCCCTGGGATCGAAGAGGCGCTCAAGAGTATCCGTGTAGGAGGAAGCACTGAACTTGCTAAAGGGCTGGAAGTGACAATCGATCGACTGGCGGCGCGCAAATCTCGGACTCGCGCCGCGAGCCTGGTACTCTTGACTGACGGCCGCACCTACGGAGATGAGCAGCGTTGTTTTGATCTGGCAGATAGAGCTCGTGAACTCGGGGTCTCTATCACCACGCTCGGTCTCGGCGCAGAGTGGAATCGCAGCCTGCTAGACCGTCTCGCGGCGATTAGTGGAGGTAGCTCGCACTATGTCGCACAGCCGGCGGAACTTACGCGGTATTTTCAGGACGTTATCCACCAGCTGCGCGCCACCCTGGCTCTGCACATGCGACTGACATTCGAGCCTGAGCCTGGCGTCCACGTCGCACGGGCGACACGTGTCGCGCCGGATGTAGCCGAGGCGTTCGATATCCCCACCAATCAGCTGACCGACCTACCATCCCGCGCCACTGGCAAGGGCGCTACAGTAACTGTTGAGCTAGGGGCGCTGGTGGGCCGTCCCGACCGCGAGACCGCCGTGGTACTCTTTGAGCTGCTACTTGACCCGGCGGTGATCGGTACTAGGGCAGGTCGGTACCAGGTGGGGCAGCTCCGCGCGAGCTACGCCGCGACCCAAAACAACAACCGGACCGAACAGCTGCGCCAAGACGTCACGTTTCCCTCGTGGACTCAAGTAAAGCAGCCTGGCCATTTGATTCCGACGTCCGGCTGGCATTGCAGATAGCGACCGCCTATCGTTGCGCGGTGCAGGCGGATACGCTTATCGCGGCGGGCAGAACCGGCGAGGCGGTAGCACAGATAGATACAGCCGGCTTGCGTCTGCAGAATGCCGGAGATCCTGATCTGGCAGCCCGGGCTAAGCAGACGGCGCACAGACTATCCAGGACTGCTGGGGCTGGAGAGGTAGATGGGTTATTACAAGTCCGGTACGATACCAAGAATCTTGGGCTCTTTCATCGGTTGCGGCACAGGCGTTGGTAAGACGCGGTACATACAGAGGCGCGAGCCATGACTCCCGCGAACCAGGTGGTATATCTATCCGATCTCGCCGAAGTCTGCTGACCTCGTCGTGATTGGAGGCGGTATTGTCGGGGCAGCCACGGCTTTTTTTTCGGCACGGGCAGCACTCCGCACTGTTGTCGTCGAGAGACGTCCACTCCTGTCTACCCTCACCACCGCCGCTGCCACCGGTGCTTTTCGTGCTCAATTCGACAATGCCGCAGAGACAGCCCTGGTACGTGAAGGCATTACCCTGTTCCAGAACTTCGCCCAAGTAGCCGAGTTGCCAGGGTTTGACATCGGCATGTGCCAGCAGGGGTATCTCTGGGTCACAACCGAGCAAGATACCGCCAGACGGCAGCGCGAACTGGTGCAGCAGCAGCATGGGTGGGGGCTGGACGACGTCGAGATTCTTACCGGCGATGAGGCGCGCTCGCGCTTTTCGTATCTGGCTCCCGAAGTTATACAAGCTCGCTTCCGGTCCGGGGATGGCTGGCTGGATCCCCGACGATTGGCCGCCGGGTACGCCGTCGCCAGCCACGCTGGGTTCATAACCCGGACCAGCGCCACCGGATTGCTTACTCAGGGCGATCGCGTCATCGGCGTCGAAACCAATCGCGGCACCATTTTCTGTGCCGCTGTGGTGGTGGCGGCAGGCCCATACTCGCAGATCGTGGCAAGGATGGCCGGACTGGAGTTGCCGCTGCGCACGGTCCGGCGCCAGCGCATGAACATGCCCGAGGTGCCGGAAGTGCCGCGGGGCGCGCCAATGACTATCGATGAGGAGACCGGCGCCCACTGGCGCCCGACTTCGAATGGTGCCAATCTGCTCTGGCCTTCTCCTGTGGAGGCGCCAACCCCACCGCAGGAAGACGTTGCGACCAGCGAAGAATTCGCATTCGGTCTCCTAGACCCACAGAGTCCTCACAGCGTCGCACGTATCAGTCCATTCTGGCGTCGGGTCTGGGAGCGCAACACCGACCAGTGGTGGCTGCGCGCCGGGCAGTACACGTATACTCCGGATCATCGCCCGTTTCTAGGTCCTACGCCCATACAGGGCCTATATGTAAATTGTGGCTATAGTGGCCATGGGATCATGGCAAGCGCGGGCGGTAGCCGCCTCGTAGTCGATACCATCACCGGGAAGCTCCATCCCGAGCACAACCCCTTCAGAATCGACCGAGCGATGGTCGAGCGGCCGCTGGACGTGCTGTAGAAAGCATGCCGAAGGCTGCGGCGAGAGAATCCATCGGCAAACATTGACACATTCAGTGCCAGAAACCTACAATGGGCAAGGCCCGTGCGCACAGTCGATTCTCTTTAACCGACCTTCTGTACAGGACCCTTAGCGGAAAGAATCGAGTCATCTCATGCAGCTGGAGACTACGGAGCGACCTTCTACCTGCGCCGAGGTAGCCCGATGGGTTTCCATCATCGTCCATCCAATCGCCTTTCCACTTATTGCCCTTGGCACCGCGCTCTATCTGGCAACTGGCTCATTTGAATCGACGCTGGTCTGGATCGTAATGGCAGTGGTGTTGACCACGCTTCCTATCGCTCTGCTGGTGATCCTCCAGGTGATACGACGCAAGTGGACCGACCTCGATGTTAGCGTGCGCCGGCAGCGATACGCGCTTTACCCATTCGGCATCGCATGCATGCTGGTACTCACACTGTCGTATGCGCATTTCGATGCTCCAGCGGTCGCCATCCGCTCCGGCTATGCCCTGGTTATCGCCAACGTGGTAGACGGAATAGTCAATCTCTTCTACAAGGTTAGCGCACATGCGACTGGAGCTGCGGCCAGCAGCACACTCATCTGGTTCGCTACTCCCTTTTGCTATCCTGGCAATAATCGCTGCGGTCGCCACACTGCTGGTAGGTTGGTCGCGTGTCGAGCTCAAGCGCCACACCGCCGGACAGGTTTTGCTTGGCTGGTTGGTCGGAGTCTCTGCTATGGTGCTGGCGTTTCATTTGCCGGTCCCGACGCAACTCTAGCTGGAAGGAGCGCTGTTATGGAACCTCAAGGTCGCACGTGTCTCGTAACCGGCGGTGGGTCGGGTCTTGGCGCCGCCTGTGCTCGTGAGTTCGCCGAGGCCGGTGCCAACATCGTCATTGCCGACGTTAACCCCGAGGCCGGTGAGGCATTGGTTTCGGAGCTGGGCCTGGGCCACCGGGTTATGTTTATTAAGACCGATGTCACCAAAGAGGACAGCGTCGAGCAGGCAGTCACGGCGGCCGCTGAGCGCTTTGGCGGGTTGCACATAGTGGTCAACTGCGCCGGCATCGCCATAGCTGAGCGAGTTCTGGGCAAGAACGGCCCTCACCCACTGGCATCCTTCTCCAAAGTGATCGAGGTGAACCTGATCGGGACATTTAATGTCATTCGTTTGGCGGCGGCGCGGATTGCCCAGCAGGAGCCCACTGAGTCAGGAGAGCGTGGAGTCATCGTCAACACGGCTTCGGTGGCCGCCTTCGAGGGGCAGATTGGGCAGGTAGCCTACTCGGCCTCTAAAGGCGGCGTTGCCGCTATGACCCTTCCCATTGCCCGCGACCTCGCGCGCAGTGGTATACGGGTTGTCACGATAGCTCCCGGCATCTTTGATACACCAATGTTGGCGGGTCTACCAGAACAGGCTCGCGCGTCACTAGGAGAGCAGGTACCGTTTCCCCCGCGACTTGGTCGACCCGCCGAATACGCCGCTCTGGCCCATCATATCGTACGCAACGAGATGCTCAACGGCGAGGTCATCAGACTGGACGGGGGTCTCCGGATGGGCGTGCGCTAGAGGGTACGCCAGGTCTTTGCAGCTCTTCGGCTACCCTGGCAGGGTAGCCGAAGAGCTGCAAAGACCTTCCCGATACTGCCGGGCGTCCCTTACGCGGTGACCGTGGCGGTGCTGGTATTTCCGACGGAGCTCCGCAACAGCTCGGCCTTGTCAGTGCGCTCCCATGGAGCCTCGATATCGGTACGACCGAAGTGGCCAAATGAGGCGGTCGGTTGGAATATGGGGCGGCGTAGATCGAAGGTCTGAATGATGCCGGCCGGGCGCAAGTCAAAATTCTCCTGTATCAGCTCGATCAAGACCTCATCGGCTACCTTACCGGTGCCGAAGGTCTCGACGAAGATCGAGAGCGGTCGCGCTACGCCGATTGCGTAGGAGATCTGGATCTCGAATCGGTCGGCAAGACCGGCCGCTACGATGTTCTTGGCGACGTAGCGCGCCGCATACGCTCCGGAGCGATCGACCTTGGTGCAGTCCTTGCCGGAGAAAGCACCGCCGCCGTGACGTGCCATACCGCCGTAGGTATCGACGATGATCTTACGTCCGGTGAGCCCAGCGTCTCCCATTGGGCCCCCAACCACGAACCGTCCAGTCGGGTTTACATAATATTTAGTCTCGCTGTCGAGCATGTGCTCCGGTAACACCGGCGTGATGATGTGCTCCAAGACATCGGCGCGAATTTGCTCCTGGGTGACTTCCGCCGCATGTTGAGTGGAGATCACCACGGTATCGATGCGCGCCGGCCGACCATTCTCATACTGAACGGTCACCTGGCTTTTGCCGTCCGGCCGCAGATACGCCATAGGCCCATTGCCCTCCCATGAGGCGCGTCTGGTTGTAGAGAGCTGGCGTGTCAGCTTATGGGCCAGGCTGATCGGAGCTGGCATCAACTCCGGCGTCTCATTGCAGGCAAATCCGATCATCATGCCCTGGTCGCCCGCACCAATGGCATCTAACTCCGAGTCGGAGAGCGCTCCAGCCGCCATCCGTTCACGATATTCGACCGAGCTGCTCACGCCGCGGTCGATGTCAGGACTCTGCTTACCAATAGAAGTCACCACGCCGCAGGTGCGGTAGTCAAAGCCATAGCGAGCATCTATGTAGCCGACCTGCTTGATGGTATTGCGTACGATTTCGGGGATGTCGGCCCACGCGGTAGTGCTAATCTCACCCGCTACCAGAATGAGTCCGGTGGTAGTGGCAGCCTCACACGCTACGCGTGCCAGTGGGTCGTCACGCAGCAGGGCATCGAGGACGCCATCGCTAATCTGATCGCAGAGCTTGTCTGGGTGGCCTTCGGTAACGCTCTCGCTGGTAAAATACGTTTTTGGATTGGACATAAAGCTACTCGACCCAGATGACCTGTCTGGCATATCGCCCTCCTCTTGCTAATTTCGTGCCGTCGCGTCCAATGACGCCGTGCAACTGTTCGTCTCACTGGCTACGGGAGCGGTGTCTCGCCTTCCTGGTTGGAAGGCGAGACACCGCTCTCATCCCGGACCCGGCTAGGTGCCGGACTCCCAGGCCGAGAGGTACTCGACCTGCGCGTCGGTAAGGGTATCGATCTGCATACCCATAGCGTGCAACTTGAGGCGAGCAATCTCGTGATCTATATCGGTCGGAATAGTGTACACCTTCGGCTCCAGAGTAGCCGCGTTCTTCAACATATACTCAGCGCCGAGCGCCTGATTGGCGAAGCTCATATCCATGACACTGGCGGGATGTCCCTCGGCCGCCGAGAGATTCACTAACCTGCCGTCGGCCAGGAGATAGATACGCCGCCCGTCAGCGAGCGAATACTCTTCGATAAAGTCCCGTACCGAACGGTGGCCCAGGGTAGCCAGTCGCTCGAGAGCCGGTATGTTGATCTCGTCATTAAAATGACCCGAGTTGCAAACAATGGCTCCGCTCTTCATCTGTTTCAGATGCGCCTCGTCGATCACGTGGAGGTTTCCGGTCACTGAGACAAAGACGTCGCCGATCGGGGCCGCTTCAAGCATCGGCATAACTCGGAAGCCGTCCATAGCAGCCTCGATTGCCCGCACCGGGTTCACCTCCGTGACTATCACGTTTGCACCCATGCCGCGTGCGCGCGAAGCAACGCCCTTGCCACACCACCCATAGCCGATTACGACGAAGTTATGGCCAGCCAGAAGCAAGTTGGTGGTCCGGATTATGGCATCGACGGTGCTCTGCCCGGTCCCATACCGATTGTCAAATAGGTGTTTGGTATCCGACTCGTTGACGGCTAGAACAGGGAAACGCAGTACATGGTTGGATTCCATGCTACGTAACCGTATGACGCCGGTGGTGGTCTCCTCGAGTCCGGCGATGACGTCTGGAATGAGATCCTGCCGCTCTTTATGAAGCAGCGAGACCAGGTCGCAGCCGTCATCCATGGTCAGTTGCGGGCCATGATCGAGCGCCGAGCGCAGATGCTGGTAATAGGTATTCTCGTTCTCGCCTTTGATCGCGTATGTGGGAATACCTTCATTTACCAGCAATGATGCGGCAACATCGTCCTGAGTCGAGAGCGGATTACTGGCGCAGAGCACGAGGTCAGCGCCACCCGCTTTCAACGTGATGGCGAGGTTGGCGGTTTCAGTGGTAACGTGCAGACACGCCGACATGCGCAGGCCCCGTAGTGGCTGCTCGCGCGCGAATCGCTCACGAATCAAGGCAAGCACCGGCATGTCTTTTGCGGCCCATTCGATACGGGATTTACCACGGTCGGCGAGCGTCAGATCTTTGACGTCGCCACGGGTATTGGTGGTCGAGTTCACTGGCGATACTCCTTATTGCATCGCATACCGCGGCAGCCGCGGGCGCAGGCAGATGTCGCCACTCACCGCGCTGCCGGAAAAGTTGACACTGTTGTTGGGGGCGGGTCCGCTGCCGCCGGTAGACAGCCACCTCGCCGGCGCTCCCTGGCGCAACCCGTGTCGCCGTTTCCGCCGGGTGCTTCGCGATACGCTCCTCCAGGCGCTCCACCTCGCGAAGGTCACGGCTCGAGCGACGATTGTAGTCCATGCCGCGCGTGCCGGCGACATGGCTTCCGGCCAAGATTATCTTCAAGTGTACTACGCACCGTCGAAATGTGTAAAGCCGACAAATTCAAGATATCGCTCGGAGATTTCGTCGATGCGGAGCCGTGGAAGCCTGAGCACGCCGAATTCCTCGCAGCAAAAAGATCCCATGATATTGCCGTGAATCAAGCTGCGCTTATAATCTCCTGCCGTTACTGTCCCACGCATACGAATACAGCTGGCCAAGTGGCCCAGGAATCCCCCGGCGAACGCGTCGCCCGCTCCTGTCGGATCCCGAACATCTTCGAGTGGGTAGGCAGGCGCCGCGAAGTACGTGCCGTCGGCTCCAAACAGCAAGGATCCATATGATCCCTGCTTTACGACGAGAAACTTCGGACCCAAACTCAATATGTGGCGAGCTGCCGCGTGTAGCCCCGGTATGCCGGCAATCTGCCGAACTTCTTCTTCGGCAATCAGGACAATGTCCACTGCCTGTAGGACCTGCTCAAGCTCATCTCGAGCGGTATCTATCCAAAGATTCATAGTATCCAGCGCGCTGAGCTGCACGCGCTCCTGGCTTCTGGCTTGCCTGAGCACATCAAGCTGAAGTGACGGCTGAATATTGGCGAGAAAGATGATCTCGGACTGCCGATAATCCTCTGGGAGCAGCGGATGGAAATCGGCGAACACCCCGAGTTCGGTAAAGAGCGTGTCGCGGGTATTGAGATCCAGAAAGTAACGCCCGCCCCAGCGAAAGGTCTTGCCGGACACTATCTGCAAACCGCGCAGATCGACGTTGGCAGCGCGGAAGTAGCCGGTAAATTCGTCCGGAAAGTCGTCTCCGACTACCGCGACTAGATTCACCTGGTCATAAAAGGAGGCGGCCAGAGCGAAATGTGACGCCGCACCGCCTAGCACATTGCTTGCGTTACCAAAAGGTGTCTCTAAAGAGTCCAATGCTACCGAACCCACGACAGTAATTCCCACTGCTTCTCCTCATCCTCATCAGGGTGGCTGGAAACCAGCCATACCATTGCGCATTTTTGATGCTACTGGTCAGTTAAATTGTTTCAGCAATCCGGTCTCATATGGCGCTCGTATGATACCTGCCTCGGTAATAATCGCGGCCACATACCGCGCCGGAGTGATATCGAATGCGGGATTGGCTACCGGGATCCCTATAGGGGCTATCCTCGTGCCACCGATGGAAGTTATCTCCTCGGATTTTCGCTCTTCGATCGGAATGGCCGTGCCGTCGGGTAGCGCGAGGTCGACAGTAGATCGCGGCGCCACCACATAGAGCGGAATGCCGTGCTCGCGCGCCAGCACAGCCAGACCATACGTGCCGATCTTGTTGGCGACATCGCCGTTGGCGGCTATTCGATCGGCTCCGACAAACACGGCTTTTATTCCGGCCGCCCGCATGAAGTGGGCGGCCATATTATCGGTAATAAGCACGACGGGCACGCCGGCGCGCTGAAGCTCCCAGGCGGTGAGTCGGGCGCCTTGCAGCACCGGCCGTGTCTCGTCCACATAGACAGTAACACGCTTTCCCGCCCGGTGAGCGACAAATATCGGCGCCAGCGCTGTACCCATGCCGGAGGTTGCCAGCGCCCCCGCGTTGCAGTGAGTCAGCACGACATCTCCATCCTCGATAAGAGTGGCGCCTATCTCTCCCATCGCCCGGCACGCCGCCACGTCTTCAGCGCAGATCCGGTGCGCTTCCGCCAGAAGATGATTCGCTACTTCAACAACCAACTCGCCACTCGCCAGGTAACGCCGAGCACTCTTTAGCATGCGGGTGAGCGCCCACTCCAGGTTGACAGCGGTTGGACGCGTCGAGCGAAGCCGCTCGGCAATGCTACTCAAGCTGGCGACGACGGCCGCGGCATCCCACTGGGTCCGCGCCTGCGCATCTCGGTGAAGCTCGCGCGCGCCTAAAGCTAAGCCGTACGCAGCGGCAACACCAATGGCCGGCGCCCCCCGTACACGCAAGTTGCGGATAGCTTCCGCGACCTGCTCGGCGGAGTCGATCCTAAGCACTTCGTACCGCAACGGCAACGCCGTCTGATCGACCAGCGCCAGAAGCTCAGCCTCCCTGTCCCACCATACTGCTGGAGCAATATCGCCGCCAAGCTCGGATGCCTGGCCGGTTGTAGTCATGTCGGATAGTGGTTCCACAGGTTAATTCCTAGCTTGCTTTGGTGGCTTAGCGATCCGCGACAGCGTTACTGGTCCCGAGTACGCTCAAGTGCTTTTTGACCGTAGTGCTCCAGCCAGAACTGATGTAGTGCAGCTACTTCTTCGGCGGGAAGCAGCGCCGGCGTTCCTAATTGTCTAGCGATAGCATACACCTTGGCGCTATCTTCCAGCGCGTGGGCGGTGGAAAAAGTCAGCGATAGGTTCACACCGACCACCATAGCCCCATGATTAGCCCAGATGACCGCTCTCCCATTTCCGAGCGCCTCCACGACCGAGACAGCGAACTCCTGGGTACCCGATCTTCGGTAGGGAGCGACTTTCACCTGACCTCCCAGGCAGAGTGCCGAGTCGGAGAGTATCATCGGAATCTGCTCATTGATTACGCCAAATGCGGTTGCGTATGGAGAATGTGTATGCATGACGCAATGAATATCGGGGCGGCGCGCCAGCACCAGAGCATGGAGTGGCGACTCCACAGTCGGTTTCCATTTGCCTTCTACCACCTCCCCATGCTGGTCAAGCACAACGATATCTTCTGCCGCCAGGTCTTCATAGTCGGCGCCGCTGGGCGTCACGCAGATGAGTCCGGTTTCGAGATCTCGTGCGCTGAGATTGCCGGCAGTCGCCTCGACTAAGTGGCTGCTATACATTTTGCGGGCATAGCGAGCCACCGACGAGCGTAGTTCCATGAGCAGCATGTCTGGTTCTCCTGATGTTGATCCGTGCCGATTCCAATCTCTCCTACCGGCGACACGCCCTCAGGACGGCCTACATTGCGTGCACGGACAAGCGGGCGGAATGGTGTGATATCCTGTGTAGGTGGTACCGCCTGCCCGTGCACGCTACATCCAGTTAGGAGAGAAAACCAATGGCTCGTATTGCTCCCGTCAATGCCAAAGGCACACGCGACTTTCTACCACGAGATCTCGTAGAGCGCAATCGTGTCTTCAGCCTGCTCCGCGAGACATTTGAGAGCTACGGGTACGAGCCATTAGAAACTCCGGCGGTTGAAAACACCAGCGTGCTGGAAGGCAAGTACGGTGAAGAGGGTGAGCGACTGCTCTTCCGCATCCTCAAGCGCGGCGAGAGTCTAGAGAAGGCAGAGCGCTCGCTGGTTACAGGCACCGCCGCGGAGGGTTACAGCGCCTCGTCGCTCCAGCGGGTGCTATCGGATGAAGCGCTACGATACGATCTGACGGTACCCTTGGCCAGAGTCATCGCCGCCCACCAGAACGATCTGGTATTCCCGTTTCGCCGCTACCAGATGCAGACGGTCTGGCGCGCCGATCGGCCTCAGCATGGTCGATATCGTGAATTTTACCAGTGTGACGTCGACTGCGTCGGCAGCAGCTCGTTGACTCTCGACGCCGAGATGATTGCTGTGCACGCCGAGGTGTTTGACCGCCTTGGATTTACCAGCTTCCTCACCAAAGTGAACCACCGCGGACTGCTGCAGAGTCTCATGACAGCCTGTGAAATTCCAGAGACCAAGCGTGCAGCCACGCTCACTGCCTTAGATAAGCTCGACAAAATCGGCAGGGACGGTGTAGAAAGCGAGCTCGGCAAGCTCGATCTGGGCAGCGTTCCAACCGAGCGCCTACTGGACATGACCCAGGTTTCCGGCACCCCGCAGGCTATAATCGAGGTGTTGCGTCCGTCGTTGGCACTCCTTCGAGAAGGCATGCAAGCTCTAGACGATCTTGCCGAAATCTTCGAGTATATAGGCTTTATGGGAGTGCCCCCGGAACGGGTGACCTTCGATCTCTCGATGGTTCGGGGGCTTGGTTACTACACTGGCGCGATTTTTGAGACGGTGCTTACCGATCCTGTCGGATCGCAGCTCGGTAGTCTAGGCGGCGGCGGGAGATATGACCATCTCATCGGGCAATTCACCGGCCGAGACCTGCCCTGCGTGGGTATCTCATTCGGCGTTGAGCGAATCGTCGATGCCCTGCGTGAGCTCCACATAGCCAGAGATGTCGCTACTACCACTACTCAGGCTCTGGTGGCGCTCTTCTCCCGCGAGACGTTGGGCCCATCCTTGTCTCTGGCGCAGAAGTTACGCTCAGCAGGTATTCATACGGAGGTCTCGCCCGAGCTGCGAGAGCTGCGGCGCCAGCTGAGCTTTGCCAACAAGAAGGGTATTCCACTGGCAGTCATACTTGGCCCGGATGAAATTGCCGCTGGAACGGTCCGGCTCCACGATCTGGCCGGCCGCAGCGAGCGAACTGTTCGACAAGAGGATTCGGTGTCCGAGGCGCTTGCAATGCTGGCGGGCCATTCCGCGGCTTCCACGACCCAGCCCGTCGGAGTGACTCGGTATCATGTATGTATCACGTATTCGACTCTAGTTGCCGAGCCAGAGCGAATTATACGTCGACCAATCGTCGCTGTTGGTCGTGGCATACCGGTAGAGCGAGACTCCAGTAAAATCGGCAGTGTCACGATTGCTGTTGAGTCCGTCGATAATGCCCTGCAGGCTGGTAGTCACATTCTCAGCAGTATCATGAAACCAGAAGCTGTCACCGGTGTACGTCGGTACCCCTATCAGCACCTGTGGCGGGTGGCGGGCGCTTCGCACCGCATCTAAGATGTGCTCCGTCTCCTGCTGTACAAAAAACTCGTAGGCCCGTCCAATCGGCATGGCACTGTTGTAGATGAGTGGCACGATTTGGTCTACACTCGCTGCGACCGCAGCGTAAAAGTACGATGTCCACCAGGCATCGGCCTTTCCCTGGCTCCTCAACAATTCGGCGACATGCGCATTCGGTGCCCATTTCTGTCCGATGCTGGAAAGAATCGCGGCCGGCGGCAGCGCATCACGGGTAGCATCGAGAAGGTCTAAATAGCGGGCGTTATTATTGATTATCGGCTCAATGTCATACTGTACGCCGTCAAAGCCCATCGCTGCGACAAAGTGGACCGCTGTTGCAACGATGTTCGCTCGTACGGTTCCATTGTTCAGGTCCACGGTCACGTCTCCCGGACCTCCGCCGGCCGCCTCGACCTGTCCTATCCAGGCAAGCACATGTATACCAGGAAGCCGTGCATGCAGTTGTGCCGCCAGATCGGCAGCGTTGGGGGCCAGATCGGCCGGAATGGTCCCATCGCCGGCCAGCGGACCTACATGAGCATACACATAGCTGATTTGCTCTCTAGCCAGCTGCTCAGCCAGCGCATCGTACTCGGCGGCGCTATGCGGTTCACCCGCCCAGGAGTGCTCAAGCCAGACCCCATTCTGGTGCACATTGAAGTGCGGGCCCGAGTAATTCGAAACGGTGGCAGAGAGATGCCAATAGAATAATCCACAAGCAGCCAGGCAAATTACTGCCAGCGCGATGAGCCCGATCACGGATCGTCGCAGCCAGAGGAGCCAAGCATGGGCGGGCGTTGGTCGGGATTGGGCGTCTCGCCGCGGTGAATGCTTCTGATCAGGCAGCGGCCAAATCGCTGGGTATTGCTGCTCGCCCCGATTGGCGCCCATCCGGACCTCCATGCTATCCCACGACAGTGGGGTTAGCTTCTTGATCGCTTAGCTTCCTGGTCCAAAGCATCATTGGCGAGCGCATCGGACCGTGCGTTTTGGCTGCGCATCACATGCTGGAACGCGACCGAGGGCAGCTCCTGCACTAGCGCTTGCGCTTCCTGGTGCAAAGGACGTAGCGATTCATCCCGTACGCGATACTGTCCCGTCATCTGCCGGACAACCAGCTCGCTATCCATGAGGACGAGAGCCTCTGCCGGATTGTAGCGCGCGAGCGCCCGCAGCCCCAGTATTAAGGCCTGGTATTCCGCCTGGTTATTGGTCATGATACCGAGATATTTCTTGCCGTAGGCTATGAGCTCCCCGCTCTGGGATTCAATGACTACTCCGGCAGCCGCCGGCCCTGGATTGCCCCGTGAGGCTCCATCGGTGCGCAGTATCAGCACAGTGTTGGCTTCGGGCACTATGTAGCGCTCCCCTTCAGAAAACTCCGGCTGGACGCACCACATCGTAGACGGGACTTAGTTGTCCCGATATCCATGGTCTACAGCACTCTTAATGTACCACGCGTCTTCCGATCCGCGGGGACATGCGGTACGGCGCGCGAGCCCGTTTGACGCGGCTCAGTCCAGACGATACAATACGGTGAGGTCGTGCTAGGTGGGGAGCTGGGGCTGCCCTATACCCGAAACGCTCTTTATGCGGGACTGAACTCCTGCCCGAGGTTTAGCGTTAGCCGGCTCCAAAGGACGCGAAGGTTATGAGGATTCGGTCCCCGCGCGGCAGATGCCTGCGAACTCCGTCAGGTACGGAAGTAAGCAGCGGTAAGTGGGCCTCTCTGGGTGCCGCGGGATTGCCGGGTCTGAGCTGGAACGTCGTGAGGAGCGAGCTGCGCGGATCGGAGGCAGGTGCACGATCGTTTCTTTTCTCCTGCCTGCTTTCTCTCACTCCGCAGCTCCTCGCTCCCTCGGCAGGCCGTGCCTCGTCTCAGAGACTATACATACTTGCCAGTAAGCAGTGAGGCTACCCATAATGGCATCACAATCTCTCTATCGCAAATGGAGATCCCAGACCTTTGCCGACCTCATAGGTCAGGAAGCGGTGACACGTACGCTGCGAAATGCGGTGCGGGATAACCGCCTGGCGCATGCCTACCTCTTCTGTGGGCCCCGCGGCACCGGGAAGACTAGCGCCGCCCGGCTGCTCGCCAAGGCGGTGAACTGTGCTCATCCAGAAGATGGTGAGCCGTGCAATGCATGTCTCTCCTGTCGTGAGATCACCGGGGGCCGCGCGCCAGACGTCATCGAGATCGATGCCGCCTCGAATACCGGAGTAGACAATATCCGTGACCTGCGCGAGAACGTCAATCTTCTCGGAGTCACCGGTCGCTACAAGATCTACATCGTCGACGAAGCTCACATGCTCTCAACACAGGCTTTCAACGCACTGCTCAAGACGCTTGAGGAGCCGCCGCCTCATGTCATTTTTGTGCTGGCTACCACTGAATCTCACAAAGTCCCGCCTACCGTGGTATCGCGTTGCCAGCCGTTTAACTTCAGGCGCTTTCGCCTCGCCGATATTGTCTCCCGCATAGAATACATCGCGCGCCAAGAAGGAATAGACCTAGAACCCAGCGCGGCAGTCCTTCTTGCTCGAGCGGCACAGGGTGGCATGCGGGACGCGCTTAGCTTGCTGGACCAGGCGATAGCCTTTTGCGGGGCCCGGATCGACTTGACCCAAGCCCGCGTGATGTTGGGACTGGCTGATCCTGGTACAGTCACGGCCCTAATCACGTCGGTTGCCGATGGCGATGCCCGGCATGGGCCTGCATCTGGTGAACGAGCTGGTCGAATCGGGGGCGGATCTGCGGCAGTTAAACACGCAGCTGGGCGAGGAATGGCGCGCGCTGCTGCTCTGTCGAGCTGGAGCCGACGTTTCCTTGCTGATTGATCGCAGCCCGGATGATATAGCGGAGATCACCGCATTGGCGGAGCGTTTCTCGCTGGCGGAGCTTACCGCTTGCGCACGCGTATTTGCGCGCAATGAGGGACCGGCCCGCGGCCTTCCGGTACCCCAGCTGGCGCTGGAGCTCTCGCTGCTTGACTGTATCCAGATCCGCAACGAGCAGAGAGGCGGCTCCGGAGCAATACCGTCGCCTAGGCTCGAGATGGCGACGCCTGCGCCCAAATCTCAAGTCGTGCCGTCGAGCGACGCTCCCGAACCGCCGGCGCCGCAGGTGCGGTCGGCGGCACGGGGATGGGAGTCTGCCGTGGAATTGGACTTGGATACCGCGGAACCGGCGTTGCCTGCTCCAAGCCTCGTAGCGACAGATACGCTCAGCGCGAGCGCGATCCCGCTGAAGGCAGTGCCCGTGCCTGCGAGCTCCGGCGATCGGTTTAGCGAGACGCTGCAAGCCGCACAGTCACAGTGGGATCTGGTCAAGCAAGTATGCAAACAGAGGAGCAGAAGCGTAGCGGCTCTTCTCCACTCGGCGCAACCAGTCGAGGTAGAGCGGGGTGACATCGCAACGCTGGTGCTGGCGGCAGCGTATCAGTTTCACTTGGATAAGCTGCGTGAGCCGGATAGTCGGGCAGCAGTCGAGTGGGCGCTGGAGCAGGTGCTGACCCAACCGGTGCACATCAAGCTCATTCTTCGCCAGGACGGCGCCACAGGAGGAGGCGCGGGCGGGCGACCCGGCGATAGCGATGGAGGCAGCTCCGGCCCCATGGGTCACAGCGGCCTGGGAGGACATAATCTACACAACAGCTCCGGGCCGGCCGGTGGAGGGAATCCCGCCAGGAATCAAGGCGTTCTATCGCCCGGCCACACCCCATCCGCGAACGTGGCCGGGTCCAGCGCCCATGCCGCTTCCGGCGATAATATTACTCCGATACGGCGTTACCAGCCGGCGCCAGATATGATAGCCGCACTCCCGCCAAGTAGCGAGGCACCGCGTGAGACGCTCCCGGGTAGTACACGGCGAGCAC
Source organism: uncultured Chloroflexia bacterium (assembly GCA_963810535.1). GTDB lineage: Bacteria > Chloroflexota > Ktedonobacteria > Ktedonobacterales > JADMIN01 > JAJPKE01. Next base: position 178,360 of record CAWENW010000005.1, read on the forward strand.
AATTGGAGACCCTGGTGCAGGCCGATCCAATTATTCAGAGCCTTCTTAAGGTGCCAGGTATGGAGCTCGTGGAACTGCGCACGCTGGATGAGGATGATTAGAAGAGATGTCCATGTCGAGGAAAGCAGAAAAGTCTAAGGGAGCATCACCCAAGCAAAACATAGTAGCGGTGCTGGAAGAACGCGGCCTGGTGTCGCAGGTGACCGAGAGCGACTTAGCCCAGGCCTCGGAGAGCGGTTCGCTCACGGTCTACGTCGGCTTCGACGCAACCGCTCCCAGCTTGCATGTCGGCAACCTGGTGCCGCTCATGGCACTGGCTCATTTTCAGCGGCAGGGACACCGCCCCATCATCGTCGTCGGAGGTGGAACCGCCATGATCGGCGATCCCAGTGGCAAGTCGGCGGAGCGGCCACTCCTAAGCGAAGCGCAGATACGCGACTACGTCGCACGTTTTCGTGCTCAGCTGAGCGGGTACCTCTCATTTACCGGTGAAAACGCCGCTCTCATGGTGGACAATACCGACTGGCTCAAGAATATGACGCTACTTGACTACCTTCGGGATATTGGAAAGCACTTTACCGTAAATACCATGATCGCCAAAGACTTCGTTCGCACTCGTCTAGAGAATCCTGACCAGTCCATCTCCTATACCGAATTTAGCTACTCGATTGTCCAGGCCCTCGATTACTTGCATCTCTTTGAAGAGCAGGGCGTGACCGCACAGGTCGGCGGTCACGACCAGTGGGGCAATCTCATCTCCGGCGTGGAGCTGATCCGGCGCAAGCATGAGGCGCGGGTACATGCGTTAACCGTGCCCTTGATCACCTCGGCCTCGGGTGCCAAGTTCGGTAAGAGTGAAGGCAACGCCCTCTACCTCGACCCCGAGATGACTTCGCCATACACGCTGTACCAGTACTGGATCAATACCGACGACCGGGACATAGGCCGTTATCTGAAAATCTTCACCTTCCTGCCGCTTGAAGAGATTGCAACAATTGAAAGGCAACACACCGAGCAGCCCGAGCTGAGGCTGGGGCAGAAACGGCTAGCCTTCGAATTGACCAAGCTGATACATGGAGAGGAGACTGCCAGGTTGGTCGCTGCCGCCTCGAGTGTGCTCTTCGGCGCGGGTATATCCGAGCTGACCCCCGAGGTGCTGCCACATCTGGCGGCGGCGGTTCCTGCCATCGCAATCCCGGCCGAATCATTGCAGTGCGGCGTACCAATACTCGAAGCCCTGGTAGCCAGCGGAGCGCAGCCCTCGAAGGGTTCGGCTCGCCGGCTCATCTCCCAGGGAGGGCTGCGCGTCAATGACCGGCCCTGGGACGATCCTGACGCGGCTCTCTCGGCGGACGACACGCTCTTCGACAGGGCTATTCTCTTGCGGATTGGCAAGAATAAGTATCATCTGCTGCTGGTCGACCCGCCGCCTTCCGGGACATGAGTTGACGCTTACGGGGCCGCCGGCGTAGGATGAGCGGGCCGGCGGACGGTGCTGCCCTCTGGCATGCCCCTGCGGTGGATCCCCATTTGGTAGGAGATGATAGAAGGTTTTTCAGGTGAGCGTCGGATGACAACTCCAGCTAAGGCTTCAGATCCGAGTCTCGGAAGTCTAGATATCAAACGCATTGACCATGTGGCGATCGTCGTGGCGAGTTTGGAGGCCGCGCTGACGTTTTACCGCGATCTACTCGGGATTACGCCCTCGCGCGTACTCGACTTTCCCAGCGAGAGCGTCAAGATAGCTTTCCTGCCGCTTGGGGGCCCTGGAGGCAGTAAGATTGAGCTACTCGAACCCACCGACGACAGTAGCGGCATTGCCCGTTTTCTGCAGAAGCACGGAGAAGGCTTGCACCATCTGTGCCTAGAGGTTCCGGATATTGGGCGCGCTCTGCAGGATTTGCAGGTCTCGGGCGCGGCGGTGCTCGACACCAGCCCTCGTCTCACCGCCGACGGGCGCGGCATTTTTCTTCATCCCAAGAGTACCAGCGGTGTCTTGCTGGAATTGATCGAGCGCTTGCCTGAGAGCCGAAGTGAGGCAGAAAACGGGCTGGACGATGGGTCTGACCAAGCAGTCTGATTTGAGTATAGTAACCAAAGCAGTAGGTTAGAGACAGATGAAGACCACACACGAGAAACTAGAGGAACTCCACCAATTGCGTGAACAGGCGCTCCTGGGTGGCGGAAAGCAGCGCATCGAAAGCCAGCATAAGAAGGGCAAGCTGACCGCTCGCGAGCGTATTGATTTGCTGCTCGATCCCAACACCTTCCAAGAACTGGATATGTTTGCCACTCATCGAACTACCGACTTTGGGCTGGCCGATCAAAAGGTGCTGGGTGACGGTGTAGTCACCGGGTACGGCAAGATTGACGGCCGGCTCGTCTACCTTTTCTCGCAGGACTTCACCGTCTTTGGCGGCTCGCTGTCGGAGGCGCATGCCGAAAAGATCTGTAAGATCATGGACCTGGCCATGAAGAACGGCGCCCCGGTGATTGGGCTGAATGATTCGGGCGGCGCCCGCATCCAGGAAGGTGTCGTGAGCCTGGGAGCTTATGCCGATATCTTCTTGCGCAACACCCTGGCAAGCGGTGTGATTCCACAGCTCTCGGCAATTATGGGACCGTGCGCTGGCGGCGCGGTCTATTCTCCCGCCATTACCGACTTCATCTTTATGGTGGAGGGCACCAGCCATATGTTTGTGACCGGACCTAATGTCCTCAAGACGGTGACTCATGAGGAAGTTACATTTGAGGAGTTGGGTGGAGCCACTGTCCATAACTCTACCAGCGGAGTGGCGCATTTCGCCGTGCCTACCGAGGCCGCCTGCTTACAGGCGGTACGCACTCTCTTTGGCTATCTGCCCTCCAATAACCTGGATGATCCCCCTGAGCTTCCCTGTGACGACCCGGTGAATCGGGCCGATGAAGAGCTGGACGAGATCATTCCTGATAATCCCAACCGTCCCTACGATATGAAGGACGTCATACGTCATGTCGTCGACCGCCGTTCATTCTTTGAGGTACAAGAGCAGTGGGCCAAAAACATCATCGTCGGCTTCGCTCGCTTGAATGGACGCCCAGTCGGCATCGTGGCTCAACAGCCGGCGGTGCTGGCGGGAGTGCTCGATATCAATTCCTCCGACAAGGCCGCCCGCTTTGTGCGATTCTGCGATTGCTTCAATATTCCGATTGTGACACTGGAGGATGTGCCCGGATTTCTTCCGGGTGTTGGGCAAGAGCACAGCGGCATCATACGGCATGGAGCCAAGTTGCTGTATGCGTACTGCGAGGCCACTGTACCTAAAGTGACGGTCATTACCCGCAAGGCCTATGGAGGCGCCTATGACGTTATGAGCAGCAAGCACGTGCGCGGGGACATCAACTATGCCTGGCCGACGGCGGAAATTGCGGTTATGGGAGTCGACGGCGCGGTCAACATCGTGTTCAAAGATGAAATTGAAGAAGCACCGGACCCTGATGCTAAGCGCCAGGAACTGGTGAACTACTATATTGAGAAGTTTGCCAACCCCTACGTGGCCGCCGGCCGTGGCTACGTGGATGAAGTCATACAACCCCGCCATACCCGCGAGAAGCTCATTGTAGCGCTGGATATGCTCAAAAACAAGCGCGATACCAACCCGCCGAAGAAGCACGGCAATATTCCGTTGTGACCGGCGGCGCTAGTAGCACGAAGAGGTGATGCGCAAGATGGCGAAGAAATTGATATCGCCCTCACTGTGGGCAGGCTGGAAACCATTTGGGCTTGGAGAGACCAAGCCTCACCACTTCACCGAGATCTTCAAGACGGCTTGGGAGAATCGAGCCCACCCCCTGTATGCCTGGAATATTCTGAATAACGGCTGTTGTGACGGCTGCGCTCTGGGAACCAGTGGCATGCGTGACTGGACGATGGATGGCATTCACCTGTGCACCGTGCGCCTGAATCTGCTCAAGCTGAGTACGATGAACGCCATGCCTTGGCAGCGCCTGGAACATGACCTTCCAGCTCTTAAGAGCCTCTCCAGTGCCGAGCTACGTAACCTGGGTCGGCTCCCATATCCTATGATTCGTAGGCGAGGAGACGCCGGATTTACCCGGGTCAGCTGGGATGAGGCGCTTGATCTCATCGCCGGCCGAATGCGGGCGAGCGACCCAAAACGCATTGCCTTCTACCTGACCTCCCGTGGCCTCACCAATGAAGTGTATTTCGCCGCACAGAAGGCCGCTCGATTCATTGGCACCAACAACATCGACAACGCCGCCCGTGTCTGTCATTCGCCCAGCACTGTCGGCCTCAAGCAGACCCTGGGTGTCGGGGCTTCTTCGGTCTCATACAAAGACTGGATAGGCTCTGACCTGCTGGTATTCATCGGTAGTAACGTGGCTAATAACCAGCCTGTAACCACCAAGTATCTGTACTACGCCAAGCAGCAGGGGGCCAAATTAGCGGTTATTAATCCCTATCGCGAGCCCGGTATGGTCCGGTACTGGGTACCATCGGTTCCCGACAGCGCGGTTCTGGGTACCAAGCTCATGGATGAGTTCTACCAGGTCAATACCGGCGGCGACATCGCGTTTCTTAACGGCACGCTGAAATACCTGATTGAGAATGATTGGGTGGATCATGATTTCATTCGTGAGCATACGGTCGGCTGGGAAGAGCTTGAGGCCGCGCTAGCCGCGCAGGACTTTTCCATGTTGGAGCAAGCGAGTGGCTGCGGCCGGGAAGAGATGAGACGCTTCGCCGAGACCGTTCATGCCGCACGCACCGGCATTCTGGTCTGGAGCATGGGAGTTACCCAGCATAGTTTTGGCGTGCAGACGGTAAAGGCCATCGTCAATCTGGCACTGTCTCAAGGATGGCTGGGTAAAGAACACTCGGGAGTCGTGCCGATTCGAGGGCACAGCGGTGTACAGGGCGGGGCCGAGGTAGGGGCGGTACCCAATAATTTTCCCGGAGGCGTCCCCATCACCGCCGAGACGGCCGCTCAGTTCAGCGAACTCTGGGGTTTCTCCGTCCCCGATTGGGTAGGCATTCGGGCGGTAGAAATGATTGACGCTTGCGCCGATGGCGAGCTGGATATCTTCTATTGCAGCGGCGGCAATTTTCTCGAGATTCTGCCTGATCCGGAGTATGTGCGAGAAGCCCTTGGGAAACCAGCCCTCCGCGTGCATCAGGACATTTATGTGACAACCCAGATGCTGGTCGAGCCTGCGGATATCGTCGTGTTACTGCCGGCCCAGACACGCTACGAGCAGCGAGGCGGAGGCACAGAAACCAGCACCGAGCGCCGGATCATATTCTCACCCGAGATTCCCGGACCTCGCATTGGGGAGGCTCGCGCGGAATGGGAGATATTCTCGGAGCTGGCGGCGCGGGTTCATCCTGAGCGCCGAGACCAGATTACGTTTGCCGGCGCGGCCGAGATACGGGAGGACATCGCCCGCACCATGCCGATCTACGCTGGCATTGAGCGACTAAAAAGCAAGGGCGATCAGGTACAGTACGGCGGCCCCTTACTCTATTCCGGCGGTGTATTCGATACCCCGGATAAGAAAGGGCACTTCTCAGGGATTACCCCGCCAGAATACAACTTGCCCGATGGGAAGTTCATTCTCTCGACCAGGCGAGGTAAGCAGTTCAATAGCATGATACACGCGTCTCGGGATGTGCTGACAGGAGCCGGTCGCGACGCGCTGCTCCTGTCAGCACAAGACGCCGCCGCACTGGGCGTGGCCAGTGGGGACCAGGTACTGGTGAAGAGCGACAATGGCGCCAGCATGGAATTCCACGTTCGCATCGACCAGATACGTCCGCGCAGTGTACAAGCGTATTGGCCGGAATGTAACGTGCTCATTCGGCGCCGAGTCTGCGATGTCGCCGCCGGCGTGCCCGATTACAATGCCGTGGTCGAGATAGTCCCAGCGGCGGCGGCGGTTCCAGTCGTAGCTGGAGTAGCCGCGCCCAAAGGGTAGCAATTTCCACTGTCCAGATGCTGCCTGGGCGTCAGTCTGGCGAGCTCTCCAGCTCCGGAGAGCTCCCTCGCGGCAAAGAAGTATCCGGCCCCAGGGCGCGGACTATCTCGTCGTAGGGAACGCGAGGCCAGGGCTCGCCACGCTTGGCCAGGTACTGTTTGGCGTTTCGCCGCCCAATCCAGAGGAATTGCAACATGTGCAGCGGAGAGCTGGCATGCGGCAGCTTATCGGAATCTCGGCGGTTATTTGCGGTCACAAACTTGCTCACTTGTAGAGCGAGCTGGTCATCTATGGCCACAAGATTTCCCAGGATAACGAGCTGCCGCAGGCCTTCTAGACGCTGGTTGAACTCGTGGAACAGCAGGCTTGCACTGCCGCGCCAGGCGCTCGTCTGCGGAGGCGGATCTATCAGGATTACCATCTGTCGGGTAGCATCCAGGCGCACAGCCGAGCGCACGCTCTCAGGATAGCCGGTAGCGGGATCTACGCGGCTCAGGATCGCGCTCGGATACGTGCTGGCCAGTGCTGCCAGTCTCTCATTCCACATCGCTCACCTCGATTTCGGTTGGAGGCACGCGAAAGTTACCATCCGGCCAGATCAGCAGACGCTTCGGCCGCACGGTAACCAGCAACCGCTGGAACAGATACCAGTTGAAAAGGCTACGCGCAAAGCGATTCGCGGTGAAGTTACTGCTGTCCGGTTGCCGCTCTGTACTTGCTCGGAAGAGTCCTAATACCTCTGGCTTGGTGTAGTCGAGCATCTCTGTGACTGTGGCATCCCCCTGCACTAACACAGCCGGAGGACGGTCCAATTGTGATCCGGTTGGGTCAGAGTAGAGAAGCGAGACTCTCGGATTTTGGCGAGCGTTCAAGGCCTTTATAGGAAAAGCTATCGAGGCGCTAAAGACAATGTTGCCGGTCGCTTCATGGTAATAGGTCAACAATGGCCAAGTAACCGGCTGCCCCTTGCGGTTTACCGTGGTTACTTCGCAGGTATAAAACTTGGAAAGGACCTCTTTCACTAGGACAGGCACAGTGGACATCCGCGTAGTCCTTTTCAATCAAGAATGAGAGACCGCACGAGAATTGGTATCTAGCTGGATGGCCGCCATTTTGACAAGAGCAGCTCAGGCGCCGTGGCCGGCCATATGGCCGCCGTCGACCGGTAGCGCGACGCCGGTGATAAAACCGGCCTCATCTGAGGCCAGGTACACTGCCGCGCTGGCTATATCCTCGGGAGTCGCCAGCCTACCGAGTGGTACGGACGTGAGCAGCCGGGCGCGTATCTCTTCAGGCACGGCCCGTGAGCCGGCAGTAAACTCGCCGATCATGGGGGTATCCGCCCAGACTGGACAAATTGCGTTGGCGCGTATGTGGAATCTGGCCCCCTCCAGCGCCAACGTCTGGGTAATCTGTATGACTCCGGCTTTGGAGGCACCATACGCACCCAGGTGTGGTGTTCCCTGTAGACCAGCGACCGAAGCGGTAGTCAGTATCACCCCGCCTTCGCCCGAATCTCGCATCGCCCTGAAAGCGTACTTGGCCGAGAGAAAAACGCCGGTCAGATTGACGGCCAGCACTCGGTCCCAATCGTCTCTCTCCATATTGGATATAAATCCCGGAGTCCCAATGCCGGCGTTGGCCACCAGAATATTCAGCCGTCCAAAGCGTTGCACGGCTTGAGTCACGGCGGCGGCGCAATCGTCTTCGCTGGTGACATCTACCCGGCGGAAGTCGCCGTGTGTACCCCCCGCATCGCCCATCATCTCCACCGTCTGGCGCGCGCCAGTCTCATTGATATCGGCGACCAGCACCGAGGCACCCTCGGCCACAAAGCGTAGCGCCATGGCTCGTCCAAGTCCAGAACCAGCGCCGGTAATAACCGCTACTTTCCCCAGCAGGCGTTCAGTCTGAGCCATGTACAGCCCCCTTGCTCCGTTGTTACGGTCTCTCACTGGCGACAATCAATGACTTTTCTACACTCTACCATAGCAGCCGGCGTTGCACTACCCCGAGATTGCGAAGGTATGACCGCAGTCGATCAGGTGTGCCGAAGGTGGTCGCCTTCAGCGGTTGACTCTTCCGGGTCCGATGCCGTCGGTATAGACGATCCTGGCACTACCGATGGCCCAGGTATACCGCCACCAGCCATAGGAAGCGGCTTACGAACGCGCTTCGGAGATGCTGCTTGCGGTGTTGGATCCGGAATGGGCGCGTCCAGCACCTGCCAGTTGGCTGCCGCCTGATCCATAAGATCGCGAAGCCGCTGGAGCTTAGCGATTACCTGGTTAATGTTAATGCGTTGGCGGATATAGCCGTCGGCGTGCAGTTCTCGGACCCAGGCCTGCAGGTCCTGGTCCTCTAGGTCGTACCACTTGAGATCAGCCTGCAAGCGCACATGCACTTTGTAAGCGGGATCAAAGAGCTTTCGCGCACTAGCCGTTCCACTTGCTGCGCCTGCTGCCGTGGGCACAGCTGGACCGGAATCGCCATATATCTCGATGTGTAGCGCCTCGAGATCCTTTTGCTTGTAGAAGTTACCTTTACCGACTCCCGGATAGGCGCGCAGACGCTTCTCTTGAACAAGCGCGAGCAAGGTGTCCCGGTCGATACCTAGACGGCGCAGCGCTTCACCTTCATCCACAAAAGCAAAGCGTGAGTTCTGTTGCATCATACAATGTGCTCCTTCTCCCCCAGCACGCTAGACCCCTCTCCAGACTCTGCCGGCATATCGCCATCCGTGTCGAGAGCGTCGTGCTCAAAAAATAGCAAGAGAGTGCTGCCATAGCGCCGTTCATTGACGAGGTGGAGGTTCTTCATTGCCAGAGTGTCCAGATCGCCGCGCTCGCGGGGATGGATTTGGACGATAACCAGGCCACCGGGCTCCGTCAGTGGTGCGGCATCGAGGCTCGACAGGGCCTGGACAGCCAGCCCATGGTATTGAGGCGGCGCAATATACACGATGTCGTACCTTTTGCCCCCCTCGTATCCGCGCCGCAAGAAAGCGAAAGCATCGGCGCGCAGCACCTCGGACTGCCCCGCTAGTCCAGTGATCTCGAGATTGTCTCGTATACACTTCACCGCCGCTGGATCCAGCTCCACGAACGTCGCCGCCGACGCCCCGCGACTTAGCGCCTCGATTCCTATACTGCCTGTGCCGCCGAAAAGGTCGAGGAATCGCGCGTCCACTACCTGCGTAGCCAGTCTATCGAAGAGTGCGGTCTTGACACGGTCCATAACTGGACGGGTGCCAGGAGTAGCCGGAGATCGCAGCTTACGGCCCTTGGCCGTGCCCGCTACCACACGCATCTCACTTGCCCCCGCTTGGAGCACTATGGCCGGGTGGACGTCGCAATGCCTGCGGCGGACGTGCTACACGCTCACTTTCGGCTCGTAACGCCTCCAATACAAGCGGCGCCTCGTCACCAAACGTGTCCTGCTTACCCCAACTCAGCAGGGCATCCAGCTGCTCGGAGCCAAGTCGCTCGGCAGGGACTCGCCACAGACTGGTCACCAGGGTCTTGGCCGCCAGCTCGCCTAATTCATCCAGGATAATGTTGCGATACGCATTGCGCTGCTGTCCGGTAGGAGCTCCCCCGCGAGCGGTGGCGCGAAGCTGATTGATGATCTGAACTGCGCGCGGTACTCTGGTGCCGCCAGGCGCCTCTACCATATCGTTTGCGGAGCTCCCGGCTGGCATCTGGCCCTCTCTCGGCGGATGCGCCCCAGGAACCGGCGCGGCGTCGAAATCGGGCACGTCCTCGAGATCGAAGCCGTCGCGTTCATATGGTGCCGAGGCAACGATCTGCCCGGCGGCCGTTGACATGTCGTCCGCAAGCAGGTCGCCGTCCAGGCTAAATGTCACATCGAACTCGCTATCTTCCTCCTCGAAGTAGTGCGGAGGTGCGGCGGAGGGAGGAATCGCCGTAGCACGGATCTGCTGGGCCAGAGGGGCTGAAGCGTCATTGAATGCAGACGACTGCCGCCGCAGAGTCGCCAGCGCCTCGGCGAGGTCGATACCGTTCAGAGACTTGACATTCAGCCGCTCCATTGCTTGCTTGGGCGTCAGATCAAGCTCAGCACGCGCGGCGGAAATGAAATCTTTAACCGAGAGCGTCTCGCCCGACAGGGGAGCCGAAGCTGCGAGTTTCGGAGTAGGCCGTGTCTCCGGCACGGCGGGGTTCGCTACTTGCCGCTCGACTGGTGTAGACTGGCGCTCGGTCGGCGGAGTAGACTGGCGCTCGGTCGGCGGAGTAGACTGGCGCTCGACCGGCGGAGTAGACGATATTGCTTCTGGGTCGTCTAGCTCACGCCAGTAGTTATCGAGTTGGCGCGACAGCACATGCATGCAAGCATCAGCTTCTCCCAGAAGCACTTCAATCCGCTCCGCCGACATGCCAGACTGCACTGAGACCGCGATCTCGATGGTATGGGTCTGTCCGCCCCTGGTTCCAGTTATCGACCGGCGCAGCCAGAGACGCTCACCACCTGCGTCATGTCCCGCTGGGTCTCCCACGGTCCACCTCACTCACTTTCCTTCCGCCCTCGCTGCCGGCGAGAGAGGCCAATACCTTTGCGCATCGAACGTATTAAACGCATTGTATTATATGCCGTTTTGGAGAGAGCATCGTGGAAGAGCGTGCAGCGCACCGGCCAGCAGCGTGCGCGCTCCTAGCGATTAGGTGAACTTCCTTCTCGCATCTTGGGTGAGGCCGAGGATTAGAGCGGCAGATCCCAGACTGGATACCACCGTTCGATATCAGGTTCCATGGGAAGGTCTTTATCCAGCGCCGCCGCTAGTCGCAATTCCTCAGGGTTATTGCGCTGCCGAAGCTTGTCGCTAGTGCTGGTCTTGGGCACGAACGGATAAAAGAAGCCGCGTTTGTAGTTGTAGATCCAATACATGGCCGTGCCTGCCGCTGTCTTGCAGGCAAATATAGCGAAGAGGAGCTGGCTTCCGTAACCCTCGTCCAGCAGCGTTCGGCTGGCGACGTGAATGGTAGTCACCAATTCCTGGAAGTCTGAGCTCTGGAATATCAGCCAGGAGTAGCCAAACTCGTCCGTAAAAGTCCGATAGCGGAGCGTGCTGTCATCCTTGGCAGCTATCTTGAGCAGCTGGTCCAGCTCACTTTGGATTTGAGCGAAGGGTCCCGACGTTACACCTTTGAAGCACATGGCCGCGGTACCGCTAGGGGTCAGGTTCTGGGCGGTCTCGAGCGTTATCTGCGCGGTGCTCATGGCAAATAGCCGCTCCGGTCCTACCGGTACCGGCTTCTGACGACCAAAGATGCTATCAAGAATTCCCATACTGTCTCCGCTACTCATGACAAGGAAAGTCGCGATCGGACGGCCAAGAGGCCAGCTAGCTAGGCTGGCCGTGACTCTCCATGTAGCGCTGCATGGCCGTCAGGCGTGCGACTCGCTCCTCGGTGGAAGGGTGTGTCGAGAAAAGGGTAGCCATAGAGTCGCCACGGCGCAGGGCGGGTACAATGAAGAGCGCATTCACCGTCTGAGCCCGGCGGAAATCCTGGTCGGGAATCCTCCGACTTTGGATGGTGCTGTCGATACGCATCAGCGCAGACGCGAGATTCTGCGGCGCTCCGGTAATCAATGCCGAGCCGCGATCGGCGGCCAGCTCGCGGTAGCGCGAGAGCAGACGGATGAGCAGGAAGCTAAGGAAGTACGTCACCGCGGTCACCAGCACGATGACCATGATGATAGCCCCGCCGTTATTGTTGCGGCCTCGGCCTCCTCCGCGCATTCCCATGCCGCCGAACATACCCATCCACAGCAGATTATTCATGAGCAATGAGAGCACCATCGCGAAGAACGTGGCAATGGTCATCACCAGCATGTCACGGTTGATGATATGGGTCAGTTCGTGGGCCACAACCGCTTCCAGCTCCGGCTCAGGCAGCTGGTTGAGAATGCCCGAAGTGACGGCAAGCACTGCGTTATTCTTGTTGCGCCCGGTCGCAAATGCGTTGGGAACACTGGAGTCGACGATGTAAATCTTAGGTTTCGGCAGGTTGGCCTGCGCCGCCAGTCTACCGACCATGTCGTGTAACTGGGGTTGCTGAGCTTCAGTAACCTCATGCGCCCTCATGGATGTCAGCGCGATTTTGTCGGCGAAGAACAGCTGTATCACCGCAATGATGATGGCCAGAGGGATAAACAAGATGCCATAGCCAATTTGCCACATGATAAAGCCGAAGACTATGTACACGGCTCCGAGCAGGAACATGGTAACGAGCATCCGGAAGCCCAAGCCACGATCCGGTTTGTACCAGGCGGGACGTGCAGTAGTTGTCATGAGCAGGGTTCTCCTGAGTTAAGCAAGCGATCCGGCAACGACGGCGCCGGACTGTAGACAACCAACTTGTGAGACTCGCCTGTGGTTGCCTATGTTGTATACGTTACAGCATACATAAAGTGGTAATTTGATGATGCCACAATGACATTAGAAGCTGATGAGAAAACGACGCGTTTGGAGACACATCGCCGCGGAGCCTGGCTATTTGTTCTTCTCCTCTTTAGCCTTCTCTTTCTGGTCCCGATAATAGCTGTGCGGTCGCGGGTGGCGCTCGGTATCTTCGTACGCAGGCCGAACATCGTCGTCGCTCTGACGGCGCGCATCGTGTTCGGTCATCAGCTCTTGCAGATCATTATAAATGGCGTAGTTGTCAAGTGCCTCACGTTGCTTCAAGAGATGCCGAATCATCATGGTCTGCGGCACCGAGGTCTGGCTCAACCGCTCCGACTCAGCCCGTACCACGAATTTTTCCACCAGCGAAATGGTATCTTCATGCGCTCCATTCATTTCGAGCTGGTCACGAATCAAGGTCAATTGCTCGTATGCGTTCATCCCTTGCTCCTTTCGGAAAGCGCCGGCCATCTTTTTTCATCGTCTATAGGTGTAATACCGTCCCTTTATCTGACTGGGTAGCGCCAAGCGCCTGGGTACCATAGTCTACCCAGCTAGTCATTATACGGCGTACGCCATACCACTGTCACGTAAGACGAGGAAAACACTGGGGGCATACCGCCAGTCACCTCTTGGTCTTGGTAAAGACAATGATATATTGCTGGTCATTGAGTTCCCGCTGCTCATCCAGGTACAGACCGGCTGCCTGGGCATCGGCCAGCAACTCTTCCGGTGATATACGATCGGTAAGCGGCGGACCCTCCAGCTGCTGCTCCTTCTCCCATTCCAGCACCACCAACCGTCCGGTAGGCTTCAATAGCCGGGCGGCTCTGTGCAAGAAGGAGGAGCGTTGAGAGACCTCATTTAGAACAAATGCCAGCAGAACCAAGTCGCAGCTGGCATCAGGAATAGGAATCTCTTTGTCACTCGTCTTGACGACATGGACGTTGGCCAGTCCATGCTCGGCGGCGCGGGTGCGGACAGCGCTCAGCATCTCGCCTTGAATATCAGCGGCAAGCACAACGCCATCCTCCCCGACGATTTGCGCCGCCGGAATAGTGAAGAATCCGGGTCCACACCCTATATCGGCCATTGTCTGTCCACTATGCAAGCCAAGCCGGAGCAACAGGGCATCAGGGTGCAGAGTCGCTTCGCGCTGCTCACTCAATAGTTCCTGCCTGAGACGTATATCGAACTTGTGTGGCATGGTAGACTCCTTATAATATGGCGGATCGCAAGGGCCCCACATGATCTCAAGCGTAGGCCGAGACATGGGCGACTTCGAAGACATACAGCACCTCCTTCGATGGTAGCACAGCCTGCGTGGTGTCGCCATGTTCATTTGAAGGCAATACCTGGATTCGCCCCTACAAGCGAACTGCGGGTGCGCGATGCGCACCCGACGAAGCGGTATTGGAGTTGGCAGCAAATTGGTAACCGCTAGCGATGGATTACTGCGGCACAGTACGGTATAATGTGCTCAGGTTTTGGGTGCGGTACACATGGCTCAACTCATGATGACGCGCACTCAAATGAAGCAGAAGTGGAGCCATCTCTATGCGTCCAGAAATATTGATTCCGTTGATTTTGATATTCGGCGTCCTGATCATGGGGCCCAGAAAGCTTCCGGAGATGGGATCGGCCATCGGGAAGACCATTAAGGAATTCCAGAAATCCATGCGCGAAGTCAAAGAAGATCAGGAAGCCGCCGACCAGCGCAAGCAAATTGCGACCAGCTCCAGCGCCGTCAGCTCCAGCGCCACCCCTGACGCGAAGCCTGAATAACTGGCGGCTCGACTCGCGTTTGAGACTGAAAAAGTGCTCTCCCGGCATGGAGATGGCATTGGTGAAGAGGCTACTTGCCGTCGCATAGTCCTCCGTGGTCTTCTCGTGCCCAGCAAGCCCTTAGTCCGTCTTATCTACTAAGAAGAGACACCGTGAATGCGGTAAGGGCGCAGATGTTTCGTTGACTCTAAGAAGACTTCCGGCGCAGAGGAGACGAGTATGGCGAGAAGTGACGTTACCGGCAACACCGGTTCAGAACAACAGCCTCTACTAACGGCCACTCATTCCCCATCAGGTGATGAGATGCCTGAGGAGCAAGAAGGGGCCGTAATGACCCTCATCGAGCATCTCGAGGAGTTACGTCACCGCCTCTTCATCTGTTTCCTCGCTGTACTGGCCGGCACAGTAGTAGGATTCATTTTCTGGGAGCCAGTGCTCCGTTTCCTCGCCTATCCGCTGCCCGAGGTCTCTCATGTGGTGCTAGCCCCAGGGGTGAAGCTGGTCGCCAACGACATTGGCGAGCCGTTTCTGGTCGCCTTAAAGCTCGCACTCGCGGTAGGGCTGGTACTCGCCTCGCCGGTGGTGCTCTACCAGATCGCGGCCTTTATGACTCCGGCGCTGACGCGCCAGGAGCGCAAGTACGCCCTGCCGTTTTCATTTCTGGGAGTAGGTCTCTTCGCCGTCGGCATCGTCGTCGGCTTCTTCGTTCTCAAATATCCGGTGGACTGGCTGATTCAGTTCGGTAGCTCCCAGTTCGTCCTGCTACTCAATGCCGACAGCTACCTCACCTTTGTCGCCTATTTCCTCTTGGCTTTTGGTCTCGCCTTTGAGTTACCGATGGTAGTCACGTTCCTGGGTGTACTTGGCATTGTAAACAGCCAATTCCTGCGCCAGAAGCGCATGTACTTCCTATTTGGACTCTGGATACTGTCCTGCTTCATCACACCGGGAGCCGACCCTTACAGCCCGGTGATCATCGGCATCTCCTTTACCATACTCTTCGAGCTCTCCATAATCCTGTTGCGCATCATTAGGCGCTAACGAGCGGGCGACGCTTACCGGCTAACAGGCCCGGGCGGCATGGAGGGCACCATGGGTGCAAGCTCCGCCCGGACGTTGGCGGTTCTGGGGGGACTACCGAGCGCCGGCGCGAGCTGAGCGCTTGCCTTTTGGCTGTGGAACATAGCGCTGCTTCACCTGATAGGCACGATAGCTGTCACGCTGGCCCTTGAACCTGAAAGCAAAGTAGTACAGCCAGTAGCCGGTAAGAACTACCAGCCATAGCAGCCACCCGTAGCGCCAGAGACGCCAGGAGAGGAAGGAGCTGTCCATGGCCACGCGGGCGGCCCAGATAAATGGTCCTACAAAGGCAAGCAAAGCATACTGGTTCAGAAGGCGATCAAAGACACTCTTGAGCAGCCAGTTGCTGCCAAAGAATCGCTTACGTCCTTCTACCTGGTAATAAAACCAAATCAATAAAATGATGCCACAGAAGGCCAGCCATTGCCAGGTATAGTGAAATACCTCGGGGTGATTCGGATCTCCCGTGGCTGACTGGGGATCCGTCAAGAGAAACTGTCTCAAAAAGTTCATTGTCTGCTGTGCCCTCCCGAAGGTACCAGAGGCCATTGTCGCCGGCGCCCAACACATTCGGCGCCAAGCTCGCGCTCGTCCTCCATTGTATCAAAGGCTCCCCCGAGGGTCAAACCGAGCCCGTCAAGCCCGCTGGGCACTCAGCTTTGAGGAGTGGGCGCTCGAGATCGCTTGCAGCGCGCCGTCCAGGTCGGCGATCAAGTCTCGGGGATCTTCGAGGCCGACCGAAAGGCGCAACAACGTCTCCGTGACTCCGCGCCGTTCCCGGTCTGCCGCAGGTATGGAGCCGTGCGTCATGCTGGCGGGATGGCAGCATAAGGATTCGACGCCTCCGAGGCTCTCAGCCAATGCGAAGATTTTCAGGTTACGCACGAAGATGTCAACATCGTCCAGCGTCCCCGCGACAGTAAAGGAGACCATGCCGCCGAACCCAGACATCTGCCGCTCGGCCAGGCTGTGGTCCGGATGGTTCGGTAGGCCGGGATAATAGGTATTCTCCACCTGCGGATGGCTAGCCAGAAATTCGGCTACCAGCTGAGCATTCTCGCAATGCCGGCGCATACGCACTTCGAGTGTCTTCACTCCACGAAGCACCAACCAGGAGTCAAACGGCGAGGGAACACCCCCAGCGGCATTTTGATAGAATTTTATGTCTGAGTAGGCCGCATTGTCCGACGTGAGGACCGCCCCTCCGATGACATCGCTGTGTCCATTAATATACTTAGTGGTGCTGTGTACGACGATATCAGCGCCCATTTCAAGTGGCCGCTGTAAATAGGGGGTAGCAAACGTGTTATCGACTACTAGCCTGATTTGCTGCCCGCGGGCGACCTCCGCCACCGCCGCGATGTCTACTAGAGACAGCAGCGGATTGGTGGGCGTCTCCACCCAGATGAGCTTGGTCTCAGGACGTAGCGCCGCCCGGTAGGCAGCAGTTTCTCGTGCCGGCACATAGTCGATGGCGACGCCCATGGGCCTCATGACCCGCTCGAGGATTCGATATGTCCCGCCATAGAGATCGTCTCCCGCGACCACATGGTCGCCAGGTCGGAGCATGCTCAGTATCGCGGTGGTGGCCGCCATGCCGCTACTAAAGGCGAGACCGTACTCAGCGCTCTCCAGAGACGCGAGGCTGGTTTCGAGTGCCGCGCGCGTTGGATTACCGGTGCGCGAGTATTCAAAGCCTTTATTGACCCCCAATCCCTCCTGCGTGTATGTTGAGGTCTGGTAGATAGGAGTGATCGTCGCTCCAGTAGCCGTATCAGCGCTCTGGCCTTCATGAATAGCACGCGTGGCAAAATATTGAGAATCCATAGGTCGCCTCTCTAGAAGAAAACAGCGGGAAATTGCCGGAAGTACATCAGAGTAACCGTCAAGCCGGCTCCAGGATGAGTGTGCCGTAGGGAGCGGCCAGAAAGCGCTGCTGCCTAGTAGGCGCGCGGCAAAGCCACCGGCTGAGCTTGCTCTCGCGGTCTTCCTCCGCCAGCATTTCCAGAGTATCACCCACCTGCAACTGAGCAAGTCCCTGTATGAGCCAGGACGCGATGCTCATAAGCAAAGATTCGCCGCTCTGTTCATCGCTCACGTAGGTGCCGTTGACGGCGATTTCCGGCAACAAGAACGCAAACAGCCCACGGGTAACCAGCCAGGTGCTGCCGGACTCACCTCCGAGCGCAACAATGCGAACCCACAGACCAAAGGGCGGAGGCTCACTATCGAGCCACTTGAGCATGCGAACCGCATCAGCCCTGGTAAATGCGATCAGCGCGGGCACATTCAAAAACCCAAGTGCCTCCTCCGGGGTGGCCGTATCAAACAAAGACATCACCACTCGGTACAGACTTCGCAGCTGCTCTAACGGATTGGCGCTGCCTCCAGCATAAAGGCAATGAACATACGCCTGGTGGCCTAGCAGCAAGCGACTATCATCGGGAGTCAGCTCCGATCCCTGCACCGCGAGTATGGACGCCTGGTCGGCGGCGGGGGCGGCAACCGATACGATATCTATGTGGTGATGACCCAGCTCGATTCGTCCGCGGACAAGCAGATTGCCGTCGTCATGGCTTCCATCAACGGATACCCGGCAGCCGAGCATTCGACTCGGATCCAGCGACGCTGCAAGGTCGGCGGCACTGATCTCTTGAGGCCTACTGTATAGAACCGCACAGGCCTGGCTGTATTGTAGCCGATTGGTACTCATGGGCGAATTTCCTCCAAGACTTCCAGCGTATGTGAGTATCTCATACTATTGCGGCGTATACATATTTATATATACTAGGAGTACGACGTAGGGATGTTGGGGAGTGGCATTCATGCTAAGCCGGGAACCGAGACCAAACCGCTTAGGATTGCTACTGGGAGTCCTAGCTACGGTCATCATAGTGGCCAGCGTCGCCGGGACGTTGTCGGCTACCAGACGCATCTCATCCAAAACTGCTGCAGTACAGGCAGGTGGCGTGCTGTCGAGTCCCCCTTTTCGAATCGACACCGCGCACACCGCGAATTTGTACTGTCCCTCCTCGCTGAGCTTTTCTCCCGACGGCTCACGATTCGCCGTACTTGGAACCGGACTGCCATGCAGTGAACCGGCGGCGGTGCTCCCCGGGCCCGATGAGCATAAATTGGCCATTTATGACATGAGCGGTGACACAGTACAGCGAGTAATTGAGTTGGACCGCTTCGTTGCGACAAGCTCCTTATCGAACTGTGATCCCGCAGAGGTCAAGTCGCTGCAATTTACCAGCCTTGGCTGGTCCCCTGATGGCGAGCATATAGCCGTGCTGTATGCGGCTTTTGACTACGCTTCCTATACGACTGCGACTGTATTATCTCCCGACGACCTCGCTTGTTCCGGACTACTTTTACTGTCGGTCGATGCGGATACAGCCGTCGTCATTGACGGGGATGCCGGCTTCTTTGATGCGGCTACCGGTACCTACGCCGGGTATCCAATCTGGGATCTCGACCATCTCACCACCTCTCCTCCCACCACGATTTCGCCGTCTCTAGTCTACGGATGGTCGCAGGACGGTCAACCCACGAGCGTCGTGCCCCTCAGCGGTCAGCCGCTCGGCCAGTTGCCGACGCAAGCTGGGCCGATATATCCGGTGGGCAATCCTGGCAGCGATTCGACGTACACGATGTGGCAGCCCGGCATAGTCGCCGGTCCCGCGGTGTTTCGCGGTGGCCCGATCACGGACAACGATGATGATGTGTATGTGACACAGTTTCCAGCATGGATTCCCAGCAGCGAGTACGTAACCGTGCTGGTAGCTGGAGTCGCACTCTCACAAGGTGCCGGCGGGAACCCAGCTACCACGGTGCCGACTCGGGGCGGCTCCTCGGTCGTTCCGCAGCTTCCCTTACCCCCGGACCTGACGCAGGTACCAGCTCGAGATCCCGCTCTTGCTGCGGTCCAGCAACAGATTGGAGCCAACGGTTGGGAAATGACCGGATGGAATCAGCGCGGTTCCATGCTGGCGAGTATTGATTGCCAGAGGGGAGCAGGCGCCAACCTTGACCTACGCGACACACAGACCGGCGATATCATCGGAAGTCGTTCGCTAGGACTCGCCGCGAGTGACCCCGGTTGTTCCATATACGACTTGAGCCCGGCTTTAGGAGACTATCCCAATCCCAACCTTGACTTGCGGTGGGCGCCAGACGGGCGCCATCTGTTGCTCTCCGACCAAACCGCAAGCGCCGTAACAATCTGGCAGGTAGACTCGTCCGAGGATAATTGAACAGCTCCGTCGAGAAAAAACCCAGCGATCTGGCTTACCACTCAGCTTACCGCCGGCCGACCCGCACTCGAATCCTTGGAGGCCTTTTCGATCTGCGGCAAGGTAAACAGAGCCGTACAAATCCCGAAAATGGAGCCGGTTAAGACACGGAGCCAGACGTTGCTCTCGCGTAAGCCAAACAGCTGCGTTCCACCATCAAGAGCCATGGGTACCATGCCGATGGCCCACATCCACCAGGTCAGGCTCGGAAGGTTGTGTCGGTTTCGCACCACGGCGAGCACCAATCCTGAAAACAGCATGCTCGAATAGATAGCCAGGCAGCGCTCACAGAGACAAACCTGATACCCAAAGATGAAAAAAGAGTGGGAAGGCAGCTCATCACAAAACAGACGATACACGTGAAAGATATCGGCCGCGGGTCCGTTCAGTCCCAACGCAAAGCCCACCGGAGCCAACAGAGCCAACCCAACATACGTCAGCAGAGCACCATTCACTAACGCCAACCAGTGCCGACGTAGCCATCCGCCCGCGAACTCCGCCCCTACGGTGAGCGCATCGCTGAACGCCCGCCGCCGTGGCCCGATTCCAGTGAGTACGTCCTCCATCTCCTCACGTGTGAACGACGGAGAATGACTTGGTGTATTGGGTGATACCTGATCGAAGTACATGCGTCTCCCTCCAGCTCTGGCTAGCCGAAGGATACCACACCGTGCCTCCCGCTGTATATCGAGCGTCCGGATAGGGGCCGAATGTACGCTACATGGTATACTATTGCGGTGGTGCCGTTCCTGTTCTCCACCCATCTCGGCATGAGATCGCCGAATGAGAGACATCCGGTGGTGTCGACGGCCACCCACACGGAAGCTGAGGTCAGGGCAGTCATGTCAAAGAAGCTTCAGAGCACACTCATGCTCTTCATCATAGGTGTTGGATTTGGCATCTTTAGTGTCGTAAGTCTTGTCAATGTCCATACCTTGAAACCATCCGACCAAAGAGACGCGGTCATTCAGGCGTTACTGTATATGATACCGGCGGTGGCAGCTTTCGTAGCGCTCTTGATGCTGCCTTTCCGCCAGACAGACTGATGCGCCGCTTGCTTACCCTCCCGAGAGGGGACACCGCGGCTCGCTTGACGCTGCTTGGTCTAGTGATCGTATTACAAGATCTCCTCGAGCTGCCCAAGCCATCGGTGCATTCCGCTCCCTGGGCACAGCTGCTTGGCATCGGCATCGTCGCAGTGCTCGGCGGCTCGCTCGCACTCCTAATGCTGGCACTTCAAGCCAAGGTCCCACCGTGGCGCTGGCTGCATTCTCGCAGGATGCAGACGCTGGTTCTGATTTGTCTTCTTGCCGCCTGCCCAACCGGGCTGCTCCAGCTTGGGAAGATGGCGACGACGGCGTTTACGCCCCCCATGTATCCAAATGACGGTACCACGCTGGATCATTATGCAGCACAGCAACTCCTGGAAGGACATGATCCCTACGTGACGACCGACATCGTCGCAGCCATCAGGCTATATCACCAAGACCCGGAGCACACCACGGCACTAGGAGAAGGAGCGTTTGCCCCGCTGTTCCCGCAACGCTATCCTGATGCGCAAACAGTGAGAAAAGTCTTTGCAACGCTATCCGCCGGAGACCCGAGTCGCGTGACTGAGTTCGAATCGCATCTGAGCTACCCGGCTCTGGCGTTTCTGCCGCTAGTACCACTGGTGTGGGCCGGCTTGCCGTCGGTGACCCCGTTTTTCGTCCTCTGTTTCCTCGCTCTCGTCTTGCTCCTAGTTTTCTCGGTTCCAGAGGAACTTCGACTTTGGATAGTTCTTTTGGCACTGGCCGATGCGCCGTTGCTGGATGCGGCGGCCGGCGGTGTACTTGACCTGTTTTATATTCTTCTGCTCATCGTCGCCTGGCACTGGTGGAAGCGGCCGCTAGTATCAGTGCTTTTCCTGGGCCTGGCGATAGCGACAAAGCAAATCGCCTGGTTCTATATTCCCTTCTATGCAATCTTTATCTGGCGAGAGCGCGGATGGAAGCAGAGTGTGGTTCGCTTAGCCGGAGCGGGTGCAATTTTTTTAGCGGTGAATAGCCCCTTTATCGTCAATGATCCGTCAGCGTGGCTGGCTGGGATCCTGGCTCCCGAGAACTCGCAAATGTTTCCGTCCGGCAGCGGATTAATACACCTTTCGACGGTCGGCGTGGTGCCATTCCTTCCCGAGAGTGCCTACTCTATCCTGCAAGGGTTGGCTTTGGTAGCCGCCATCGTCTGGTACTGGCGCTACGGTCGAAGCCAACCGGAGGAGATGGGACTGGCGCTGGCTATTCTCCCGCTTTTCCTGGCCTGGCGTAGTCTGACCACGTACTTCTATTTTATTGCGCTACCAGCGGTTGTGCTGCTGATCAGCAGGCAGTGCCGCCAGAGCGGGGCGTTGCCGGTCAACGCGCCGGTGCGGCTGGTGACGGATATGGCGGCTCCGTCTTCTGCGGAGGTGAGACAGAACTTGGAGAGCGTGGATAACTGGTCTCTGCCGGATGCAAGTCTAGCCTCTCCACCTCACGAGAGAGGTGGGTAAATGCAGCGAGTTGTCACACGCTCACCGGATACGTTCGGTCTATGGGAGCGCCTCGTTCGCGTCTGGCAACGAATTGAGGAGCAACCGGTACTCGCGTCTCGTTTGCTTCTGCTCGCCTGGTGCTTAACGCGAGGCGCCCTCTTTATTGGGATGCTTATTGGCCGCAGCTACTGCGATCCAGCCTTTTACAATTATGCCGGCAAACTGGCTAACGGTGAGTGGCCGTACACCTCCGTTGTTCCAGTCGAGTATCCTCCGCTGGCGATCGTGTTGATCCTGTTGCCAGCGCTACCGCTGCTCCCATTCGCAAGGATCGCCCCGCGCCCTGATCCAGTATTTGCCCACATAGTCTCCCATCTCCCTATGCCGAACCCGGTGCGGTATGGAGCCTACGGAATCAGCTTTGCCATAGAGATGCTGATTGTCGACGCCGCTACCTTGTGGTTGATACAGCGCGCCGCTCGCAAGTATGTGCCGGGCGACCCCAACGGGCTGCGATCCGGACTTCTATACATTCTGTTGATATTCTGTAACGGTGCTCTGCTGCAGAAGTTCGACCTGGCGGCTGGCGCGGTATGTCTGGTGGCCCTCCTCGCTCTGATCTCCGGGAGAGAGAGGCTCGCGTGGAGCACTCTGGCGTTAGCGACACTCATCAAGGGCTACCCATTGCTCGCCGTACCGGTTTTCATAGGCTATGAACTGTGCCAGGCCCATTCCTCCAATCTAGCAGAAGCTCTCCGAGAGCGAGCCCGACCGCTGCGGAGAGGGATAATCTGGTTCGGGGGCACCATCGTGGCCTGGACACTGCTAGTACTTGTCTTTGCCGGGTTTGGAGGAATCGAGCACAGCGTGCTCTATCAAGGAGATCGAGCGACAGAGATCGAGACTCTCTATGCCAACGTCATACTCCTTTTTGGGTGGCTACCGGGCATGCATGTATCTGCAGCCTTCAATCCGCA
This sequence comes from uncultured Chloroflexia bacterium, assembly GCA_963810535.1. GTDB lineage: Bacteria > Chloroflexota > Ktedonobacteria > Ktedonobacterales > JADMIN01 > JAJPKE01. The sequence continues at coordinate 201,409 of CAWENW010000005.1, forward strand.
AGATCTTTCACGTATTGTAAAATCTTCAGTCGACAATGTCGTGTACGTTGTTTCAGTGGCCACGCTGGCAGTATTCTTATTGCTGGCATATGCTGCAGGGTGGAAGGCTCTCAGCCGGTACCTCACCGGGAAACCGACGGGAAAGCAAGCGGCAATTCGCCTTCTACAGCTGGTGGGGACGAGTATGCTGGCGGTATTTCTGGCCTTTATACTGACATTTCGGGCGTTGCCTGCGCACTACTTGCTGGCGCTTTTTCCCATCGCAGCCCTCGTTCGGCTGCCCACAGCCAGATTACACCGCCTCTGGCTGGCATCTCTGGCAACCGTCGCTATCGCAGGCCAGCTCCTGGTGATGGTCTGGCATCAGTTGGTACTGCTCCAGCCAGGCGGAGTTTTGCTGCTGACGCTGCGCAATGGCGCTTGGATACTGGTTTTTGCCTCGCTGCTGGTGGCGCTCTGGCAGCCGGCAACCAAGCCAGGAGACATACTGTGATAGGAGATTGAGGTCATGACGACAAGCACGCGCCCTACGCCAGACAGCACCTCGCGCTCCGTACCGGAGAAGACCGCTCCGGAGTCTTCCCAGAGTCCGGCGGTAGCTACCATTCCTGGTTTTACCCCACGAGCCGAGGATCGGGTCGCGCATCTCTTCCGGCGTATTCCGGTATCGTGGCTGATCTTGGGCTCCGGTGGCATTACCGCGGCTGTCTATCTCCTTTTTGTCCTGGCGTTTCCTATCACGTCGTGGTGGAACCATCCCCACACGGCGGATAATCCTAACGCAATAAATGACTTGGGCAGGATTACCGGATACAGTGCCGTCGCTGCATTGGCGTTTGTCACCGCGCTGCTGGTGCTCTTTGCGTGCCAGTTTGCGGTTCTCCAGGGCGTCTCTCGTATTCCCCAGGCAGGTGCGTCAACGAGAGTACAGCTTTGGCTTCGCCGCTCCGTCTTTCTGTTTCCGCTGCTCTTTGGCGCGATTATGATTTGGATGCAGCCGGTAACGACGACTGACCTGTATGGCTATGTCGCGCGTGGCTATCTCTATGCCCAGTTGCACCAAAACCCCATGATCACGAAGGCTATTTTGCTGCCGGGTGGCCTTAGTGTCGACCGACCCCCTTCCCCCTATGGACCCGCATGGATATTGGTAACCGGTTTGGTGTCGATATTCGGCGGCAACAATTTGCTCTTGAACATGCTGCTCTTCAAAGTGATCGGCTTCGCCGGTGTGGCGATATCAATCTGGCTGGTAGATTACCTAGCCCGTAAGCTTTATCCCGAGCGCCGGCTGCGTACGGTTGCGCTTTTCGGCTGGTGTCCGCTCGTCATCTTCGACGCGATCGGCAACGGGCATAACGACATCATCATGATGGTCTGTGTGCTGGCCGCGTTTGCTTTGATGCTTCATCGCCGGGCGCGCATGGCGTTTGCGTTTCTGGTAATCGGCGCGCTCATCAAGTATGTATCGGCTATCGTCATTCCTTTGTGGCTGGTGTATGAGTTACGCTCGCGATCGCGGGCGCGAACCAATCTTGCGGCTGATACTCACGCCGGATCAGTTCCGGGGCACGAAACCGGCGTCTCCGAGAGTGAAGGCGGCTCTCAAGACGCGGGACTTGGGGGACGAAGTCGCGAGCTCGTCATGGAATGGGTGCGTGAAGCGGCCTCCTCTGTGCGGGAGATCGAGCCGCGTGCGGCGTGGTCTCTCATTGCCAGCGCGACATTCATAGGTCTCGCGCTGACCATCATCTGCTATGCGCCCTTCTGGGTCGGGATTAATACATTTACTGGGCTAGGTCAGCAGCTGCGTCCACTTTACTACAACAGCTCGATAGTGGGCTTTATCTCCGCGCCCCTGCAACTGTTGGTACCCCAGAGCAAAGACGCCGCCTTGGACAAGACCTTACGGCTTATTTTCTACACTCTCTTTTTCATCTACGCGTATCTCCAAACCCAGCGGCTATGGGTACTAGGCAGACAAGCAACCATACGCGACGTTATAACCGGTTCGGCGAAAGTAATGTTTGCCGCATTGTTGCTCATCACGTTCTGGTTCCAGCCCTGGTATGTGGTCTGGATTCTTCCGCTGGCGCCGCTTGCCCAGGAATCGTTTGTACGGCGTCAAGGGCTCATTCTGGCTGCCGGTGCACTAATGACCTACGCGGTCGCCTACTTTCTCTTTGTTGGCGACACCAACCTGGTGCAGGGGTTCTTTGTCCAGTTCTTTGAGATCATCATCGCGTTTGGACCCTTACTACTCCTGCGGGGAGCGCCCTATGACAAGGGCTGGGCAAGCATTTTCAGGCGGTATGTGGGACTACTCAGCCGTGGTTTCGTGCAACGGCCGGTCTTCTGGGAACGACTCATGCTGGTCCTGATACTCATCGTCGCGGTCCTGCTACGCCTGGTACGACTGGGCAATCTCTTCGGCGCGTCGCCCGACGGCGCAAACGCGAACATACTGACCCAGGCCAGCAGCGATCTCCGGCTCTATGTCTCTGACCCGGAAGGTCTGCAAGGCCCGTTTGTCGCGATGCAGGGACTACTAGTCCATATCTTTGGCGAGAATGCCTTTGCCGTCTTGCTGCCTTCGGCAATCATAGGCTCACTCACGGTGCTGGTCATTTATCTCATGACGAGTGAGATCATGCACTTCGCGGGAGGGGCGGGCAGCCGTACCATCGCTATACTGGCAGCGCTGCTCGCGGCCACCTCTCAATGGCACGTATCGCTGAGCCGTTCAGGGATGGAAGTGGTGCTTTTGCCGCTGCTCATGTGTACTGCCATCTACTGGCTGTTGCTGGCCCTGCGAAAATCCTCACCTTCGGCGAGCGAGGGGAGTCTCCCGCCGGTACCCAGTCCCCACAACAGTGCTCGCCCGCGGCCACGGCAGCAACCAAGATTCCTGCGCCGTACAGAGGTCAGCGGTTCGTCTGCTGTGTCGGAAACTGTCGAACCGGTGGGACAGATCAACGAGCTACCTGCACGAAGGATAGTGCTACCGTCGCTGTTCTACTATGTGGGCTGCGGCATCTGCACTGGACTTGCCTGCGACCTTGAGCCTGGACTATGGCTGGTACCGCTTCTCATCGTCGGGCTGCTGGTCGTCTGGCACTGGCGCATGCCCAGACAGCTCACGGTCTCGACCCTTGGGCTCGTTGCGCTCGTCGGTTCGGCAGTGGTGGCCGGCATCCCAGTCATATGGCACTACCTGAGCAATATCATAGGCTTTCCTACCGGTAGTAGCTTGCTCGCGCGATCGAGCGTGGCCGCCGATTTACATCCGGTGCTTTCGCAACCGTTCTGGATGGTGGCCGCCCAGAACCTCGGCGGAGCATTGAACCTGCTGGTATCGCAAGATTATTCCGCCGGCTACCCGGCTTCGGGGGGCGCGTCGATTATTCCAGTGCTGCTAGGCCCTGTCTTCTTCTTGGGATTGCTCGTAGTGATAATTCGCTGGCGCAGTTTCGTATCGCTGGTGGTACTACTGCTGGTTGCGCTGCCTCTGGTAGCCAGCGTTGCAGTGGGTACCCCAACTGGTGTGCTTGAGGCTGCCAGCGTACTGCCTGCGATGTGCATCGTGCCTGCTCTTGGCCTGTATGAAATCGTCGCTCGCCTTGGACATCTGCCTATCGTGCTGGATCGAATCAACGGGGCTCGGGTGTTTTCCACGCCCGAGCAAATCGGCCGTGTGCTACTGCTAGGCTTCTTGCTATTTAGCACGGTTCGCACGTTTTTTTGGTACTTCGAGGCAACCTTGCCTCCACATCAGGATCAATTCAACGCCAGCTGGACAGGAGCGACGATCGCAGATCTAGAGCGAGCTGGTGGAATTCATATCTCGGTGACGTACACGCGCGGCGGCACCAGCGGCGGAGCCGGCTGCATAGCCACGTATTGGCGGCGAGACACCGATAGATGGAGACGCATATGACCGGTACCCAGGAGCAAGAACGCATAGCCCGGATCGTGGCAACCCTGCGCGCTACCTATCCCGGCGCCACCTGTACACTTGACTTTAAGACACCTTTCCAATTGCTGGTCGCTACCATACTGGCGGCGCAATGTACTGATGAGCGCGTCAACATGGTAACTCCCAAGCTCTTCGCCGCCTACCCAACTCCAGAAGCCTTTGCGAATGCCGATCCTGGAGCGCTCGAGCAAGCGCTCCAGCAGATCAATTTCTATCGCAACAAAGCCAAGAACATTCGAGAGATGGCACGCGTACTCGTCGAGCGTTATAACGGTGAAGTTCCCCGGACAATGGCCGATCTGATTACCCTTCCTGGCGTAGCTCGAAAGACCGCCAACGTCGTCTTGAGCAACGCCTTTGGAGACATTGAAGGGTATATCGTAGATACACACAATATTCGACTGGCCCAAAGGCTCGGCCTGACTACGAATAGCGATCCCGCCAAGATCGAACAGGATCTCATGGCGTTGGTGCCGCGCGAAGATTGGCTCGATCTCTCCCATCTGTTCATTTACCACGGCCGAGCAGTCTGCCACGCCCGCAAGCCGCTCTGCGTCCAGTGCGTAATCCTCTATGAATGTCCCACCGGCCAGAAAAACCTGGCTGAACTGTAGTCTTCCTAGAGGTGTGGGACAATACCCCTGAATTCACCCGCTTCACGCCATGAAGCGTTCGCTAGCGCAAGGTTGCCGGACATGTTAAACTAGCAGAATGCGATCATGTGCTTTGCTAGAGATGTGAGGGCCAGATGGCGAGGCCACAGTCAAGACAGATTCGGAGCGTTGCAAACGTACTCACCCTTATTGGAGTCGTCTTGTTAACGATTGGTGCCGTGCTTGGCTGGTTGATACCGGCATTGGATCCTCCGCAAGTCGCCATCGTCGCCGTCTCGGCACTGCGAAGCACGATTGCTGGCACTCATCTGGATACCAGCGGCTATCTGGGAGCGGATATTACCGCACTTGCAGTCATTATTGCCGTCGTCATTGGTTTTAATGCTACTACCTTGCAGATCGCTGGACAGGCCCACTCACTGGCGCTGGTGCGAGTGATTCTTCTTTCACTTACTCCTTTCCTGCTCTGCTGGAGTCTTACGACCGGAGTAGCGCTGGTATATTTCCTCTTGCCCCCGATCTATGTAGCGCAGCTCTGGCAGATGCTTTGCTGGTTTGCCGCGGTAGTGATCTTGATGGTGGCGTACCTATGGGATCTGCCCTGGCGACTTTCGGGCGACTACGTCGCCCGGTGGGCGCTGCGCAACCTGGCGCGCGCGCCAATAGGTTCCTGGGAATCTCTGGACAGTTATTCGTCATTGCAGACCACCATCACTTCAGCCATTGGACGAGGCGACCTTGGCACAGTGCGTGTTCTGACCTACGCCCTGGGCTATTTCCTCACCGGAGTTCGCGACAACCGCGCCGAAGCCAATAATTCGTATGATCGGGGCCGATACCGGGCTCTTAAGAATCTGCTTTCGGCCAGCGCCCAAAATGCCGCGGAGGCCCCAAACGCGGTAGCCTATCAGCTGGGATATATCACGGCGGGAACATTGCTGCAGTGCGCCGCGGTAGGGATTCCGCTGGACGATCCCGAGCATAATGTCTTCTCAGGTGTGTTACGGGAGCTTCACTCCCGCCCGGAGAGAATCAACCCACTCTGGAGCGGATTACGCCATGCACTGTGCCGAGGCGACAGCTCGCGTCCGCCCTACTTGCTGCGGTACTGGCGAGAGCACCGCCGCTGGACGGTGGACGATTCCCGCTGGGTGCTGGCGATTGCGGACGGTATCGCCCAGTTTTTCTCGCTGTGTGAACACGAGTTAGAAGCCTCGTTGGGCCAAGAGGAAGCGATACATGAAGCCGCCGACATGCTAGTGGACATGTATCGATATATTGCCACACATCTCGGCAAACAGATTGCACACGAACACTGGCAAGTACATGGAAAGCGGCCGCTGGACCTGCCGCTGGGCTTGCTGGACCGGCTCCATATGGCCGTAATGCGCACCTGGCCGGCCAACGCGGCGGAGACGCACCGAGTGACTGCCGTCAACGCGTATGAAAGCTACCGTGCCCAGCTGGCGACGAATTCATGACCAGCGGCTTGGCAGCCAGATCAGTGACGGGCTAGCCCTAGTCGAGCGCCCCATTCAGGCAGACACGTACCAGGTTCAGCGCCTCATTGACCTTGGTAGACTCAGTGAGAATCACAATGGTGCCAAATGGATCTCCTGCCTGAGGGTTTTGCACTACTTTGAGCGACGTGGGCAACGACACCGAACCCGAGGTGGGAAGGAACATACGGGCAATTCCCTCTCGACGGGGCGTCCGAAGCAGCACCGCCGGACTATCATTTCCCGAGTTCATCTGCCTGCCAGCATAGTAGTTAATCGAGCCGGGAGTCGACTCAAACCGCAACCCGAGAATCGCCATACGCTCATGGAGTGCGTGCAGCACCGGGGAGCTACTGATCCAATCGGGCACATCAGCGGTGGAAGACAGAGAGCTGACGAGCGGCCAGACCGAGGGAACCAGGAGATCAGGCAGCTCTTGATTGTGCTCAAGGTACCGGCACAGCTCATGCATCAGACGAATGGCCTCGCCATAGAGCACCGCCGCCACTTCCTTTTCGCTATGAAATACGATACGTGAAAAAAGCGCCGAAGCCGCGGCCAGCCAGAGGCGCGGCTGCCAGGATCTGTCTTGAATCTGGTCGGCAAACTGGGCAATTCTCCGCAACATCGCCTGTTGAAAGACCAGGGTAGCCGGGCGGCCCAGCGCCGGGTAGCGCACCGCATTCTCGACTGTACCAGCCTCCGCTTTGGTGACAAATTGGATCTGCTCACGCGGTAGTCCGAAGTCGCGCTGTGGCTGCGCTACTCTCCGGTATACCGCTATATCGGTCAGGAGGTTTCCCAGGTCGGCGAGGTAGTCGCCGCTCCAGGAGAGCTTGTCTAAGTCGATCAGTTTCAGTTGCGTACAGGCATGGTCGAGCATAATATTACGCGCATGCAAGTCGCCGTGGGTAAGGCCCAGCGCATGGGGCTGCAGAACGTGGGTATGTTTTCCCACCACTCCCAGATAATAATCTAGGCCCTTGAAGCGCTGCTCGCTCACGTAATAGCCTTGCATAGGATTTTTCAGCCACGGAATTTGGCTGGTTGCACGAGCCAGCTTCCCTTCAATGCCTGAGAGGTACAGCCGCGCTATCTGAGTGCCGGGGAAGCCCGACCCGCCACGATACGTCTCTGCAAACAGCGTAAAGACGGCGTCGCTGGACAGCTCGGCAGCAGCTTGCAGCGAGCGAAGATGATAATCCGACATAGCGCGTTGGTCGCACTCGTTGACGATATGCTCCAGCGTATACAGGTTCGCCAAGTCCTCCATTGTCAGGTAATATGCCGAAGAGAGGCCGGACTTGTAGACCTGGGATTCCGCCGGGTAGCGGACGAAGTACCGGCGCACCGCCAGAGGCAGCTGGCGGTAATTCTCGGTAGCGGCGTGAAATGCGTCGCTGGTGCTGCGCTTGATGATGACCGACGCCTCATGCGGACTGCTAGACATGCCCAGGTAGTGCTCGCTGTCGTAGCCCGGCACCGGATACGAGTAGGTGAAGGGTACCCGGAAAATCTGATCTGCGGTGAAGCCGCCGGACAACTCGCTTATCTGGCCGATGTCGATCCGTACGCGCTCGCGGATCACCGCGGCAACTTCCGTTTCAAGTGTGTTGCGGGCCACGGCACGGCGACGTTCCTCACCTCGCAAGAGTCTGGCGACGATAGCCCGGGTCAGGGGTCCCTCGCCGTGGTAGTTCAGCAGCATGCGCAAAACCAAGGTATGGTGGGAAAAGTCCCAGTGACGCGAGGCATCGGATATGCTGTACGCCGTGCGAACTTCCCGAAGTAGCTCGCGTATAGCGGCCAGCACCGTCTCATCGTCGCGGCAATGCTCAGTCAACTGCAACGCTGAGTAGAATGCTGGTCCAAGATCGGCGGTACGCTTCTTATCGCGGCTCTCGATGCCGTCAACCAGTTCCGCCGTGACCGCGGCGATCTGTCGGGGCGCCAGATTATCCACGTCCACGGACAGCAGCAGACCGAGAACGTAACTCAGGTCGCGGGGATTATTAATTTCGGACAAGCTTCCAGAGCGCCGCGAAGCGCCCGAGCCTGTATCGGAGCCTAAGGGACCACTTCGTCGGCCTCTCTGTACCGCGGATGCGCTCCGCCAGTGCTTGAACTGAGACCGCAACCCCCCCATGATACCGAAGTAGCGATCATCGGGGCAAATTTCCTGCCGGAGCTGTATCCCTGATCGTCCCAGCGTGATTAAAGTATCCAGCACGATGCAGGTCGTAAGAACGTCCGACTCGGTCACACCTCGGATGACGCCGCCAACCTCTTTAGCCAGAAGATCGTCAAAGTCATGCCGCACTTCTTCATCGTCGAATCGCTGAATATACGCCAGCGTTTTGAAGCGGCTGGGATACAGTCGTAGTCTATCTCGCTCCTCGTGGGGCAAGCGATCGCGTATAGGGAGATTTATGAGCCAGTTGCCCGCCTCACGAGCCATGGAGACCGCGTCGGTCTCAAAGTTGAGTCGATAGAGAACCTCGACTGCGTGGCAGGTACGCCGCAGCGTGTCATGCTCATCACGACCCGGCCAGCAGCTGACGCTCTTGTCGAACGTGCTCCGCAGATAGAGATGGATGAGCGCCGCTAGTGCGGCATCCGCTTCCTCTTCGGATTCTCCCTCCGGCTCCAGCAGCGTCTGCGCGAAAACATCCTCCGCCTGTGCCATCCTCGACACCTCCACCAGCCAGTGACCATCTCGCTGGCAAACCCAGCATAGTATCTGAACTATTATATCACTGCCTAGTGGGCTAGCCAATTGCCTGCGGTTACACAACCTGACTCGTCTTGGGAGAACCGAGCGCAGGTCACGTGATACAGTATAGGGAGAGTCAGCGAGAACCCATCTTCGGGATTCCCCTCAAAGGAGAGTTTGAGTCTTATGGTAGCTACTGATCCTGTCACATCGGCTCAGGCCGGGCCGTTCGTCAATACTACACTTACCGATTTCTCCAAAGCGCCCGCGAGAGACGCTCAGGAGGCCGCGCTTCACCAGGTTGAGGCTGAACTCGGCAACACCTATCCTTTGATCATTGCCGGCGAGCCTCGTATGACTTCTGAGACTTTTGATTCCATTAATCCGGCTGAGCCTGACCAGGTGGTTGCCCGATTTGCCAAGGCAAGTCCGAAGGAAGCGACGGAGGCGGTCGAAGCCGCCTGGGAACGGTTCCAGAGCTGGAGATATACAAGAGCCGAGGAACGTGCCGGCTACCTCTTCAAGGCGGCCCGGCTGCTGCGAGAGCGACGCTTTTATTTTAATGCTCTCATGATCTATGAGGTCGGCAAAAGCTGGGTAGAGGCCGACGCCGATACCGCCGAGGCCATCGACTTTCTCGAATTTTACGGGCGCGAAGCGCTACGCCTCGCGGAGCTCCAGCCAGTAACGCACATTCCCGAGGAAGCGACTAGCCTTGCCTATATCCCTCTGGGAGTAGGCGTAGTGATACCTCCCTGGAATTTCCCCTGCGCCATCATGGCCGGCCTGACGACCTCAGCGCTGGTCGCTGGAAATACTGTGATTCTAAAGCCGGCGAGCACCGCGGCGTGGATAGCCGCCCGATTTGTGGACCTTTTGCACGATGCCGGAGTGCCACGCGGAGTAGTAAGCTTTCTGCCCGGCCCAGGTGGAGTGGTTGGGGACGCCCTCGTCGAGCATCCGCTCGTGCGGTTCATCTCTTTTACCGGATCTCGTGATGTGGGCCTGCGTATCAACGAGCTGGCGTCCAGGCCGCGGCCGTCGCAGAAATGGATTAAGCGGACCATCTTGGAGATGGGCGGTAAGGATAGCATAGTGGTCGACGAGACCGCTGATCTGGATGCCGCGGCGGCCGCGATAGTCGCCTCAGCCTTTGGCTTCCAGGGGCAGAAATGCTCGGCGTGCTCGCGAGCTATTCTGGTGGATGAGATCCACGATACGGTCCTGCAAAAGATTGTCGAGCGCACCAAGACGCTTTCGGTGGGATCTACGAAAGATCCAGACTATTACATGGGACCGGTGGTCGACGCCCAGGCCTATCAGAAAATCAGTGAGTACATTGGGATCGGGAAACAGGAAGGCAAGCTGGAGACGCCCTCGCTACCGCTGCCGAGTCAAGGGTACTTCGTCTCGCCGACTATCATATCCAACGTGGCCCCAGATGCGCGTATCGCGCAAGAGGAGATCTTCGGTCCGGTGCTGGCAGTGATTCGGGCTCGTGACTTCGACGAGGCGCTTGAGATTGCCAACAACACAGAATATGGGCTCACCGGCTCGCTGTTTTCCACTGACCGAACGCGAATTGAGCGAGCCGAGAATGAATTTTTTGTGGGTAATCTGTATGTCAACCGCAAATGCACCGGCGCCCTCGTCGGAGTCCACCCGTTCGGTGGGTTTAACATGTCGGGCACCGACTCCAAGGCTGGAGGCCGAGATTATCTCCTGCTGTTTACTCAGGCAAAGTCCATTTCGGAAAAGGTGCGCTGAATCTTGATGATGGAGGACTGGACAGCATACGTGGCCGATGACGCCGGCAAGTATGGCGCCTTTGCCGCCGGCGTCGTACTTGCCGGCGGCCGGAGCCGGCGTATGGGCACTTCCAAAGCTGAACTCCGAATTGGAGGCGAGCCGCTGCTTTGTCGCATAGTCTCTCGCATACGCCGCGCCACGCCCGAGGTGTTGGTGGTCGGTCCCCCAGAACTGCGCCAGCTGGTGCCTGATGTTCGAGTCCTGTCTGATCTGCATCCAGGTTTGGGCCCAATCGCGGGAATCGAGGCGGCACTAAGCGCTATCAGCGCGGATGCTGCCTTTATCGTTGCCTGCGATATGCCATTTATAAACCCTCGGCTTATCAGCGGTATGCTGAAGTACGCCCAAGACCATCCCGATGCCGACGCCATAGCCCTCGAGAGACGCCCGGAACCTTCGGTGCATCGGCTGGAGCCACTTCACGCCGTGTACCTGCGGTCGTGTCTGCCAGCCATTGCCCGTCATATTCGGTCCGGAAACTATGCGCTCTTCCAGCTCTTTACCGACCTGAAGGTGCAACAGTTCCCAACCGCAGCCGCGAAAAAGCTCGATCCTGATGGACTCTCCACATTAAATGCGAATTCGCCTGAGGAGTGGGCAGAAGTCTTAACTCTCGCGGGTTCGAGACTCCCCCTCTTGACCAGACACATTAGGCCATGCTAATATCCGACTAGCAAAGTAGGATTTAAGTATAGCTTGCGCTGCTATACGGCAGAGCGGCCGATCAGAAGGCGATTCGTATGTTGTCAGCTTTTATATCTGGATTCGTGCTGTTCCTGCGGGAAGGGCTTGAAGCAAGCCTGATCGTCAGCATTCTGCTGGCGGCATTACGGCAACTTGGAGAGACACGTCACATACGGGCCGTCTGGATAGGTGTAATTGCCGCAGTTATCTGCGCTGCTGCGGGCGCGGCTGTCATTTTTCGAATAGTAAGCCAGTATGACGGCAGTAATTTTCAGACAGTCTTTGAGACCATCACATACCTGGTGGCCGTCGTATTGCTGACTTCCATGACCTTTTGGATGCAGGCTCACAGTCGCAGCCTCAAAAGCGAGATTATCAGCAAGGCGAGTACTGCTGGTTCAGGCGTCGCCTTTGGGTTGTTAGCGTTCTCCACGGTCGGGCGTGAAGGACTTGAGACGTCCGTCTTCGCGCTCGCCTTCGCGTTTAAAGACGCCGGCATGTTGCTGCTGGGCGGCGCTCTGGGCATTGCCGCCGCCATCCTACTTTGTTATATGATTTATCACCTGGGCTACCGTTTAGACTTCCGGATCTTCTTCCGCGTCATGGGTATCGTGTTGCTCGTCTTCGCCGCGGGCCTTCTCGGAGACGCCATCCAAAATCTGCAGCAGCTGGGCTGGCTGACAATCGGTACTCATCCACTGTGGAGCACGGCTAGCATCCTACCTGAGGACAATACTATCGGCGATATTCTGCATACATTCCTAGGGTACGCCGAATCGCCCACGCTTCTGCAGGTAGGCGCCTACCTGCTATTCCTGGCATGTACCGCCAGTGTTTTCTGGAGTATGACTCGCGGTAAACGGCCCGAGCGTCTTGCGGGCACTACTGAAAGCCAATCGTCGCACGTTCTTCGATGATCTTACCAATATGGGGTAGTGAGCAAGAGCGCGAGCACCGCACCGCTTGCCATGAAAATCCCATAGGGTATATAGGTATGGCGTCCTGCCACCCCGAGTCCTAGCAGCAATAGGCTAACGGCGGCGCCAAAGGCCGCGCCCAGCACCAGCGCCTGCGTAACGGCAGGCCAGCCTACCAGCAGGCCGATCAGTATCGCCAGCTTGACATCTCCGAGACCAAGGGCTTCAGTACGGTAGAGAAGATATCCCAGACCGTATAAGAACAGGAAGAGCCCGCCATAGAGCGCAAGTCCAATGAGCATACTGGAGAAAGCCCGGTGATCGACCAGCGCCGCAATGACTAGAATGGCAAGAATCGCCGGATACACCGAGACATCCAGTACAAGCTTATGCTCGAGGTCAACGGCGAAGATGAACGCCAATAAGGCGGCGGCAACTGCTTCAATGAGAAAGACGGCCGCCACTGGCAGGTGCAGCGAGCTCTCGGAGGTCAGAACACGGCCGAGAAGCAAGGGATAGGTGATTGCCAGCACCGCGCCCGCGGCCGGCGCTCGCAGCGAGGCGCACTTGCCGCAGATGGGACAGCGCCGGCTCGCTCTCCAGAAGCCGGCGAGTGGGACCAGTCGCATGGCAGGTAGTGCCGCACCGCAGGCCGGGCAGCTGCCCGGCGGATAGGTGCATTCATCATCGGAGACTCTGTCGGCAAGGACGTTAACCGCGGCTCCCACGCAGAAGCCCGCTACCGAGCTCCCGACATAGGCGAGTATCGACGTCATCACTCTTCAGCTGACGAGGAACCGGCCCCCGAAGCCTCGGCTCCGCCAGCTGGAGCCTCAGCTGGTGTTGCTTCGGCCACCGCTTCGAGCGTGCGCGGCTGATCGACCTTCACCACAACCTCGTCGGGCGAGGTCAGTACTGAAACGCCGCTCAGGTACTCGCAAGTCGCGAACATGACGAGTCGATTTCAGTTCGTCCATGTCGCCGATCTCAAGAGTAAGTGACTCGGGCAGGTTGGCCGGGAGAGCCTCGACTTCGACTGATTCCAAAACATGCAGCAGCACACCATTATCGCGCTTGACAGCTGGGGCCTCGCCTTCGAGGCGAATGGGAACATGCAATCGGAACGGCTTAGACATTTGCATGGAGAGGAAGTCCACGTGCTGTACGCTGTGTGAGACAGCCTCGCGCTGCACTTGCTGAATCATCACCGTCTCCCCCCGCTTGTCACCGTCGATATGGAGCTCGATGAGCGTCGCGGGACCATGACTGACAATGAACTTGCCAAACTCACGCGCATCCAGCTGAACTGGCTGGGACGGTTTCCCCTTGCCATAGAGATTTCCCGGAAGTATTCCATCATGGCGAAGAGCTTTAACCGCTTTCCCCAGGAGTTCGCGCCGCGCTACCTGCAGTACTGCTCGCTGTGTCATGAAGTGACTCTCTTTCTCACGTGTTCTCTCGTACTTGTGTCCCCTCAGTATGCCACAAAGGAAACTGAATTCCAGACTTTAGCCGCTTTAGAGTAGTCATGCTAGCCAGAGAATTGGCGGCGCTGGTACAATAATCGCTAGAAGAGGAGCGAACATACAACAGCTCATGTACAACGTCCTCGCGGCGATTCCCACCGTATGGTGGTATATGCGGATTGGGCTCGCCGCCTCGTGGGTTCCGCGCACCAGACGCGGCTTTGCGAATTGGCTCATGAAAATGACAGAAGATTCTGGCATGCGACAAGGCGCGGAGCCGCCGGCAGGCAACCTCCGCGACGGAGCTTCAGCTTCCGACCGCCCGGCGAAGCGAGACGACAAGCCAGCGCGCTTGTTTTTGTTAGTCCGGCATGGACAGACCACTTTCAACCTCGAAGGACGGCTTCCTGGCCAGCTCCCCGGCGTCCCGCTGACGGATGAGGGCCGGATCCAGGCTCAGCGTGCCGCCGTAGCGCTCGCATCGCTACCGCTTGGCGCAGTGATAGCCAGTCCCTTAGAGCGGGCGCGGGACACTGCAGACATCATCGCGCGGGGCTGGGCACTACCAGTGCGTTTGGATCCTCGTCTTATGGACCTTGACGTCGGGCCCTGGTCGGGGCAGAAAGTAGAGGATCTCAACAAGACCGATGCGCAGTGGCGTGCGTTTGTGGAACATCCGAACACTGCCCCCGAAGGTGTGGAGAGCTTTCTCGCCTTACAAAACCGAGCGGTTTCTGTCATCGAGGAAGCTCGCAAGGACACGTCGCTGGGCCAGTATGTCGTAATAGTAGCGCACGCAGACGTCATCAAATTAATGCTTGCGCATTACACTGGCCTGGAGTCGGAGCGAGCGCGCTTCTTGATGATTGGGAACGCATCCATTAGCGCACTGGCGTTTCCACTGGAGGGTGAGCCACATCTGCTGGCTCTCAACTGGAACGCGCTACCAGAGTGGCTCTCACCGTTGCCCGCTCCGCAGAAGGCGCGGGAAACGCGGGAAGCAGCTACGCGGAGCGATACGGCGGTCGAGCCGGCGCTTTCCGAAGATGTCACCTGAGCGCGTCGCCCCTATACATCCTACTAGCGGCAAGCGAAGAGAGAGCGAGGTAACCGATGTTTGATCCGCGCAGTTCTTACCATCGTCGGATGTGGCACTACGAATCAGGTGCCCCGCTCTCCGCAGCCCAGTTGATCGCGCTAGGCAGCCTTGATGCTCCGACCGCGGCGCTGCTCTGGCTTATAGTTGAGCATCACCGCTCGTTTATAGTCTCCGGCCCTACTGACCCGACACCCGGCGTCGGCAAGACCACCACATTGAATGCCTTGCTCGGTTTCCTGCCGGCCGGGTCTACATTGGTGTACACGGTTGGAATGTATGAGGAGTTCGAGTTTACCAGCGAAGTGCAGCCAGAGACCACCTGCGTCTTGGCCAACGAAGTCAGTAATCACTTGCCTATCTACATGTGGGGCAGGGTGGCTCGACGTCTGCTGAAGCTGCCCCAGCAGGGATATGCCATCGCAACCTCATGTCATGCGGATACCGTTGACGACGTTCTCGACATGTTGCGGCACGACCTCAAAGTTCCGACATCAGACATCCAGCGACTAGGAGTCATTGTAAATATTGGGCTGGTAGGCAGGCTTTGGCCGCCTCGTCGCCGGTTTCTTACCGTGAATTACCTACGTCCGGCTCAAGAGACGGCAGCTGGCGAGCCGGAGGGGAAACAAGTGGAGCTCTTGCCCCTAGTGAGCTGGGATGCCGAAACCGATGCCTTCGTCCCTCCGGCGCCGGGCGCACTCGCTGAGCTCGCCAGCATACTGGGTATCGATGACACTGAATTTTCCCAGGAGCTATCACGTAGAGCTGAGCTGCTGCAGACGCTCTCCGAGGGGCGGGGAGTGGGAACGCAGGCCCTACGCGCTGCCATGGAAGAGTTTCTTGCGACGCCGTCCACTTCGGCCTCGCCCCTGGGGGAGGTTAATTCGACTGATTGCCGTGACTAGACTGGAGGCAACAAGTCAAGGACGCCACCACGCTCGGCTGGCATAGAAGTTGCTAGGTCTCTCGCTGAAATGTATTTTATCGTGTACGGGCCCGGCGAAGAGCGGTTCGTCACCATAGCATCGGCATAGTGGAGCGTATCAATGGGAGCATTCAACGGAAGTCCGAAATCTGGTAAGGAGACATTGCGCATAGCCGATCTCTGCCAGGCCATAGAGAATGGACAGATCGAGCCTGCTATCGAGGGCAACTACTATAGAATCAGCGCCGCAGAAGCGCGGACGGTCGCGGGTAGGGGTAGACGAAACTTTGCGCCAGTCAGCTCTCCTACCGGAGCTCGCGGAGGTTGGTTGGGAAACGGCATCAGAGATGGGCCGCCTGGCGCAATCCGGACCATGCAGTTAAAATGTCGCCGAGGCGATTAGATTCGTAGCCCCAACACGGCTCGTAATAGTAGCAGCCTACCCAGTTCAGTGTCGCCGCGTGATTGAAGAAGCTCAGGGCCTGGGCAATCATATAGCAATTAATAGCGGGGTCGCGGGAGAGCACGGATGCCCACCAATTGTCCGCCGTAAGGACTCCTGATGTCTCGTCTATGCCGGACATGATCTGATCAATAGTCAATTTGGGGAAGACGCATGAGTAGCCCCCACACACTGGAACTGTTCCCTGACTCTGATCATAGTCCAGTACCTTCTGACCTACCTTCTGCACCAGTGAGACATTATTTGGATCGCCGTACAAATCGGTGAATGCGTTTTTCAGCACGTAGATCACCGAGAACTGGTTACCATATCCCAGCTGCCAGAAATTTGACTCGGGGCAGTTCTCGATATCGGTAAAGTATGTTGTCCCTGGGCGCGTTCCATCGTTAGCACAGTTGCTGTAATTGATCCGCGCGCCAATGCCCTCCGCATGTGTCCACCAAACCAGCATCTCCGGCTCAATGCTGTTGTGGTACCGCTGATCGTAAGCGGCCGCTGCCCGATAGGCGAAAGGCATCATATACACAATCCGCGCACGTTCATCCGACGGCAGAGGTCTGGGAATTAGCTGGATAGTCAAATCCATACTTGGCGACATAGTGGCCGGCCGCTGTAATGTCGGGAGCGGGAATCGGCGTCGGGGTTGGTGCGGGAGCCGAGCCACTGAGAGTCTCCCAAGCTGTCTGATTAATATCTGAAAATACCGGAGTCGTGTTTGAGACCGCCACCAGCGTACTGGTCAGCACCACTACCAGCGCCAGCACCACGAGAAGTGTCTTATTTCGGCGAACAACCTCCAGTTGATCGATCGCACGATTCATCTGGTCACGTACACCGGGAGGCAGTCGATGGCTCAAATTACGTCCGGGAACCAGCATTACTTCAAAAGGATGAGGATTTCGGTTATACTGACGTGCCGCTCGAGCCGACCCAATCTCTACCTCCGAGGTCTCCTGCGCTTGCAGCGGCCGAGCGACGGCACGCGCGCGCGCGCGGGGCGAGTGTTCAGTAACCACTTGATTCGAGACATCTAAGTCCCCAAGCTCGAGATACTCGGGATCATCGTCATCACCTAAAAAGGCGAGGTCGGCACTATCCTGCTGCCGCGGCACTTGGACCGCGGGCAACGTCGGCAAGGTAACCAGCGGCAGCACCACGGTCTCGCGCCAATTCTCTCCTTGCGCGCGAGTTCGTCTTGACTTCTGCTGGCTCATAGCGGTCCCACCTTCTCATCTGCTACAACCCGATACCTCGGGCGACCTCATCACTTCTGCAGCGGTCCTGGCTTCGTCTCCAGAGGCAGAATAGACTTTCCTGGCCCCTACCCGCAACGTTCACACCAGTAAAAGGGGACCAACAGGCTACTCCTCGCCGCCAGCTTCCAGCGCTATGGCGGCAGAAAAATAGCGGCTGGTAGGCAATGCTCGCCGAACCTTCGAGAGGAAGCGACTGGCGGCAACAACGCGGTCCAGATCTACGCCAGTGTGAATATGCATGCCGTTGAGCATATAGACTAGATCCTCAGTGGCAAGATTCCCCGTGGCTCCCGGCGCATAGGGGCACCCGCCCAATCCCCCTGCCGAACTGTCAAAGATGGAAATGCCGTGCTCCAGCGCCGCCAGCGCATTGGCGAGTGCGGTACCGCGGGTATCATGAAAGTGCATGGCCACACGGGCCAACGGGACCACATCGCCCAACTCCCGCACCAGTTCACCAACCTGGTTGGGGGTGGCTACTCCGATGGTATCTCCAATGGAGACCTCATCAACGCCGAGACCAGCAAGCCTTGCTGTCACATCAAGCACCGCCCCTGGAGCGACAGGTCCTTCATAGGGACAGCCGAACGCAGTCGAGACATACCCCCGGACGCGTATGCCGACCGCATGCGCCATCTCGACCACCGGGCGAAAGTTTTCGATGCTGCCTGTGATCGTCGTCCTTATATTGTGCTGGACAAACGTCTCCGAGGCGCCGGTGAACACCGCTACCTCATCCAGACGGGCAGAAAGAGCCCGTTCCATTCCTCGTCGATTTGGCACCAAAGCCATGTAGCGGGTGCCCGGTCTTCGAGCAATTCCAGCCATGACCTCCTCGGCATCGCTTAGCTGGGGAATCGCTTTAGGGCTCACAAATGAAGTGACCTCGATTGCAGCAAAGCCGGCCTCGCTCAAGCGGTCAATAAAGCCAATCTTATCGGCGGTAGAAACAACCCCAGCTTCGTTCTGCAGGCCATCGCGCGGACCGACCTCCACAATGGTCACGTAGGTCGGTAGATGGCCAGATACGTTAGCGGTCTCCATCGAATAGCTCTGCCTTTTAGTCCTCGTGGTGGTCCTGTTCCACTGTACCGGTCTCCAGCTCGACAAGCGTCTCGCCACCCGGAACCACATCCCCGGCTGCGTGCGAGACCCGGACAATTCGACCCGCATGGGGAGCGCTGATGGAATGTTCCATCTTCATGGCCCCCAGTATAACTAGCGGCTGATTGGCGGTCACCGTATCACCTTCTTTCACCTGAACTCTTATTAGGGTTCCCGCCATAGGAGCGACAAGTGTAAGGCGTCCTTCCACTTGCCTGCTTACAGCATCCACAGAGTCGACATCCAATGGACGCGGCTTGGAGACCGTGTAATTCTCTCCGCTATAGTGTATCAGCAACTCACGGCCGCGCCGTGCCACCACCACCGGTCTTCGGAGAGCACCCAGCCGTAGTGTGAGCACGTCATTGGAATCAAGGCTCGCGCCGACGCTGTCGCCAGGGTTGGAACGGCTCGTCGTTGACGGTCGCGGCATATCCCTCCCCCGCCCGATCAGGGGTAAGCACAACGATAGACTCCCCCATTCCATGCTGATAACGGAACGCGCGACTTTCTTGGCCACTGCTGACTGCGGCATGTGTCCACGGGTTGTAAGGGCGAAACCCCTTATCCGGTCGTGGCGCCGAGGATCCCTCCCGCTGCCGGGAGAGCGTCTCCCACAGGGCAGCGGCGACCAGGACGAGGGGTGTAGCGGCGGGCGGCGTCACCAGGCCCGGGAAGGAGTGAGCGGAGAGATACGCGGTCGTCGTATTGCCGGCAAGAAAATCGGCATCGCCCGCGATGGCTTGGAGCAGCGGTAAATTGGTTGCGACTCCGAGTACTGCACAACGGTCCAGGGCCCAGCGCAGGCGCTCAATGGCCGCGGATCGGTTGGCGCCGTAGACGACAAGTTTGGCAAGCATTGGATCGTAGTGCACCGAAATGATGTCGCCACTGGCAACTCCGGCGTCAACTCGTACACCGGGGGCCTGCGGCACCTGGAAGCAAGATAGCGACCGGTAGACGGCAGATAGTTATTACTCGGGTCCTCAGCATACAAACGCGCCTCGATGGCATGTCCTCGCGACGTGATGTCATCTTGGTGAAACGGCAATCTCTCGCCGGCGGCGATCGCCAGTTGCAGCCGAACCAGATCCAACCCAGTTACCAGTTCTGTGACTGGGTGCTCAACCTGCAGCCGGGTATTCATCTCCAAAAAGTAGAAACGATCTTGATCATCCAGCAAGAATTCGCAGGTTCCTGCATTGACATAGCCGACCGACTGCGCCGCCTTGATTGCCGCCAGGCCCATTTCATCGCGCAGTTCCTGCGAGAGAGCAGTACAAGGGCTCTCCTCGATGATCTTCTGGTGTCTCCGCTGAATCGAGCATTCACGCTCTCCCAGATGAACCGTGTCTCCATAATGGTCAGCAAGAATCTGGAATTCCACATGCCGCGGTGCCACCACCAGCTTCTCGAGGAAGACACTATCGTCTCCGAAAGCCGCCTGCGCCTCGCGCCGAGCCGCGGCCAGAGCCACAGCGAGATCCTCGCGGGTCTCGACCACACGCATCCCCTTGCCGCCGCCACCGGCCGATGCCTTAATCATGACCGGATAGCCCAGGCGGGCAGCTTCACGCTGCATACGCCCTAGATCACCCTGCTCTCCGGAATACCCAGGCACAGTGGGTACTCCGGCCTGCTCGACCATACGCTTCGCCGCGGTCTTCAAGCCCATGAGTCTAATGGCCTCAGGCGGCGGCCCAATAAAGACAACGTCGGCGGCTGCGCAAGCCTCTGCAAACTCAGCATTCTCAGCCAAGAATCCGTATCCCGGATGTATAGCGGAAGCCCCACTGCGGCGCGCCACCTCGATGATCGCGGGAATATTGAGGTAGCTTTCGAGCGCCGGAGCGCCTCCAATGGGATAGGCGACATCCGAACGGCGGACATGAAGGGCGTCAACATCGGCACGTGAGTAGACCGCAATTGTGCGGATTCCCATTTCCTGGCAGGTCGCCATAATTCGCACCGCGATTTCGCCGCGGTTGGCAATCAGTACCGACTCAAACATCCTCACTCACCCACGAGGCGCTGCGTTTCTCGAGAAACGCGCGAATGCCTTCCTGTCCCTCAGCTCCCACGCGCAGTCCAGCAATGGTCGCGGCTGTGGTTGCGCGCGCCTCCGACTCCCCCAGAAGTGGAACTGTACGCGCCATGAGTTTGGCGGCGCGTACTCCAGCTGGGCCGTTCTTTCCTATGTGCCGAAGCGTTGTGAGGACCGCCTCGTCAAGTTCATCCGCAGGAACAACCTGATGGATGAGGCCGATGGCCAGCGCGCGTGACGTATCGAATCGCTCGGCGGTTACGAAGAGTGCGCGGGCATGGCTTTGACCGATTTTCCTTAAGACAAACGGTGAAATAATCGCTGGCGATATACCCAGACGAGCTTCGGTAAAGCCAAAGCGAGTGCCCTCGGCGGCGATGGCAATATCGCAGACCGCGGCAAGACCGGTGCCGCCTCCTAGAGCCGCGCCGTGCAGCTTGCCGATGACTGGATGGCGGCAGGTGTCGATAGAATGGAACATATCGGCCATCCGTAGCGCATCGGCAACGTTTTCTTCGTGGTCAAAGCCGAGACTAGAACGCATCCAGTTGAGATCAGCTCCGGCACAGAAGCTAGGCCCATCTCCCGCGAGAACCACTGCTCGTATATCATCGTCGTTGTCCAAGGTCTCAAAGGCAGTCTGTAGCTCGCGTATCATCCGGGCGTTAAAGGCATTATGGACTTCGGGGCGGCCAAGCGTGACGAAAGCAGCAAAGCCGTGACGCTCCATCCGCAGGTGCACGTAGTCGTCGATTGGCCCGCCTCTCTCAGAATCTGTCATAACTTCGGCATCTCCTTGTACCAGCCTGGCGGCACATGGCGCTACTTGCCCATGCCGTAACACGGCGTCCACGCTGTACAACCGCTTACGCATGCGCCCTGCGCCGTGCAGGGCAATGGGGCAAAAAAAGTTGGTGCGATAATCAGATGGATCAAGCCCCTCGTGCCGTTTAAGGTAGCCTACCACAGTATACGTCAGCGGCGTCGCCGCCACCTGGTAGATCACCTTGAATCGCTTCTTCAAACTGGAGACATTCGTATCACCCGTGAGCATTAGCCTCCCGTTGTGACCGAGCATCATCGAGCATTATAATGAGTCGAGCGAGCGCAGTGACTTTCTCAAGCGACCATGTTTAGAACCAGGAAGGAACATCTACGATGGGACAGTTAGAGTCAAAGGTTGCGATTGTGACCGGCGCCGATAGCGGTATCGGACGCGCCATCGCTCTGCAGCTAGCGGCGGAAGGAGCAACCGTGGTTATACACTACGCGCAAGCCAAAGACAAGGCGGACGATGTGCTCCATCTCGTTCAGCAACAGCGGGGCAATGGCCTGGTCTTGCAGGCGGATATTGCGCAGTATGAGCAAGCCATGGGGCTGATCTCGGAGACACTCCAACAGTTTAACCGTCTCGATATTCTGGTCAACAATGCTGGCATGGAGATACACAGCCCGTTCCTCGATGTGACCGAAGGCCAGTTTGACCGAGTGCTGGGTGTGGATTTGAAAGGCGCGTTTTTCTGCGCCCAGGCGGCGGCGCGTGAGATGGTCAAACGGGAAACCCCTGGACGAATCATCAATATCTCGTCCGTGCACGAGGATCTTCCGATGCCCCAGAATGTGCCGTACTGCTGCGCCAAAGGCGGCATGCGAATGCTGACACGTACCATCAGCCTTGAGCTGGCGCCTTACAACATAACCGTCAATAATATCGCTCCAGGCGCCGTCGACACGCCGATTGACGCCGATGTAGAGGCCGATCCCGAGAAGCTGGCGGCGCTGCTCCAGGAGATCCCAGAGCACCGCATGGCTCGACCCGAGGAGGTCGCCGCGCTGGCGCTCTACCTCGCCGGCGACGCCGCCGCATATATTACCGGCGCTACTTATGTCATTGATGGCGGTCTATCGATCAACACCGGCAGTCTTTAAGGTCCATAACTAACCGTTCTCCCAGCAATTTACACATACTCATCAGCACAAGGTGGCATACTCTTTGCTTTTTCTTTTGTATCGGCACATCTTCATTGAGCTCGACGCGAATATGGGTCTTACCCAGGCGGTCAGAAGATGAGGAATGATGCCGGTAAAAGAAGAGAGGCCACTATGAGACACTTTGATCGATATAGCGCGGACGCCCGACGATCGCTTTCGCAGGCTCGCGAGGTTGCGCTGCGCTTAAACCATAAAACAATCTGCACCGAACACCTGCTGTGTGGACTTCTTGAGGCCAGCGACCCTGGGGTAGGCGCCCTACTGGCCTCGCTGGGAGTAAACGCTGCCCGCCTGCACCAGGCGCTGGAGTTTGTCATTGGTAAGGGCAATCGGTCGATACAGTCTGAACCTGCGCTGAGCGTGGCAGCGCGGCATGCTCTTGACGTCGCCGAGCAGGAAGCCCGCCGCCAGGGGGCCCTGGAAGTCGGCACTGATCATCTGTTGATCGGAATGCTGTGTGACGGTGAGGGAATTGCCGCCGGCGTGCTGGAAAGCTTCGGCGTGACGCTGGAATTGATACGATCACAGATCCAGTCTCTGCAGCGAACCGGAACAGAAGTCAGCACATTTGGGGTTGAGCATCAAGCCCGATTCATCATGACTCCCACACTCAACACGGTGAGTCGCGACCTCACCAGCGCCGCACTGGCAGGTCAGCTCGATCCGGTCGTCGGGCGCGAGGAGGAGATCGAGCGAGCGATGCAAATCCTTTCTCGGCGGGGGAAAAATAATCCGGTGTTGGTCGGAGACGCTGGGGTAGGCAAGACCGCCATCGCCGAAGGATTAGCCCAGCGCATGGTCGACGGCAACGTGCCGGATGCACTCAAGGGCAAGCGAATCGTTTCACTCGACAGTGGTTTATTGACTGTTGGTACGAAGTATCGCGGTGACTTCGAGGAACGCCTTAAGCGGATACTCGATGAAATTGTCGAGGCCAAGAACGTGATCGTATTTGTCGACGAGCTCCAGGCATTGGTTGGCGCTGGAGTGGCCGAGGGCTCAATCGATGCTGGCAACCTGCTCAAGCCGATGCTGGCACGAGGTGAGTTTCAATGCATGGGCGCGACAACGCTGGATGACTACCGCAAATCTATCGAGAAGGATCCGGCTCTCGAGCGCCGTTTTCAACCGGTATTGATACGGGAGATGACGGTAGACGAAACCACGCGCACGTTGCGGGTCCTGCGCCCCCGTTACGAGAGCTTTCACCGCATCCGTATCACCGATGGTGCGATTGCAGCGGCGGCTAGACTCGCCGAACAGTATATACCAACTCGATTTCTTCCCGACAAGGCCATCGACTTGATCGATGAAGCGGCGGCACGCCTCCGGGTCGAGCGATCGGTGCTTCCGTCCGACGTCAGAACGTTGCAGTCTCAGCTGCGCGACATCCAGGAACAAAAAGACGCCGCAGTAAGTGTACGCAGCTATGCACGGGCAGCGCTTCTGCGTGATAGAGAAATCACGCTGCACAAAGAGATAGTCCAAAAGGAAGACTCCTGGTCCCAGCTACGGGGAGCTCTGGATCTCCCAGAGCTGACCGAGCGTGAGATCGCCGAGCTCGTCGTCATGTGGACTGGAATTCCTGCTACGCAGGTCTCTTTGGAGGAATCGAAGCGCCTGCTTCACCTGGAAGATAAGCTACACCAGCGAGTGGTGGGTCAAGACGAAGCGGTGGCGCTGGTGGCGCGCGCAATACGCCGATCGCACGCTCACCTACGTGATCAAAAGAGACCAATAGGTTCATTCATCTTCGTTGGCCCCACCGGAGTCGGCAAGACCGAGCTCGCTCGCGCACTTGCCGCCTCGCTTTTTGGGAGCGAAGATGCATTGATCAAGCTAGATATGTCAGAATTCATGGAGGCTCATAACTCCGCTCGGCTGGTTGGAGCGCCTCCGGGATACATCGGCTATGATCAGGCTGGACAGCTGACCGAGGCAGTAAAGCGCCGCCCCTATAGCGTGGTTCTCTTTGACGAGGTAGAGAAGGCCCATCCAAAAGTCTTCGATCTTCTGCTTCAGGTACTGGAAGAAGGGAGGCTCGCCGATGCCAAGGGTCGTGAAGTCAGCTTCCGGCATACCCTGGTCATTATGACGTCAAACGTCGGCGCTGAAGAGCTTGCGCGAAGCGGGCACCTGGGGTTCCAGGGGTCTAGTCAGGCGGAGCAGGAGGATCAGATCGAATATGACCGGATGCGCGAGATCGTCCTCTCTCGCATACACGAAATGTTTCGCCCTGAGTTCTTGAACCGGGTAGACGACATTGTCGTGTTTCATTCGCTGGCGCGCGCGCAGGTCAGGGCTATCCTCGAGCTGATGCTAGCCCAGGTTCAGGCGCGGCTTGGTGAACAACTGGTGGAGCTGCACATTTCTCCCGAGGCGAAATCATTCCTTGCCGACGCCGGATATGACCGAGAATTTGGCGCGCGGCCACTGCGAAGAGTTGTCCAGAATTTGCTGGAGGACCGCCTGGCGGAGGGAGTGCTGCGCGGACTCATCAAGCCGGGCGACTCTCTTGCAGTCGAGCTGCGGGAGCCGAATCATCTCATCTTCCGCAACAAGACGGTTGTGCTGGTGCAATCCGAGCCGACCGCCAGGCTCGAAGATCCTGGCTAGGCGCTAAAATTCACACGCAGATGTCGACTATTTGCGCCTGAGTAAGCGATACCAGTTGGGATGGGGAGAGGGCGAATACCGAGTTGTGTGTGCCGGCAGCCGCCCATACCGTCTGGTACTGCAGAAGAGTCGGATCACAGAACGTCAGCAGCTGGAGCGTATGGCCAATCGGCGGTATTCCACCGATCGCGAACCCGGTGAGCCGCCGCACCGTATCGGCGTCGGGGCGCGCTATAGCGCGCCCCGTCAGCTCCGCCAGTTTCTGGGTGCTGGCTCTACTCTCGCCAGAGACCAGGGCAAGAATTGGCTGATCTCCGGCGAGAAATACCAGCGATTTCACAATCTGGCCCACCGAGACGCCAATAGCTGCTGCAGCCTCTTCGGCTGTGCGCGTGCTTTCGGCAAATTCCCGTATCTCAACACTGATACCAGCACCGCTTAGCGCCTTCGCCACCTTCTCAACTGACGGCCGCATCTCGACTTCCCTTTCCCAGCGCTCGGCCAAGCCAAGCTATCTATCGAAAGCTATCTAGGGTGTGAAGCCCGCCAACCCGAGAGCCTGGGCTTCTTCAGACATGGCGGCAATGACAAACCCAATATGCGCGTCTAGATCCAGCTCCAACTCCTCGGCGCCCTTGATGACGTCATCTCGATTGACTCCGCGGGCGAAGGCTTTATCCTTCATCTTCTTGCGGACGGCGCTTGTCGGAAGACCGATAATTGACCTATCCGGACGGACCAAAGCAGTGGCGGTTATGAGACCGGTCAACTCATCGCAAGCGAAGAGAGTATGCGCAAGCAAGCTGTCACGAAGAACGCCGTGTACATCATTGTGAGCAACAATCGCCGTGATCAGATCCTCAGGATACCCACGGTCCCGAAGCCAGCGGGCGGTAACCAGCGTGTGCTCCTCAAGCGTAGGATACTCTTCATAGTCCAGGTCATGTAACAAACCAGTAAC
Source organism: uncultured Chloroflexia bacterium (assembly GCA_963810535.1). Classification (GTDB taxonomy): domain Bacteria; phylum Chloroflexota; class Ktedonobacteria; order Ktedonobacterales; family JADMIN01; genus JAJPKE01. Next base: position 227,547 of record CAWENW010000005.1, read on the forward strand.
GCTCCACTTGACCTCATCCTCGCCGAATTTTCGGGCGTACGCGCGCAGAGCCGCCGCCACTGCCATAGCATGCTTGACGAGACTCTCATTCTTGGTATGCTCTCTCAAGAGGGCTAATGCCTCCTGGTAGCTGAGCTCCATACGTCTCTCCTCTGTACATAGTAACGGTGCTAATTGCCCTCTAACTCGCTGGTAGTCGGGGGGAAGTGCGTACGCCAAGGCCCGGATCTTCAGGCAGAACGATCCTTCCCTCCTGGAAACGTACGCCTTCGAAAGGGTCATCCTGCAGGAGCAGCGCACCATCCAAATCAGCATAGTCTACTAACGGGCTCAGGTGGGCGGCGGCGGTTATCGCAAGTGAGCTGGAAACCATGCAGCCGAGCATGATTTTGAGGTGATAGGCCCGAGCTACATGAATCATCTTGAGCGCGTTCCGCAACCCACCACACTTTGCCAGCTTGATGTTGATGCCGTCTACGCAGCTGGCTATCTGTGCAATGTCGTCGGCGGTTCGGCAGCTCTCGTCGGCAATGACCGGGATCGGGCTATGGTCCTTGACCAGCCGAAGGCCTTCTAAGTCCTCCGCGGCTACCGGTTGTTCCACCAGCTCAATGCCATATGGCGCGAGCGCCTCAATCGTCCGTATTGCTTCTTTGGGGCTCCACGCTGCATTCGCGTCTACACGCAGTACTGCCGTGCTCGCTGCGCGAATGGCGGCCACAATCTCAATGTCTTTGCCGGTACCTAACTTCACTTTGAGAATTGGATAGTTGGAGGCGGCGGCCTGCCGGGCCATCTCCGCTGGAGTATCGATCGAGACGGTGAAAGATGAAAGCGGCGCGGCGGCTGGATTCAGACCGAAGAGCCGGTAGAGCGGAATCCCCAGGCATTTGCCAGCGAGGTCGTACAACGCCATATCCACTCCAGATTTCGCCGCCCCATGACCGTGGTACAATCGTCTGTCCAACGCCGACAGGGAGTCTTCCAGCAGTAGCGGATCATCACCCAGTACCTGGGAAAACTCGGAGAGTGCCGCCTGCATGGTTTGCTGCGTTTCTCCGTAGTAACCGCTGCTGTCCGGCGCCGCCTCTCCTATCCCGCGCAGTCCGCCGTGCTGTATCTCGACGAGTACATTCCGAGCAGAGAGCTGGGTGCCGCGAGAAATGGTAAATGGCCGCCGCAACGCGAGGTCCAGCGGTGAAGTATGCAATTGCATTCGGTCCGCCGTCGCCGTCATCACAACTGGGGTACCTCAGACTGAGTCACCGCAGCCATCAGCGCGTCAATAAGTCGAGACGCCCCGTAACGTACCGGGTCGGTGGCCGGCAATCCTGTCTCTTTCTCCGCCTCGTAGATGGCCGCGAGTGCTTCTTCGTTGCTCAACTGCTGGGTGTTCAGAGCCAAGGCAACGGTGGGCGCGGATCTACGCCAGGCAGCCGCCTCTTCATAGATCGCGCGTACACGAGACAGAGGAGGTATAGGGACGTCATAATGCCGGATATTGCGGCGTCCGGCCTCATGGCAGAGAACCAGCAGATCGGGCAAGGCTCCATGCAAAAGACCCAGGGTAACCGCCGAGTACGCGGGATGGATGAGCGATCCCTGGCCCTCTACAAATACCCAGTCAAATCGATCCGTGAGGTCGAGTACCATGCCCTCCACACCTCCGGCGAGGAAATCGCTAATAAAGCGATCGGCAGGTATACCACTTCCCTCTATCATGATGCCGGTCTGCCCGGTCGCGGCAAATGCCGCCGCCAACCCGCGCCGCTGGGCTTCGCGGGTACATTCAAGCGCCACCGTCATTTTGCCCACGTTGCAGTCGGTGCCGGTAAAATGCACGACCCTGCTGCCGGGCCGATGAGCGAGCCCCTGACATATGCGCATCGCCAGATCGTCCGGTGGGCGGCGGACATCCCAGATGCTTACTCCATTCCGGTCTGCCGCCGCGACCAACTCCGGATCGTCGGACAGGAAGTGGTGTAGGCCGCTGATGATATTGAGGCCAGCGTCCATGGCCGCCAGCAATTGGGCTTTCCATGCGCCCGGCAATTGCCCGCCGATGGGTGCGATACCAATAACCACCGTGTCTGGACCGTAGCGGAGCGCAGCGGATACATCAGAGACTACCGGCACTCCACTACCTAGGCCGCCGACGTCGCCGAGGACCTGGTCCGCCTCTCGTCCGGCGTTTGCGCTATCGATGACAGCGACGACGATATCGGGACTATATCGTAGTATGCCAACAGCGGTTTTCGCGTCCTGCCAGTTGAAGCTGCCTTCGGCGAGAATCGCGATATGGCGCATTTCTTGCCTGCCTTTACCACCAACGAAGTCGACAAATCGAGCTTGCCACATTGTATCACGCGGTATCACGAGCCAGGCGGTGCATGAGCTAGCGTTAAATCCTTCGTCTCTTGGGCGGGCAGTAGATGTAACCGCGGCCCGTACACTACTTTGTCGTCACTGCCGGGTACGTCTCAAGACTGTTGTAGACGTGCCCTTAGCGGGCAGAGGACGGTTGCGCCAGTGCCTGGCCGCCGATGCTCTCGCCGGCTGGAGCGCCCACTAGCACTGCGAATCTTCCGGGAAAACTGGGCGTCATTAACGACGCGAACGGTATGCAGGTCACCTACAATGGCCATCCGCTCTATACCTTCGCCAACGATTCCACGCCGGGCATGGTCACAGGGGACAACGTCAACAACTTCTTCGTAGCCACAACGACCCTCTCCACCATCGGAGGCAGCGGGAGCGGAGGAACCTCCGCTAGTCCGTCACCTACAACAGGCTCAGGCTACGGCTATGGCTATTAGGAGGGCAATCAGCGCGGCATGGGTTTGGGGCGGCCGAAGGCGGAAAAGGCGTGAGGTCGCCCGGAGTCATGGTAGGATGAGGTGCAAGTCGCCGAACTCATGCCACAGATACCGGTGACTGAGAGCTTCTCTGTAGGTGGCCTCAAGGTGATCGAGTCCGGCCAATGCCTCCAACATCGCGAGATGAGAGGCTCGTGGCTCATGTAACCCGGTCAGCAGACCATCCACGACTTTGAGTCCTCGCTCCGGAGTAATTACAAGATTGGTCCAGCCCTCACCGGCAACGACCACGCCAGCACTATCCGCCACAGTCTCGAGGGCACGCACCACCGTAGTGCCTACCGCGATGACCCTCCGTCCACTTCGGTGCGCCTGGTTGATCAGGCGAGCTGTCTCTAGGGGAACTCGATAGGGCTCTTCATAGGGAGGTTCATGATTCTCCAGGCTGGCAACTCCGGTGTGCAGTACCAGCCGGGCAATCTGGACTCCCTTGTCTGCCAGCGCCTCCATCAGGTGGCTGGTAAAGGCCCTCCCGGCCGACGGCATCTCGGCGCTTCCCATCTCATCGGCATATACCGTTTGGTAATAACTGGAGGGCCAACTTCGCGGCACATAGCCATAGTGAATGGGAAAGCCGTTCTCAGCCAGATAGGTATCAAGCTGGTAGGGTAGATGAAGCGCCGCCAGCCACAGCCGTACGGGTATCGCCAGATCCACGGCGGGGTGCGCTCGGGTGTACGGAGCTTCCAGGGTCACCGTACCCCCCTTTGGAAGACGGAGCGTCTCGCCCGCACGGGCCTGACCAAAAGGTATGGTGCCGCGTTGGCCGTAAGCTCGCAGCTCGACGGTCCACCGCCCGGAAGGTAGGTGGGTCGAGAGATGCACTTCCAGCTGAGTACCGTCGGACCGCCAACCCGGCAGAGCGGCGCTACGCGTGCCGCTGGTATTGATCGTCAGCACGTCACCGGCAACAAGATATCGGTCGATTTCGCGGAACTGGGTATGGATTATCCGGCCGGTGCTAAGATACGAGACCATGAGGCGAACCTCGTCCCGTGTCAGGCCGCGCGCTTCCGGAGGCTCGCTTGCTTCCAACTCAGCCGGCAGATGAAAATCCAGGGGCCCGTCTAGTACCACATTCGAATTCGTCATAGCATCATGATTCCTCACCGGATTCCGGCGACGTGAAAATCGTCAGCTGCATGCCGTCGGGAGCTTGCACTCGTTGGCTGGGATTTCCCCATGAGGTCGTTACCGGCCCGTGTACGACGGTAGCGCCGCTGTTTTCCAGGGCTTTGGCCGTCTTAGCGACGTCGTCCACTTGCAAGGCCAGTCGAACCGGCCCCGATATACGACGACCTGCCTCCTGATCATCGGTAAATTCAGCGTCCGCCCTGTCTATGAGTTCGATAGTGCCGCGTCCGGCAGCCAGTATGATGCCTCGCCCCTCCGGAGTATCCCAGGCCTTCACGGTTGCGAGATGCAGACCATCCTGGTACATGCGCCGTACCGGCTCGAAATCATCTATGGTAAGCGCGACGCGCAACTCCCTAACTTCTGTTCCGGTCTCGCTCGGTTCGCCGGCAGACAGCTTACGTGCTCGGTAGCGACCGCTGGGGAGATTGCCTTCCAGGAGAGTCACTATTCCAGGAACGCTCTCCTCAGGCAGAGGTCGGTCGCTGATGTCTTCGCCGGGGAATGCCAGCTGGTGCAGCGCGGTACGCATATCTCCTGGATCGACCCAGTAGACGCGCCACTCCGGCTTTTCAGCAGCCAGCACGTTTGAGAGCTGCTCGAGCGCCGCTTTGCTGGACCCGTACCCTCCCCAGCCCGGGTACTGCTCGACCCCGGCATCACTGGTTATGTTGACGATACAGGCGCCGGCGCGCAATGACGGACTGACCGCCTGTAGCAGGGCCAGTGGAGCAAGCGTATTGGTGAGATACACCTGCGAAAGGACGTCCAACGGATAGTCTAACAGAAGGGGCTGTGGACTTGGCCCTAGGATACTGGCATTGTTGACGACGGCGTCGAGGTGCCCAGCGGACCGGGCCGCCTCGGCCAACCGCCGGCGATGAGCCGGGTCTGAGACATCGCCGGCAACAGCCACTACCATCGTCTTGGAGGCCAGCTCGGCCCGAGCCGCCTCCAGGCCCTCCGGCTCACGCGCATCGATGATGAGGTTCCAGCCGCCCGCTGCCAGCATACGAGCGAGTGCGAGGCCAAGTCCTCGGGAGGCCCCGGTAATGAGCGCCGTTCGCGCTGTCTGGGTTGATGTGTCGGTCATACATGCTCACCTTTTTGCCTGTCATATATTCTCGTGCGTCTCGTACATGCCTGCGGCAAACGACGCCGCCAGTCCTCCGGCTTATCGTGTGCATGTGGCGAGCACTTCTCTGCCCATAGCTTACCCTACGCAATCGGAGCCGCGGCTTGTACAAGGGTGCATGTTCGTGACTGAACCAAAGGACAGTATGACATTTTGCCTGTCCCAGTTTTGCAAGTTCGGCGTTATTACTTGCGAGTGATGATCAGCGACCGTCTAACGTGGGTTTTCAGCGCCGATATGCAACATGGGAGTAAGCGTGAGATCAGCATCAAGGAACGGCAGAGCCGATGCGTGTATAGCAATCTAAGGGCCGCGCCAGCGCCGAGCCCGAAGAAGCCGCCGACGAGTTGGCTCAAGTCACCGCAGCGCAAGTAGATCCAGCCGCGTTTGACCTACTGTATCGGCGCTATCTGCCTCCTATACACCGCTATGTCCGAGCGCAGTTGCATAGCACCGACGATGCCGCCGGCCTGACTCAGTAGATTTTTCTTCAGGCTCTGGACGCGCTTCCCTCGTTCCAGCCGAGGGGGCTGCCGTTTGCGGCGTGGCTCTTCCGATCGGCAATGATCTGACCATCACGCTGGACAACAAGGTGATCGAATCGGCGACTATCCAGAGCCAGATCACCGGCATCGGCGAGATCAGCGGCGGGAATATGACGATCGCCGACGCCCAGCACCTCGCTTCGCTGCTCAAATATGGCGCCCTACCCGTTCCTGTCCATGTAGTAGCCGTCACCAGTGTTCAGCCAGGCACCCCACTGCCTGTCCCCACCATCTCATGCCAAACGGTAGTATCAACCAATACCAATGAGACCGACGGAACGCCAGTAGCCATGACGCCTACTCCAACCCCTGCCGGTAGCGGCGCGGCCGCGGCGCCGACTGTGCCAACTCCAACCCCCAGTGCTGGCGCCGGCTGTTCGTGGCCGGTGACTCCCACCGCCGAGCCGGCATCGACAATACCTACACCTACTCCCAGCGTACTCGTAAGGTAGCATAAGGTAACTAGTTACCTTAGGCTACCGCCACCCATCACGATCCGACTGCTGAGCTTGCGATTTGTTGCCCGAGCTATGCTTTATGCACGTATCAGACTGAAGGCGATAGCGAGATTGAAGTCAGGAACGAAACGAGGCAGAAGAATGCAACTACGGGTAGCGGCGGTTCAATTGAATTCTCGAGACGATAAGGCGGCTAATATCGCGTCGGCCGAGGAGGGAATATCGCGCGCCGCCGAATCCGGGGCGCGGCTGGTAGTGCTACCTGAGCTCTGGACGTACCTGGGACCAAGCGCGGGAAACCGCGGCAACGCCGAGCCCATTCCTGGTCCGGTTAGCGAGCTTCTGGCCGCTTTGGCCCAGCGTTACCAACTGGTGCTGCACGGCGGAAGTATTCTCGAGCTGCCGGAGGGCAGCGACGCTACCGCCCGTCCCTATAACACTGCGCTGCTGTTTGGTCCGAATGGGCAGCTGATCACTACCTACCGGAAGTTGCACCTCTTTGACGCTACGCCGGACGAGAACGCCGCACCCTATCAGGAATCCGCCACAGTGGCGGCCGGTAACGCGGTTGTCACAGCCGAAGTCGAGGGGTTGAAACTTGGTCTCGCCACCTGTTATGACCTTCGATTTCCCGAGCTGTTCCGCGCACTGGCTCTTGGGGGAGCGGAGATATTCCTACTGCCGGCAGCGTTCACGATGGAGACCGGGCGCGACCACTGGGAGCCGCTGATACGGGCTCGCGCCATCGAAAACGGGTGCTACCTCGTCGCAGCCGGACAGTATGGTGACTATCCTCCCCGGCGTATCGCCTACGGTCGGAGCATGGTCGTCGATCCATGGGGCACTATCGTGGCACAGGCACCGGACCAGCCCACCGTGGTGGTCGCGGATATCGATCTTGATCGGATACGCGACGTACGCCGTCGTATTCCAGCCCTCGCCAATCGCCGCGGCGATATCTATGGAGACCTTGGCACGCGGGAAAATTAGGACGATGCGGAAGCACCGTCTCCAATGCTTCCGCGAAACCAGAGCACCATGAGTATGGCGCTCGTGGCGTAGAACGGCGCGGCTATCAAGAACGGTAGATGACTGCCCACTATGGTGATGAGCCAGCCTCCCACTCCCGCGCCAATAGCCCATGCTACCTGAAAACTCACGTTGTACACGCTGCTGGCCACCACTCGCCTGTCGGCGGGTACAGAATCCATGAGAAAGGTCTGCAGCGGAGGATTATTGATAGCCATCAACCCTCCGCGTACGATGTAAGCCAGAGAGATGAGCCACAACCAGGGGACGATCCCGACCATGACCAGGAACGGTATCGATAGAAGCTGAACCGCGACCGCCGTGAGTATGTTTCCGAGCCTCGCCGCGAGAGGTGCGGCAAGAAGCGAGGCCACGGCAACCACCAGCGAGAGCGCCGCACTCAGAATGCCGTAGAACGCCACCGTAGTCTTGAGACTATTGACAAAGTACAAACTGATGTAGGGAAAAATGAGACCGGCACCGAGTCCCAGGATTGCCTGAGTAGCAGAGAAGCGTCCAGTCACGCCCGAGAGGTACCCACGGCCGGTGCGCAGCCAGCGCCGTAGCCGTGAGGCGGCCCAGGAGTAGCGGTGCGCGAGCTTCTCTCGGCCGGGATGCTCGGAGCGGAAGTGCTGACATCCGGCGGCGGCGCCAGCACGCTACCAGCATATCCTCGTGGACCATCTTTCATCATGAACACTGGAATAATGGAAGGAAGCGCCACGATCCCCGAAACCAGGAGTGCCAGCTCATAGCTGCGCGCCGTTGCGCCTGTTACCAGCACCGGCTGCAGCCATTTCAGCAGCGAGGAGCCCTGTACCGACTTCTCCAGAAACCAACCCGGGAGTATGCCGCCCAGAAGCGTACCGATGATGACGGCGAGCACATTGGTGGAATTGTTGATACCGAACAGCAGCGTTCGTTGACCTGGAGTGCTGTAGGCCGCTAGCAGAGGAGTATTAATGACTAGAACAATAGCCACGGATGCTCCCACCCCAAGCATCGTGACAATTATGACTGGAACGGTCGGCACTACTATTTGCGCCGCAATAGCCACCCCTCCGATCAGATCTGACCAGATCAGCATGCGGCGCCACCCCAGACGCCGCACCAGTGGATTGGCTGGAATGATGCCTAGTCCCCCACCGATAGTAGCAACGACCAAAGCTAGACCGATAAAATCAGTCCGGTAGCCAAGCGACGCAAGGTACAGAGTGTACAGCACACCTATGGCCCCAGCAGTCGCCGCTTGCAAGGTATTGGAGATTACATACAGTTTGGCGTTACGATGAAACAATCGCCATTCTCGGCCTAAGTATGCTATGCCAGCAAGCGGGCGAGAGAAGGCATGTGCAGTGATCGCGTTTCGCCTCAACTGGCATTACCCTCGCCTCGCCCGTCCGGAATATCCTGCTGGTTTCCGTTGATCTGGCCTGGTGGAACGTCGGTGCCGGGGAGAGGGACGCCTCCGGCAGGCGGCTCTATACGCTGTAACGCCTCGTCAGCATAAATTCGCTGCTCTTCGCGGAAACTCTCCGCGTCGTTCTTGCCAAAGAGGAGTACACGTAAGCCGGTCTCTACCGCCTGCCGCCGCCCGTAGAATTCGGCGATGCCGTGCACGAGTGAATCACTACCATGCTGAGTAACTGTCATAGCCTGTTCAGCTCGTGGCAGGTACTCGCGTAACGGGGGTATGGCGTGCATGTGGAGCCAGCGCGCACCAAAGGCCAGAGCTACCATGAAGGCACAGGTAATGATAAGAGCAAAGGTCAGCTCCAGGACGAGTATGACTCCGGCAATCTGACCGAGCGTATGCAACCATGGCGCTTCAGCTATGACCATTAAGCTCATCCTTTGCCATTTCACGCTCGAGCTGCATTCGCCGTTTCTGGCGCCGGTCGGCCCGCTTCTGCACCTGCCCACGCCCCAGCACCACGGTTGCGAAGGAGCCGGCGCTGGCTAGCAAGCTTGCGGTCCGAACCGCCGGACTCACGCCGAAAGTAGTAGCGGTCTTGGCTCCTTCCCGCACCGCGTTACTGGTAGTCTTGAGCGACTCCAGCACCGGCATGAGCTCGCTCCGTATTTGCAAAGCGGTACGCGTGAACGACAGTACCGCGTAGACAAGCGCCCCCAACAGTCCAAGCGAGACAAGCGCGGCGAGGACCAGCACTATATCCAGCACCACCGGCCACCAGCCGAATATCGTAGCCAGGACGACGAAGGCGAAGACGACGATGACTGCAGCGACTCCAGCGGCAATCGGAACAGGATATTTTCTGACAAGCTCCATATGTGCTTCCCCAACTAGCTTTTTCTGCCGAGGCCGATTCGCACCGCGAGATACTGCTAGAGACTGCTGAGATTTTTCGGAAATTACTTGCAACATTAGGCGTCACTGCTAAGTGTACGTTGGCCCGACCGGGCAAGTTTCAGTCCTCCAGATCAGCCGGCAGCAGCTTAGCGGTAGTACCGAGCGCAGAAAATATGCCACTGACATCGATTGACTCTGAATGCCTATCCGCCGGCTCCATCGTGCATTCGCCCTCTACTCTATAAAGCGCTTGAGCCACGCGCTTCGTTGCGCGAGCTTCGAAGAGTACCTGCAACAGCCGCAGCCGATAGGGATGGTGATGTGTAAGTCAAATTCGGCGCCGCCTAGCTTTTCTCGTCGAGACGATTGTGCATAAAGTCGAGCACAGCCCGGTCGATCCGCGCATCCGCTCGGTCGTGCAGTAGACGCTCTTCAAGATTCTCTCTGCCGCCGAAACGCTCGAGGGCGGCAAAGGTGCGCTCGTCGAAAACTGCGGTGAATGGGCCGTCATAGTCTCCGGAACGCATCAGCAGAGCTTGAAGTTCCCGTGTACGCTCCGCGTCAAGAAGGATCAGGTCCTCTGGCGCCGGTTTCTGAAAATACAGCTCATGGAGGGTGAGAAGACGCTCCAATTCTTGAATAGGCTCGGGATGATCGTCCACCCGTAGATCGATCATGCGGTCATTGAATCCGCCGTAGCCGCCTCCGCGTCGTACCACCACGAGAGCTGCCGACTCCTTGCCACGGCTATCCCCTCCGGCGCGTTGGCCCGCCGCCAGCGCCAGAACGAGCCGTCGCCCGAGCGGCCCGGCTGATCGCTGAAATGTCTCCGCCAGGGCAGTGACTGTGGCTTCGCCGACAAGTATGTTGCCTTGAGCCGCAAAATTCGGCCCACACATTCCGCCGGCCCAGTGATAACAGCCGCTGCCAGTGTAGCTGGCTGACCGGCCCTGCGCATCGACTATACCTATCTGGCGCTGTTCTCTTGCCTCATCAGGACCGGTGAGTAATTCTATGACCTCTTCGGCTGTCTTGCCCTCAGCCAACATCGACAGCCCATCAGGACCATAGGCGGTATTGGCGTATGACTGGGTAGCGATAGCGCCTACATCGGCTTTAGCCCACGGCACTACCGCTCCTACGGCCAGAAACTTCGATTGTACTGCGATGCCCAAATCGCCGGTCTCGGGATCGCGACCTATGATGGAGAATGTCATACTGCAGCCCTTCCGTTTCCAGATACTAAGCATTCCAGCGTTGGCCCAGATTGCTCGCGTGACAGCAGGCAGCTAATTTCTTCCTGTCATGATGATATGCTACTATTGGGGTTGTAAGCTACTCTCGTAACCGAACCAGGCGGGTTGGCGAGAAGGCCTGCCGAGCGCAGAGAAGGAGGACCACATGACTCTTCTCGTACCTGGTCTCCTTCTCTTCGGCTATCTCATAGGCTCCATACCTTTCTCAGGGATGATTACTCGCTGGCGCACCGGGCAGGATCTCTATCAGGTGGGTGAAGGCAATGTCGGCGCGCGCAATGTGTGGCATGTAGTAGGTCCTATCTGGGGCGTCCTCGCGGGATTGCTCGATGGTTTAAAGGGATGGGCGACGTATGTGGTGAGCTCGGCTGTGATCCATGCCAGCTTGCCGGCCATCCTGATGAGTGGCTTCGGGGTGGCTCTGGGCCACCAATATCCACTGTACCGAGGAGGACGAGGAGGCAAGGGACTAGCTGCCATAGAAGGGTTCTTGCTTGGTCTGGCGCCAGTTCCGGCTTCGCTCGGCCTGCTGGCTTTGGTAGTGGCCTATGCCGTGACTCGTGATGCCAACTTCAGCATTATCTTTGGCCCGGTGGCCATTGTCGCATCGGCTATAGCGCTGCACCAGCCGTACGTGGTCGTCGCCGCCTTGGCGTTTGGTCTGCTTGCCGGCATGAAGAAGCTACTCGACTTGCCACATGAAAGGCGGGTCTGGTCGCTCCACCCGTGGCCAGACACGCACGACAAGCCTGCAATTCCTGTGGATGGCCCCGAGGACGGCCCCGATCTGGCGCAGGCCAGCGAAGACGACTAAACAATCTCCGTGGACGCCTCTTTGGGATATCCGTGTTCTCCACGATGATCTGGCGCGCCGCTTTGGTTACCATTGTTCTGCAAGGCAGACGGAAACTTTCTCCTCCAATTGCCGAGATATGACAGATCAGAACTCTAGCAAAGAAAGCGGGAATGAAAGTGGCAACGATGCAGACCAAGAGTTTGAACTCGCCCGAAGAGACCCGAACCCTTCCCAAGACCACAATTGAGGTGGTCTCCTTTGGAGACGTGTCACTCATGAAACTGACCTTACAGCCAGGATGGCGCTGGTCGGAGCATGTGAAACCCAGTGCCGGGACCCAGAGCTGCGAGGTGCCGCACTTCAATTATGGGCTCTCGGGCCGCCTTCACATACGTATGGATGACGGAACTGAGAGTGAAATCGGCCCTGGTGACGCCCAGCTGCTTCCTCCGGGACACGACGCCTGGGTGGTTGGAGATGTACCCTATATTGGCCTGGACTTCCAGGGTGGTCATCTCTACGCCAAGCCTGCCTAGTAGCGAGCAGCCAATGGAGGACCACTTGCCTCAGCCAGTCTGGTTCTCCACTCGCCAACTCAAGCTCATCAGTAAGGGGTAAGCGATAATGCGCGGAGTGGTACGCACTGCAGCAACAATTGAGACCGTCAACCAATTTAATGACGCCTTAAATCGGCATGATATTCCAGATGTCATGGCTCTGATGACTGATGACTGCATCTTCGAAAACACCTTTCCATCGCCGGATGGGGAACGGTTCACGGGACAGGAGGCGGTTCGCGAATTCTGGAAAGCCTTTTTTCGCTCCTCTCCAAAAGCCGTATTCCAGACTGAGGAGATGATTGCTTTGGGAGACAGGTGCGTCGTGCGCTGGCGCTATGATTGGGAACCCGATGGTGGAAGTCCTGGACATGTGCGCGGGGTGGACGTACTGCGCGTGCGAGACGGCAAAGTGGCAGAGAAATTGGCTTATGTCAAAGGCTAGCGCAGGCGGCCACCCTTGCGTCGTTCCACGGCTGCTTGCTCTGCGCTGGTGCTTCTGGAGCGTAGCTGGAGGCCCTAATGCAAAACTGGCCTACTAGCCCTTATACCTACCCGACTCCTGCATCGCCTGCGGAGCCAGTTGCGGCGTCCCAGGCCGGGTAGGAAGCTTTGTACGCATCCCGTCGCCGCGGCCACAACCAAGCAAGCGAGCGCCAGGCATATGGACTGTGCGACTGAGCATGTTTGGTCTGACGACGCTGCTTTTTCTGCTTACCTTTATTCTCCCCAGCACGAAAATACCCCCGGTTCTGATGGTTGCCCTTGTTGTTGGCATCTTCACCTTCGCCCTCTGGAGGATTGCAAGCTGGTCAGCACGTGGAGGCTGGGATGGCCGCCATTGGCTAGCACTCGTAATGGGCCTGGTGGGGTGGTATCTCTTGATTTGGGGACCGCTGGTGGAGTTTGGAGTTCGGCTGCCATCGCGAGAGGGGCTTACGCTCGCCAACCTCGTCGTCATGATCGCGCTATTCGTCTTCGATTGGCGCCTCAAACGTCGAAGCGGCTATTCGATCGCACCATGAGTGGCCGGATTATGACTCGCGCAGCGCAGCCTGCTCGACCTCCAATTGGTGAGACGGCCCGGTATGAAATGTCCGTCGGCTACTCACGCAACTCGACCTTGTCAAAGCCGGTACCCTGTACTGGAAGAGTGGTTAGGCTATACTGATACAGGATGGGTGCCTCTCCCCTGCCAGGGCGTAGCCACTACACCGATGACCGATGTTGTTAGCCCTAATCAACGCTACGAAGGGAACTCTATTACGATGACTTCGTCGCCTGTGCCGCCGCTCACTATATCGGGTCAGCCCGAGCGCATTAATCCTGACTTCTATCTTGATCGCGAACTCAGTTGGATTGCCTTTAATCAGCGGGTTCTGGAAGAAGCCCAGAACTCGCGCAATCCACTGCTAGAGCGCGTCCGATTTCTGGCTATTTTCAGCTCGAATCTCGATGAATTCTTCATGATTCGCGTCTCGGGGCTGAAAAAGCAGATAGCGGCGGGTGTCAACCAGCCCGCGCCATCAGGACTCTTGCCGCACGAGCAATATCGCGCCGTTCGTGAAGCCATACTGCCTCAATTGGCCGAACGTCAGCGCTTATTTTACGACGAATTGATGCCGGCACTGCGCGATGTGGGAATCAATCTGCTGCGCTACGATGATCTGGACGAACCGCAGCGTGTTGCTGCCAGCCACTACTACGAGCGTATGGTTTATCCAGTTTTGACGCCACTGGCGATCGATGCCACCCATCCCTTTCCTTTTATCTCTAACCTCAATGTGAATCTCTTTGTCGAAATGCTGGATGTCGCAGGCAATTCGCTTCAGGCGCGTGTGAAAGTGCCTGAGGTATTGCCACGCCTGGTCAAGCTTCCTCCGGTCGCCGAACCGGACCAGAGTGAGAACCAGGCAGTAAATTTCGTCTGGCTCGAAGAGCTCATCATTGCCAACCTACCGACGCTGTTTCCCGGTAAAACCATCACGAATGTCTATACCTTCCGTGTCACGCGCGACACCGACCTTGAGATCCAGGAAGACGAAGCGTCTGACCTCTTGGAAACGGTTGAGGAAGGAGTACGCCAGCGCTCGTTTGGATCTGCCGTGCGTCTCAGCCTGGATGAACGTACCAGTTCACCTATCCGAGAGATGCTTTCGACCACTTTCGGAATTGAGCCGGGCGACATTTATCTTGAAGATGGTCCGTTACGTCTGAGTTCGCTGATGGAGCTCTACGAGATCGATCGACCGGAATTGAAGTTTCCGACCTTCTTGCCGCGGCGCCCGGCCGCTCTAGAGGACCCTGAAGAAGATCTCTTTACCATGGTCCGCGCGCAACCTATTCTGCTGCACCATCCCTTCGACTCGTTTACGCCCGTCATCGACATGATCGAGACCGCCGCACAGGATGAGCAAGTACTGGCAATCAAACAAGTGCTCTACCGTGTCGGCCGCCACTCGCCGGTGGTTAGCGCTCTCCTCACGGCTCGTGACGAAGGAAAACAGGTAGCCGTCCTGGTCGAGCTGAAGGCACGCTTCGACGAAGAGAATAACATCGAATGGGCCCAAGCTCTGGAACAGCGAGGAGCGCATGTGGTCTACGGCATGCGCGGACTGAAGATTCATGCCAAGGTCCTGCTCATCGTGCGCAGAGAAGATGATGGCCTCCGTCGCTACCTCCACCTCGGTACCGGGAACTATCATGCCGGGACGGCGCTCGGTTACGTCGATCTGGGGTTACTGACAACCGATGAGTCTCTGGCAGCCGACGTAAGTGACTTATTCAACGTTCTCACTGGATATAGCGATCACACACAGTATCGCAAACTCCTGGTGGCTCCGCATAGCTTGCGCTCCGCACTGCTGGAGAAGATCGAGCGTGAAATTGCGCGCCACCGCAAGGCCGGTGATGGTCGACTTGTCTTCAAATGCAACGCCCTAACCGATGAGCAGCTTATCTTAGCGCTGTATCGAGCTTCGCAGGCTGGGGTGCAGATTGACCTCATCATACGCGGAATTTGCTGCTTACGACCGGGCGTTCCAGGGGTGAGCGAAACCATACGCGTACGCAGCATAGTCGGACGTTTCTTGGAACATAGCCGAATTTATTATTTCTACAATGGGGGCGACGAAGAAATTTACATCGGCAGCGCCGATTTGATGGAGCGGAATCTGGATCGGCGTATCGAGGTGCTGTTTCCTTTAGAACACGAGCAGCATAAGCGCTATATTCGAGACACCGTCTTAGAGATCGATCTAGCGGACAATACGCAGGCGCGTATACTGCAAAGCGACGGGACATATATCCGAGTGACGCCAGGCGATGCCCCGCCCATAAGTGCGCAACAGTACTTCCTGGACCATCCGGCGCACTGACACGCACATATTCCGTCAGTCTCATACCGGACCTCAGTCCCTGGACGATTTAATCCCGGGAGGTGACTCTCGCCCATACAACTACCGCTGTGGCAACTGCGCCTCGATCTGCGAGATGGTACCACTCGAGCAGACTGCCTTATCAGAATTATTGGTCATTTTGCAGATGGCGGCGGTGTACTCGTTAGCCGTGCCGACAATACCCTCTGCGATAGGGTTGCTCGCGTTCGAGAGTCCACTCACGATCTGTGCGTAGGTGAGCGCCTGGCTGTTTGTATCACCCGGGCTGACATGCAGAACGCCGACATCGTAGCTACCACCGGCAGTCATCGTAAACGCCACCGAAGTCGAGGAACGCTATACCACTCGGGGTTGGGTCGTAGGGCGGGACGTCATAGGTATCAAAGATCGTGCTCTCGGCACTGGTTAGGGATTGCAGGGGCGTCGTCTAGCTTGCACCGCGGATCTCCTTGGCGTCAAAAATCAAGTACGGGCTGGTATAGCTAGCATTGACGAAGGTAAAAGTAGGGGTGCCCGGATAGATATCGCTGGTCGACGACGCATTCATTTCGATCCCAGAGAAGCTGCCAAAACGACTGAGCGCCATGATGAGCGACCAGCGGTCCGCAGCACAGAATGGGCAGTACTCGCCACCAGCATAGAAGAGTATGGGTTTCCCGTTCTCTGGCGGGAGACCTGTGCCGCTCTTGTTGGGTAGCGCTTTAAATAGGTTAGCAGTGGCCGTTCCCGCACCCACCTCGGCGAAGATAGCGGAGTCTGGGTGCTCTACCGCATTCACGACCGACGCTGGAGCTATGCTGTGCGTTACGATGGCACTGGAACTGGTAGTGGTTTGACTACGGGCAATCCAGATGAATACGCCGACGATAACGAGCACGCCCGCGATCGAGAGGAGGATAGGCATTGAGACCGACCACCACGCGCGCTTGCTCTGGTAGCGTCGCTGGCCGCGTGGCGCCCGATTCCGTTGCCGCGTTGCCATGGAACTCGTTGCGCTTCTCGCGACGCGCACAGACGGAGACGTGGAGCGCGCCTTACCCGCGCTTGTCCGCGTCGCTGTCGGGGTGACACCATTTCTGCTGGCGCCCGTGTTCTGAATCGGGCGTTTAACTACGCTGTTGGCAGTACTTGTGCCCGACCGCTGTTGCCTTCGCTTTGGTTTTGCCATCTCTCTGCTCCTGAGAAAGACCTGTCCCTGCTCATTGCACACCACCAATCTTGCGCGTCTAGCGGTGGCGGGATACCTACAACACCTCACGCATATCTTACCATTCATAGTCATGCGAAGTAGAAGCTACGCGAGCAGATGATCAGCTTGTCCGTTGAGAGTGCCGCCGGTTCGCCTCACTGCCCAGGCCGTCACGAAAGCGGACGCCGAACGTCCGCTTATGGTACTATACTCGAGGTAGGTGCGCACCCGGCGTTCCAGGCACAGTCCATGGGACTGTGCCTGGTATGGTGACGAGACGCGGAAGGACAAGACATGACGACACAGGCGATCGAATACTATCTCTACCTGATGGATGCTGGTTTTGATGGGCCAGATTGGCACTCCCTCCTCAGCAACCTGAACTCGGTCGCATCCGAGGACTGGGCCTGGGTGCCGCCAGGCGGCGCGCGCTCGATCCGTGACATCGTCCGCCACATAGGCCGCGGCAAGGTGATTGCGTACGACCAAGCTTTCGGCGGAGGAACGCTTAACTGAGGCGAGATGCGAGAGACCCGATGGGTCATCGTCGTAACCATGATCCAACATGACCTCTACCACGCGGGCGAGATCAACCATTTGCGCTCATTGCATCAGGGCAACGACGAATGGGAGTAGGCAAGGAGAGGAGGACGGGACTATGACGGTCCTGGACTGGCTGCTAGATTCGGACCCCGCTATTCGCTGGCAGGTCATGCGCGACCTGACCAATGCTCCAACCGACGAGGTCAAGGCTGAGCGCGCACGGGTCGCGCACGAGGGCTGGGGCGCTTCGCTGCTCGCCGCCCAGGGCGCAGATGGCCAATGGAGCGGCGGCGCCTTATTCCCCGAATGGACGTCGACGACGTACACACTCCAGCTTCTGCGCCAGTTTGGCGTCGACCCCACCACGGACGAGGTCCAACACGCCATCGCGCGTGTCCGCGCCAATAGCCGCTGGGAACACGATAACGAACCGTACTTCGAGGGCGAGGTCGAGCCGTGCATCAATGGCCGGGCCGTCGCGATCGGCGCCTACTTCGGTGTGGATGTGCGCGGCATAGTCAACCGGCTACTGACCGAGCAGATGGAGGACGACGGCTGGAACTGTGAGCAGGAGAACGGCTCGACCCGGGGATCGTTTGACACGACGATTAACGTGCTCGAGGGCCTGCTCGAGTTCGAGCGGTTCACGGGCGGTGACGCCGAGGTCGCTGCCGCCCGCAACCGCGGCCAGGAGTACTTGCTCGCGCGCGGGCTGTTCCGTCGGCGGTCGACTGGCGAGGTGATCGTCCCTAACAAAGGAGAGGGTGACTGGCTACGGTTCTCTTTCCCGAACGGGTGGCGCTATGACGTCCTCCGCGGGCTCGATCACCTGCGGGAGGCTGGCGTCACGCCGGACGAGCGGGTAGTCGAGGCGATCGGCGTCGTGGAGTCCAAGCGCGATGCCGACGGCCGATGGCCCCTGGAGCACGCCCACCATGACAAGCTGCTGGTCGACTTCGGCGAACGCGAGGGCGAGCCGAGCCGTTGGATCACGCTGTCACGCCCTCCGCGTCCTTCGCTGGGCAGGTCGGGAGGGGTGATCGTCGGCGCCCAATGCGCCAGCGGGGAGATCAACGAGATCTTTGCCTAACGAGCGATGTAAATCGCCGCTTGCTACACCAGCGATGCCGGATTGACGGTGTTCAGGGCGGCATCCTTCACTCCGATGCTAGCCATCAGCCAAAGATAGCCGTCTTCCATGCTCGGCGAGACAGGCGCAGCCTTATCTTCGGGGAGCGGCTGGCCAACGGCCCGGTACTCTATGCCATCGGCTCGTGGCAGGATGGAAACCACTGTCAGATGCTCTGGGCGCACGCCATTTCTACTGGTGATCTGCCAGGTGCGCCCTTCGGCCAGCGCGGCCAGGTCTTCAGGCGCGCCATCGAAACGCACCTGACCCTTGTGAAGCACGATCAAGCGGCGGCAGGTCTGCGCTACATCTTCGACGATATGCGTAGAAAGGATGATCACGCGTTCACCTGCCAGAGCAAGCTCACTGAGCATCGTGCGGATGCGAATGCGCTCTTCAGGATCCAGTCCGGCGGTGGGTTCATCGACGATCAAGAACTGCGGGTCGGTCAGCAACGCCTGCGCCAGGCCGACGCGGCGCTTCATACCGCCGGAATAGCCCTTCAGCTGGCGAGTAGCGACATCGGCCAGTCCTACGGTCTCCAGCAATTGGGTGATGCGATGCTTTCGCAGCCGCGGCATCGTGCAGACCCTTAAGAATTGCCAGATAATCCAAAAACTCATAGGCATTCAGGTTGGGGTAGAGGCCGAGCTCCTGCGGCAGATAGCCCAGCAGGCGCTTTATGTGTCGGCGATCTGTCGCCTGGCGCACATCATAGCCGCCGACGAGTGCTGTGCCCTCGGTTGGGGTCAGGAGCGTCGCCAACATGCGCATGAGCGTGGTTTTGCCCGCGCCGTTCGGCCCCAGCAGGCCAATCAAGCCCGGCTGGATGGTTAGATTCACGTCGCGTACTGCCTGTACATGGCCGGAATAGGTTTTGCTGAGATGGTCAACCTTAATTTGCATATCAATCTCCTCCAAGCAGCCATTCGGTTCGGCTCATCCGCCAGAGACAGGCAACCGCCAGCAAGATAGCAATGCCGATAAGCACTTCACGATTCATGAGCCAGTAGGGAGCGCTGTATTCCCAGAGCGTCGCAAAGAGAAAGATGCGCTGGCTTACATCGAGCCAGACGCCATGCAGTACGCCATCATTCACGAGCAGTTGATGCAGAATGATCTCCAGCAGCCAGACGCCCACTGCTAGCGACGCGCCAACAGTGGCCGAGCGGCTCCAGAGCGAGGCCAGCAGCGACGCAAAGACCAGCACCAGCGACGGCGAAAGCCAGACCAGCTGCTGTTCGATCCAGCCGCCATCGCCGGGCAGTGGGATATTCAGTACAGCCAGATAGGCGTCGAAGAGCACAGCCATAACCACCAGCAATCCCAGCACTACAGCCATGCGAGAGGCCACGATCTGCCACACGGGACGCTCTGCCGAGCAGACCACCTCGCGGGCAGAGTCCCCAGCAAAGGTCGCGCTCGCCAGCACGGCTACAGGCACCGGGAAGATCAGTTCCAACACGCTGATAGTCATATCGAACTGATTGAACGTGTGATAGGTAAACCAGGTCAGGAACGCCGCCAGCGCCCAGACGGTGCCGGTAATCAAGAGATAGTCATAGTTCAGGAGTTTGAGATGGTATCGCAAGGTGGTCATGATCGTTGCTCCAGCCAGCGCAGCGCCAGGCCAGCCGCTGCTACCCCAACAATCGCCAGGCAAACTACCAGACTAATATTGAAGATGGCCCAGCCAGGGGTGGCTGGGAACAGCACTTGATACAGTCGCAGCGGCATCACCAGCGGAAAGACCAACGACCACGCGACCACAAACAGCCACGAGGGCAGCACTGTTCGGAAGAGGTCATCCAAGTCCCAGCCGACGAACCTGCATCACATATTCATAGCGCAGCACGCCAAAGGTTGCGCGCATCAGATGTTTCCTCTCTTTTGTAACAAGGCTCTTAGGTATAGCGCTGCTCCTGTCGGAGAGCACGAGCAAATGTCAGCGCCAGGCAGAACAGCGCCAGGCAGAGCAGCACGGTTTGATTGGACCAGAGGCCATTTGATACCCGCCAGAGCATGGGCAGCGAGCTCTGTAGCGCGCCAAACACATGAAGGCCCCATGCGCAAAAGGCCACGATGATTGCCGCCTGGCTATTCCAGAGGACCGAGAGCGCCAGCGCCAACGAACTGAGGAAGAGCATCGGCATGAGCCAGGAGAGTACCAGAGACCAGAGCGCGACGTTGCCGAGCATCAGCCAAAGGAGTACGCTCGTTGCCAGCGCCAGCGCGAGGTTGTAGCCATAGACCAGGACCAGCCGCGCCAGCAAGATCAGCGCGGGCGCGATGGGGGTCGCGCACTCCAGTTCGGTGGCCGGATCGTTCTCTGGCCCATAGAGGAGCGCAATGCCTGCCGCCGCGACAATCGGCGCGGCCAGCGCCAGCAGAGACGTGTCGTGCCCGCTCGCGGAGGGGAACAGGTAGGTCAAGATCATGCCCGTAACCAGCACAATTAGTGACGCTGCCCAGATTCCCTGCCCAATGAGTGGAAGCTGCCGCCGCAAGAGCAGCAGCAAACCGCCCAGTGGATGCCTGCGCCAGCCATCGGCCTGAATGACGCCTGGCCGCACGGCAGACGCTGGCAGGGCGTTAATGCGCGCCAGCGCGCGTCTCAAGACCAGTGGCGACGGGTCGGGAAGACGCGCATTGCTGGCGGCCATTGCCTGGCGCAGCGCCTCCCACTCTGGGGCGTCATCGGGGGGATGGTGTGACGGATAGACACTCATAAGGACGCTCCATTTTACCAGCCGCGCTCAACGAGCGCTCGCTGCATCAGGCGGCGCGCGTGATTCACGCGGCTCTTGACCGTGCCAACCGGCACATCCATAATCATGGCGGCTTCTTCGTACGAGAACCCATGGGCCAGCACCAGATCCAGCGCCTCGCGGTGGACGGGTGAAAGCCGCTCCAGCGTGGCTTCCAGGTCTTCCTGGAGAGCCAGAGTGAAGGTCATTCGCTCAGCATCCTGTGTCCCGTCTTCCAATTCCTCACACTCCTCCGGGGGAACTTGCGGCAGGCCGCGGCGGCGTATTGCCTGCACAGCCTGGTGATGCGCGATACCAAATACCCAGGTGCTGACCCGCGACCGCCCGGAAAATGCCGCCGCTCTCCGCCAGATCGCCACAAGCACATCTTGCAAGACCTCTTCGGCGAGGCTTTCATCGCGCACCAGGCGCAGGAGATAGGTGAAGAGCGGTCGCTGATAGCGTTGATAGAGGGCCACTAGCGCACTCTGTTCGCCGCTGGCAACCATGGCGATCCATCCGCGTTCAGCGGCGTCACAGGAGGTATGCAGTTGTTGAATGCTAGCTTGGTCCACGAATGATTTTCCCGCTCATCGTTGTACTGGGAAGTATGTAGAGACAAGGGGCAAAAAGGTTCACGGATGTAGTCAAGGTCAATCCACCTGGGTTTTGGAGAGACGGCGTCTCGTGGTGACACTTTACACCTTTGCTCCAGTACCGGGATGGTGCAGCTGAGATGCGGTAGCCTACGCCTGGTCTAGAGAATAGCCGGATACCGTCGCCGCAGCGCTTCCCGTCCCAGGTGCGGAAAGAATCCCAGGAACCATAGATGGGCTGCCGCCGTGTCCTCATCAGCGGGCCAGGGATCACGGGCAATCACGGCACTCGCCTGCTGACGGGTCTCCTCGGAGAGGGCGTAGTGCCACATCCAGGACGTCTGGGCCCCATCCCAGATGCTCCAATGGGTTTCGTGGAGGAGCCCGGCTTTTGGGGGAGTGATGGCATTCCAGCCATGGGTGGAGGACTGCCCAGGCGCGACGAAGGGCAAGAGGAGGTGTGAGGAGGTCCACTCATCCTGATCCCAGAACTGAAGCCGCGCCCATTGGTAACTGGCGGCGAATGCCATGCCGGGGCCGGAGAACGACGTCATGCCAAGGAGGGATCGCCGTAGTGGCTGGATAGTCTGGTATGGTGATGGCTTCCGGGCCGGGGGCAGGGAGCTGGCCAGCCTGAATCGCCCCCAGTCGGGCGTCTCGCCCGAGGGCCAGAGCCAGCCAAACTCAGCCACTTGCCGACGAATGGATGCGAAAAGCACCTCGTCGGTGAAGATCTCGTCCCACGAGGTGAGGCCGACGCTGAATGACATGGCACCTGTCCTCTCTCCCTGGCCCTATTCCCCTGATCCAGCACCAGCATACCCCGGGCAACGCGGCGGTGCCTAGAGGGAGGCAACAAGCTGCCAACACTATGAACGACCTGCCGCGAGGGACAACATCTGTTCAGGGGTCAGATCAGGGGTCAACCGCAGAGATTGCGTCTACTGCCGTGGAATAGTAACAGCATCCAAACCCCCAACGATGCACACTTGACCATTATCAGAGTACCTTTGGGGCATCTGTTCTATACCTGACACTAGATGTCAGGTATTGCCGTGTACGCTACCTGCGAGAGTTTGGCCGTAACCGCTGCGTTTCCAACTACTGAGAGCAATCAACCGCGAGTTCAAGACGACAACGCAGTGAGAAAATAGGGGAATTATGGAACCCGATGTCATTACCGTACGGGGGGCCCGGCAACACAATCTCAAAGGGATAGACGTTACCATACCACGCCATCGTCTGGTGGTCGTCACCGGCGTTAGCGGCAGCGGCAAGTCTTCCCTGGCCTTTGACACTATCTATGCCGAGGGGCAGCGTCGCTACGTTGAGAGTCTCTCATCGTACGCCCGGCAGTTCCTGGGGCAGTCCGAGAAGCCCAAAGTAGACTTTATCAGCGGTCTCAGCCCCGCCATCTCGATCGAGCAGAAAACCGTCAGCAAGAACCCACGCTCGACGGTGGGGACAGTTACCGAAGTTCTCGATTACCTGCGAGTCCTCTATGCCAGGGTAGGCACCATGCATTGTCCGGAGTGCGGCCGCCGCGTCTCAGCCCAAAGCGCGCAGGAGATCGCGGGACAGCTGGCGGAGCTGCCGCCGGGGACGCGGCTGCAGTTGCTGGCGCCGGTGGTGAGCCGGCGCAAAGGAGCACATGCCGAGGTACTGGCGGAGGCACGCGGCGCCGGCTATGTGCGGGCCCGCATCGACGGAGTACCCGTCGAGCTGGAGAATTCCATCGCGCTCGCTAAGACCAAAACCCACACCATCGAGGTGATCGTGGACCGTCTGATCATCCCGGCCGACTCCGATGAGACTCGGCAGGATTTTGAGTCTCGACTGGTCGACTCGGTAGAGACGACACTTCGAGCTGGCAACGGACTACTCATAGCTGATCTGGGAAATGGGCGTGAGTTACGACTCAGCGAGCATCAAGCTTGCGCCCACTGCGGCGTCAGTTTCCCCGATCCGACTCCCCAGCTTTTCAGTTTCAACTCACCGTTAGGCATGTGCCCCGAGTGCAGTGGACTGGGGGTGCAGATGAACATCGACCTCTCACGAATCATCACTGACTCCGATCGCTCACTGCTGGAAGGCGCGGTGCGCTGGTACGGCGAACTGGCCAAGAAGCGGGATGGGATGGGGTACCGCGAAGTGCAGTGTCTAGCCCTGCACTATGGCGTCGACCTGGCGACACCTTGGCGGGATCTGCCCGAGCAATTTCGCAATGGGCTGCTCTTCGGCACCGGCGAAGAAAAGATTCGCTTCACGTATCAGAGTGAGTGGAGCGAAGGCACATATGCCAGCGAGAGCAACCGCCCCTTTAAAGGCATCGTCTACCATATCAACCGGCTGTTTCGGCATACCAGCTCTGAGCAGACTCGACGCTGGTACGCGAGCTTTATGAGTGAACAGCTCTGTTCCGCTTGCGCCGGAACTCGCCTTCGAGCCGAGGCTCGCGGTGTCACTGTCGGCGGTAAAGCCATTACCGAGGTCGGCGCCATGTCGATCGCGGAGGCATACACCTGGATAGAGACGCTTGCGGCCCCCGATTCCGCAGCGACCGATGCATCCACGGCATTGACCGGCGAGCAGCTTGAGATCGCCCGTGAAGTACTGAAGGAGATCCGGGACCGCCTGCGATTTATGCTCAACGTCGGTCTACACTACCTCACCCTCGACCGATCCGCCCCCTCCCTTTCCGGCGGCGAGGGGCAGCGCATACGATTGGCCAGTCAGCTTGGCTGCGGTCTGGTAGGCGTCCTCTATATCCTTGACGAGCCCTCAATCGGGCTGCATGCGCGCGACAATCGGGCCCTCATCGATACATTGTTGCGTCTGCGCGATATGGGAAATACCGTACTGGTCGTCGAGCACGACGCCGAAATGATGAGGAGCGCGGATTGGATCATTGATCTTGGGCCCGGTGCGGGCCTTCTGGGAGGCGAAGTTATCGCCGCCGGTACCCCAGAACAAGTGACCACAAATCCGCGTTCATTGACCGGGCGTTACCTACGGGGGCAATTACAGGTCGCTCCGCCTTCTGATCAGCGCGAGCGCCGGGTACCAACTGAGAGATGGATACAGATAGTGGATGCTCATATGCATAACCTCAAGCATGTGACCGCCGCTATCCCGTTGGGGCTCATGACCTGCGTCACCGGGGTCTCAGGCTCAGGCAAGAGCAGCCTAATCTCACAGACCCTCTATCCCGCGCTCGCCCATGCTTATCATCACGCCGAGGTAACGCCAGGCCCGCACCAACGAATTGAAGGACTGGCCCATTGCGACAACATCATCAACATTACCCAGGATCCAATCGGGCGTACTCCCCGTTCCAACCCTGCCACTTATGTAAAGCTTTTTGACGAGATACGCCAGGTCTTCGCGGCCACACCCGAGGCGCGGGCCCGAGGATATAAGGCGGATCGATTCAGTTTTAACGTGAAGGGTGGGAGATGCGAATCCTGCCAAGGCTACGGCCAGAAGCGCATTGAAATGCACTTTCTTGCCGATGTCTGGATCACGTGCCGGGAATGCAACGGAACACGATTTAATAAAGAGACGCTGGCGGTGACCTACAAGGGCAGAAACATCTCCAGCGTTCTCGGCATGGATGTGCGGGAGGCGCTTGCCTTTTTTGCCAATGTGCCCAAGATGGCGACAATGCTGCAGACTCTTTACGATGTTGGGCTTGATTATCTCAAGCTGGGACAGAGCGCGACTACTCTGTCCGGCGGCGAAGCCCAGCGAATCAAATTGGCCAAAGAGCTTAGCCATCCCTCGACCGGCCGCACGGTATACATTCTCGACGAGCCGACTACTGGCTTACACTTTGCCGATATCGAGCGACTTCTGCAAGTACTGCACCGCCTGGTAGATGCTGGCAATACCGTCGTCATCATCGAGCACAATCTCGACGTCATCCGCTCAGCGGACTGGATTCTCGATCTCGGCCCGGAGGGTGGCCAAGGAGGCGGTTATCTGCTGGCCGAAGGCTCACCCGAGGAGATCGCCGCCCTTCCAGGCAACGCTACTGGCCAATGTTTGAGAGAAACATTCGATGCCATTCAACAGCAAACCCTGCTTGCTGGGACAGCGAGTTAGAAGGAGGAGGCGATTCGGTTCGCAATCAATGTACCCAACTTTGGCGAGTTCGCAGATGCCCGGGCTCTGGCTGAGTTGGCCAGGAAGGCCGAGGACCACGGATTGAATGGCATCTACCCCATCAGCCAGGCAAAAATTAGCCCAGGGGATATAATAGAGATGCTGCGAGTCAATCGGGAACACCGATCCAGCAACAATACTTTCGACGTCGTACTGGCCGATTTACCGGCGACAAAGAGAGGTCTGAGGCGGGAAATCTCCTCGCGCAGTACGCCGCAGATGGAGTCACTTATGGCCCACCAATCAATCGACAGAGCGTGAAAGGCAGCCGGTGTCTTGGCTAATCGCGAGTTCAGCGTCTCCGACGAATACCACTACAATCGGAAAGGGCCTATTCGCTGGATCGGCTCGCATCTGTGGCGGCACAAGTTGTTCCTCACGACCTTCATTCTGGGCACGGCGCTGGCGCAGATTTTTCAGTCCATCCTCCCCGATCTGACCGGCGCGGCCTTCAATGTGGTGCTTCAGCCTAGACCCAGCCGGGAGCAACTCACCACGATCGCGTTGGAGGCGCTGGGAGTAGTCG
The DNA here is from genome assembly GCA_963810535.1 of uncultured Chloroflexia bacterium. Classification (GTDB taxonomy): domain Bacteria; phylum Chloroflexota; class Ktedonobacteria; order Ktedonobacterales; family JADMIN01; genus JAJPKE01. The sequence goes on from CAWENW010000005.1 coordinate 253,936, forward strand.
TCGGTTTATTCGTCATTGGAGGCGCCGGGGCCTTTTCCAGTGAATTCCTCGCGCAGCGCATGGAACGCGACAGCCGAGACGAACTCTATCTGAGTTTACTGGGCAAGAGCCAGACCTTTCACAACCAACAGCGAGTCGGCGACATCATGGCTCGTGCCGCCAACGATGTCCGCCAGCTCAACGGAATGGTTAACCCAGGGCTCAGCCTGAGCCTAGAATCACTTACCGGCCTCATCACGCCCATTATCTTTATAGGGCTGATCAGGGTAGATCTTTTGATTGTGCCGCTTGCCTTCACCGCGGTCTTCTTGCTCGCCGTACGCCGTTACAGCCGTAAACTGCAGCCGATCTCAGCCAGCATGCGCGAGCAATTCGGAAACATGAACGCCGGTCTGGAAGAAACCATCACCGGAATCGAGGTCGTCAAAGCAACGGCACAGGAGTTGAGCGAAAAGCGCAAGTTTGAGGGGAACGCCGGCCTATACCGAGATTACTTTGTCCGCAATGGGCAGATCCAGGCTCTCTACCTCCCTCCACTCTTGATGGCGATAGCGCTAGTCGCCGCGTTTCTTCAGGGAGTCTTGCTCGTGACTTCCGGGCAACTCAGTATCGGCGGCCTGATTGCCTTTATGGGTCTGATGGCGCTTCTTCAGATTCCGACCATGAACTCTGTTTTCACTTTTACACTGCTGCAGCTTGGGGTAGCCGGCGGCAATCGTATCCTGGCACTCATGCGGCAGGAAACCGACCTTGATGAGAACGAGGGTGGTTACTCGGATGCTATGAGAGGCGACATCGTCTTCGACGGCGTTACATTCGCTTTTGGAGCGACAAAGGTATTGGAAGCGGTGACATTTCACGCGCAACCTGGCGAGACAGTCGCCATCGTGGGACAAACTGGAGCCGGTAAGAGTACCCTGACTAAGCTTGTCAATCGAACGTACGACGTGAGCGCAGGCCGCATCCTGATCGACGGAGTGGATGTGCGCGATTGGAGCCTGGACGGTCTGCGCTCCCAGATCTCAACTATCGAACAGGACATCTTCCTGTTCTCGCGAAGTGTTGCCGAAAACATCGCTTTCGGACTGGGCCAGCAGGTGAGTCGGAGTGCTATCGAGCAGGCGGCACGGGAGGCGCAGGCGCACGAGTTCATCATGGCCCTTCCCGAGGGATACGATACGATTATTGGCGAACGCGGAGTGACTTTATCTGGAGGACAGCGTCAACGGTTGGCCATCGCTCGCGCTTTATTGACCGATCCCCGTATTCTCATTCTAGATGACTCAACAAGCGCCATAGACAGCGCAACTGAGGACGAGATACAAAAGAGTATTCGACGAGTGTTGCAAGGTCGAACCACGCTGCTGATCACACACCGACTCTCGCAGATTCGCCATGCCGACCGAATCCTGGTGCTCCGGCGTGGCGAGCTGGTCGACCAAGGCAGCCACCCGCAACTTCTGCGGCGTTCTGAGATATATCAGCGGATCTTTGCGCCTTATAGCCGGGACCATGCGCGCGACGAAGCCGCTATTTCGACGGAGCTTTCCTGATGGGTTTCATTTTCGATGGACTGGATGCCGAAGCCTATGACCGCAGCTACTCTGATCGCGCACTGTTGCAACGCATCCTCATCTACTTCCGGCCGGAGCGGAATGGCATGCTCTTGGTAGCGGCCACGATTGCACTTGCATCTGTCTGCGAAGCCGTACTACCGGTTTTAATTTCGCGCGGCATCGACGCACTCGCGACTCCCGAAAATATCCGTACCACGATGGTATGGATAGTCACAGCCATCCTGATTTCAGGTCTGCTGTCCTGGATATTCAATTTTATCCGCCAATACTTTACTGCCCGAGCGGTTGGCAACGTAGTTCTGAAAATCCGCCGCGACGCCTTCGATGCCGTCATGGCCCGGGACATGTCATTCTACGATGAGACGCCTTCCGGCAAAGTCGTGAGCCGTGTGACATCCGATACTGAAGACTTCGCCGCCGTCGTGACGCTTACATTAAACTTGTTGAGCCAGGGCTTTCTGGTGGTGCTCATCGTTTGCGTACTCTTCTATATCAACGCTGGCCTTACGCTGCTGGCACTGACTATCGTTCCAGTAATAGTCGTGGTAGCGCTGGGCTTCAGGGGCATTGCCCGGCTCACCACTCGGCATGCTCGACGCGCACTTGCGCGCGTCAACAACACGGTGCAGGAAACTATCAGCGGTATCGGGGTCGCCAAGAATTTTCGCCAGGAACGAACCGTTTATGATGAGTTCAAGGCGGTCAATCGCCAATCATACCAGGTTACTCTGCGCCAGGGACTCCTCTTCACCGGCATTTTTCCGCTGCTTAGTGCTATCGCTGGCATCGGCACGGTGATCGTCATTTACTTCGGCGGCCAGAGAGTCCTGGCTGGAAGTGTTTCGCCCGGTGCATGGTACTTGTTTATACAGGCTATCGCCATCTTATGGTTTCCGCTAACCGGTATCGCCTCATTTTGGAGCCAGTTCCAGCTAGGTCTAGGGGCAGGCGAGCGCATTTTTGCACTCATAGATACCGAACCGCGAATAGTGCAAAACGATCACCAGCACAAGTTTAGCGGTCGCGGGCGCATCGAATTTGAGGGCGTCGACTTCGGTTATAGCGATTCAGTCAAGGTTCTGGAAAACTTCAACCTCGTCATTCCGGCCGGTCAGAAAGTCGCCGTTGTCGGACACACCGGCGCGGGCAAATCGACGTTTGTAAAGCTGATCGCTCGCTTCTATGAGTTTCAAGGTGGCCGGATTCTCATCGACGGTGAAGACATTCGCTCATTTAATCTCGGCAGTTACCATCACCGGCTGGGCATAGTGCCGCAGCTGCCCTTCTTGTTTTCAGGGTCAGTTGCCGAGAATATCCGCTATGCGCGACCGGACGCGGGGGACGGTGAGGTAGAAAATGTGGCCTTGCGAATTGGTGGCGGCGACTGGCTGGAGACGCTCTCACTGGCTTTAGACACGCCGGTGGGGGAGGGCGGGCGCAGTCTTTCTATGGGTCAGCGCCAGCTCGTGGCACTGGCACGCGTACTCTTGCAGGATCCAGCCATAGTCATTCTGGACGAAGCTACCGCCAGCGTCGATCCGGTCACTGAGGCACAGATACAGGAAGGTCTCGATCTCGTCCTCAGGGATCGCACCGCCATACTCATTGCACACCGCCTCTCCACAGTCATAAACGCCGATCGCATCCTCGTCATGCAACGAGGGAAAATCGTCGAGGAGGGCACCCATGAGGAGCTGCTGGATCGAGGCGGGTATTACGCCAATCTCTATAACGCGTATTTTAGATCACAAGCGGCGGATTATGAAATCGGCGGTGGGTTTGTTCCCGTCAAGTTCATTGACAACGAGGTAGCGCAAATGATCCAGGCTGATCATCGCATCACTGGATGAACCGTTTCGGCATCGGAAGACACCGATGACACAAGGGCAGCGTGTTCGATGCCGACGCATTGTGATCAGTCATGTCCTCTGGGTTATGAAAGCTATGGCGGTTGGGGTAACACCGCCCCAGTATTACCTGCGCGTGCCCCCGACCATTCAGACGGTCAACGTAGCGCTGGCCTGGAGCTTTCATATCTCCGTCGAAGACTATCATCCGGCGCAGGAGACGGGAGGCGACGTCGGAGTGCCGGTTCTAGCGCTGCGTTCTACTCTGCGGCGGCGGCTCTGGAGTAATCCAGTGAGCCCAGTGCAGGAGTTCATCGGTAGCGAGAGTTAGCTTCTCTTGCTGAGCGACCTGGGCAAGGGTCGTCCCCTGGTGATTCAACGCATCTCGGTACGCAAGAAAGCGCTCGACATCACTCGGTGAGATAGCTAGGATCTCGGGTCCGCGGCGAGCCAGCAAGACTCCAGCCTCCTCAAAGCACTCTCGCAGCGCCGCGGCCCGAAAACCGCTCCCCAGCTGGGTTGGAACCGTACCCGCCGGAGCGCAGAGGTTAGGAGTCACTTCGGCAGCTACGTCATCCGACTTCACCGAGCCACCAGGAAAGACGAATACATCAGGGACGAACTCGCTGCGAACGTGCCGGCGAACCATGAAGACCTCGAATGTCTCACCCGAAGGTCGAGCCAACACAACCGCCGATGCCGGACGCGGAGTCACTATAGGATGCTCAGCCATGACGCTCCTCTATCTCGAAAGAATCGCGATTGCCAGTTGTATAGCCCATATCTTATCATCTCGGGTCGACCGGTGTGGCAGACTGTCACCGACCGACATAGTACCGGCAGCTACGTGGTACCAGATTGATTGACGAGCGTTTTCGTTGGTAGCTATACTGGGGCGGCAATCAAGTAGTGGATGAGGGAATGGGTGCAAGGTGCGGTGATACGGAGCGCAGCGAAATGCCTGAAGATTCCCAAAACTCGCTTCCAGTCGGGACTGTCGTTCACGATCGCTATCGGATAACGGCTATCGTGGGGCGCGGCGGACTAGGCACCGTCTATCAAGTCATTGATATTCTCTATGGCAAACGCAACATCTATGCGCTCAAAGAACTGATAGATCAATCTCCCGGTGCACGCAAGCAATTCGAACTGGAGAGCTTATGGCTCCAGTCACTCGACCACAACAATATACCCAAAGTACGCGAGCACTTCGAGTGGCAGCAACGCATGTATCTCGTCATGGACTTCGTTGACGGCGAGAACCTTGAACAGAAGCTGATGAGGCAGGACAGCCGTCCATTCTCTGAACAGCAGGTACTGCAATGGATTATGCCGGTCTGCGAGGTGCTCCAGTACCTGCATACGCGGTTTCCTCCCATCTTGCACCGCGATGTCAAACCGTCCAATATCGTTGTGACTCCTGAAGGCCATGTCGTGCTGGTCGACCTTGGTATCGCGAAAGCTCATCTGCCCGGGGCCAACCAGACGTCGACATTTATCCGTAAGGCAGGCACTGAAGGATATGCTCCACCCGAGCAATACGCGGCGACTGGACAGACCGGTCCTTGGTCCGATGTCTACAGTCTGGGCGCAACACTCTATCAGCTCTTAACTGGACATGTCCCTCCGACAGCGGTAGAGCGGATTGCATTGGATCGTAACCTGGTGCCCCTACAGCAGATAAGCCCCGGTATAAGCGCATGGGTGGCCGCGGCTATCATACGAGCGCTGGCTCTCCGACCTGCCGAGCGATATTCGTCGGCACAGGATTTTGCCAGGGCGCTCGCCGGACCCGCCGGGCGAATTGCTGGAGCGCTCACTCCCAATCGATGGTCCAACTCGCAACCATCGTATGTACGGCCGGCGTTACAGGCGGGTGCTGCTCCAGAAATGGCCGGACGTACGCCGGTTGATTCGTCGCCATCTGCCGCACCTCAGCCATCGAAGCCAATGCCGCCATCGCTGCCGACATATATGTCGTCCAGCCCCCCCGGAGGAGCAACCTTTAGCCCGCCAAGACCGGTTACGCCCGCGCCGATAACACCGATTTCCGCCGCGAGCACGCCCGCACTTGGCCAGTCTCGCAACCAGCAGACTTCCCAATTCGACCGGCAGTCGTCGCCGCAGCTGCACGCCCGCGCCGGAGCGGCTGCAAGTCAACGAGGAGTGGAGGCGCCGGACGTACTCGCCGAACCGAGACGCAGCCCATTTCGCTCTCCCTGGGTCTGGGGCATCCCGGCTAGTGTGGTAGTACTTGGCGCACTGCTCCTTGGGGCCATAGTCTACAACGGCTCCGCCCCTCCGGATCGGTCTACTCCACAAGTATCTGTAGGTGGGTATTTTACGGCGCTGGAGGCGCAGAATTACACGCTCGCCTGGGAATATTCAGCCAATTCCTATACCGGCGCCGTATCCGAGTCCAGCTTTATTGCCGGCCTGCATTCCGACGATGCTCACCTGGGCAGGGTGATCCAGGTGAACCAGGCTCATATGCAAGTCCAGCGGGATAGCTCCGGCGAAGCAACCGTCGAGATCAATGTGACCCGAGCCGACACTCCACAGGATTCGGTGACTATCACCTTAATCGTAAGCCTTTACAGCGGTAGCTTGTGGCTCATTAACTCTATCAGTACTCCCTGACGCCAAAGCGCAACCGCCTCAGCACGACGCAAGCCTCATGCCGCCAGACCTTACTCCTCGACTAAGCCCATGGTACAATGGTGGCGGCATCATCTATGCAGATTCTATGCGGAGCATGCCTGTCCCTTAGAAGATGCCGCCCGTGTGTTTGGTGCAACATGTCCTTTGCCTACAACGACTTGGACCGTGCTGTTGCCCAGCGCTATGATTCTCTATTATGTCTCGAGGATACAGAGCCAGTGCCTAGTCAGCGTGATGAAGAAGAATCGTCGGCAAACCAACCCGGCGCCGCTCACTCAGATCCATCCATCACCCCTGAAGCTAATCACCCAGTCTATCGCACCGATGCCGCCGATTCCTCTCCAGACGACTCAAGGCAAAGTGGAGTATTGGAACGTCGGGCTATTCTTCGCGGTGAGAAGCTTGGTAGCAATTATGTTCGCAAGCAGTTTACTCACATGGAAGAGTTCCGCCGGCGTTCAGATGGCGTTCTGGAGGCTACTGAGCGCACTCTGGCCCCCAAATCAGGAGTGGGTAAAGGGCTCGACCGGGTCCGTCTTGTCCTGTTTGGGCATCGCCTAGCCACCGAGCAACAGGAAAACGAGCGACTGACGAAGGTTAAAGCACTCGCCGTGCTCTCGTCTGACGCCATATCGTCAGTGGCGTATGCCACTGAGGCCTCGTTGGGCGTTCTAATTGCCGCCGGACTTCAGACTCTGCAGACCAATTTGATAATTGCCGCCTTTATTGCCTTGTTGATGGTAGTAGTAGGCACCTCCTACTGGCAGACCATTCACGCCTATCCGAACGGCGGCGGCTCCTATATTGTCGCACATGACAACCTGGGCGAATTACCTGGGCTGGTAGCCGCTGGCGCTTTACTCATCGACTATATTCTGACCGTCTCGGTAAGTGTCTCTAGCGGCGTTGACGCGCTGGTTTCGGCGGCCCCTCAGCTGGATGCCTCTCTCCATCTCGGCGTAGTGGCTATCTCCGGCTCAGTAGCCTTGGGTGTGCTCTTTATTCTGATTATCATGGTCATCAACCTACGGGGTGTGCGTGAATCGGGGACGATCTTTGCGGCTCCCACGTATCTGTTCATTGGCTCCTTTCTCCTCATGATCATAGTTGGTCTCGTACATGCGGCCACAACTGGCGGTCTCTTGCATGCGGTCCCCCCATCGTTCTCGTCCAACTATGGGCACTACAACGGCTGGCCGATTGATCAGCAAGTCGGCATATTTCTAATCCTAACCGCGTTCGCTTCCGGCTGCTCGGCGATGACCGGTGTCGAAGCGATATCTAACGGCATCCCCGCCTTCAAGAGGCCGGAGGCAACAAATGCCGCGCGCACGCTGATCTGGATGATCGGTATCCTGGTAACTCTCTTTCTTGGCATTACATATCTGGCCTGGAGATTCGGCATCGTGCCGGTCGCAAATCAGAATCCAACCGTGGATTCGCAGATCGCTCACCTGCTCTTCGTCAACCAGTTCAGCTTTATGTACTACGTGGTACAGGCCTTTACCCTGCTGATCCTGGTCCTGGCCGCGAATACCAGCTTCGCCGACTTTCCCCGGTTGTCGTCGATCCTGGCGCGAGATGGATATCTCCCGCACCAGTTCGCCTACCGAGGTGACCGACTGGCATTTACAACCGGCATCGCAGTGTTGGCTTTCCTTTCGATAATCTTGTTGATCAAATTTGAAGGAAATACCGACGCATTGATCAACCTGTACGCCCTGGGAGTCTTCACCGCGTTTACCCTGTCACAGTTCGGCATGGTCATTCGCTGGTGGCGTAAGCGAGACAGCGCCAGTCCACATTGGCGGCGGTCTCTCGTGATCAACATGGTGGGAACGGTGGCAACGGGGATTGTCACGTTGGTCATTACGGTCTCGAAGTTCGACCGCGGAGCCTGGATTGTGGTCATTCTGGTTCCGCTTCTGGTACTTACTTTCCGAGGCATCTCACGGCACTACCAGTACGTCAGGGTGGCTACCGTATCACCGACTCCGCTTTATGCCGAACAGCTGAGGCACATAGTCATCGTTCCGATTGCCGAGCTTAATCTTCCAGCGGTACAGAGCCTGGCTTATGCCTGCTCCATCACCCGTGAGGTGCAGGCGGTACATGTGGCCTCAGATTCGAGAGAAGAAGTCGAGCTTCGCACCCGTTGGGCCAGTTGGATAAAGAGCCGCCAGGGCACATGGGACTCGCTCATTGCCAATCAGGAGACCGACCATGTCGCTGGGGCCACCCGCAACTCCCCCACGCCCAAGGAAGCCGTCAGACCGCGACTCGTGATCATTGAGTCTCCCTACCGATCAATGTTGGCGCCGTTGATCAAATACATTGACGCCGTGCGCGAAGACAATCAGGACGCCACCATATCGGTTATCCTGCCGGAATTTGTTCCGGCACACTGGTGGGAACGCATCCTCCACAACCAAACGGCGTTCCGGCTCAAGCTCGCACTCTATGCGCGCCCCGGCGTGGTGGTCATTAATGTACCCTATCACCTGCCTCGCTCATCGATCCAGAATCCGACGAGTGTAGCGGCAGAATAAAGCGGAACTCGCTGCCAGAAGGCAGTAAAGTGCTTGAGTACTCCAGCCATAAGTCACCGCCCAGACGCCGGGCCAGATATCGACTTACGAACAAGCCCAGACCAAGCCCGGACATGTTGCGGGTCACCGACTCGGGAGTACGGTAGAGATGCTCAAACAGATGAGGTCGATAGATCTCGTCAATACCAGTTCCTTCGTCGCGTACGCTCACCGTCACCTCACGCGAGTCATATATGAGACTCACGGTTATTGTGCTGCCGATTGGACTGTGCCGAACAGCGTTGTCAAGAAGGTCGCGCAAGATCTGTTCTACTCGTCCGGTGTCCCACACCCCCGGAATAGCCTGCTCAGCTCCGTAAACCTCAAAATTGTGGTCGGGAAAGAGGACTCGGCGGCGCTGGACCACCTGGTTTACCAGTATCGACAGATCTATGGGTGCGTAGACCATCTCCAGCGACCCGCGTCGAATGCGAGACGCGTCCAGCATCTCTCCCAGCATTTCGGACATGCGAGAGCTCTGCTGTTCAATTGACTGGACCGAGCGGAGCATAGTGTCGGGTAGAGTTGTTCTGCGCGACTGGCGCACCAGCAGCTGGGCGAATCCTTTGATCGAGGTGAGTGGACTGCGCAACTCATGAGCGGCGAACGAGATGAAAGACTCGCGCGCCTTCGCCTCCTGGTCGGCAATCTCACCCATCCGAGTGAGCTCATCTTTAGTGCCCTCAATTTCCAGCGCCAGAAGCGCCAGAGAAGTTATGAGTTCAAGAAGCGAGGCGGAAGGCTCAACAGCGCTATGCTTGCTGTCCGCGCCATACGGATCGGGGCTGGCAATCACCGCGCCCCGACAGTGTCCCAGTTCGTTTCGGCATACAATAGCTAGCGAATCCTGTAGGTGCACCACCGGAGCGCTGGTTTCGGCGCCACCGGCCGTCACAGCCATGGACAGATTCGCCAGGAATTGCCTGTCCCAAAGATTCGATAACGGCCATTTCAGCCAGATACCGCGGTCGCAGCGCAGAGCTGAATCCGGTACGAATGTAGTACCTGGCGGCGAGCCGATCTCGTAACGCAGGAGACCTACGTTTCGCGCACCAGTGAGACTTGAGGAGATTGCGCGCAGTGCTCGGGACCCCGCTGTATCTGTTGCAGCGCTGTCTCGGGAGACACGTGGTTGTGTCGCGGCGGTCTGATCAGCGCTCCGGTCCGTCCCACCGTGCGAGGTCGACTCTTCATGCTCGATTGGTAGATGTTCCTCACGCAAACCAGCATCCTCCCGCATCGCGACAAGTATTTGCAGAGTCTACGCGCAGGAACCATGCCAGCTCGATGCCCCTGTTATACATGAGCATTCCAGCAATGCCGCCCTGACATCACTTCTGCGAAAGTCTCCGCCAATCGTCAGAGAACTGCCGCACTGCGGCGTCAGTTAGGGAATGTATTGCCATGGTAGCTATAGCGGCCGGTGGCGCGGTAATATCGTGTGCACCCGCGAGAGTAGCCTCTACTATATCATTGGGTGTTTTTAGGCTGGCTGCCAGGATCCGAGTCTCACTGTGTTGGCTCGCGAGAAGATGCGAGATGTCGGTGAGAATCTGGCTTACATCTACTCCGGACTGGCGCAACCGGCAGAAGTAGGGTATTACCCAGCCGGCGCCCGCCATGGCGCCAAGATATGCTTGGCCAACCGACGCTACCGCGGTAAAGGCGAATTGTAAGCCGTCACGCGCCAAATCGTGCGCCACACGGAGGCCAGTCGCATTGGCCGGCAATTTTACCACTACCCGTGAAGGATCTACTGTGGCGTACGTTAGTGCCGCTTTGGAGAGCTCGGCAGGATTATCACCTACCGGCTGCATGAACACGGGCCCTGCGACGATTCCCAAGAGCTCTTGCAGCACCTGAGAATCCGGCATCCGCTGGCCACGCTCGGACGCTGCCAGGAGAATGCTTGGGTTGGTGGTTACCCCGGCAATGGGATAAGCCGATGCCAAACCGGCAACATCCTCAATCACTGCGCTATCGACGAATAATGCCATGCGACTACCCCTTACCCAGACTGCTCAAAAGGAGAGTACGTGGCCGCGCTTGGACGCTACAAGCATACACTACCAGTTCTAAAGAGAGCGAGCAACTACGAGGCGCTGTATCTGGTTGGTTCCCTCATAAATCTGGCAGATCTTGGCGTCTCGCATCATGCGCTCGACGGGAAACTCTTTCATATATCCATACCCGCCTAACACCTGTATTGCGTCGTTAGTAACCTCCATCGCGATATCCGAAGCAAAGGTCTTAGCAATCGCTGACTCGCGGCTAAAACGCGGCACACCCTGGTCGATAAGTTGGCCAGCATGGTAGACAAGACGGCGGGCGGCTTCTACCTTGATGTCCATGTCAGCGAGCATGAACTGGATCCCCTGATTCTCAAAGATCGGCTTGCCGAACTGAGTTCGTTGCTTGGCGTAACTCACGGCGAAGTCGAGCGCTCCCTGTGCGATACCTAAAGCCTGAGCCGCGATTCCAGGCCGGGTGCGGTCAAGCGTCATCAGTCCAATTTTGAAGCCATCTCCCTCGTTGCCCAGCAAATTCTCCGCCGGTATAACGCAATCTTCGAAGATGAGCTCGCCGGTCTGGGATCCACGAATCCCCATCTTATTCTCGCTCTTCCCCATGCGAAAGCCATCTCGATCACCCTCTACGACAAAGGCACTGATGCCGCGGGTACCGGCGGCGGGATCGGTTATCGCAAATACAGTATTGACGTGAGCGATACCAGCGTTAGTGATGAAATGCTTGACACCATTCAAGACATAGGAATCGGCACGCTTCTCAGCACGAGTGCGCATTGCCCCAGCGTCCGAGCCGGAACCGGGCTCAGTCAACGCATAAGCGGCCAACCATTCTCCCGAGGCGAGCTTTGGAATGTAGCGCCGCTTCTGCTCATCAGTACCGGCAAGCAAAATAGGGAGCGACCCTAGCTGCTGCACACAAAGGATAAGCGCAGTGGTGGCACAGGCTTTGGCCAGTTCCTCGATGGTCTTGAGAATGGCGACTTCGCTGGACCCTAGACCTTCATAATCCTCTGGGAAGGGCATTGCTAGAATATCCTGGTTAGCGAGCAGTTCTTTTATGTCCCAGGGGAACTCCCCTTTCTCGTCTATCTCTGCTGCTCTCGGCGCGATCTTCTCCCGCGCCAGCTCCCGAACCATATCCAGCAACATGCTCTCTTCGTCAGATGCCAAGGTGGCCATACCAAACGCTCCTTTGCGCGGGGGATGCTTAAAGAATGCAACGAGTCGTATACGTGGCACTGCCTCGATTATACCCAGCGGCAAAGAGTCGAGTCAATTTCGGCATTCCGTCCAGGGTACGATGACCCGGCGCGCTCCTGTGTAAGACTTTGCAGGTCTCACTTCACCGGTGATATACTGAGGTCTGGAAATGCAATAGACACTGGCGGAAAGAAAAGTGGGCATGCCCACTTTTCTTTTGCTTAGCGAGCCTAGAAGATAGCAATGGCGTAGCCAAACGCAGCGCGAATTTCGCGCATGCGTGACATATGCGCACGCCATATGTCCAAGCATTGTACCATACGGCGACGAGACAGAAAGCCGGGCAGAGACCAGAAGGGCGTGGGGGCAATCTCACGCCCTCGCTCTGTCTAGTCTGGTCCGCCTCTCAAGGTATCGTTTGGAGCTATCTCTTGCTGGAGCAGCGTGCCGCTACCGAATGCGTGTCTGTCACTGCCAGGAGGGGGTAATACTATGAGGACCGAGTATCAGGCGGCAATTGCGCAGCTGACACATGAAAAGGGACTACCGCAGGATGTAGTCACGGAAGCGGTAGCCAATGCCCTCCTCGCTGCTTATCGGAAAAGCGTCGGCGGCGGCGAAAACGTACGTATCGAAGTGGAGCGGAGCGGCGAGGTGCGGGTCTGGGTTACCAAGCGAGTGGTAACTCAGGTACGTAATTCAGCGGAGGAGATTTCTCTGGGCGAAGCTCAACAAATCGACCCGCACGCCGCTTTGGGGCAGCACATGGAGGTAGACAGCCCGCAGATATTTGACCGCATTCCGGCCCAAACCGCCAAACAGATCATCTTGCAGCGCATCCGTGAAGCCGAGCAAGAGTATCTGTTTGAGTCCTTTAAGGATCGCATGGACGATCTTGTCATGGGCACCGTCGTGCGTCGAGATGAGCGCAATAGCTCAAGTTTCATTCTCGATCTGGGCAAGATCGAAGGAGTCCTGGAAGAGAAAGAGCAGATGCATGGCGAACGCATCCGTATCGGTCAGCGGCTTCGCGTCTATGTCTACGATCTTAAGCGCGGCGGCGGTAGGGGAGTGCAAGCCATGGTTTCCCGTACCCACCGCAACATCATTAAGCGGCTGTTCGAGTTAGAGGTTCCCGAAATATTCAGCGGACAGGTCGAGATCAAGGCAATCGCTCGCGAACCCGGCAGCCGGTCTAAGGTAGCGGTCTGGGCACGCCAAGAAGGCATCGACCCCATCGGGGCCTGTGTGGGCATGCGCGGAACCCGAATCAACAACGTGGTCAACGAGTTAAATGGTGAGAAAATCGACATTATACAGTGGGATACCGATAACGCTCGGTTCATAGCCAACGCGCTCAGTCCGGTCAAACCCATCAGCGTTGAGTTGCGGGACTCCGACCATACTGCTCTGGTTACCGTCCCCGAGAAACAACTTTCACTCGCCATCGGGAAAGAGGGGCAAAATGCCCGACTAGCGGCCCGACTCACCGGCTGGAGGGTTGACGTGGCGCGAGCCGCCAGAGGTGGCATGGATGGCGCGGGCGACAAGGTGGAGGCATCGTTGTCGGCAGTTGAAGCGCCGCCAGCGCATCTGGAAGGATAGTCTGATATGCCGGCCAAACGTCAGAAAGAAGCAGTGACCAGTGGGGCCGCAGCGCCACGGCCCCGCAAAGGGGTAAAGCCCAGGCACATTCCACAGCGTACGTGTGTAGCTTGTGGAGAGGTGCGTCCGAAACGCGAATTGATTCGCGTTGTCCGGACCCCACAGGGGCACGTGGAGATCGATGCGACCGGTAAGAAATCCGGTCGCGGCGCTTACCTCTGTGCCCGCCGCTCCTGTTGGGAACCGGCCCTCCGACGCGGCAAACTTGAGCGCGAGTTCGAGCTCAGCTTGCCGCCCGAGGATCGCGCCGCGCTCGATGACTTCGTCGAGACGCTTCCTGGTGATGTGCCAGCGCCTCCGGCGTCCACACCCAGGCCTCGTTCATCGGCCACACGTCAGTCATGAGTACATGTAGCAATAGTGGCGATTTGCAATTCGCTACCCAGCGGCGAGGGCTGCGCACTCCACTGGCTGAGTGATTGCACCGATTCAGACCCAAACGCGATCACCGGATAGTCAACATTGCAGCCAGTGGAGTGCGCGGCCCAGAATGGGGCCTGCGCACCGACCCCGCCCGGGCGGGTGCCCGCCGCTACCTGCGATATCATGCCCACGACTCGCAAACTCGCCTTGCTGACATAGACGGTAATGGGATAGGGGCCATCCACGACGTCTAACGCGTACACATCTTGCGAACCGATGCCCAGGGCTACGGGAGCGGGACCCTGGTCGCCGACATTCCACAGCTCGCCCCCGTTTATGGTGCTGTTTATGGTCTCGAAGAAGGTCTGTACCTTGTCACCCAGCGCAAAGGGGTCAGTCGCAACCTCCGGCGAGGTAGCGGGGATATATTCACAACGATACGGTGTCGTGCAACGCGTCACCGTATCGCCTTCTCGGTAATCAGTATAGATATGTGTGCCCTGGTTGTCCCCCGGAGAGGCCAATGCTATACAGGGCCGCGTTGCCCTCTCCCCGCTGCTGGTCCCAATACACGTCCCAGAGATAGGAGACGTTGCCGCTATTTCCTCCGGTCGTAAGCATTTGGTAATGCACCACCTGGGAGCTTGAGGGCGTGTAGACTCCATTCAGCGGTTGATATTTCGCGTCAATAGACAGGCTGGTAAGCCTCAGGTCGGCCAAAGCGGTCGGTCCATCCCCAATATCCAGCGTGATGCTGAAAGTCCCGCGATCCTCACCCTCTACCAGGCGGTTTCCCGAGCCACTGGCGAGGCCCATATTCACCCACTGCGGTTTGTCTGGAATTTCCCAGGTCTGAGTGGCATTGGGAGTTTCCGTCTACGTAATCAGTTCTGTTGCCCAGAGGCACGTCCGCCTCGCGAAGATGGAGATACTGCATGGGCGCCGGCAGGCTCCATGTGACGTCAAGGTAGTGCCCGGCAGTGCCGACAAAAGTATTCACAGTCGGCGTCTCCACCTGCGCGCCCGGAGGCAGGAAGCTGGGCAGTTGAGGTGAAAAGCGGAGGGACGCGAGTTTTCCGGCCAGGTTGTCGAAGACCAGCTTCTGCGTCAACGCGATCTGACCTTCCATATTCAGATTGGGAGTGGGGATCAGCTTGGTAGAGAGCCGGCCTGGTCTGCCTTGAAATGAAATCAATGTGAGCGTTATGATCAACAGCGCTGCCAGAGCCGGAAGTGCACGCGAGAATAGCCGCCCAGTTCGGAGCTCGCTCGAGCCTCGCCCCAGTCGCAGCGGTGCGGCCTGGTTGGTGTCAGTAATGAGAAAGGCTGGCAAAGAACGAGACACGACAGGCCTTTCCGGCCTGCGAAGCGATTGACGCACCGCCCGCTCTCTATTAGCCCGGTATCCGGCCGACAGCACCCGGTCAAACACCTCGGGAGACGGACCAGGTGCCGGCAGCCTGGCAAGCAGGTCGTCTAGAGCTTGGTAGCGAGCCACTTCCTGGCTGCATGCCGCACACGAGTCGAGATGAACCTTTATGCGGTTCTGCAGCTCGTAATCGAGCTCGCGGTCGACAAACGCGGAGAGATAGGGGCGCGCCTCACGGCAGCGCAAAGGCAGCCTGCTCATGCCATTCCCTCCTCCCTCTGCTGTTCATAATAGCGACCGAACATATCGCGTGCCCGAGCCAGCCGCACCGCAGCGGCCCCCGGGCTGATGCCAAGAACATCAGCAATCTCTCGATAATTCAAGCCCTGTGCGCCATGTAATACCAGACAGACGGCGTATTTAGGGGGCATACGCCGTAAGGCGCGGCCGATTAAGTCTCGTTCGGCAACGCTGTCAATGGCGGCGGTGCTTCCCGGCTGGGCAACCTCGTATTGGACGGGAGAGTCGCTCTCGCCGCTGGCGGCCTCATACGGCACCGAGAGTCCCAGAATCTTGCGTGTACGGGCTCGCTTACGTAGCAGGTCCATGCAGAGATTAGTGGCAATCTTATAGAGCCAAGGACGCAGCCTCGTCGTATCGCGCAACTGCACCAGCCGATAATAGACTCTTATAAAGGCTTCCTGTGTGACATCATCTGCATCTTCCTGGTTACCCAGCAACCGGAAGGCATAGCTATGAATGGCAGCGCTATATTGCACATATGCATCGGTGAGCATGGCCTCGGTGTAGGCCTCGGAAGCCGCTGCCTCTTGCGAATCAGTCTCCTCGTCACTAGAGTCCGACTGATCATGCGGGCGGCTCACAGACCCACTACCCGGAAACGTAAGTGCTGAGGCCGACAAAATACCATTGGCGCCATGGGCATCCAGCCTCATTACCACCTGCCACTCTATAAGTTGATCACTCTCGCAGCGCTGCTTCCACCATCTATGACGTTGAAGCGGGTCCGAATTTACAATGCTATCGACGCCATGGGTGCTCTCTTCGTCATCGGTTGGCGTCGCCACAATCTCCACCGCTCACTGCCGGCAGGATAGAATCGTAGTCCGAGATCAGCGGCGGCTGTCCGTGCTGAGAGCCTGGGAGCGGCGCCGGTTGGCTGCGCGTGCCTCCGAGTTGCCACTGTCCGATTCCGGCAGCCGACCCTCCGGCTGGTGGGTCACAGTCGCGTCTTGGTCTAGCGTACAGAGAAATTCCCGCGCTACGACCTCCGCGCCCAGTCGATCGTCGGGGGCGAGCTTACCGTCGATCACTAGCCCAAGCAGATACTCTTTGACTGGTCGCAGCCAGGGACCTGGCTCGCGTCCGAAGAGCTGCATCAGGTCATGCCCATCGAGCGGGCTCTTCAGCGGCACACGCAGTGCCTCCTCGCGGAGCCAGCGACAGCGTGCATCGAGTTCGTTGATACGCGCCGCGGCGCGGCTAACCTTCTCAGGGCGGTAACTTGTAATGTCGGCACGTGACAGGTCAAGCAAATCCGGCAGCGCGTCACCGGCATCCAGCATCAAGCGTCGAACAGCTCCGTCGGTCCAGTCGGGCGTATAGGCATTGGCACGCATATGCAGGCGCACGAGCAGACGCACATGTTCGATGAACGGCTTGTCGAATTTTAGCCGTCGCAGAATGTCCCGGGCCATGCCCGCACCAATATCTTCATGGCCAAAGAAGTGCACTTTTCCGTCTTCAACACTGCGCGTGCGCGGTTTGGCGATATCGTGCAACAGTCCGGCCCACCGAGTCGCCGGTCGAGCAGGTATGCGATCCACAACTTTCAAAACGTGTTCGTACACGTCTTTCGAGCGGGCTACCACGGCCTCAGGATTCTGGCTTACACCCTGCAATTCCAGGACTTCCGGCACGATGTACGGCATGAGTTCCAGTTCCACTAAAATGCGAATACCCAGACTGGGCCTATCGGTGAGCAGCAATTTGGTGAACTCGTCCCGAATACGCTCGCGGCTAATCTTCTCAAGTGTAGCGGCCTGACGCTTCATTGCCGCCCTAGTTGCGGGTTCAATAGTAAAGCCTAGCTGGGAAGCGAACCTCGCGGCGCGCAGTAGCCGTAGTGGATCCTCGTCGAAGCGTCGCTCGGGATCATTTCCAACCGCGCGAATTAGACCAAGATCCAAGTCGTTGCGGCCGCCATACGGGTCAAGAATTTGCCCGGTAAGAGGATCTCGAGCCATAGCGTTGATGGTAAAGTCCCGGCGAAGCAAGTCGCCGTCTAGGGTGGTGCCGAAAGTGACCTCAGGCTTGCGCGACGCGGGATCGTAGCGATCACTGCGATAGGTAGTGATCTCAATAATATCGGGATGCGCTTCTACCTGCGGTGGAGGGGCAGCACTCTCCGGCACTGTCGCGACGTAGTCTCCGGAAGGTGGCCTGGCATAGTGTAGGCGAACGGTTCCAAACTGCTCTCCCACGGTAATGACCGCCAGCGGATGAGTAGGGGCAACTAGCCGCTTTACCTCGTCTGGACGCGCGTTGGTCGCCAGGTCGGCATCCGCCAGCGTATCGTGACGCAACAGCAGATCCCGAACCGCCCCTCCGACCATATACAATTCATAGCCCTGCTCGCGGAAGCGCTCCGCAAGCGTCAAAATTATCTCTAACATTAGACCAGAGCTTCCGGGTACTATATTGGGACGCCGTAGCTTGGGGTTGATAGCTCACCAAGCTGGACCTATACAAGCCTTCAGGCGCAATGGCCCTAAGGCGAGCTAGGCGTGGGTGTGCACCGAGTGGGCCAGGACCCACTCGGCAATGTCGGCGTCAACGATGTCACGTCTCGGTTCAAATTCAAAATCGTGGGCAAACTCTGGATACGTCTTCCATGTCTTGTCGCTGCTGCCCAACTCCTGATAGCACCGGCGAGTCGCGGACTGTACCAGCGTCTGATCCCCCTCAGCCTGGATGACCAAGGCAGGTGCACGCACTTTGCGAGCCTGCGCGAGCACTCTGCCACGCATCAGCGTCACCTGAAAGAGAAATGATTGGCTCTGCTGTCGCACCCAGTAGCTATCGGCATTCAGCAAGCGGGTAGCCTCCGGCACGAGGGTCATCTCCTGGGTGCGAACGTCTCGTTTAAAGAGGTGATCAGAGCCCCAGATTCCGCCGATCATTACACCCGCCAGCTGGGTCGGCTTGACTTCTATTGAGTCCTTGATCCAGGGATTAGCCAGAATCAGCCCGTGCAGGCGGTGTTTCGCCTGCTTGGCATCGAGAGCAGCGACATAGGTAGCAAAGATGCCGCCCATGCTATGCCCAAACAGAAACAGCGGCGCCTCTGGGTGTCGCGCCTGCACCAGATCCAGAAATTGGCGGATATCCTCAAGGTAGACGCTCGATGCTCGCATATGACCCCGGGGCCCGCCTGAGCGACCAAAGCCCCGATGGTCATCCATGTAGACGTTGAGACCTCGGCTGCTGAGCTCGTTTCCCATGTCGATAAACCAACCGGTGTGTGCTCCCAGCCCGTGTAAAAAGATCAGTGCCGGCGCGGTGGGATCGGCAACCTGCCAGTAGCGGTAGAATATGTTGGTGCCGTCGGCCATGGCCAGTGAATCGGTTCCATAGCTGCCCTGCGGCGATGCCGTTGGCACTCCCCAGTCACCTATATGTTCCGCTCCATAGGTGATATCTCTTCCCATAGCAGGCTACCTTTCATCGTCTGGGGCTAGTTTGCTCAAAACGATACCAGATCAAAAATCAGACGCGAGAACCGATCACCTGGCAGCTTGCTTCTCGGTGCCTTGGCGAGCAATCTCGCCATCGATCGCGCGTTGCACCTTATCAGCCAGCTGGTGCCCGGTATTCAGCTCGCCGGCCAGGCGGATGGCGGCGGTAAGCAACGCGTTTCGTCCGCCTGTCGACAGCACAGGCGGCAACGCGAGATATTCCTCGACAGCGGCGGTTGCCAGTACCAGCGGATGGAAGGTGTTCCGTTTTCCTGGGGTCGCGTCGCGTCCAGCGGCCGCGCTTGCGATCACTCCAGCCAGCGCGCGGGTAGGATGTCCCATCTGCAGATAACGATGCGCCACCGCCAAAGAGCCGCCACTGTCGCCGGAACGCAACAATTGGCCGAGAGTTCGGAGCATGCTGGCGGCGATGAGACCCCCGACCGGTGTTGATGGTGCTGAACGAGAGCCTGCGAGCGCCGCGCCGGAACCAAGCGCGCCGTGCGCGGAATTTACCGCAGAAGCGGCGGTATACAGTAACGGCCAGATCAGGGGATCCTGCGTCTGGGTAGTGGCTACGCGAACCGAGTGCGCGTAGAGCAGAGTCAGCGCGGCTTGGTATAGGCCTTCGGCATCGCCGGTGGGACGCGCATTTACCACGTCAGCGGCTGCAAGGCAGATACCCGATGCCACTCCGGTCGGCGTAGCGCCGTGCACCAGCGCTTGAAGTGCAGCCTCGCAGGCCTGTTGTGCGTTACCGGAGACAAGCGTGCGCTGGAAGTCGGCGCCAGCCGCCTCTTCGTTTGGCACAGACAGCCGGGTCTGGAGCCAGGTCAAGTCATGGCCCGGCTCTTCAGCGTACGCATGTGCGGTATCCTCGGCGGCGGTGCTGGGAGTAATCTCCACCAGTAAGGGAGCAAACCAGTAAATAAAGGCGGGCATCTTATCGCCCCATTCCGCCATATCCAGCACCCGGCTTCCAGTGATTGCAAAGCAGAGAGGGCTGCCGGATGCAGGATAGCGGAGCGCCAGGGCCGCATAGATAGCGGTTAGCACATTGCGATAGTCGGTGCCTGAGGCATAGTATCCTAGCAATATACGTTGCACGGTCTGCACGTCATGGGAGAGTAGCGAATCGCGCAAGGCTCCCAGCGGCCCGTCCGGATGTTGCACATCGCGAGGCATAAGGGGCTCTGGCAACGTGGGATGCGGCTCCACCAGACCCGACGCGAGCCGGCTCGCCACTGCGGTGAAGCCCTGCGATAGGGGCAGAGCCGCCTCCAATATCCGCCGATTGTCTTCGCCCGGTTCGGGCCCCATGGGCACCCACCTCATCCAGGTAGAGACGAGGCCGGATACCGACAGGGTAGAGAGCGCATAGCCATCGCCGCCGGCCCAGGCAGCGGGAATGCCGACATGCGCCGCCAGCTTTGCGGGGGGCACTTTTTGATCTCCCAGAAAAGCGAGCGTCTCACTAATCATGTGATCTTCGTCGCCGGAGACAATGCTGTCAAGCAGAGGTGAGATGTCGGCGCTTACGATTGCTACCATGGTGATGTTCTACTCCTGTATGGAATATGCCGCTCTCAATTGCCGATTCCCTGCTCACTATCGAGCAGCGCGCGTATTTCATCATCGATTGGCGGTATATCAGCGTATTCCTCGTCGGCTAACTTGTAGGCACGCCTAAGGTACAATTCCGCTAACCGCGAACCCGATGTATTCGAGCTTGTCGCCGCATCTATCAGCTGATTTGCGCGGTACTTCTCGGGAAGCGTACGAGCAAGCCGACGCATCGACCCCGTTACCTCATCCAGCTGGCGCTGGTCATGGCCCTCCCTGGCGTAGCCCACCTGTCCGACCATGCGCGCCAGTTCCGTCAAGCGATCCCGCTCGGAGAGCACTCCGGCCAAGACATCCTCCACGTTGAGGTCGTCAAGCGGTGTACCTTCGCCTCCGCTGGCAGCAACTGCCTCCACTGCTGGCCAACTCCGCGTATAATCGGCGAAAAGCTGGGCATATGACTGGCAGGCTTCGGCTGCGTACGTCAAGCGCTGGCCGTCATCCGAAATAAAAACGGTGCCGATATCGCAGAGGTCATCGTCCCGACGCTCGGCTAGCTGGCGCAATTCGTCCAGCGAAGGAGAGTCCTCCAGCATGGGTGGAATCGGTACCACGCTCATGGCTTGCGCGTCCTGCAGTCCTTCCATGGAAAGCTGGCCAGCCAGCATAGGGGGAAGAAATTTGCCGATGGAAAACTGTATGGGTAAGACAACGCAATAGGTTGCCATAACATGGTTTGGGTCATTGCCGGCATGGGCATACACTATGGCATGCCCGCGTGGCGTCTGGGCATCACCCAGATCAAAGCTGAGCTGCATACCTGTCTCCTCCTCGACTTTAGCGCTAGCCCGATGAGTCTGCTTGACGCATGGCTCACCATGACAAGTCCTCGCTCCACAACATGGTATCATACCCGCAGCGCTCCCTCCATGCAAGCAGCGGAAGGCCCACAAGGTCAATACAGTCGGCAAAGGAGTACGTATGCTCTTTTTGTTTGATATCGATGGAACTCTTCTGCGCGGCATGCCGCCATTGCACCGGATGGCACTCTGCGACGCGGCGGACCGAATTTACGCCGTGAGCCTTAGCCCCGACGACCTCGGGCAGACCGCCGGAATGACCGATTCATTCATTATTCAGCGCGCGCTCACCCAATATGGTCTCCCGCCAAATCGTATTGAAGCGGGATTACCAGCTTTCTTCGGCGAGGCCGCTATCGCTTACCGAGAGCGGCTGGAGCTCTCGGATCTCACTCCTTACCATACTCCACATGCTCGGAGCGCGCTGGGTTGGC
Source organism: uncultured Chloroflexia bacterium (assembly GCA_963810535.1). Lineage (GTDB taxonomy): Bacteria > Chloroflexota > Ktedonobacteria > Ktedonobacterales > JADMIN01 > JAJPKE01. Next base: position 275,851 of record CAWENW010000005.1, read on the forward strand.
TCAGGGACAAGGGCGTAGTCCTCGGGTTGGTGACTGGGAATATCCAGGCAATCGCCTGGGCCAAGCTCAGTGCCGCCGACCTCTCTCAATTCTTCACCACAGGTGGATTCGGCGATGAAGCGGCAGAGCGCGAACACTTGCCACCACTCGCTCTGGCCCGTCTGGAGAGGAGCTATGGTCGCGAGTTTCGCTTCGAGCCGGTATTCGTGGTGGGAGACACGCCCGACGATGTCCACTGTGGAGCGGCGTGCGGCCTCTCGACCATAGCTGTGGCTACTGGACCGCTGCATTCTCGCGCCGAACTAAAGAAGACCGGCGCCGACTATGTCATCGACGATCTCGGAGAATTGGCAGCGCTTTCCTATCTGTGGGAGTAGGAGGTGCCCACCGAGACCGTAGTCAGCTAGCCGTGCGAGGCGTCAAGGGGACGGGGCGCTACTGGAGCGGGCTATCCACAGACGCAAAATACCTAGAACCGTGGGCGCGTCGCGTATCTCGCCCTGCAGGCAGGATAGGGCTACCTCGCGCAGTGGCCGTCGCTCTATGTGGAGCAGCTCGGTACCTTCTGGTTGGGGAACGCCGAAATGTAGATCTGAAGCTATGAAAATGTGGCTGGTCTGCGGTGAGATGCCTGAGCTCAGATGGTATCTACCTAAGGGATCCCACCGATCCGCGGTAATTCCGGTCTCTTCCGCCAGTTCCCGCTGCGCGCACTGCAGCGGAGTTTCGCCATCCTCAACCCTACCGCTGGGAATCATAACTTCATAACATTGCAACGGATAGACAAATTCACCTATCATGCAGACCTTGTCGTCTTGGTCAAGAGCCACCACCGCCGCATTGTCTCCCGGGTAGACTACCCCATAGATGCCCGTCTGCCCATCAGGACGCCGCACCTGATACTCGACCACGCTCATCCAGGGATTACGGTATACCTCTCTTTGGCCGTAGGTCTCCCATGGGTTGGTCGGCTGCATCATCCTCTCTCCCTCAGCTCACTTGGCTCATATGAGCCTGGCAGGCGCCCTGTTATCCACGGCCCTAATTCGACACCTGTGGTCCATCTTACCGCACTGGCCCTGTCGTATGATATGGTGAATACATTGCGGAGGCCGGCCTCGGCCTCGTCAAGCTAAGAGCACGTTTCCGGCTTATGATCTCATGTGGACTACTACGTCTGCCCATGATCGCCGCCAATCTGAGGAGACAGAGCCTTGCCCGAGCAAGCGTCCGAGATAGATGATACCCAGGTTTCCGGACCGCTATTTACGCAGATCGAGATCGAGACATCCGAGCTAACAACCGAGGGGCCTCAAATTGTACGTGGGTCGGCGAACGGCGACACAATACCGGGAGCTGGATGGATCAGCGCCATCGGGCTCGCGGAGGGGGGACTCCTTGCGGATGTTGGCATCGTGCTCGATCTCGTCTCGATTTATGTGCCCGTGGTTGGCACTGTTCTCGCAGTTGCGGTCCCTACACCATTCGCTATCTTGATGCTCAGACGAGGCCCACGTGCGACACTTCTCGCCACCGCGGTCGCCACCTTTCTTATCACAGTGCTCTCGGGACCTCACTTTGGGTGGCGTATGGGTCTTGAGGCCATTGTGGGTTTACTGCTGGGTTGGGCTATGCGCTCACGCATACGCCCTACTCTAGCCCTTGCCGGAGGAACGTTGCTGGTGGCAGTAGCTGTCTTCGTGGCTGCCCTTGGACTCCTGGTAGTAACTGGTCTGCCGGTCTCTGATGTCGTCGGTGAGTATCGAAACGCCATGACTTCACTTGCCGGGTTATCCGCGGTCGGTGCGACGGCGTTTGGGTTGCACAGCCAGTGGCTGGCCATTCGCCCGACTCTGGCAGCGCTTGCTCTGATTGGCCTACATCTTTGGCCACTGCTGCTGTTTCTCTCTCTAGTCGCCGTCGCGCTGCCGGAGGTGGCGTGTTACTACGCGCTGGCAAACGCTACCGCCCAGGTTCTAGGACATGACGTACGGCCGTTTCCATCCCGGAGCATTGTGCGTCTACTGCGACTGTCGATCGTGGTCGTTACGCTGCCGTTCGCGCTGCCGCTGCGAGCAATCACAGGGCTTCTTGGAAGAGCGCATTCGAGGCCTGTGGTCCAGGAGCTTGCAGGTACCGAGGAGGAGGACTAATCCGCCAATGGACTCGCCACTCATTACTTTTGAGTCCGTGACCTACTCCTATCCGGTAAGCGTGGATGCCGCCAGGCACTCTTCTCGCGGACATCGACCGGCGCTGGAAAACCTCTCTGTGGACTTTGGCCGTGGCGAATACATTGCTTTACTTGGCCACAACGGTAGTGGGAAGTCAACACTGGCACGGCTCGCAAACGGACTCCTCCTGCCAGTCAGCGGGCGAGTGCTGGCCGATGGTCTGGACACGCGACAGGCACCGGCGCGGACGCGAATACGTGAGCTGATAGGGATGATCTTCTCCGACCCCGACAACCAGATAATCGCCACGGTCGTCGAAGACGATGTTGCCTGGGGACCGGCGGCTCGCGGCTGGTCGCTGGCCACGATCCATGAGCGGGTGGACCGCGCGCTGTCCATGGTCGGGCTGCTGGATTTACGGCATGAACCGCCATCGTTGCTCTCCGGCGGCCAGCGCCAACGGCTCGCCATTGCGGGAATACTGGCGCTCGAGCCAGAGTGCATAGTTGCCGATGAGCCCACCGCACTTCTGGACCCAGGCTCTCGCCGGGATATCATTGATGTTCTTCATCACCTGTGCCGAATTCGTGGGCTCACCATCATTCATACCACTCATCTTCTGGAGGAGGCGGCACTTGCCGACCGAATTATTGTGCTGGACCATGGCCACATCGCCTTGTGTGGAGCTCCGGGTGATATTTTCTCCGATCTCGACCGGCTACGCAGACTGCACCTGAATGTTCCCGACATCGCGCTACTAGCCGAGCAGCTGGCGCAGCTAGGACTTCCAGTGCCGACCACCGCGCTGTCCCCGGACGCGGTGATAGCGGCGCTCGAAGCTCGCAGCCTCGGAATGAAGGGGACCAGGTAGTGCGCATTGTTGTAGAGAACCTCACGTATATTTATGACGACCATACGCCAGCAGCTCGAGCAGCCCTGCGAGACGTCAGCATGTCTATTGAAGATGGCTCGTCCACCGCGATCGTCGGGGTTACCGGCTCGGGAAAATCAACGCTGGTGCAGCACTTCAACGGACTGCTGAAGCCTACCACCGGATGTGTTCGAGTGGGCGGCATAAACGTGTCCAATGGACGTGGGAAGAGTAGCGACCTCAGGCAGCTTCGACGGATGGTCGGCTTACTATTTCAGTTTCCTGAAGCGCAGCTCTTCGCCGCTACCATATACGACGACGTGGCTTTTGGGCCACGGCAGCTCGGTATTTGCGAACCCCACCTTCGCCGCCTTGTAATTCGTGCGCTGGCCTCAGTCGCTCTCGATACCAGCGGCACCTTTCTTCAACGATCTCCATTTGAGCTGAGCGGTGGTCAGCGGCGTCGTGTGGCATTGGCAGGAGTATTGGCCATGCGGCCACAGGTGCTTGTGCTCGACGAGCCCAGCGCGGGATTAGATGCCGAGGCGCGAGACGAGCTCTACGCTCACCTGACTAAGCTTCGCCAGAGCGATGGGCTGACCCTAGTCTTCGTCTCGCATGACATGTCGGAGGTCGCAGCGCTTGCCGATCAGGTTTTCGTCATGGATGCCGGACGGATCAAGATGTCGGGGGCTCCGGAGGACATTTTTCGCCATCCGAGAGACCTCATGGACTCCGGCCTTCTCCCTCCGGCGCTGGCCGAGGTCGCGATGCTGGCCAACCAGCGAGGATGGCACATCGAGCCCAATCATTTCACTCCCGAGTCCGTCGCGGCAGCGCTAGCCAACCATCTGCTTGGTAGTGGCGACAGGACCACCCCGCTTGCGGATAGCGAGGTCTGCGATGCTGAATAATCTCCCAATCGGCATTTACATTCCTGGCCGTACGCCGGTACACCGTCTGCGGGCCCGGACGAAGATACTCGTGCTGATCTGGCTGTCGCTATTGACTTTTCTCGCTAATCACCGCGAGTTTCACTTTGGAACCTATGTTGTGTCATTTGGCTTGTTAGGAATCGCGCTTCTGCTGGCGCGAGTGAGCCCGAGCTACCTCTGGAGACGGATGCGGCTGCTGGTGATACTCCTGCTCATTGGAGTGCCGATTTCGCTCATGTTCACTCCTGGTACCACCTGGCACACTTTTGGTCCCATCCAATTGCACTTTGATCAGTTGCTACAGCTACATCAGGTCACCCTAACGCTGGGGCCGGTGGTGGTAACCTATGACGGCATCTGGCTGGTAATCTCCTACAGCGCGATTTTCCTTCTGCTATTTCTGGGTTCAATGGCCCTGACGCTGACCACAACCCCAGTAGCGCTGGCGGAAGGCATTACACTGCTCACGCGCCCCTTGCGGCGGCTGGGACTTCCGGTAGAGGAATTTGGCCTTATGACGTTGGTGTCTCTACGTTTCATCCCTGTGCTCATCCAGGAAACGGACCAGCTGATAAAGGCCCAAGTTTCGCGCGGTGCCGATCTCACCAGCGGATCACTGGGAGACCGCATACGACGAATGGGAAGTCTGCTTGTGCCGCTGGTACAGGCCGCGCTACGCCGCGCCGCAAATCTCTCGACTGCGCTCGAGGCGCGCGGCTATGGGACAACCATTAAGTCCACCATGCTCCACGAAGGCCCGCTGCTGCTAGCAGACTGGGTAGTCCTGCTAGGTGTGCCCCTCATTACCGGCCTGGCCTACTGGAAACTGTTATGAGTGCCCCCGGTCTAGAGCTGTGTGCCGTAATGGGATCGTGCGGCTCCTTCATGTACAAGGCGTTTCCGTTGCCAAAAGCCTGTATCTCGGTAAAATTCGCGTGCACCCAGCTGCTAAAACCCGGTATGATCGCGAATCGCCCGCTTGCGAAGAGTATGACCTGTATATCGTCCTTGCTGATAATACTTTCCACCTGGGAGGCAGTCAGGTAGCGGCTCTCTATGCGAACCTGGGATGTGTCTACCAGTTGGGGAGGTACATCTCGGTTAGCCAGACCAGCGATATATTGATCGTCGCTGGCAACCAGATCGGATGGGAGCGTTGCCGCCCGCAGTGCGGACGCCATTGCCACAGAGGCCTCAGGCAAAGGACTCACCGCGTTCCGATGAGCGATAACCCCGCCAATGAGCAGGCCGAGCAGCAGCACACCAGCAATCAGCGCCGCGTAGATGTGCTCGGGCACCCATTCCGCTGGATTAGATATGCTTGGCAAGGCGAACGAAACCGCCTGGAACTGATACATGATCAGGCTGGCCAGCAGAACCAAGGGAGGCACCAGCAGTATCAGATCGTGGCCGAATAGCGGCTGCTGCTTTAGCAGAAAAGCCAGACAGACCAGAAACCAGATCAGCGGTGGCACGATAATCCAGGAGCGCCGGTTGACGGCGGCAAGAGTAGAGATGAGAGCCAGAATAACAAGTGGATACTCTGTCGTCGCCGCGAGTAGCAGTTTTATGTTGTAACCGAGACTGCGCGCGACATACTGCCCAGCCGATAGATGATAACGAATCACTTGATCAAAAAGCGTGCCCCAGCTGGCGGCAAAAGGAAGAAGAACCACGAGAAGCGCCACCACTATACCGCAACCCACGAGCGCGAGATCGGCGATAAACGGGCTCAGGGCAAGTCTAAGACTTTTCCATCCCTGGAAACGCAGACGGCGCTCCTGTATCTGCCAGACTGCCGCGACTGGAGCCAGGAGGTACAGCACGATTGGGACGAGTACAAAGACATCAAAAAGCTTGACGAGAACGCCAAGTCCAACCGCCACTCCACTGAGCAGCAGGAGCAGACCGCGCCGCCCAGCGGCCGACCTATTCGTCCCATGGACGGCGGCTACCACCAGCGCGAGAGCCAGCAGCTCCCAGGCCAGCGACGGCACCTCCGCTTGCAGCGTATATGATTCCTTCAGGTAGAATGGATCCACCACCAATAGGGCCAGCGCCAATAAACCGACCAGACGGCCTCCAATTATGCGGGCCGCCGCATATATGGCTACCAGCCCCATCAGCGAATAGACGGCGATCGCCAGGCGCGCAGCTTCCAGGGTTTCGCCCAAGAACAAGGCAAAGAGTCGGTACAGCGGATAGATCGAGAGAAGGAAGAACGGCGGTTGCGAGCTGAAGATGCCAGTAAAGAGGCTCTGGCCATGGCTCATCGCCAGTAGCGATTGCCAATAGACGCCCTCGTCATAGTCGGTCTCTATGCCGCCTAACGGCAGCAGCCGTAACGCAAGCGCTAGCACGCAGAGCAGGATAACCAGACGCGCTTCCAGCGGCACCCGTGCAATCCAGCGAGCAAAGCTGTAGGAGGACGGTTTCTTCGCCACACTGCTGGCCTGCGTCACTGTAACTACTCTCTTTCACTGGCTCACCCCCAGTGATTCTCTGGTATATGTGCGTCCTGGAGATTGTAGACCCGGTGCGATTATATAGGACCCTGCCGAGCTGTCAATCTCACACGGCAACAGTACCAAACTCAATTACAAGCAGGTCTAAGGCCATATCCGGAGTCATCTTGCTGCGCTTGAGCGCATAGTCGATGTCCCGGAGTCTACGATGCGTGGCCTCTAGCTGGGCAAGGCTAAATTGGCCTGCCAGCGGTACCAGTTTCTGCGCCAGAAACGGCGCCATGCCGGTGGCCTGAGCGATCGCCGCGCTGCGTAAGCCTCGCTCGGCAAGCAGCTTGACCTGGATCAGCGATCGCGTCTGTCCGGCGGCGAGCGCTACGATGCCAATCGGTGACTCGCCGCTACCTAATAGCTCGTGCAGAAGCGCCAGACCGCGTATTCGATCTCGACGCGCCAGGGCATCGGTCAAATCAAAGACCCGCGCATTTTGTGAAACCGCGGTGAGCCGTTGTACCTCGTCAATGCCGATCCGTCCACCCCGACCTACGTAGGTAGCCAGCTTATCTAATTCTGCGACCAGAGAGCGAAGATTGTCGTCCGTATTCTGCACCAGAAAATGCGCCGCCTCGCGCGTCAACTCTCGCTCCTCGGCCCGAGTGCGGCGCATCAGCCACTCCTCTAGCTCCGCGCCTCGTGGGCTTGCAGAGGACTGGACACGACCATAGCTCCTTGCCGCCTTTACCAGCGGACTGGTTGCCTCCAGCGCCTCGCCGGCCATGACCACCAGCACAGTCGACTCGGGCATCATGGGAACATAGCGTGCCAGTGCTTCGGTAAACGATGCCCGGTCCAGTGCCCCCTGCCGGCGCTGCTTGGCTGGGATGGTGCTGGACTCAGTCTCCTTGCGCCTGGGCTTGGGCAATCGCTCTACCACTACCAGACGCCGAGCGGAAAAAAACGGCAATGTATCACAGCTCGCCAAGATTTCCTGTAGGCTGCTCTCCATGCCGTTGTACGTGTCTATATTGTAAGCCACTTCGGGATCAGCTTTAATTCGATCAAGCTCTTCGTGAGCGAGAAACTCGTCAGGACCATGCAACAAAATGAACATTATAGGGGCTTCCAGACATGTACCGTCTTGTCGTTGCTGGCTGAGGCGACCAGCTGTGCGTCCTTCGACCAACGGACAGCATTTACGGACCCCACGGGCAGACCGCCGCTGATTTGCCCGCTTGTCATGTGTCCTTTATAGATCAGGGTGCGCTTGCCGGAGCCAGTCCATATCTGGACAGTCTCATCCTGGCTGCCGCTGGCAATCAACCCGTTGACGTGTGACCAGTCGATGCTGTTCACCGAATCAGTATGGCCGGTATAGGTCAGAAGCATCTCACCGGTGTCGTTCTCCCAGATCTGCGCGGTCGAGTCGGCACTGCAGGAGACCACGCGCATCGAATCGGAGGCCCAGCTGATACCGTAGACCTCGCGGCTGTGATTGCGGTAGAAGATAGGATTGGCGCCAGTCAGCGCATCCCAAACCTGCGCCGAGTAGTCACCGCTGCCGCTGGCCAGCCGCTGGCCGCTGGGCGACCAGGCCACCGTGCCTACATAGCGAAGATAATGGCTCCGGGAATATAGGGGATGGGCAGTGGCCGCTTGCCAGACTTGAACTGTGCGATCGTTGCCGCCACTGGCTATATACGTTCCATCTGGAGACCAACAGAGGTCGTCTACGTCACCAGTATGTCCTTTGTAAGTGGAGAGCACCTTGCCGGACTCCGGGTCCCAGACGTACGCCATAGCGTCGCTGCCTCCAGAGGCTACTTTGGTACCATCGGGAGACCAGGAGACACACCAGACGCGTGCCTTATGACTGGTAAAGGTGAACAGATGGGCTCCGGTGGAGGCGCTCCAAATTTGTACCGTTTTATCGTCGCTGGCTGACGCAATCCTGCCACCGTCGGGTGACCAGCTTACCTCGTTTACCGGTGCCGAGTGCCCGCGGTAGACCAACAGTGGTTTCGAGAGAACAACGCCTCCCTGTACTGGCCCAGGAGTGGTTTGGCTTGCCGCCCTACTAAACAGCGCACACCCGGCCAGTCCGGCAAATGACGTCGCGAGCGCGCCTGCAGCCATGCCGGTGATGACCGTTCGCCGGGAGACACGCTGACCTTCCATGTCTTTCTCACCCACACTCACTCATAGGACACTTCACTACATCACCGGACTGGATCAGGTACCGACGGATCAGGGGCCTCGGTTGTCTGGCCGAATGCCATACGGGACAATTTACGCGGCGGGTCGATTACCATGCTCCAGAAACATTGGCCGATATAGGACGTGACCGGCAATCGTTCCGGCTTCGTTTCCTGGCCGCCATCCACCGTTCGCTTGTTCCGGATCGCCTCCCGCAGGTCGGCGGCAGTATGTCCCGGGAAGAGTGTATAGCCGGCACCGATATGCTGCCAGAAGTGGGCGTCACTGCTGCCAGTGGCGGCGAATCCCCACTGCTGGTTGAGCTCACGCACACGAGCCCGCGCCGATGCGTTGGCCGGAGAAGGATTGTAGAGCTCGATACCGTCGATGGGATAGTCTCGGCGTAACAACTCTTCAATTTTTTTGCGGCTCAGGCTAGGAACCAGCCATCCCATAGGATGAGGAATAATACAGAGCCCACCCTGCTCTTTAATGGCGTCGATGACTCCTTCCACATGCATGAGAAATTTGACGGGTCGCTTCATGAAGAGTCCGAGAAAATGGCCCTCGCGAGCAGTCACCTCGCAGCCCCAGATCATTTCGATGTCGCCGCCTTCACGATCAATAATTTCGGCCACGCGTTTGGCACCCTCCATATGGTCGTGGTCGGTAACCGCTATTACGCGTAGGTTGCGACGCTTGGCTTCCTGTAGCACCTGGCGCGGACTGGCGGTTCCGTCGCCCAGATTGGTGTGCATATGCAGATCCGCTTTATGGAGCTTGTTGGCCGGCCCATCCGGCCGGTCCGCTGTCGTGTCGGGACCTGCCATAGAAACGTCACTCATATATGTCAACAGTGTGCCTTTCTTCGCTGGTAACATGACGTACGGTGTATCCTACCCACTTGGCATGGTACATGAGTAGGTAGAAATCTGCAAGGAGAAGAACCCCAAGAAATTTTTGAGGGTTGTATACGCCGTTTGGTCATGGTATACTGGCCGCGAGGATGCGAACAGCTCTTCGGCGTGTGACTGGGGATCACACGTACATTCACAAACGCTCGTCGGTGGCCTGCATGGGTAACACGTCAGCCTCGGATACTGGGACGGTGTCCCTCAGTTCTCCCCCACAGCGTTCTGTCCCCTTAGTAGGGTATGCCCCATTTTCACTGGTGGGGCGACATTGGCTCGTTTGCTAGAGGCGCGAATGAGCCGGAAGAGAGGAAACCAAGTTTGGCCACCGATCAGACACTGCGGTGTCGCGAATGCGGCCGTGATTTCACCTTCACGGTTGGTGAGCAAGAATTTTATGCCAGTCGCGGATTGATGAACACGCCGTCACGCTGTCCAGAGTGCCGAGCCGCACGCAAGGCATCTATGTCTGGAGGCTCATACGGGGGCGATCGTGCTCCCCGCCAGATGTACACCGCGACATGCTCGTCGTGTGGTGGTGAGGCGCGTGTGCCATTTCAGCCGCGCGGCGACAAGCCCGTCTATTGCAGCAACTGTTTTCAGCAGACCGGCGGTAGCACCCGAAACAGCGGTGGCTACGGCTCTCGCTGGTAAGCCAGCACAACCCTGACAAACAGGTATTATGCGCGCTCGGACCCCTCGTTGGTCCGAGCGTTTTTTGTGTCTCATGGATAGTGGAATCTCAAGTGACAAATCAATCTCATCACATGCTTCAACGCTACCGACTCCTGGCGCTGGACGTCGACGGGACACTGCTCGACTCCCACCATACCCTGCGCGACCGGGTGGCGGATGCGGTGAGCGCGGCTACTGTTGGCGGGCTCCAAGTCGCCCTGGCGACAGGAAAGTTACTGGGCTCAGTCCGACCTTTGCTGGAACGGATGAACCTCAGCGGTTCGCACATAGTACTGAACGGCGCCGCTATCTGCGAGAGCACCACCGGATTCCCGCTACGGTTCCGACCACTCGAGATCACGGATCGGACAGCTATTATACAACTGGTTCGGGCACTTGATCCGTCTGTGCTCATCTCCAGTTTCGGTCTAGACGCCATCTACATGGACGCCCGACATCCACGTGCCGACATATTTGCCGAGTATGGAGAAGGGCCGCTGGTCTTCGTCCCCGATCTTCTGGATCCTGGCCTGCCAGACATCGCTAAGGTGGTATTGCATGGCGACGCCGGGCAGCTTGAGGCACTGCGCCATCTCATGGTAAACCAACTTCCCGGCACGACTAAAATGACGCTTACGACGGCGGATTTCCTCGAATTTTTCGATGGGCAGGCGGGTAAGGGTCAGGCTTTGGCTGCACTCCGGTCCCATCTCCACATAGCCAAGGAGGCGGTGATAGCTATAGGCGACGGAGACAATGATGTTTCTCTTTTCGCAGAATCTGGACTGGCCATCGCCATGGCGAACGGAACGGAGGCTGCCCGCGCGGCCGCGTCGCGCATCGCTCCCACCAATGATAAGGATGGGGTGGCAATCGTGCTGGAAGAGCTACTGGCGCACGACTACCTTGCGTGAGCTGACTGCCAGGTCCTGGTGAGCTACGCTTTATATCCAAACCGGCGTATCAGGGCTTGGCGCTCGACGACGTCCGCATCCGTCTCAATGCCTTTGCTGGAGACTCCGTCAACGACACCCAGCACGCCTCGTCCTTGCTCGGTCTCGGCGATGATGACCTCGACCGGGTTGGCGCTGGCACAATATATTTGGCAGACTTCCGGCACCCGCAGAATCGCGGGCAGAACGTTAATCGGGAAGGCATTTCCAAGCAGCACCAGAAATGCGTGCCCAGCTCCTAGCTCTAGCATGATATCCGCAGCCAGCTTGGTCAGCTCGCTATCGGTTCCGCTCCAGCGGACCAAGGCGGGCCCGGACGCCTCACAGAACGCCAGCCCAAATTTAATACCGGGTACGGCGCCCACCAGGGCTTCATGTATATCTTCGACCGTCTTGATGAAGTGGCTCTGCCCCAGTATCAGGTTGACATCTTCCGGCTTACGCAGGGCAATAACTTTGAGCTCCATGGCAACACGCATCCTTTGGTGGATCATCCGGCCCATTCCAGTTAGGACGTAGACACAGCAGACAGTAGGGAGTATATGCTTTGCGCTCTCGTCTGCCAAGTTTCTGATCTGATCGACCTCTCGGCCCCGAATGCATATTGCGACATGGCTGCACTCCACAGGTACGAAATGTGCCTTTAGTCGTACTGGTAGTCATACTGGGAACCAGCTTGTCTGTCCCATATTGGTTGACGGAGGAAGTGCACGGTGCCATAATGGCAGCGATTATGGGCCAAGGATAGATATAGGTTGCGCCACATCACGCGCGGAGCAGCGAGAACTATGCAGTATACCGAAAGCGTTGCCCAGATGACGTCCGAGTCCGGTGAATCCGAGCGAGGGCAGAAAAGCAAGATTGCCATTTCGGTGGTTGTGCCTGTCTACAATGAGCGGGAGAGCCTGCAGCTACTGTACGACGCGCTGACGACCGAACTGCAGAAAATCGGGGTACCGTACGAAATTATTTTTGTGGACGACGGAAGCTCGGATGGCTCGTTTGCCATGATTTCAGAGCTGCATAGCCATGACAGTCGCATACATGCCATCCGATTCCGGCGCAACTTCGGCAAGACCGCGGCTCTCGTCGCCGGTTTTCAGCGAGCGGGTGGCGAAGTAATTTTTACTATGGACGCCGACCTGCAGGACGATCCAACCGAGATTCCCAAGTTTCTGGACAAGCTGGCCGAGGGGTATGATCTGGTCAGTGGATGGAAATATCCTCGCCATGACCCTATCACCAAGACACTGCCGTCCTTTGTCTTCAACCGTATGCTGGTTGCTAATACGACTGGGGTCAAGCTGCACGACATCAACTGCGGCTTCAAAGCGTACCGCCGCGAGATTATCGAAGATATCAAGCTCTACGGTGAGCTGCATCGCTTCATACCGGTTTTGGCGAAGCAGCGCGGCTTCAATATCACTGAAGTGAAGGTGCATCACCATAAGCGCAAGTTCGGCAAGTCGAAATTTGGGGCGCGCCGCTTCTTGCGTGGCTTTCTCGACCTGCTTACCGTACTATTTCTTATGTCCTATCTGCGCACGCCGCTACGACTTTTTGGCTCGCTGGGTTTACTTGCCCTAGTAGCTGGCTTGCTTGTCGATCTCTACATCGTTGCCGATCGCTTCCTGCCATTCGGCTCGCATCAGCCTATTCACAATCGCCCACTGCTCTTTGTAGGCATTATGCTGCTTATCTTCGGGGTCAGCTTTATTCTGACGGGGTTGCAGAGCGAGATGATCCGCCACTTTGCCTATCGGCCAGAGGAGGAATTCAGTGTCAGGCAGGTGCTGGATTGAGTTCGCCACAAAGTAGCAGCCGGAAGCCGTACCCATCGAGTGCTGGAAACAGCACCCGCGACGCGGCGCCACGAATCAACGGGGCTATCAACCGAGCGGCTGAGCTCTTCAAGCGGTACAAGCGGCTGGTAACGGTGGTAGTGCTGGCGCTGATTGCGGTGTTCCTGGGCACTGGAGTCTGGAGTAGCTGGTCGAAGCTGTCGCATTATCACTGGCAAGTGCAGTGGTGGCTCTTTATTGCCGCATTTCTGCTGCTGGTCACGCAGGAACTATCGTACGCTTTCATTTGGCGCGACATTCTGGCTCGACTTGGAAGCAGCTGGATATAGTGTCGAGCCAGCGGATCTACCTGGGCGCCGAGTTTGTCCGCTACATCCCCGGCAACGTCTGGCATGTGATCACCAGAGTGCTGTGGGCGGAGCAGCGCGGCGTTTCCAAGTCGGTAGGCTTCGCAAGTATGGTCGTCGAGCTGGCTACCAAGATCACCGGAGCGGCTCTCATCTTTGTCTTGAGCCTCTTCTTCTGGCCCAGCGTCGGCGCTCTCACCTCGCGGTTGGATATCCCGCATGGGGTGATCATCATCAGCGCTGCCATTCTGATACCCGTCCTGCTGGGCGGTCTCTACCCACCCGTCCTGGAAGCGACACTCAATTTCCTACTACGGAAGCTTGGGCGTGAGCCGGTTCGCATAACGGTCCATTATGGGGATATCTTGCTTGTCACCTTGTTCTGGATGGTGAGCTGGCTCATCGCCGGCTTTGGGTTCTATCTCCTCATCGATTCGATCGCCGGAATATCGCTCTCACCATCTGGTCTAGCGGTGGCTATCGGCATCTACGCGATCGGCTGGGATATCGGATTTGTCTCGTTCGTCACCCCAAGCGGGCTCGGATTCAGAGAGGCCACCATTATTCTGCTTCTCACCGCGTCGAATCTGGTACCCAGCGTAGCCATCGCCACGGTACTGGCGTTTGTCGCCCGGCTCCTTGCCACCGCCTCCGAGGTGCTCTGCATTACAATCGCCCATCTTGCCCCCGGGGCACCGGCAGCGCCAGAGGTAGACCTCCTGAAACAAGCTCAGACGGAACTGCCATAGGCCCCGCCTGAGCCGAGCGCGTTGGGTTAGGAATCGATGCTCACCAGGGTGATGTCGAAGACTAAGGTCGCATTAGCCGGTATCGTCGGGGGCTGACCTTGGGCTCCGTAACCCAGGGCGGCCGGAATGATGAGTCGTCGGGTACCTCCAGGCTTCATGCCGATTAACCCAAGGTTCCACCCCTGGATCACCTGCGCCTGACCAACATTCTGAACCTGGTACGTTCCGCCATGCTCATAGGAGCTATCGAAGAGTTTGCCGTTGGACTGGAGCCAGCCGGTGTAAATGACGGTCACGTTGTTTCCGGACTTAACCTCCGGCCCACAACCAATCTTTACATCGACATATTTGAGCCCCTGGCTGCCGCTCACGGTAGTGCCTGAAACGGTGGGAGGCGACTTCGGCGGTTGCAAAGATGGTACCGGTCCTACTGGAGTGGCGGTAGGAGCGGGACAACTGGATGCGGTCTTGTGGGTGCTGGTATGGCCAAGCTGAGCAAATGGATTGTGAGTGACCAGTAAGATCACGACGCCAGCTACGATTAGGATGGCGATGAGAACCTCGAACATACGGGCGCGACGCCTGCGTTCGTAGGCGCGCCGTGCTGCTCGTGCTTGGCGCTTATTCAGAGTAGTTCTGGCGGCGGCGGTAGTGCTGGCTGCGCCAGTAGAACGAGATGGGCTGGTCTGTGACTGTGACGGCATCTGCTGGCAGTCCCCTCCTCCTCACATATGGTGGCAGACGAAACGGCAAGGTACTTACGCGCTAGAATGGCGAAATGTATTGCCTCGCAGTATACCGCTCATCGTTCTTGGCCGCAACCGCGGTGAGGCGGGTGGGGGAGGAGAGAGTGGTTGAAGAGTTGTACAAGGATGCGCAAGAATTACTGGCAATCTGTCCAGTGTCCGGGAGAGAAGCGCGCGGTACGCTATGGAGATGGGGATGGTCCCCACATGTATCGTAGTTCTCGACACATTCAGGTTCATGGGATCCACTGTTAGGGTTGAATGAATGAAAAAACCGGCTTACAAATGGGTGGCACTGGCAGTTACAACTATTGGCTCGCTTATGGTCGCGATTGACTCAACCATAGTGATTCTCGCACTGCCGAATATGCTGCAAGAACTGCACTCAAACTTAGTGCGTATGACATGGGTAATTATTGGTTACCTATTGGTGAACACAGTACTCTTACTGATATTTGGCCGCATGGCCGATATGTTTGGGCGAGTACGGCTTTACAATCTCGGATTCGTCGTTTTCACCGCCGGATCAGTGTTATGCGGCTTCGCGCAGACCGATACCATGCTAATCGTCTCGCGTCTCGTCCAGGGAACCGGTGGCGCCATGCTCGCCGCCAACGGCATGGCTATCATTACCGAGGTTTTTCCGGCAGAGCAACGTGGCCAGGCTATGGGCTTCAACGCGATCACCTGGGGACTCGGCAGCATGCTCGGCCCAGTATTGGGAGGAATCATACTGACAATCAGCTCATGGCGATGGATATTTCTCGTCAATCTGCCGATCGGTATCGTGGCCACTCTCGCCGCCTATCTCCTGCTGCATGACGTCGCTCCCAATCCGAAGGGTGAGCGTTTTGACGTTCTCGGCGCTCTTCTATTCAGCGGAGGGCTGGTGGCGCTGCTCCTCGGCATTACCGGCGGTATCGGCCCAGGCTGGCTCTCTCCAGGCATTCTGGGGCTGTTTGCTGTCTCCATAATCTGTTTAGTGGCCTTCGTGGTGCGTGAGCAACACACGCAACATCCAATGCTGGATCTGCACTTATTCGAGAACCGACAGTACGCATTCTCGGTTGCGGCCGCGGCGTTGCAATCTCTCTCGGTCTTTGCCGTCAACTTCCTGCTAATCTTTTATCTGCAAGGAGTTCGCGGCTATAGTCCACTCACCGCGGCGCTGCTTATACTGCCACTCCCGGTACTCACCTCGATCGTTGGGCCGCTTAGCGGCCGCTGGTCGGATCATCGCGGTGGGATCATGCCCGCCACTATGGGACTGGTGGTGCAGTGCGCCGCTTTATTGCTGCTCGTCCTCTTACGGCCGGCAACGCCATACCTCGTGCTGGCGCTGGCATTGGCACTCCTGGGGCTTGGAGGCGGGCTGTTCTGGTCGCCCAACACCAGCATGACCATGGGAGCCGCACCGCGCAATCGGCTGGGTGTCGCCTCGGCCACACTCAATACCATGCGCAATCTCGGCATGGTCTTGAGTTTCGCTCTGGCGCTAGCGGTTGCCGCCGCCTCAATGCCGCCGGCGACCTTGAATGCGGTATTCTTGGGGACCGTAGGGCAGCTGCAGCCTTCAATCTCGGCCGCATTTACCAGCGGAATGGCACGCGCGTTTTTGGCATCGGCGTTCATCTGCGCACTTGCCATCGTGTGCTCGTCGCTACGAAATCGCCGGCACGTGCTGGCATCCTCGCGGCACGCCATCAGCCAGCGTAGCGGAGACGGTGTGCCTCTTGTGGGCAAACGTTAGAAGCTAGCCAGATGAGACTTTCGAACTCTAGCCGGGCGGCGGCAGAACAAACCGCTCGGCGGGCAGGCGCTGGTTATCCAGCGCCTGCTGGCGAAGTCGTTCCACTGAGGAGGGTGGCACCGAACGTCCTCCTAGCGGAGTCGGGTGCATGTTCGGCCCATGATAGTCGCTTCCTCCGGTGGGGATGAGCTGGTACTTCCGAGCCAGCTCGACCAGGTGATCAACCGTCTGCTGGTCATAGTCGCCGTAGTAGCATTCCAGTCCTTGCAATCCGGCGGCCATCAAGGGATCCAGGACCCGCTCTTCGGCCTGAGGAACGAGAGCGACGATATTGGCTGGGTGGGCCAATACCGGGACACCAAATGCGCTACGGACCAACCGCACCGCATTCTCCGGAGACAATTTGTAGCGTGGGACATAGCCCGGCCGTCCCGGACCTATCCACTTGTCGAACGCGTCGCTGACATCCTTTGCATAGCCTCGCTCGACCAGCGCATGAGCCACATGTGGGCGCCCTACCGAACCCTGCGCCAGCTCGGCAACACGCTCCCATGTGATATCTATGCCCTGTTCCCGGAGCTTCTCGACCATCCGTTCACCGCGCTGCCGTCGCGCCTCGCGCAGCTGTCGCAGACTGTCCTGAAGCTCAGTTTGCCGATAGTCGATAAAGTATCCAAGTACGTGCGCCTCTTCGCTAGTCCCCGGCAGATTGGTATTTATCTCGATAGCCGGAATCACCTCCACCCCAATACGTTGGCCCTCGGCGGTGGCGGCGTCGAGACCGTCAGTAGTGTCATGATCGGCCAGCGCAATGACGTCCAGGTGGGACTGTTTCGCCAGCTCGACGAGTTCAGCTGGGGAATACAGCCCATCCGAGGCGGTGGAGTGAGTATGTAAGTCAATCCCGGTCACGGTGTGTAGAGTCAAGAGTCGGCTTCTTCCTCACTTAGCGTAATCTACGGAGCGGGTCTCCCGTACGACACAGACCTTGATCTGACCGGGGTAATCCATGCTCTCCTCGATCTTACGCGCCACGTCGCGAGCCAGCTGGTCGGCGGAGTCTTCGTCTACGTCCTCCGGGCGTACGATGATGCGAACCTCGCGTCCGGCCTGGACCGCAAAGGACTTCTCGACCCCGGTAAACGAGTTGGCGATGTTTTCCAATGTTTCGAGCCGTTTAATATATAGATCGATAGTTTCGCGGCGCGCGCCTGGCCGGGCAGCCGAGATAGCGTCGGCAGCTTGCACGATAGCGGCCTCCAGCGACTGTGGCTCGGCCTCTGTCGCATGGTGCGAGACGATCGCATGGATGATTTTGGGTGCTCGGTTAAAGCGGCGGGCAATCTCACCGCTTATCAGCATATGCGGACCTTCAACCTCCTGGTCAATAGCCTTACCAAGATCGTGCAGCAATCCGGCTACCTTACAAACGTTAACGTCAGCGCCCAGCTCGGCGGCCATGGTAGCCGCCAGTACTGACACCTCGATAGAGTGATTCAGCACATTCTGGCCATAGCTGCTTCGAAAATGAAGCCGCCCGAGTATCTTCACCAGCTCAGGAGGAAAATTGGTGACATTGGCCTCACTACAGGCGCGCTCGCCTTCTTCCCGTACGACGTTGTCGAGTTCCTGCTGTGCCTTCATAACGACTTCCTCGATCCGCGCCGGATGGATGCGTCCATCGAGGATTAGCTTGGTTAGCGCGATTCGAGCAACCTCACGGCGTACCGGATCAAAGCCGGAGAGAATGACGGCTTCGGGGGTATCGTCAATGATGAGGTCGACGCCAGTAGCGGCCTCGAGTGCGCGAATATTGCGGCCTTCACGCCCAATGATGCGCCCCTTCATCTCATCGTTGGGTAACGGCACTACTGAGATGGTAACGTCGGATACCTGATCGGACGCGCATCGCTGAATTGCCAGCGTGATGATCTCGCGAGCTTTGGCCTCGGCATCCTCGCGCGCCTGTGCCTCGATCAGGCGCGCGCGGCGATTGGCGTCTCGCCTGGCGGTCTCTTCAACGCTCCGGATTAGCTCCTCCCGAGCCTCTTGCTGACTCATGCGGGCCACCCGCTCCAACTCCGCGGCACGCCGGCTATGCAGATCTTCCAGTTGCCCCTTGTAGCTATCCAGCTCATGCTGCTGTTGGTTCAGCTGGCGCTCACGTTTTTCAATGCTGTCGATCTTGCGGTCGAGCTGCTCCTCTTTCAGCTGGAGTCTCGTCTCCTGGCGCTTGATCTCCTGGCGTCGCTCCCGATTCTCGCTCTCAAGCGACGTCCGAATCTTGGATGTCTCTTCTTTGGCTTCACGCAGTGCGTCACGTTGCTGAGCTTGTAGCTCCAGCAGCCGCGCCTCAGCGCTTTCTTTTTGTTGATTAAGTTGCTCCACATGTTTGCGCTGCGTCAGCTCTCTGGCAAATACGTATCCGCCGAATGTGCCCAGAGCCAGAAAGAACAGCGCAACTATGAAGTCCAAAAAATTGATGCTCACGTATAGGAAACCTCCGCGAGGCTACCGAAAATGAAAGTGAATGTGGGTGTAGACTGACACGACAATTGGTGGCTGGTCTTCTCTCGTACCGACGGTTGCGGCTGTGCACAACTGACAATAAACCAGCGGTTCCCCACACTATATGAAAATTACAGTCAAGCTGTCAAGCGGCCAGCAAAGCGGCGCCTCGAAGATCGAGCGGGATCACACCGGCAACATGATATACTTGGTGCGGCAGCGAAGGCACACTACCACTCATTTCATCGTGCGAAGTTGTCACGGATTGTACTCTGCACTCGGAGATTTCAGGAGAATTACATGACCGAGCCGGCCATCCCGGAACCCAGCGCCTCCGGCGCCGAAAGTGGCGCGGTCCTCAGCGTAGAGCAGTCGACATGGCTAAAGCAGTATATTCGCACCATCCCTGATTACCCGGAACCTGGTATACTCTTTCGCGACATCACACCACTGCTGCAAGACGCTGCGTCCTTGCGGTTTACCATAGACACGCTGGCCGATCGATACCGTGACTGGCATATTGACCAGGTGGTGGGAATCGAGTCTCGAGGTTTTATTTTTGGTACACCTCTTGCCTATCGTCTAGGCACCGGCTTCGTGCCGGTACGCAAGCAGGGCAAACTGCCCGCACGCGTTATTTCCGTCAAGTACGATCTGGAATACGGCTCGAATGTCCTGGAGATCCATACCGACGGGGTCGCTCCAGGGCAACGCGTTCTGGTGGTGGATGATCTTCTGGCTACTGGCGGGACCACCGCTGGAACCGTCAAGCTGGTAGAGGAGCTGGGAGCCGAGGTAGTTTCATTGGCATTCCTTATTGAGCTCTCCGATCTGCATGGGCGATCTCGGTTGCCCGGACATGACGTCTTCGCCTTGCTCAGCTACTAGCGCGGTATCAATGACTGTCCTACATGTATTCGCTAGAAATGTCGCTGTCAGCCATGGGAATTCTCGTGCATAGAGCGCGTGCCACACATACCTGGATGCGCGCGGGAGTGCAGAAGGGCGACATCATGTATCATGTGCTCTCCGATCATATGGGATCGGAGGGCAGCCGGGAGCTGTTGGCATTTGTGGCAACATTTGGGATGCGACCCGCATGGGTGCAGTATGCCGGCAGCTACCGAGAACATTTCGACGCCCGCGCCGACACTGGACTAGCCATGATCCGAGCCGGTGCCCGGCTGGCGACGAACCGGGAGGTGGGCCACCTGCTAGCGGCCAAGAAGGCGGCGATGGCCGAGCGCACGTGACGACACGAGGCGGGTAGGCATCATCATGTAGACTGGATAAACTCCACCACGATCTCAGCCAGCTTCCCTCCTTGATCCTCCTGCAAGAAATGACCAGCGCCGGCCAGCACCTGGTGATGTTGTCCCTGCGCGCCGGGGATCTCCTGCTGAAATACGGAATCGGCGCCGCGAGTAATTGGGTCGCCGTCGCTAAAGGCTGTGAGAAACGGCTTGCTCCATCCACGAAGCGTCTTCCATGCCTGTCGGTTGGCATTCGCTGAGGGGTCGTCGGGCGTAACGGGCACCAGTAAGGGAAACTGGCGGGCGCCGGCCTTGTACCGTTCGTCGGGATACGGCGCTTCATAGGCCGCTACCACTTCGGGAGGTAACACCGTACGGCAGCCATTCTGCAATACGCCGCCAATATCCAGAGTTTCCCCTTGCTGTGATAATTGCTTCCAGCGACTAAAGGCACGTCCCATCGGCTGATCTCCGGTGGGAAGACCGGTATTCGCGGCAACGACACGCAGGAAACGCTCCGGATGCTCAGCGACCAGGCGTAGACCAATCAAGCCTCCCCAGTCCTGCCCCAGAAGAGTCATCCGGTCCAGTCCCAAACTATCGAGCGTCGACCACATCCAGTCGACATGCCGCTGGTAGGTGTAGTCGGTGCGCTCGACTGGTTTATCCGAGCGGCCGAAACCCACCAGATCGGGGGCAATGACACGATATCCAGCGGCGGCAATCACCGGGATCATTTTCCGATAGAGAAATGACCAGCTTGGTTCGCCGTGCATCAGCACGACAGGATCGGCCTGACCAGGTCCCGCTTCGACGTAGTGAACCCGCAGACCGGGCAATTCGACATACCTTCGGAGCATAAGGAAAATCAGGGAGGTTGTCGAAGCGTTCGTCAGGTGTGCGGAGTACGTCCAAAGTTGCCATAGTCCATTATCTCCCGGGACCAGTAATCGTACCGTCAATCGGTGCGGCCAGCATTAGCACCGGAGTCGGCTCCGAAAAACCCTTGAGCAACTCCACACCTCGCGCTGCAAACGAGATACCGTCCAGCTGTGGAACCAGATACGCCACGCCGGTCGAGACCAGCACTTCTCCGGCTCCGGCCAAGCTGCAGAGCCGGGCGGCTCGATTTATAGCCACTCCTCGATAGCCGCCATCTACCTCCACCGCCTCACCGGCGTCGAGGCCGACACCAATTGCCAGAGGCAGGTCAACGTTCGCCAGAGATTCCTCTCCACACCGGCGTTGTAAATCAGCTGCTGCTCTCACAGCCTGCTGTGCCGAAGCGAAGACCGCGAGCACCTCGTCGCCTCGAACCTCCAGGAACCGGCCCCCGCACAGTTCCACCGCAGTCTGGGCAAGCTCAGCGAAGCGAGTGGTCAGGCGAGCCGCCGCCTGATCGCCATGCTCCTCTGTGAAGCGTGAGTATCCGCGAATGTCGGCGATAAGAAAGACCAGGATCTGTGCCAGCAATGGGGGACGCTTCATCTGGGAGGCGGGCTTTCCCAGCAGAGTGCCCCACGATTCCAGACTCCCATTCGGCAGCGTCCAGAAATGTGTCTCTCTGGTCATCGGTTACATCCAGAACCTTGGCGAGAGCTTTAGCCAGCGAGACGGATGGCGCCTGGCGAACGCCCTCCTCGATCTCGCGCAGGGCGTTTGGGGTCACCCCCACCTACTGAGCGACCTCCTCCAATGTAAGTCCCCGCAACGTACGGTGGCTGCGCAATTGCTCGCCAAATGGCGGAAACGGCTGGGTAATCCGGAGTGGCATGATCATTCTCCTTGCTTTGCACCGTGGCTCACTTTTCTTCCCCATCTCGACTGTACGGGATGCGTGACTCCGCTATTTTCCTCTCCAATAACTGGTCGCTACGGCGCAGCTCCGCAGCCGATATTTGTGAAAGAGCTCGCAATACGCCCGGCGACAGCGGCACACTCGGCGGCACGGACTGATGGGTCTCCGCCAAATACAGGGCAGGAGTTGTGGGATCGATCTCTTCCGTCATTTCCAGGAAGGTATTGACCAGTTCGGGGTAGTCCGCGCAGTAGCTAGCAAGATCTCGCACCGATCCCCGCGCTTGGTCGATCTGCACCTGTTCCAGAAGAGCCAGGAGCAACAACTCAGTCTCTTCGTCCAGGCCGCCGATAGCCCCCAGGTCGGGCCCACCACCCCTGCCATCATCGGCCGAGTCGCGTCTCTTACGTACCATGTTCACCGTACCTATGAATGCATACTAGGATGCGTGTGCGCCGTCTCGCCGTGGTCCCAGCTCACATCACATCCGTACCAGTTCCGCAGGAGGGCATATCCCTGGCGCAGATAGTTGCGCACGGTTCGAGTCGTGACTCCACCCAGAGCCTTCCCAATCTCCATTTCAGAGGCGTCTTGCCAGTGGCGCAACACAATGGCCGTGCGGAGCCGACTGGGTAATCGATCGACCAGCCGGCGGAGATCGGCCAGGTTTGCTCCACCGAATGGATCGGGTGACTCTTCCAGCGCGATCTGGATGGCCGAGCGGGCCGGCTCCTGCGCACTGCTGGTCCGCCAATAACCACGACTCTGCATGTAGGTGGTCGCGACATGGCGGCCAGCGAACGCTAATGACTGCGGGAAAAACAGCTCCCATCCCGGCGAGCTGCGCAGCGCGATCTCATCCCAGAGCCGCAGCGCCAACTCCTGGCGCAAATCTTCCTTGAGAGCTTCACCTTCCGCACCGCGTATGCCGGACGTCCGGGCAATGCATTTCGCCGCCCACCCCGCGCAATCCGGCTCTATATGTTGCAAAAGCAGCACAAACATGTCTCGGGCGATGCGCCATTCTCCAAGGAGGCGTGCCGCCCGTATAAAGTGGACCTGCGCTCCCTCCGAAGGAGGCGTTGACAGGTTGCTCTGAAGCCTGGTCCACAGCAGTGGCGACGTGACCGGCGGCCAGGTGCGAAGCTCATCGGCCAGCCGCAGGCGAGCTTCCTCTACCCGTTTCTCGGCTGGTCGGCGCATGTTTCACCGCAACTCTCCGACGTCTGGACCACTGTGCTACTCGTCAAGGTAACTTACTCCCCTCTCTGGTGCACCGGACCACCTCGGGCGCTGGTATCTAGAGCAAGATGCGAGCGATTCGATCCCTGTGTCCCGCTCTCCCACACCCACGGTTGATAGTATCATGATATACTATGCGGCCGGCTACATCGCCGCTTTGCGTACAGAATTGGTTGCCCAAATCAGCGCCAGAACCGCCAGCACGCCGGATATGATGAACGCCTGAGATACCGACACATCGCCAAAATGTCCTGCCACCAGTGCCCGAGCGGCATTTACCGAGTAAGCGAATGGATTAACCTTGGCGATATTCTGCAAGACCTCAGGCGCCAGCGTGAGCGGCAACATGATGCCTGAGAGCAGAAGTAGAGGTAGAGCCACCAGGTTGACCGCCGCGGCCAGCGAGCTCTCATTTTTCACCAGCAGTGCCACGGCATACGAACACGAGCCCATCATCAAGCCGCCGATCAGCAGCAGAACCACCAGAAGCAGCAGTCCGGCGGTATCAGGGCGGAAGCCAAGCAGCAGGCCTATACCCAGGAGCAGCATCGTCTGTACCAGTAAATTGAGCAAGCTGACTGAGATCATACCCACCATCAACGCCAGCCGGCTCACCGGAGTGACGCGCAGCCGCTCGATGACGCCTTCGCGAAGCTGGCCGATGACAGTGAATCCGGCAAAACCGGTGCCGAATATCGCCATCATCATCATGAGGCCTGGGGTAAAGATGTTATAGGCGCCGCCTTGAGGAAATCCAGGTACACCGACCAGGCTCTTAAGCAATGGGGCAAACAGCAGCATGTAACAAATTGGTTGAAACAATCCAAAAAACACCCAGGCGGGGTTGCGGAGCGAGACACGAAGTGCCGAGCCAAAGATCAGCCAGCTATCGCGGATGAGTTTTGCCATAGAGAAGCTCCTCTTGTCCGAGCGGTTGAGCATCACGCGCTCTGCTCCTCGCGTAATGAGCGGCCGGTCAACCGCAGAAACACATCTTCAAGCGTGGGGCGGGAAAGGGTTACGGTACGAATAGTAGCGCCGGTCTGGTCAAGCAAGCGCAGCACGTGCGGCAGTACCTCTTCGCCTCGATCTACAAAGAGCTGCATGCCGGTTTCAGTCTGCTGTATCTCACGAAGAAAGGGCTGCTCGCGGAGAGCAAGGTCGACACGTGCTCCGGTGCCGTTTTGGGTATCCAGGCCAAGCGATATGATATCGCCGGCGATGCTCTGCTTGAGAGCCATGGGGGTGTCTTCGCCAACGATCTTGCCGCTATCTATGATGGCCACGCGATCGCAGAGATTATCTGCCTCGTCCATATAGTGAGTCGTAAGAAAGATTGTCATTCCCTCGGCGCGCAGACGGCGAACCTCGTCCCAGATGCGCACCCGGCTCTGCGGGTCGAGTCCGGTAGTGGGCTCATCGAGAATGAGCAATCTGGGCCGGTGCATCATGCCCATAGCAATATCCAGCCTGCGGCGTTGGCCACCGGAGTACGTGCGGGCCAGCCGATCGACAAACGAGTCCAGCTCGAGCCGAGAGGCAAGCTCGGCGGCGCGCCGCTCGGCATCTGATCGACTCATGCCATAGAGTCGTCCCTGCAGGAGTAAGATTCTCGCGACCGGTCTCCATCGCTTCGGCTCCACCCTTCTGGCCGACATACCCGATCCGAGTGCGGACATGACGCGATTCTCGCCTGAGGTCGTAACCGCAAACGGTCGCCTCGCCACTGGTAGGGTCCAGAAGCGTCGAGATGATGCGCATTGTCGTGGTTTTACCGGCCCCATTGGGGCCTAAGAAGCCGAAGATCTCGCCTTCAAACACCTTGAGGTCCACGCCGCGCACCGCCTGAACCGGTTTGCGCCTCTGCTGAAAGGTCTTTGTGAGTCCAATGGTCTCAATCATGACCATAGTCGATTGTCTCCTCTGTCGATTCTACTCGACTGACGCCGGAATCCACGCCGCCTGCCCTCACCAGGGTAGACAGGCGCACTCTTTACCTCGTTCCTGGCCGCAGGCTCCAAACCGGAAGCCATATGACCAGAGCGACTGCCTCATCTCGGGCCGAGATACATGCCGTACCACATCCAGCCCAGCATAAGTTTACATACTATCTAGTCGGTATTTGAATCATAGTCAATACAGCTGGCACTGTCAAGAGGTGGGGGGGCGACGTATCCCACGGCCATCCAATAGACTCGGCGGGCCGTTTGACACTGCGCCGGACGGCTCTTATACTTGCACTAGTGCCTGTCTCCTTCCTGGAGGCCGGGCGGGGTCGTGCGTCTCACCGGATTACCCCTAAGCGGACTTAGGAGGAAAACTAATGCCAGAAGCTGTAGTGACTTCAGTCGTGTCCTCCATGATCATCGCCCTATTGTCATGGGGCAGCAGTCAGCTGCTCGCCTGGTACAAAGGGAGAAACGCTCGGAGCCAGGCGGCGACACTGGCAGCCACTGGAGGTATCACGGCAGGGGACCGGATAGCTGGCGGCCCCTATATGGCGCCTTCGGGATACTATCCTCCCCAGCCGTTTCCCTACCCTGGCCAACTGGGGTTCTATCCGCCTCCCCCTCAGGCGCCATCGGTCAACATGAGCAAGGTGGTCATACAGATCGGGATTCTGCAGCTGGTTGTGAATATCATGGGCTTGCTGGTGGGATTCGTTGTAGAAGAGCTCGGCGTGGGTGAGGGCCTGTATGTTCTTGCTATCTTCTTTTTCGGCACATTGACCGCCGCCATCATGTTCTTTATCTTTGGCCGCGGCGTGGATCGGCGGGTACGGTGGCGCCACCTGACCTACGTAACGCTCGGGACGATTCCTTTGACTCTCTTGGTCAATGCGGTAGTAAACATAAGTATTGGCAATCCGCCGTTCACCAGTGCGGGGCAATTTGTCCTCGCCGTCATCGTAGCGTTTTGTCAAACGTTTCTAGCCATGGGCATCGGCGGCGGTATCGCCAATCTATTGAGTCCAAAGCCAAGCCAGCAGCCGGCCGGTGCGCCGTTTGTTGCGCAGTATGCACCTGGCAATCCCGGCTTTCCCGGATATGGCGTTCCCTACGGTTACGGCCAGCCAGGCGCCCCGTCCGCGCCATTAGGCTATCCACCTCCTGTCGCGGGCGCCTACCCCGGCTACCCCGGCTACCCGCCTCCGTACCCACAGGCTACAACTTACCCACCTATGCCGGGCTATCCGCCTCCTGCCGGGGCACAAGGCATTCCAGCCGCTCCTCTGCCTTACATCGGCTATCCGCCACCGGCCGGCGCGCCAGGCTATCCGGCTGCTCCTCCCACAGAGGCCCCCACAAATCCAATCCCTGGCGGCGCGCCAGCCACACAGCCACCGGGCGACCCAGGGCACTAGGTTCATGCATGACGATTCCCATGGCGATTCCAAGGAGTACCTATGGGGTGGATTGGAAGGGAATATCTACACTCTGTCAGCAGTGCTGTGATAGGGTGATTTAGGTCCACCCAATTTGGAGGGCATGCTGCGGGCTCGAGACCCAGATGATAAGTAGAGATAGGACTTCAGGAACCCATGTCAAGCCGCTCGCGACCGGTAGAGAGACCTGGTCCTCGCGCATCTATCCGCCCTGCTCATAGTCCCAGCCGGAGGCGTTATCTGCCGTGGCTGCTCGGCGCGGCCACGGGCCTAGTCATCTGCGTTGCGGTGCTGGTGACTCTCCTCGCGATCAATAGACCCATTCCATCTCCGGTGGCCACTGCGGGCAAGATCTGTACCGACCTACTCTCAGCCAACTATACTGCTCTCTTTTCAGTGCTTGCTCCCGCGCTTGCGGAGCAAGGATCCGAGGCCTCGGCCCAGTTTAGCGCCAGCCAGCGAGAGCTCGACATTATCAGTGGAAGAGTAGTCGCCTGCACGTACCAGATTCAGCAGCCTGACAGCGTACATGCGACAGTAACCTATCGCATCGCTCGGGGGGCGAAGTCGGCGAAACCAGCCCCAGTAACACTGGTCTACGAAAAT
The DNA here is from genome assembly GCA_963810535.1 of uncultured Chloroflexia bacterium. Taxonomy (GTDB): domain Bacteria; phylum Chloroflexota; class Ktedonobacteria; order Ktedonobacterales; family JADMIN01; genus JAJPKE01. The sequence goes on from CAWENW010000005.1 coordinate 303,214, forward strand.
AGCGCCTGGCACATCCAGCAATATGATACCAGTCTGATTTAGGTCGCCGAAACGGCCGGTCGCGGTACCGGCCGTCCCGGCTCTGCCGCCGTTTAGTTGAGCAGCGATCGATCGAAATCAGTCGAGGGGCGTACTCCCTGCTCGATCTGGGACGCGAGGGCTTCGACCTGGGCATGTAACAATTGGGTTCCGAGACTCAAGCGCTTTGGAAGCGAGGTAGTCTCGAGAAGTAGCTGCTTTTCATTGTCTTCGCACATAAGGCATGTACCTATGAGGTAGGAAAGATCATGGGCTTCACCGGGCACTTCTATGTGCCGGTCTTCACTGCCAACCAGCGTGAGCATGGCGTGAAGGTAGTCGTTGAGGGCCGCACGCGCTTTGCTGACCAGTAGGTCAAGATCGTCGACAGACTCGACGCTGTCTGGTAGCGGGCGGACTATGCCCACCAGATAGGATTTGCTGGTCTTGTAATCTACGACCTCAAATCGACTGGTGCCTAGCGCCAGCATGTTATACCGTCCATCCGGCAGTTGCTCGTAATCGGCGATGCGGGCGAGGGTACCAACACGCGCGGGCACAACGTCGGCCGCATCGTCGCTGCTCTGTGAGAGCACCACTCCAAACGGCCCATGGTCGGCGAGACAGTCAACGGTCATATCACGGTAGCGAGGCTCAAAGATGTGTAATGGCAATGCCATACCTGGAAACAGGACTACATTGAGAGGAAACAAGGGAACCTCAAACAGCTCGTCAGACATGTTACGCTCCCCCTTCTCGTTTCGCCCGCCATCGTCGAGTTGGTGAGGAATTATCCAGGCTATGCCAACACTCACACCGAGTGAAAATGATACAGTGAAGAGTGTAGCATGGTAGACGACGGCCGTGCCAATGAGAGCTGGCGCACGTCCGACCATGTCCTGCGGCGCCTGCTCGGGCAGCAGAAGGGGTAAGCAATGCGTGAGGTTGCGGGGAACAGGCAGCTACAGATTCGATTGGCACGGTCGGTGGCAGCTGATCTGGTGCATCATGCCTATCTGTTCACTGGACCTGAGAGCGTGGGCAAGACTACTCTTGCGTTGGCATTTGCCCGCTTGCTAATGTGCGAGCACCCCGATCTCATCGCGGGCGAATCCTGCGACGAGTGCCGGACGTGCCGCATTATCGCGCATGGCAACCACCCTGATCTCACGCTGGTGGAGACCGCTCCGGGAAAGGCGCTGCTCGGCGTCGAGCAGGTACGTGAGTCTGTAGTCCGCCTGGCAAATCTGGCGCCTTCCCAGGCCCGCCGGCGCGTCTTCATCGTCCCTGCTGTGGAGCAGATGACCATACACACGACAAATGCGCTCCTCAAGACTCTGGAAGAGCCTCCCTCCGGCGTCGTGGTGCTGCTTACTGCGGCAGACGTTGACAGCGTCCTTCCCACGGTGGTGTCGCGTTGCCAGGTCTTTACTCTCCACTCGGTGGCCTCGGAAGAAGTCGAGAGCCTGCTTATCCGTGTCTATCAGGCAACTCCGCAGGATGCGAAGGTAGTGGCGGCACTCTCGCAGGGGCGCCCTGGCTGGGCAGTTCGTGCCTACCAGCATCCCGAACACCTGGAGGAACGCCGGTCGCTCCTCGACCAGATTCTACAATTGCCAAAATCCAGACCGGAGGAGCGCCTGCGCCTCTCGGCCGTATTGGCCAAGGATGGAGATGTCGCCAGGCAAGCACTGGAGATCTGGACGCTCTGGTGGCGCGACGTCGTGCTGGCCGCCGCGTCCGCGACCAATCTCGTGAGTGCGGACGGCGCTCGCGAGGAGGCGGAGCGACTGGGGAGCGCCGTTGGCCTTGGCCGGGCGGCAACGTTCCTGCACTCGTTGGTGGCCGCTCGTGAGAATCTAGAACAGAATGCGAATGCGCGCCTGGTCTTCGATGTCCTGATGCTTGATCTTCCCACCGCACCACCCGGGAGTCTAAGCCTGGCCGTCAATTCCTACTAGGTTTTCTTCGGCGTGGGCGTCTCTGGTATACTAGAGACGCCCCGCCGGCAGGCTGGGCTAAACGGTGATTGGAGAGAGTACGCGGCCATGCCCAACCAGACAACCGTTTGCGCGCATTGCGGCCTGCTCAATGTGTGGGGAACACCGCGCTGTGCGGGCTGCGGCTATCCCCTACCCGGCAACCCGCCTCCCCTTCCCTCTCCTGCATTCACACCACCAGACTCGGGGGCCACAACCGCCTCTACCCCGATCGGGTTGCTGGCACCTGGCACACTCCTGCGCGACCGCTATAAAATTCTAAGCCTCGCTGGCACCGGCGGGATGGGCGCCGTCTATAGCGCCGCCGACTTCAATCTCGGTGATCGCACGGTGGCGATCAAAGAGATGCGGGAAATCGGCCTCACACCGCAAGAGGTGATCGAGGCGACCAATACCTTTCACCAGGAAGCCCGCCTGCTGGCCAGCCTTCATCATCCGAGCTTGCCCAACATTCATGATCACTTCAATGTCGGCGCAAGATGGTATCTGGTAATGGACTTCATCGACGGCGAGACATTGCAACAGTACCTGGCTCGCTCCGGCCGGCCCGGTCTACCCGTGGCCGAGGTGCTGCGGCTGGCCGATCAGATCTGTGCGGTACTAGAATTCCTGCATCGCCAAGATCCTCCGATTATCTTTCGCGACCTCAAGCCCGGCAATATCATGGTCACAGCAACCGGCCAGCTATATCTTATCGACTTCGGTATCGCGCGGCTCTTCAAGCCGGGTCAGGCCACCGATACGATTTCGCTGGGCTCAGCGGGCTACGCGGCGCCTGAGCAGTATGGGAGGTCGCAAACCACGGTGCAGAGCGACATCTACAGTCTGGGAGTCACACTGCACCAGCTTCTGACCGGCCAGGATCCAGCGCTTAAGCCGTTCGCACTGACTCCAATACACCCATATAGCCCCGACATCCCTCCGCAACTGGAGTCGCTAGTCCTGAGTATGGTGCAGATGGATGAGGCCAAGCGTCCTACCAACATTTCTCAGGTACGCCAGGTGCTCCGACAGCTCAGCCAGCAAATCAGCTCTGTTCGCCTGGTACGTCCGATTCCTCCTCCCTACCAGACATCTCCAGGACCAGACGCATCGGCTCGGACCAGCGCCTCTCCGCCGGTCACTCCCAAACGAGTCCGGTCGGTGCCTGCCGACAAGCCAAACGAACGGCGAGGCCGTTCTCGCCGTGGCTTCCGCGTAATGGCCATTCTCGCGGCAGCGCTCCTGCTGGTCTGCGTCGCAGCGGTAGTCTGCTCGACGGCAAGCCAGGTACTACGCAATGTTAGCCAGTCCGAAAGTACCGCTGACGCCGAAAGCACTATGACCACACAGCAAGAGGCCATCACGTCCGACGAGGCGGCACTGAGCCAGAGCGTTGATATCCTGTTACAGATACCGAGCTTCAGCGAAGACCTGGCGGCATACGACCGCAATTGGAAACGAATGCAAGGGGATTACAAGCAGGAACAGTCTGACGTCCAGGCGGGATGCCGGATGGCGGGCATCGAATACCAGGTAAAATCGGTAGATGTAGGTAAAATACAGGCCGATTACACCATGATTGAAGCCGACGATACAGCGCTGGCGACAGAGAGCACACAGACGAGCTCAGCTATCCAGCAAGTTCAAAGCCGCGAATATGCACTGCAGATTGCTCTTAAACCGTTCGCGAATGGGGACGGCGCCACCAGCGCTTCTCTGTCGACTACAGTCACTAACGCGCGGGCTGCGCTGACAAGCGCCCAGCAACTGCTGAATCAATCACGGATCGCTATGCAATCGGCGGAGGATAGGGCTCAGGCATATGACCAGGATGCCTCCAGCACGGTCGCGAAATCTAAGAGCCTGGCAGATACGTTGCACTGTTGAGGCGTTAGGGACTTCCTACTGTAATATGCGTACCGAGGCAGCGTCTACAGTTCCGTCCAACTGCTATAGATGAACCGGCGTGACGTCGCCCCATTTCTCCGCGAGGTACTCTACGACCAAGCGCCGGTGGCAGTGTTCGGGAGTGGCTTCGCTACACAGGAGGACGGTAGGCGTCATGAAGAGACGGCGGTCAATGCGCTCTTCTACCCGACGCTCGGCCAACAGCCCGAGAAACCGCTCCTGAAAGCCCTGCCAGCTACCTCTGTTCTTCTTGTACTCGTCGAACATCTCCTCAGTTGGTGCAAGTAAGGGCTCATGCAGGTACTCCACCTGGCAGATAACGTCAAGAAAATAGGCAAGGTCGTCTTTCTTGGCAAACCCAGCCAGTTGAGAGACATTTTTGAGCCGGACGTCGATGAGCCTGCGAATACTGGCTTGACGCAGTGATTCAAAGAACTGGCGCGCCGATTTCTGTGTGAAGCCGCAGGTGAAAATTTCCATACGAATCCTCGCCGGCATCAGGCGCTACCACGCCTCTCATGACAAGACGGACACGGTATGCTAGCATACAACGTAATCTCACGCAATGCTCTCCGATGCGAAGTTCATCGAACGGGAAAAAACCGTCCAGATGCCAGGCGAGTTATCTTCATCGTCGAGAATCGTGATCCAGCGCCACGAACTCATCGTGAGTAAGCTTGAGCGTTGCCCCTGCAACGTTCTCCTCCAGGTGTTTCACGCTCGCGGTTCCTGGAATAGGTAGCATGGTGCGCGAACGCATGAGCAGCCAGGCAAGCGCGACCTGCGCCGCCCCCGCGTTGTACTTCTGCGCGATCCGATCAAGCGCTCCACCGGAGCGAGCCAGGTTTCCAAAAGCTAATGGTGCCCAGGGAATGAATCCGATACCCTGATGTTCACACACATCAATCATTTCCTCTGACTCATCAGTGGTCATCCGCTCCGATTCGCGCTGTGCCATGTTGTAGTGATTCTGCACCGTCACAATGGGGACGATCTTCTGGGCGTGCCCAAGTTCGGTGATCGTCACGTTGGAAAGGCCGACGTGGCGAATCTTGCCCTCGCTCCTCATCTTGGCGAGCTCCCCTACCGAGTCCTCAAAAGCAACTCTGGGATCCGGGTGATGGAACTGGTACACATCGATGTGCTCAAGCCGCAGGCGCCGCAAGCTTCCTTCAAGTGCTTGGCGAAGGTGCTCAGGCCGGCCGTCGGGAATCCATTGATCGGGTCCGGGCCTGACGTACCCGCCTTTGGTTGCGATGACCAGGTCCTTTGGGTAGGGATACAGCGCCTCGGCAATAAGCGACTCGCTCACCTCGGGGCCATAGGAGTCGGCGGTGTCTATGAAGTTTATTCCAAGGTCGAGGGCGCGGCGCAGTACCGCAATGCATTCCTGCTTATCCGCCGGGGGACCCCAGATGCCCTTGCCGGTGAGCCGCATGGCACCAAAACCGAGGCGGTATACCTGAAGGTCATTGCCGATAGTAAACGTTCCGCTCGCGGTCGCGGGCCGCACATTGATCGAGCCTTGCATGAATGTCTCTCTTTCTCGATGTTACACACTGCGAGATGCCTTTTGGCGTCATGGATTCGTGATGGCCAGGCGGTCCGGTTCCAGTAGAACCGGCACCCTAGATTCATCCTTCCCGTATGAGGCAGTGCTCGCATTTGGTGTGCCGGTACTAGAGGAGTGCTCTGACTCGCTAACCTATGGAGTTATCATCATCTACTCGTAGCCGAGCGACGGCAGTGGCCACGACGGCGAGTAGCGCTACCAGCTCAGACGGCCGAGAGACATGTAGCGAATTGTCTGTCTTGGACAGCTCAACGAGCTGGCGAAGTCTTGTACGCACCGGAATCGAAGTACGGTAGACATACGCCTGTCGCACCACTGGATCGGTGGCAATGGCCGTAAAGAACTCATGGCTGGTATGGTCTGGAAGATCCGAATTACTCATAATGAGCACCAGTGGCTCCTGGGCTGCGTCGACAATCCTAAGCGCACATCGGACACCGTCGGCTTCTACGACTCTGTATCCCGTGTCTTCCAGGCAGGCGCGAAGTAAGCTGCGAATGCATTTTTCCTCGTCGGCGACCAGCACTATTGGCTCCAGAGAGGCAGCTTGACTCTCTTCCCGTCGTGTTACCATGAGGCAGTTCCTCTTGCCTTTACACTAGAGACGGTCTCTAACTTTGCCAAGCGCTCCGCAACGTGACTATAGCTTGTTCAGAGAAGCCCACCAGGAGTAAACCACCGCGACCGGTGCGCATACCGGGCTGTCTCTAAAACGTAGCCCTCATAGCAGAAGCTATACCAGGACGCACGGAAAAAACATGGAATCTGATTGAAGATCTTCGCGGAGCGGTCTAATCCTCGTTTACACGCGCCGCGGCCGTAGAGTGAACGTGACGGACCCCACAAATCAGAGGTTGTCGCTGAAAGCTGACAGCATTTTTTCCGCGTCATACTTCTTCCGATAAAATCTCCGGTCAATGATCGCCTGGCTACTGAAAGGCCGATCCGCGAACCCACCGCGACCTGCCGGAGGGTGGCGCATGACTCCGTCAGCCCAGGCAAGCATGCTTCGTGATACCCGTGATACACTTGATACCTAAGCGAACTTCCGCCGGGCAGTCGGCATAGCCTAGGTGCGCGAGACTATCAAGAGGCTCATTCCACGTCGTAACTGATGATGAGATTCAAGCAATTGGAACAAGCAATGATCGTCGACCTGGCAATACAAAGGAGTAACTTGCGATGGTTGCGGTGGTACAGGAGGGGCGGCCTTTGCCCCGCATCTCGACATGGCGCTCGGTGACCCGTTTGCGTCGCCTCTTTAGCCGACCTATCGACGTAATGGTCGAGTTGTCCGCTGGGGGTGAAATTTCTCCGTTCATTAATAACCAGAGCTTCTTCTTGAATACTCCGCAGCTTGTCTATGAGATGATGGTTCAGCATGCGGCCGATGTGGAACGTAGCACACTGGACCGCGGTAACCTGATGCCGCTCGTAGGCGAAGGAGTTCTCACCGCAGTGGAGCCCGCTCATCGTCGCCAGCGCAAGCTGTTGGCCCCTGCTTTCAATCACAAGCGAGTCACAGCCTACGGTGAGACTATGACCGCTATAAGCGAGCGAGTACAGCAATCTTGGGATGATGGTTCCGAGATCGACCTGCATGAGGCAATGGTGCAGATGACTCTGGAGATTGTCGCCCAGGCTCTCTTCGGTACCAGTATCGATCGCTACTTTGGACAGCTATTCCAGTCAATCGGGCGGCTGGCGAAACTTACCACCCTCCGGCAGGCAATGGGTCTGCGAGCCCCACGATCGTGGCCTACCCCCACAAATCTCCGCTTCCGGCGGTCGCTGCGTCAGGTGGATGACATCCTGTTCGCCATCATCCACGAGCGGCGCGGCAGCGAGGAGGACCGCGGGGACTTCCTATCAATGCTTCTCGAGACGCGCGATGCCGACACTGGAGCCGGCATGGACGATCAGCAGATCCGCGATGAGGCGATGACTATCTTCCTTGCTGGCCATGAAACTACCGCCAATGCCCTCAGCTGGACATGGGATCTCTTGATGCGCCACCCTCAGATCTATGACCGCCTGGCCGAGGAGATCACTGCGACCTTGGGTGGGCGCTCTCCCACGGTGGCCGATCTGCCTGGTCTTCCTTACGTGGGACAGGTCTTCAAGGAGGCGATGCGACTGTATCCGCCCGTGTGGTTACTGGACCGCCTGGTGATCCGCCCGTTGGAGATGGACGGCTATCACTTCCCGGTAGGAACGTTGCTGGCGCTCAGCCCCTACACACTGCACCGCAAGCCGGCGTATTTTCCTGACCCGGAGCGTTTCGACCCGGAACGCTTCGCACCAGGCAAAGAAGACGCATTGCCGCGCATGATCTATATGCCCTTTGGGGATGGCCCGCGGGTCTGTCTGGGCAATCACTTCGCCCTTCTCGAAGGGCAGCTCATCCTGGCAACAGTCGTTCAACGGGTACGATTCATCCCGCTCAGCACAGCGACGGTGCCTCTCTATCCAGCGGTGTCACTGCGTCCAGGGGGACCCATCCCCGCTCGGGTGGAGCGCCGCTAGAGCGGCGGAAGGGCCTTCACCACTCATGCGCTCGGGATTTATTCGTTCGGCTCCTGAGAATTGGAGCAGATCACCTTTGGTGGCGCGCACCTTTCGACTGGAGGGGCCTCCAAAAGTCGTCGCTCATTCTGAAGGCTCGCATTCAGATATTGTAGAGTGGTAGAAGACTCCAAGCGGAGAAAAAGAAGAAAGAATCGGATAGTAAAGAAGGCAGGGATATGAATATAATTCAGGCTTCCAATCTTGCTGTCGCGGCCCTCTCATTTCTTACAGTTATCACTTTACTTTTCTTTGCCGCAACAGATAGCAGAAGCACGTTAATCTTCTCCTTGGCTGCGATTTTTTTTGCCCTGACTGGCGCTTATTGGACCTACCAATATGTGAAAGGAAAAAGGGCCCTCTGACGGTTGTTTGATTTCGTATAATAGCAACCCTTCGCAACCTCTAGCAGCCAAATTGCCGCGGAGAGCGGACGTCCTTGGGGCCCTTGTATCGCAAAATCTATCATCTCACCAGTTGACCGTGCGGAGTGTGGAATGATACAGTTCGATGAGCCGAATGGTAGCTGAGACGGCAGGCGACCGCGCGTGGAACGTATCCCCGTGAGTGGGATGCAGGACACCACCTTGTACGCGTCCTGCGTCCCACTTGCCGCATCGAGGGGTTGTGTCGTCGGCCGGCGGTGAACATTCTGCCGGCTGCCGCGCCGTTACCGGCCAAAAAACCGCAGCGTGAACGCCGCAATAAAGCTGAACTCGATGAGCGGCTCGATAATCGCTTCGCCAGCGGCAATGACGGCGACCGGGTCGCCTCGACAACGAGAACTAAGAGGAGAGAACTGCGTGGTGACGTTACAACCCATGACGGAAGCAGAGTTGCAGCACTTTCTTGAGCCAGCCATCCTGGAATATGCCCAGGGCCACGTCGAAGATGGACAATGGACAGAAGCTGAGGCCGTCGAGAATTCGCGCAAAGAATTTCAGGACTTGTTACCGCAGGGAGTGGCGACTCCGAATCACTATCTCTTCACCCTGGTCAATGAGGCGCAGCAGCAAGTAGGGATGCTCTGGTTTGCACAGCGAGAGAGTCAGGGACACCTCATGGCCTTTGTCTACGATGTACGCATTGATGAGGCATTTCGGCGCCAAGGGTATGCTTCTCAGGCATTTCGCGCGATGGAGAACAAAGTACGAGAACTGGGATGGAACCGCATCTCACTGCATGTCTTTGGTAACAATCACGCAGCCATAGACATGTACAAAAAACTGGGCTATGAGATGACCAACGTCCTGATGGCCAAGACACTTGATCCTCAGTAACGCCTCCAGAAAGACGCCATCGTGTGCTGAAAAAGCCCGCCACGAAGCGCACTCGCTAGCCACGGGGCCTGAGCGTGGGCAACTTGCAGTGATTTATCTATTCGATTACCGAGGCAGGCATAGCCTATCTGCGACGCATGGCCATATCTTCTTGATAGACAGAGATACTCGACCTCTTCGGTAGGAAGCCTGTGCTAGACAAGCACACGCGGTACGCTGCTCTGCTATAGTGGGGCTATCCTGCGTGGGCAGTCGTGTAGCAGGGGCACGAGATGTCGAGACTGAGTGTACACCTGGCCGGACAGGAGATCGCTGGCTATCGTCTGTTACACGTGCTCGGAGCTGGAGGCGCCAGTGAGGTGTACATAGCCCAGCGAGTAGATGATCCGACCGCGCTGGTCGCCTTTAAAGTATTCGTGCCCTCGTCGCAGCTCTCCCTCCACGGGCGGAAAACCTTCTACGCGCGGTTTCAGCGTGAGATCCAGATTCTTCAGCGCCTGCAACATCCCTCTGTGCTTCCCGTTCTCGCGGTCGGTGACGCAGATGACGTGGCCTACATGGTCCTTCCCTTCATGTCGAGTGGCACACTCGCGACTCGGCTGGCTAACTTCTCGCACGGACTCCCGTTGGAGGAAGCGTCCCGTGATCTCTCGCACCTTGCCGAGGCGCTGGATTTTGCCCATGCGCACGGCATCTCGCATGGAGATCTCAAGCCGACAAACGTGCTCCTTGATGGCCAAGGGCAGCTCATTCTCGCCGATATTGGGATTGCACGGCTGCTTGGTCCGGAATTTCTCGACGCCGCAGATGGTCAAGCAGCGTCGAAACTCACCGCCACTGGGCGAGCGCTTGGCACACCACGGTACATGGCCCCCGAACAACTGGTTGGCGCATATGTCGGAACGAGTGCCGACATCTATGCGCTGGGCATCCTACTCTATGAGCTGGTGACCGGGGAAGTTCCGTTCCAGGCGCCGACACCAATTGGGCTCGCCATGCAACATGTGCAGGAGCCACCTTCGCCACCACGAACTCTGCGGCCCGACCTACCAGCGACCGCCGAAGCAGCAATTTTAAAAGCGCTCGGTAAGGCCCCTGAGGACCGCTTCACCGTGCCGGCGCGTTGGCACGAGCATTCGCTGCTGGACAAGGGCCTGTCTGACAGTCGTACGCCAAACCGCCTGCACAGGCGAGCGTTTCCGGGAGGACATCTTTCACATCATCTTTATCAATGAGTGGCCACTGCAGCTGTCTGCTTATGGCTCGAGCCACGGTTCTTTTCCCACAGCCTGGCAATCCCTTCATCACGACCAATCTCATGCCCGCTCCTTATAACCACGCCACGATCGCGGCTCAGGTAACTATCGCCGATGCTTTAGCGCCCATTTTTCGTAGCGCGTTGCCACTCTTCTAAACTGCTTGAGGCAGTTGATAAGGCACCCGACACCGGAGCGCATGTGGACTATCCTAATGGCCCACCGTGCGGACGCAACGCACTACTTCCACTTGCCTTGGGCGTCTTTCGACCAGACGACGTTGGTCTCTTGCTGCCATGCGCCGTCGTGGTAGTGCAGGAGCGCACCACCAGAGCCGACCGCCCAGGGGTCACTGCCAAAGGGGAGTGAGGTCACGCCGTACAGCGGGTGTGCTATGGGGTTGGCGGCTTTGGTCCAGACGCCCGACGTGTAGTGGTAGATGCCGCCGGCGGCACCGACAGCCCACGCTTCGGTAGCGGAACACAGCGAGATGCCGTAGAGGGTCTCGTTCACGGTGCGCTGGACGGACCAGCGGCCACTGATGTCGTGCAGGATCACGCCGGATGAGGAGTCGCCGATGCCACCGACGGCGATGCCACCGACGGCGATACCATCGCGGGGAGAGATCATGGCGATGCCGTTGAGCAGGAGAGAGCCGGGTAATTGTTGGCCGACGGGCAGTGTGATGCGCTGCTCGGTCCACGACATGCCATCGAAGTGGACAATGTCCCCGCCGATGCGGGCGATCCAGATATCGTGTGGGCCGGTGGCGGCGATGGATGACCCTCCGCCCCATTGCTGGTCAGAGAGGGCCGTGACTTCGCGCCAAGCGGTGCCGTCGTAGTGCAGCGTCGTGTCCTCACCGGTCGCCCACCCATCAGTGGCCGAGAGCATGAGCAGCGCGCTGGGATCATCCCCGATGGCGATAGGGAAGACGGGAGTCGCGATCCTCCACGCTAGGCCGTCGTAGCGCAGCAGCACGCCACCCGGCCGGAAGCTGTGATAGCGGTCTCCGAGTGGAATATCCTTGGACGCCCACGCCCAGCCATCATGGCTGGAGACCATCGAAACAGCGCTGAACTCTGACGAATCGTCAAGGCCGGCAGGCTTGGGCAGCACCGTCCACTGGCCGTGGGAATAGTGCATGAGCAGGGTATTGGGCGAGCCGCTGATGTCGCCGACCGCCCACCCGTCGTCCGACGACACCATGGAGATGCTCTGTACGCTCATCGCATTGGCCCACGGATACGGCTGAGCGAGTCCGAGACGGTAAAGCGCAGCCTGGGGTATCTGCTGTGCCAAAGCTGTGATCAGCAGGGCTATAGCAAGAACCAAACAGATCCCAAGAGCAACGCGTCGCTGGTAGGTAGACAAGGGTAAGGTGTATGAGGGGCCACAAGGCAGCATGCAAGAAGACTCCTTCAAGGGCTGTGGACACTGCCGACACTTGCCCGAGGCGTTGTCCATAGCTAGGCCCTGGGTCATGCCGCAATATTATAGCAGAGGGCTTGGTCAGGCACAAGAGCAGTCGAGCACGCTGGCGTTTTTTGGCGCTATCACGATACGTACTTGGCCTGGCGTAGGAATCTGCCATTTGCCAGTTCCAGCAGTCGCCGAGTCACGAGTGGGCGCCAATCTGCCGAGCGTCACGCTCAGGCAGCCCAGCGCAATTGCCAAAATCTGCAATGATGCGGTCCCGGCACCTCTCATCTCTATTCGATTACCATCCTCAATAGAACCGTGTCACGCGATAACGCTTCATCTCGCTACAATAGGCAGGCGAGATAGGAGATTAGAAGGAGTTATCCGTATGGCGAGTCGAGAAACAGCCGAGATAATACCTAGTCGCCTATTCCTCATTAAAGTTAGGTTTGCTCCAAGTGATTTACCAGCGGGGGCTGTAGATGCGCTCGACCTAGCGAATTTTCTCGACGGCATGCAGCTTGTTCTGGGCGGATTAGTGGGACCTGATTCTCGGAATATACCCAGAATTGATCGCCGCCAACAATTCGCCGTAGTGGGTTATCAGCAAGGTAGCACGGAAATATTCGTGACTCTTCAGATGCTGCTTGACTTGATCATGACTCATACCATGGAAGACATCGCTGTGGAAGTAAACCCCCTAGTGATGGCTTTTCTTAACGCATATGTTACTGAACTTGGTAAAGAGACTGCAAAGAGTCACAGCGCAGCACTGGCCGACGTTAGATTGGACCAGACGGAAACGACATTGACACGGTTCAAAAATGTACTTCGTCAAGCGGTTTCTCGCGATATCTCGAACGCTCCTCCAACTCTTCAGAAAGACATCCGCTCAGGCCTGAAGAAAATGGCGCAGGTGGGTGGAAAGGCCTCCTACAACCCACCAGGAATACAGGTGTCGGATAACGTTGAGCCTGCCGACATCATAACGTTCGACATGGATGCCGCCGCGAGAATCACACACTTGATAGCAGGTAGTGAGGAGTCCACTAGGTTAATCGAATCACGATATGAAGTTGAACTTGTCGGAGCAATTGAGGAGGCTAACCGAATCGAACACACTTTTCGATTAGCGGTCTCAAGAATGCAGGGGATAACACACACGAAATGCGTATGCCCAGCAGTTTTGGATGATCTAGTCGCCAGGTTCTATGCTAGTGGGGAGCGCGTCAAAGTTACGGGTATTCGCCGTTATCAGGCTCCGACCGGGCGAAGGCGAAGAACAGGAATCATCGAAGTTACAGACGTTCAATCTGCTGGTGCATTACCCTTATGATAGAGCAAAGCGGCAATGCACGGGTTAGTTTTCTATTCTAAGGCTTTCGGCCACGCAGGCTGCAAGTATCGAAGTGTGTTCCGACCCTAGAGCTGGCTGTGTTTCACGTATGGCGTTGGAATGTTGTCCATGGTGAGACGATATCCCCACTTGTAGCCAGTCGGTGGCCTCTACGCTCCATGTAGCACGGGAGAAGGAGCTCTCGTGGGAAGACCACCTGTTTACTGTGGAGATCTAACAGCGGGACGAAAGTGAGTATAAGAAGGCAGTAGGTAATCAGAAAGTATCCTCGACCTGCCGTACTTCACGAGTAACGAGTTCAAGGATTTTCAAACACTTTAGTGGTGCATTCGCTAAATGCGCAGCACTGTGGTCGTGAACGAGACCGAGTGGGCAGAGCGGAGGGGTCGATGGCGAGACAGGCGCCACTACCGCTGGCGGTGTGGAGGGATGCGGACGCTTGCCCCACGGCTCACACCACTGGCAGCTCGGCCAGTGTATAGGACTGCGCGTCCATGCCCACGAAATAGTCGTGTCCATCCGCTCCAGGCACCAGCCAGATCGGAGCGGATGGTCCCCCTCCTCCAGCAGTCCAGGGGGGCAGCGGGTTGGGGCCCTTTTCAAAAGCGGCCGTGTTGAACGCCGCAAGGAATATCAGGTGCGCCTGTGTACCGGGCCGCAGGCCGGTGTGCCGCTGGACCTGGACGATCTGGATCGCCTCGCTGGCGTTGACCAGATGCCCCGGCCAGGTCAGGGTGGGATCCGTGCCACCCAGAGTGCCGACGTAGATGGCCGTATGAGCGCGATTGAGCTCTGCGCTGATCACATTGTCAACCAAGCCCGCCGATGAGCGTACGGGAATCTCATAGAAGTCCGGTGCGTTTACACTGCCCCCTTCTTTGTTCGCCCCATAGCTCAGCACCAAGACCGGGGCATCCAGGTGCGAGAGATCTGTATAGCCATCGCTATCTAGCGGTGCGCTGGTGACCATCTGGAAGAACGGCGACTGGCGCACCGCCGCCAAGACCGCGGCAGCCGACTGTCCGTTGAGGGGGATCCAGGTCTTTACAGCAGAAGGCAGCGCCTGCGTGGCACTCAGCGCCGCGGTGGTGGTGATGGGTATGCTGGTCGGCCCAGGCACTGGAGTGGCTGTGCGGTCAGCGACGGAAGGTGGAGTGAACTGCATGAGCAGACCGGCTAGCAGCGCACCGAGCAGCACAGCGACCAGGCACACTGCGAACCTCGTCTTCCAAGTGGTCCACCACGCTTGTTCCCGCTCCATCTGCTTCCCCTTTCACCACACACCGCTCGTGTGCTCTTTCGCCACTCATGAACACGTTGGCGCTCTCGCCTTGTGACGAGGGGGGACTTCTGGTCTGCGCGCGAGCCGGATCCCGCTGACTCCCGCACGTTCAAACCCTGGTTGGGACGAGGCCAATACCGGGCTGGCGGCGCGGTCGATGCCGTCGGCGGCGGCCCCAGATAAAGGGATGCTGGTGGGCAGTCCAATAGAGGGTCGCCTCTTGGACTGCCGCGGCGAGCTCTTCCCAATCGGTCAGCGTACGGAGATGCAGTACCACGAAACCACCTCGCTCTCACAACAACCAGTCGAGATGGCCCCTATTCTACAACGCCATTGCTGGATGCACCACTTAGTCAAACCGGAAAGGAGAGTCGTGGCGGAGACGGCAGCCATGAGCCACGTTGTCCATTCACGAGCGAGAGGCGGCAGGGGACCGTTTAGTAGCTGGATTTATAATCGCGGTTCCCACCGATAGTGCGAGTCCGGGCGCATATTGGCGCAAACTCAAGCAGCGCCTCCTACAAGCAGCGCCTCCTCGACGATGAAGGAGCAAGTCAAACCGTGACGAATTGTCACACGTTGAAAATGACTGCAGCCGATGGGAGCAGCGAGCAACTAACGCCGCCGATGTCAAGACGCTGCTCCGGCTCATTCAGTCGATACCGTCACCAAAAGCTGAGCCCGTGAAGCTCTGGCTGGCGAGAGTTGGGGCCAAGAAGCTGGAAGAGCTGACGCCTGTGCCACTAGGCACCTCCATTGCCGAGCTCCAGCAAAACAAGCCGCCTGACGATGCGGACGCGGTGACGCTAGCTGACTACTATGAGCAGCTGGCAGTGCTCTCTCGGCATCAGGTGCACTTGGAATCTTGACTGAGTTTTGTCGAGGCGGCAACCCAGGACCATGAGCAGCAGCTGGAGTCCTTGCAGAGCCGCATGGAGGCAGTCGAAGAAGGACAGCGGATGCTGCCGGAGCTCCTGGAGCGGCTCGGACCTGAGCGGCTCAAACCTGAGCGGCTCAAACCTGAGCATCAAGCGCTCGTCAAGCGGTGGGTACAGGAGCTGCATACCCTCGCTGGGTATGCCTACGGCAGTATTTATGGCGACTTGAATAGCATTGTCCATGTTGGGAAGTTCAGCGACATCCTGGAGACCGACTGGGAGCGAGTCGAGCAGTGGTTCACGTTGCGGATTGAGGCGGCTAAGAAGCGTTCTCGGTAACTACAGGTCGGAGCATGGGCAACTCGTTACTGCTCTAGGGCGGGTTGCCTGCCTTATGGAGGCTTATTGCCGCTGGCTCCGCAACTCCTCTACCTTGGCCTCAGCTGGCGCAATCACATGGTCAGGTAGGTGTGTGAGCAGATCAGGAAGATCACTGTAGCTGTATATTGGCAGCATCGAGCGGAATTGCTTGAGGTGCTGCATTTCTGCCAACTCTGGCGCCACCCCCTGGAGCAGCGGCAGCACCGGCACGGAAGGGAGTGCCGGCACTATCACCATCAGTTCTGAGCGCACCATAGCTGCGTCGGTGATGTCGGCAATAATGAAGCGAGCCATCCGCGCGAGCAAGGTCACTGTCTCGACGACATCTTTGTTCGCTGGGACTGTGAAGTCAAAGATCACCGGGAGATAATTGTGCTTCCGTAGCTCGTCGCGCAAGGCATCCAGCACGCCTTTGCGCTCGGGAGTGAATCGCCCCAGGATAAGCACGGCCTTGCTGGTTATGGTGTCAATAACCTTCCGAAGATTCTCATTGTGTAGCATGAGATAGAGAAATTGAGCTACTTCTAAGTCATCGACAGTGATGGCTGGCTCATCGTCCGGAGTGATACGGAGATTGGCTTGTATGGTGGCAGAATCTACGTTCAGGCCCCAAGCTGACAAGCCGAACACTGTACACGAAGTCAAATTCGTTCCAGACAAGTTCGTTCGGACCCACACAGTTTGGTTCAAGTCTGCACCGCTGAGGTTCGCGCGGCTCAGATCAGCTACGCTGAAGTTCGCTCCGAACAGGCGCGCTCCACGTAAATCCGTGCCACTAAGATTAGCCCAGGTAAGAACTGCTCGGCTGAGATTCACCCCAACGAGGATTGCTTCGCTAAAATTTGCGCTGCTCAGATCTGCACTACTGAGATTGGCTTGGCTGAGATTCACTTTCGAAAGATTCACGTTGCTCAACTTCGCGCTACGCAGATCGACATTGGTCAAGTCAACCGTCACTTCGGGATACTCTTTGCGCCATTTGTTCCAGGTGTCTACACTCTCGTGCAAGGTAGCCAGCTGCCACGCTTTGTCGTAGGTATCTGCCATCGGGCTACCTCCTCACTGCCATGCAGCAGGCACCGCCATAACTTCTGTGGGCATTCTAGACCTTGCTTCGCCTGCATGATACGCCGATACAAAGCAGGGTAGCAATGGCACGCCCAGAAGAATATCTCAGCACTGATTTATCGACGGCCGACGCGCAACAACATAGTATACTGCAAGGAAGCTTCTTCTCGTCTTGTGCAGCTGTCAGGGTTACCTATCTGCCAGCAATTTTCGCGCGCAGTCACGTTTACCCGCCTGTCGGCATGAGAGACAGCTACTGGGATTGGCTCGGTATTGACACCGAGGCGGATTTCCGTTAGGATGCTTACACCCTAGATTCACTCATTCGCTATCATCTCATCAATATTTCTCGAACGTGTTCTATTTCCCATAGCAGGCATATACTGGCTGTGACGGCGTTCCATATTTGTACTAGCATCTCAGCAGCGATTCCAATCAGAGTGATTATAGGATTACTCTCGCACCAAACAAGCATGCTTGATTGTACGCTTCTCTTCCGGAAGAAGGACGGATCATGTCGGGAGAATATGTATCTCTGGCCGACTTTACCTATGCACCTAGCCTTGAGAATCTGCGAAAACTATCCACAGATGATTTTGATGTGCTTCTTACCGACATTTTTGGGCTTGCGGGTTATACCATAAACGGCACCGGCGCTAATCTCGTGCTGTCGCTTAGTGGCAAACCCCAAGCACTGTGCTTCATCAGCTATGGCGCCCAGCTAAACGTTGGGAGAGGTCTCGTTGCAAGACTTCAGGAAGCTTGCACTAACGCCAAAGCTGATAATGGTCTTGATGTGTTTGGCGTCTTAGTCACCCGCACCGAGTATATGGATGGCGTACGCTCGGTCGATTACACTGACCCAGATTTGGTATTGCTTGATGGCGATCAGTTGTTACGCTATCGCCAGTTTCTCATGGGCTATCGCATCGCTGGGCACCAGTTCCCTCCCCTGCCGCCGGCTCTTATGCCAAGTATAGATGGACTGAAGCATGTGTATGCCAACCGTCCCCATGTGCTTACCATCGCTAACAACCGCGGTGGAATAGGCAAATCGACTACAGCATTAAATCTTGCCTATGGGCTCGCCCAGAAGGGCAAGACGGTCCTTGCCATAGACTTGGATCCTCAAGCCAATTTCACAGAAATGCTCGGCGGACGCATGCGTGACTTGACGTCGGCGCACATCGGCCACTACTTTGCACAGAGCGCCGAGCTGCCCCTCCTTGTTCAACACACTCCGTTCGAGGGAATCAAGCGTATTGCGGCTCATCCGGATATGAGTAGGGTCGTGACCCCTCCAGAGCACTGGATACATAGCCATTTTCAGTTCGCACATCGCGTGCGACATGATAGTGTGCAACAGCATCCCCTAGTCGGCGCTCGTGGGTTTGATTGGGTTGTTATTGACACTCCGCCCGATATGGGTTTCTATACGCAAGCGGCTATCACCGCAGCCAACTACATCCTTGCTCCCACGTTTCCTTCACGTGCCGGAAATAATGGCATTGAGATTCTGGTTAAAATGGTACGGTCACGCAATAGACTCAGTGGCGCCGCCAACCATGCGCGGTTTATTGGATTTGTAGCAACCCGCTACTCAGACCACCAGGCACGTGCGGCGGCACAACAGGATTTCGCCGAACTGCAAAAATATATCGCTTCGCTTGTCGACAGAACTGCTTTTGTTGATTCCAAGAAGCCGATGTTTTTACCTCTCACGATACCCGATACCGCCCGCGTGATCTCGATGACCCGGGATTTGATCAATGCTACCCAAAGCGGGCAAAGCGTCAATGTGTTTCAAAAGGAAGGCACTGGGCGGCACGACGCCGGTACCGCATATAAACTGCTAGTAGAAGAGGTAGTGAAACGTGCCAGTATCAACGACCACTAAGGTTGCCAAGGCCCCCACGATTGCACAACTTACAGCGCAGGCACTATCCCGTCTCCAAGAGGAAGTGGAGAGATACAATGATCCGAAGCTGTTGGCTGCGGTTCTGGCGGAAGCTGCCGTCGAGGAGGCACAACATAATGCCGTGTTTGTGCGCCGCATCCAGACTCTCTACGATGCGCATATATCCATCAGGCGGCCGGTAAGTCGGAAGCCAAGTACTGCCAAACCACGCAAGGAGCTAGTCCCAGTCATTTCCGCCGACGAAGCGGGCTTTGACCGAGATGAGAAAACGACTGCCTACGGCTTACAACGGCTGTACGGTAACGCGCAACTTCGTGATGCGCTCGATGGATACACTGTGGTGACACTGAAGGAAATGGCCGACGAGGTTATGTTACGCAATCCCGGAACCGCACCGGTAAGCAAGCGCACTAAAGCGGCCCTGATTGACTATATCGTGCAACGTCTCACCGGGAGCAACTGAGGAGCGACGTAAGGCGCAAGAACCTCTCCTCACCAAACATGACTTCAATCAGCGTCCAAGGAGCACAGAAGATGGCAAGAGACGTGAAAGTACAGCGTGCCCGGCAAGCTTTGGATGATGAGATAGCGGAGCTACAACAGCAGGCAGCACGGGCAAGGAGGCGGCATCCAAAACAACCGGTCGCTGTCGAATCTGCATCGCAGCCAGCTCCTGCGCCAACAGAGCAGCCATTGCCAAGTACCACACCGCCGAGCCTCCAAGGAACGATTGCAGGATCGAGTTCTCCGCTAGAGCTTGACGCTGATCAAACCGCAGCTATTGCCCTACTTGACACACGAACCCAACGCCTCTCAGATATTAAGCAGTGGATCACCGAAGATTCCGATCTTCTGCCGCTCATTGCTAGAGTTGTTGGCGACATCGAGAGCAAGTACATGCGCCGAAACTTGATCATCAACATCCTTCTGAGCACGATTTTCCTGTTAGCTGGGTGGTTGTTATCTATAGTTGCGACACCAACCAACCTCGTGCACCTATTCGGGCAGTAGGCCAGTATTGACTCCCTCCATATCGATAGTCCTGTCAGCTGGGTGGAGTTGTCTGGAACTGCTCTTCGTGAATTGGCATCCTATCGATCGAGGTATTCGCAGTATGGTCGAGATCGGTACTCCAGGGGTAGGGAGGAGGTTGTGCAACGTGAGTAACAGGAGACTCCTTCCATGGCTCATTCTCGTTATCGACCTTCTGTTCAGCATAGTCATGGTGATCATATTTGTCTCGTATCAGCCAAATCCTCTAGAGCAAGTGGCTTGCAACCTAGGCGATTCATCAGAATTCGTGCAGTGATTTGCAGCAACAAGCTCTCGGCCATACGCTAGTCGCCGCGGCGACCTCCTACTCGCACACCTTGCCTCTGGCAAGGACCACTATTCTGCCTATCTGTCTAGCATTGGGACGTTACTGCTAAATTAGGGAATTGCCAATTGGTGTGGTCCGAACAGCGCCAACCTGCCCCAACTTCCGCAGCCATGGATGCCAGGAATGCCTTGGCCACCACAACCTAGCAACTGGCCAACACCTCCACCGATGGCGTGGCCAACACCGCCCAGCGCATGGCCATCTTCACCACAAGCGCAATGGCCAGCTCCGCCACCCCGCTAACTGGCCAAGCTCATCCCCACCACCTATGAATTGGTCAGTGCCATCTCCGGCAACCGAGTTGGCCGGCATCTTCTACCCACCCTCTCCTGAGATACCAAAAGAGCCAAGTGATACTCAGTAGTGCCAGCTGGCCTTCATCCAAGTCTCTCAGCCGCCGGGCGAAGTAGCGCCGTGCAAACGTCGCGATGATGGTGATTCCAGCGAGAAGTCCGACAACACTTCGCCCGCTGCCAACCGTACTAGAAAGCAGTGCAATACAAGCCATTCAGTATAGATCTCGCTGCTAAAGTTCGAGCTATATACCTCAACTGCTTCTGCTCCATATTGAAAGGATATTCGCGTATGGCCAATACTCTGGCACTCGGTTCCCGGCTCCAAGGACGCTATCGTATCCAAAGTCTCGCCGGGACTGGTGGCATGGGCGCAGTGTCTAAGGCTACTGATAACAATCTCGGTGGGCGGAATGTGGCGCTCAAGGAGATGAGTGAAGAGGGCTTGAGTCCACAGGAGATCGTCAGGCTTCATTTCATTCGCCAGGAAGCAAATCTTCTTGCCAGCTTGCAGCACCCTAACTTGCCGGGCATTCACGACTACTTCACGGCCGGTGGACGCTGGTACTTAGTTATGGACTTTATTGAGGGTCAGACGCTGGATGTTGTTGGGCACAACGGCTCTCCTGGTTTATCGGTGGCTGAGGTGCTAAGTGTTGCTGATCAGGCATGCTCCGTTCTGGAGTACCTTGCACGCTAAAAATCCGCCTATCATCTTAGCGACCTTAAACCCAGCAATATTATGGTTACAGCCGGCGGTCACCTTTATCTGATTGACTTTGGTATCGCTCGGCTCTTCAAGCATGGCCAGACTCGCGATACGATTGCGTTAGGTTCCCCAGGCTATGCGGCCCCCCGAGCAGTACGGTAAGTCTCAGACAACTGTGCGGAGCGATATTTACAGCTTCGGTGCCACTCTGCATCAGCTGTTAACCGGCATAGACCCGGCCATCAAGCCTTTTACATTTCCTCCGCTTCTGCCCCTGAAACCGCAGATTCCACCAAAGCTAGATGCATTGGTAATGTGGATGGTCCAATTGGACGAGAGCAGTCGCCCCGCGAACATCGCATGGGTACGGCATGAATTAGATTCTTTTGCGAGCCAGACCAGCACGCCGCAACCCACCTTACAGGCACAGCAATCGCCAGTGCCATCAGCGTGGAGAGCCGCTCCAACTCCGCCATATCAGTTAGCATCGGGAGTACCCGCACAGACGCCTGTGACGCCGCCCAGCTATGGGCCGATGGCTGCGCCATCAGCATATACCCCTGTACCTCAGCAAGCTCCTCTCCAGGCAAAGCGAGCTGTTAGCGATAGGTATCCTGTGCTGACAGTGTTCGCTATTGTTGGTCAACTTGCTATGTTAGCGGGGTTGGTGTCTCTTGTT
>CAWENW010000006.1:0-17877 GCA_963810535.1 uncultured Chloroflexia bacterium
TGAGGGCCGAATCGACTTCGGCGAGCAACGTTCCTACCCGGTCCAAATAATCGGAACCGAGTCAGCCGTCAGCAATACCTGGATGTGGGGATGGGCGAACGAAGCCAGCAACCTGCCGCCGGTGCTCCTGCGGGATGTCTTGCGGTTACAATCGGTAGGCCAGACCAGCGGTGTCTCTGAGCTGATCACGCCGATGCTCCCGCTGTCTGATATGATCGATGGACACCATATCAGTTGTATTGCCAGTGTGCTCTGTGAAGCCGATGCCTACTATCGCTGCCCGTATGACGCCGGGGCGCTGTTCGTGACGGTCTACGACGTTGCCACAACCTCCGATGCCAGCCACCCAACCATTCACATTACGACAGTATTTCCTCAGGTTATCTCGGCGTTCGGGATAGCCAATCATCGCCGTGCCCTGGCAAGCTACCTGATATCGTATCATTTCGCTGTTGAGGATACTGGCTCGGGACTACGAGGGACTGACACCAGCGGGAACGTCATCGAAGCCACCTTTGATGAGTGGGGGCGACTGCAGCACATTTCGACCCAAGCCCAGCCTATCCGGTAACCCGTCACGCATAGCCAGGCCAGTCTCCAACCCAAGTTATGAACGAAGCAGTTGCGACGTTGATGCCAAATGCCACGTCAAGTACCGGCCTCGCTCGGCACGGCCGAAATCGATAGAGACCAGCCGGAGGCGGCCCCAAATTAGGAGAGAGCCTGGGAGGCCTCCTCAGCCGGGAGCACGGTCGCCTGGCTGGGCAACACCGCCTCCAGCGCCAGTCGCGCCGCCATGATGTGCTTGCAGGGACCTCGCGACATGAGGTTTTGCTCGAAAAAGTCGCATTGGCAACGGCCAAATCGCAACCGACTGGTCTCATCGATCGCGACGGTCACCTCGTAGGTATTCGCGCCCTCGGTAACCTCCGCCAGCCCCTTGGTCTCATGACGCTGATCTCCTGACTCCTCGGGCGACGTTACAGTACGCAGCACGACACTTCCGGCAGCTACCAAACGCTCCGCCTCTACTATTCGGGGGTCCGGGGCGAAGAGCACACTGGAATCGAGGGGCTCGGCGAAGAGCTCGCGCAGCCGGTACCTTCGAGTAGTGGGGTCGGCCATGACCCGACCGGCGCGACAAAGCTCGAAGAGCGCCCGCTCCACCTCGCTCGGCGATAGACTGGTGTCGCGTACGATATGCCCCACCGATGCGGCCAGGTTCTCACCCAGGTATGAGTGAACACGGGCGATTACCTGAGCGTCGGTGGGACCGCGCGGAGCCAGCAAGTCAAAAGCGATATCCGTGGACCAGTCGTTACTGATCCAGCCGGAGAGAGCCAGCATATACCGGTATGGGCCGCAGTAGCAGGTGTAGCAGTGCGGTAAGCCGCGGCCAAGCACACTCACCTGCACACGCTCCGCATACGGCAATACGTCCTGTAGCAACGCGAGGCGCTTGCGACCCCAGAGTCGTACGCTGCGCGCGTAGCCCCCGTACGTAGTATCGCGCAGAGTAAAGCGCTGGTTCCACGGCTCGAGCACGGCCGTAATCGGCGCCCCTGGGGTGAACTCATAGCGTAACCCATGCGGCGGCCGCGGCGCCTTGTTCTCCTGAAAGAACGCAATTACCGAGAGGAGATCGGCAGGGTGCACATCGAAACGATACCCCGGCATCGCCAGCGCCCCCTGTACCTGAAGGAAGCCCTTCAGCCAGCTTTCGGGGACGTCCACCTTCCGTTCGAAGTGATCGAGCGCTACCCCCCTTACCGATGTCGTCACACCCATGCCACCGGCACCGATACGCAGCACGGTGCTGCGCGCGCTGCGCAGGTGGCTTAGCGCCTCACGGAGCGAGAAGTTGAAGTCGATATTGGTCGTCCCATAGCGTACCTCGCCCTCGGGCTCAAAAACGTCAAGGGGGGCAGAGAGACGGACATACACCGATTGATCGGAGCTGAAGGCCTCGAAGAACAGCTGATCGTCGTGTACCGTGATCACTGGGTCAAGCGTGGTAAGCCACGCCTCTTCGTCCCAGCCCAGATCGCTGATGACTGCGGCATGTAGCGCCAGCAGCAACTGGCGCAGCAGTAGCGGCTCCGTCGCCCGTCCACGAAAGGAGACCGGCTTGCGCAGGAGATTGGCGGCGAAATCCAGGGCGGTGCCGCCCGCCGAAAGAGCGAGCGAAGTGCGCCGATCGTAGGCAAGTGCGATCTCCATGACAGAGCACTCCTTACAGGCTTATGGCTGGGCCGGCAAAGCAGTCGGCAACGTCTCCGCGAGGGTCTGGCGCTGCAAGCGTACATAGCTTACCATGGCGCGGTCGGCGATGGCATACCGTGCGCGGAAATACAGGGTCTCGTGCAGCGCCGGCAGGATGGCGGTAGCGTGCGCCGGGCTTCGGCTTGCGGCTCGCTCGAGCACGCCAAGCACCAGTTTCTTTAAGCCGCGCCCGCTCTCACCAAGCAACATGGCACGCAGTAGCGCCACATTTTCCACCGTGCGATCAGCAGCTTCCGGCAGGTCCTCACCTAAGATCTCCAGCGCGATACCCTGCGCTATCTGGTTCGGCGTCTCGAGCACCTCTCGCACGGCGGCAGGCACACTCAGCCACGCCGCATGATGCCGGCGATACAGGTACGTGAAGGCAGGATTTTGATCCAGATTGCGCGGGAAGGACCACCAGCTCGAGTGGTGGTCCAGACGGCTCAAGATCTGGGTCGCGTGCTGGACGTAGATGGCAGGGGAAGCGGCATACAGGCGATCCAGACGCGCCGTAATCATGCGTCCCCACTGCTCCAACTTCTCCATCGAGCTCGGATCCGGCTTCCGGTACTGCCGCTCACTCTCCTTCGGATATGCAAAATAGACGACCTGCGCCAGATCCCAAACTAAGCGGGTGGTGAGAAGATCGAGTAAATCTTCGTCACCTCGCTGCTCGGCTGCCTCGAACAACGGCACGCTGACGTCATCTATCCACCGTTCAATCAGTGGGCGGCCATGCTCGGCGTCTCGACGGTAGAGCGCCAGTGCTGTTTCCTGACCGAGTGACCAGTGACTGGTCACATTGGCAGGAGGCGTGCGTAGGCGTAGCGCCGTCACCCAGTCGTCTGTTTCCAGAGGCTGCTCGGCTAGCTTGAGTAGCGCCGCATTCCACGCTCGCGAGTTGCCGACCCGGAAGAAGACGCGCCAGTAAAGGGCCTCATCACCCAGACGCTCAGCCGCGGCCAGCAGCTGGACCGCCCCCTTGCGGCTGATCCAATCGGCGTTTTCTTCGATATACGGCAGCACCGCTCTGCCATACTTTTCCAGAAGGTCGGCCATCACTGCCGCATCCAGATCTCGCGCATAGACAGGATGGCGGCGCCGCAGCTCCGCGAGTATAGCCTCGGCCGGTACCTGCTTCTCCAGGAGCTGTCGCGCCGCGCGATCCCAGTCAAATGGATCGGCTACCTGGCGAAATACCCGCCAATAAAATTCGTCGTCGCCTCGCCCCTTGGCTTCATCCAGCAACTCGGAATATGTGCCGTCCGACTCTGCAACTCCACTCCGCACCGAGCCGGCGACAAAGTCACCAAAAAGGCTGGGATTGCGCCGGTAGAGCGCGAGCGCGGCCTCGCCGTCGAGAATGAACCAGTACCCGCTCAGCCGGCGCCGCAGCACCGCCGCCAGTACCCGCTCGTCTGGCTCAGCCGACCTTGCCAGCGCCAGTAGCTCGGTATTCCATGCTTCGGGCCGAGTGACTCGGGCATAGAGGCCGTGAAAGAGCTCATCGCGGCCATCCGCCTCCGCACGCGGCAGCAGCTCCCTTATCGCGTCCGCCTCGCGAGGTCCCAGGTGCCGCAGCAGGAAGCGCTGGTAGAAGTCGGGATCGCGCTGGTAGAGCGCCGGACCCCAGAGATCGGCGCAAGCGTCAAAACCCCGCTCGTCCACAAGCTCGCTCAGCTCCCGCAGGAGTGCACCACGATCCAGATCGCTCTCCAGTAGAGCGCGCACACGCGCCCGCATATCCAGAGCGGCGCCGTGGGTCTCGGTCATGCTCCACACCTCCAAGCGCCCACTCGTTTCTGTGGTGGACGTACGAGGCCGTCTCTCGCCCGTCGGTCGGCCCGCGCCTTAGTGTAACACAACTTCTGCACTGTTGAGATAGTTGGAAAGAAAGTGGCAGATCGTCTGCCATACCCACGGCAAGCGCCACCGCGGGCAATCACAGCGCGCTGGACGTGGGCGTGTAACGTGGGGCCTACGGGTCAGGCAAGGAGCGCTCGGGCGAGATCCGTTGGCAGGACATTGCGGGCCACTGGATTGGTCCAGAGATACAGCCGGCCCTCGCCCGCCGGATCCCAATCGGTAACCTGGAGCACACCGCTCAAGCGGACCAGCTGGCGAGCATACTCACCTGCTCCCAACAAACCATAGCGCTGGAAGAGCGTGTCCGCGCGGCTCTGGGCGAGGCGGCTTAGCTCAGATATCGCCGTCTCGGCCATGCAACACTGCTCAGTCGGCATAGAGGTGCCCACCAGCAATACATTGACGGCGCCCGATGGGAACTGGCCGAGCTTGGAACAGACTATTTCAGCCCACTTGGCCGAACTCAGCTCGGCGCGCACATGCTTAATCTCGATGTTGCACGTGACGTGGGTGCGAAAGACGGCCGTCAGGTCAGGTCCTCGTATCTTCTTAGCAGAATAGCTCTCGTAGACGAGCTCGAAGCGTCGATCGGACAGCAGCCGGGCCGCCATCCACAGCTCGAGCCAGAGGTCGCGCCAGCTTTCGGCCGTTTCTAAGCTCCGTACCTTCCTACCGATCTTGCCGCGGTACTGTACAAGGAACGCGCGAAATCGTGGAGAGACGACCATCTGCGCGGCGCAGCGGCTCGCCAGGGGGTGCCCAATGCCGCCAAAGAGACCGCTAAGCAGCTCGCGATCGGCGCTTCGCATGACAGGTCTCGCTCCTCTCCAGCGCGTACAATCAGCCTACGCACACTGTACCCGCATATCGTACCAGGTGACCGAAGGAATTCCCCACCAAAAGATCGCTGTGCTACACTTAGCGAGCCCCGAAAGGGGTGCGATTCTGAACCAACCCTGAACCGACCATATTAGGTCGTGCGGCAGCGTCCGAGAATGTAGCCCGCACTGAAGCGCGGCGCGAGAACGCCTCTTCAGAGAGGCGGAAGATATGCGAGGAAGGAGCAGGCCAATGGACACGTTTGGATGGGACCAAATGGCTGGCTGGTGGGACCAGAAACTCGGCGATGGCGGCGATCTCTGGCATCGGACGCTGATTGATCCACCAGTACTTCGGTTGGCCGGCGAGGTCCGCGGTCTATCGGTTTTGGATCTTGCCTGTGGCAACGGATATCTGAGCCGTCGCTTTGCGCGTCAGGGCGCCTCCGTCACAGGTGTGGACGCTAATACACCGCTCGTTGAGCGGGCCTGCACTCGAGAAGCACGGGAACCGCTCGGCATCACCTATCACACGGCCGACGCGGCTCACCTCTCGATGCTCGAGGACGGTATCTTCGATTTGGTGGTCTGCAATATGGCGCTCATGGATATCGAGAATGCCGATGGAGCCATCCAGGAGATTGCTCGGGTACTCGTTCCGCGGGGACGCTTGGTAGCGAGCTTGTCCCATCCTTGTTTCGACAAGGTGGATACCTCCGGGTGGGAAGTCGAACATATCTATCCCAAAACCACCGTCTGGCGCAAAATGAGCCGCTACCGCGAGATTGCCGCTGCCAGCATGCCGTGGCTAAAGGTGCCTGGCCAGACCGTCTATACGACGGCGTATCATCGCCCGCTGTCCTGGTATTTCCGCGCCTTGCGAGCCGCAGGCCTGGTGGTTGCTTCTCTGGAAGAACCGGAACCAACCGAAGAGTTCTTGGCGCATGAGCCGGACGGGCCCTGGATTGCCGAGATTCCACTCCACTGTGTCATCGAAGCCTGGAAAATCGGTAGATAAAGTACGGAAAATGTGTAGCCGAGGGCACTTTCAGGAGGGAATCGCCGCGATGATACTTGGGACAGTACGTGAGCTGTGGCGCTACCCCGTCAAGTCGATGGGGGGCGAGCAACTACGCTGCCGAGCCCGCATCGTCTCACCCACCGGCGACGTATGTATCGCCCTTCCGGATGGCCGGCAGCTTACCTCCGAGCAGGACGATATAGACGCAGCGCTCTCTGCCTTGAGCGGTCGCACGGTCAAGCTGGTGGATACATCGCCGGCCTATCCGGAGATTGACCGGTACTGGCCAGACGTAGAAGGGCTCGCGCTCCGCGATATGGTGACCACAAACAAGCTCGGTCAGGGCGCCCCATTCGGTACCTTCTTCGATTACGCCCCACTCCACCTGCTGACTACGGCCACACTGTCGACGCTCTCGAGAGTGTATCCATCCGGCCAGATAGATGTCGGGTTTACAGCCCGCGGCAATAGAGCGGCGAGATGTGTGGCTTTGTGGAGAATGACTGGGTGGGCCGTACCATCTCGATTGGCCATGACCTATGCCTGCGTGTGACCGATCCCGCGCCGCGCTGCGTGGTGCCGACGCTGCCGCAGGACCAGCTGGCGAGCGAAATCGGTATCCTTCGCGCCATCGCCAACCATAATCGTCCAGCCGTGCCTGCCTTGGCAGACGCGCAGCTTCCATGCCTGGGTGTGTATGCGGTGGTAGAGCAGGGCGGAACCATAGTTGTGGGCGAGACGGTGCGGATCACGATGCCGGTTAATACGGAAGACTTGCAACCTCTCAACCTGCTGGTTCAAGGCGGTCGGCTCAGTGCCATCTTTGAGTCACAGAGCGCTAAATCTTTTGCGACATCTCTCTCCAACTACTGAACCGGATTCTGTATCAGGGATTTCACCATGATCATGCGATCAAAGCTCTGCTCCATCAGACCTAGGTCGTCGGCCACACTGTGTAGACTGGCCCGGAGGGCGTCGAAGTGGGCCTTGCTCGGAACGGAGAGCGCGATCTGCGCGACAGGCTCGTGCCCGATGGTGCTCGCCAACAGGAAGATCGCTTGTCGCTCCGTCTCGGTACCCCACCACTGCGGGTAGAGACTCAGACGCAGGTTCCAGCGCGCACCTTTGCGATACACATCACCGTAGCCGATCTGTTTGCCGCCCTGCAGAATCGCGTAGGATCGTTTGCCGGTCAGGGGCACACCGGTCATGCCCATTCCTTGCGGGTAATAGGCTACCAGCAGGTTCGCCAGCGTAGGCACGCTGACCGTCGTTTCCGCCTGGTAGAACCGTTGGAACACTCGTGCTGCTTCTCGCCGCCGCAAGGAGCGCAGCGTAAGATTGGTGGACACGGGTAGGTGAAGCGCTGTTGACGAAGGCACCCAGGTGAAGAAGTCGTGATGCTGCTCCTGGTAGCCCAGCCGACGGTAGAGGGTGACAGCGGAGGTGTTGGTAACGGTTACGGCGAGCTTGAGGAACGGGCGCCGCTCCTGGTTTGCCAGCTCTTCTGCCAGGGCCAGCAGGCGTTGCGCCAGTCCGAGGCGGCGGTAGTTCGCCGCGACACTGATGTCATCAATGTGCATGACGCGTAGACCCTGGCGTCGGCCCCGACGCAGATACATGATCGCAGCCAGCTTACCGTGCTTGTCACATATCGTCCACCCCTGTTCTCTAGCAAAGTGGAGGGGAGCGAGAAGGTACAAAAATGCGCAACGTATGAGAAAGCCTGACGAGCGGATCTGATCGACAAAGGCGTCCGTGCCAGGCGGATACGCACGAAAGGTGGTAGCAACCGCGTGCCAGTGCTGCCAGAAGCGGATGGGTCGAATAGGTTGCTCTGTCAGATCTACGAGGTGGGTAGTGGGAGAAGACATGATGGGATCTCCTTTTGCTCGCCTGGTGCGCTTCGGCGTCCATTCCGCTGCACTGGTCCTGGTGGCTTCTGCCATTACACACGGGTTGGAGCCAGGCCAGCATGACCTATCACCGATGTTTCACATACCGACTAGATAGTATATTAATTGTAGCCGATGGATATGGATCTGTCAAATGCTGTGTGCCCTATATAGGCCCTCCGGAGCCTCCGGCGGCAAGAGGAGACACGAAGAAGTATAGCCGCCACGTCACAGCTTGCGGAGCCGGATCTCTTCAATCAGATGGTTCGCGCCCTTTCTGAGAATAAGATGCGCGCGATCGCGTGTCGGCAAAATGTTTTGCCGCAAATTCGGCTCGTTGATCTCTAACCAGATCCTCCTCGCGGTTTGTACTGCCTCATCAACGCTCAGCCGCGCGTAACGGCTAAAGTAGGATGAGGGATCGCGAAAGGCGGTTTCGCGAAAAGTAAGAAACCGTTCGATATACCACTGCTCAATGTCGGGGGTTTCCGCGTCCACATACAGCGTGAAGTCGAGGAAGTCGGAGACGCAGAAGTATTGTCCCCAGTGTAAGTGTCCCTCCCCCTGCAGGATATTGAGTCCCTCGACAATCAGCACATCGGGATGGTGTATAACCCGATACTCGTTGGGTACGATATCGTAGGTCAGGTGTGAGTACACTGGAGCGCTGACCTCTGGTTTGCCTGCTTTGACGTCGGCTAAGAATCGGACTAGGCGGCGGAGGTCATAGCTTTCAGGAAATCCTTTGCGCTCCATGAGCCCGCGCTTTTCCAACACCGTATTGGGGTAAAGAAAACCGTCGGTCGTGATGAGCTCAACCCGCGGACAGGTGGACCAGTCAGAGAGCAGTGCCTGTAGCAGGCGAGCAGTGGTACTCTTGCCCACACAGACGCTGCCGGCCAGCCCAATGAGGTACGGGACCTGGGCAGTGGAGTCCCCGAGGAAGATGCTGGTGGCGGCATGCAGAGTCTGGGTAGCGCTGATATAGAGGCCAAGCAGGCGCGACAGCGGCAAATAGATCTCTTCGACCTCATGCATCGTCAGGCGATCATTGACACTGCGCAGGGAAGCCAACTCGCTCTTCAGAGAGGGTCAATGGCATATTGGCCCCGTGCTCCGCCCACATATCTCGTGAGAACGTCACATAGCGAGACAGCAAGGTTTGCTTGGTTAAATCGTACTCCTTCGCCCCATCCATCGAATGACCCCTTTGTCCAGCCTGGCTGTCAGACCGCGTTGTCTGAGAGCTGCCATTACATCGATTTGACTAAATTATAACGCTCGTGAGCTGTTGACAATCGCAGATATTGCGTATATAGTATGTACCATATGGTACATACTATTGGACCATACCAACGGTTTACAACCGTTCATCGTCCAATTGCGGTCAAGGAGTAAGGAGTTACCCATGCCATTTTCTCGCTTTGTCCGCATGCCGGCGGAAAAGCGTGAACGGTTGCTGACCATAGCCGCGCGAGAGTTCGCAACAAACGGCTACGAGGCGGCATCGCTCAATCACATTCTCGAAGCGGCACGGATCGGGAAGAGCTCGGCGTACTACTACTTCGAGGACAAAGCCGACCTATTCGCTACTGTCGCCGCCTGGTGCGTCGACCAATTGCGACTGGCGCAGCCCGCCCAGGAACTGGACGAGCTCACCGCAGAAGCCTTCTGGCCGGCGATGACGAGCGCTCGTACCGAGTCACTGTTGTTAGCCAGGCAGCAGCCCTGGCTCTTTGGCGCCGCACGCGCCGTCCTGCATTTGACGCCGGAGTCCTTGCAGCAGGAGTCACTAGCCAATTTAGCCGCGGTTCTCATGAGCGGCATGAGCAGCCTTATAGCTCGAGGGCAGCACCTCGAGCTCATCCGCACGGATCTTCCGGCTGGACTGCTGCAGGCCTGGTTCAAAGCTATCGATGGAGCCAGCGACGACTGGCTGCTCAGTCACCTAGGCGAGCTGGACGAGGAGACGATCCGCCTGGTCGCCGAGCAAACTGTGGCAGCCATCCAGCGGATGCTGGCTCCTCCCAGCCATCCAGCGTGATGGCCAACTCTTTCTTTCAGGAGGCCAGATATGTCCCGCAGGTCCAATCATCGCATGATCGCTCTTTCTGGTATTCTCGGTGTTATTCTGCTTGGTCTCTACTTCGGCATTGGCGCTGCCGTCGGACTGGCACAACTTCCCGACTCCGCCAGCCCTGCAACGATACAAAGCATCGCCACTCGTTATCACGACGTCTGGCTGATGGGCGCCTGGATACAGGGAGTCGGCTCAATGCTCAGCGTCATCTTTTTTCTTGGACTTGTGCAACTGGCTGGGGGTACTACCCGATTGGCGGGGATGCTCACGCAATTGGGCAGCGCAACGTTGCTGGCAGTAGTCCTGATCGAAGGCGTCTTCACCATGGACCTTGCCCAGGCCGCGGTAGATGGGCATTCGGCAGCCTCAGTCACCAGCTTCGATCTCATGACGGTCTTTACCCATGTGTACCCCATCGCTCCGGCACCGCTTATCTTCCTCTCGCTGGGTGCTGTTCTGCTTGGCTCCGATTTGCTGCCAAGAGTCTTCGGCTACCTGGCTCTGGCTCTGGGAATTCTCTACGCGGCTGTCGGGTTAGCGGGACTCTTCACTTCACCACTGCTCACACTGATTCCATTGGGCCTACAGGCATTCTGGATCCTCGCCGCGGCTATCGCCCTCATGTTCCAGGCCCAGGAGACTGCGCGTCTCTCGCCGGCAACTAGTGAGACGATGACAACAGGCTACCAGGCGTCCGAGTAATGAAAGTACCTGTGGGTAGCTGGATCTCTCTGCCTGCCCAGCACCGCGGCATATAATGAGACACAACGCCACAGTGCTAGAAAGGCCTCACTAGACTATGAGCTTGCCCACGGACCGGCCGCAATCCGGCGCAGATCTCATGCGCCAGTTTCTACCTAGCTCGCCCTTTGTGAAGCATCTGGGGATTCGCCTCGTCGATCTGCAGCCCGATTCGGCGAGGCTGGCGCTCCCATTTTCGGAAGCGCTCATCACCATAGGAACTACGGTACATGGCGGGGCCATCGCCTCTCTGATCGACACTGCCACCATGGTGGCCGCGTGGTCAGGCGCCGAAGTTCCGGACAACATGCGCGGCGTTACAGTCAGCCTTACCGTCACCTATCTGCCGCCGCCGAGCGGGAGGATCTGCACGCTAACGCTCGCGTGCTTCGCCGCGGTCGCAGCCTGGTCTATGTTGATGTCGACGTGTTGACTGCTTCAGGGGTAGCCGTGGCCAAGGGCCTGGCTACCTACAAAATCGGGTAATGGACGCATGTGAATGGAGATCAAGACAATGACCGCAGGGCTCGCCGACTTTTTCCAGTATAATCTCTGGGCGAACCGGCGTCTGCTCGACGCATGCAAAGAGCTCGCCGACTCGCAACTGGACACCACCACTAGCGGGACGTTTGGTAGTGTGCGGGAAACCCTCATGCACCTGCTGGCTTCTGAGGAACACTATGTGTGGGATTTCACAGGGACGTCTCCAGCCCCTCCCCTTAGTGATCTCACGTCGTTTCCCGGCTTCGATGAGCTGCGGCGACGATCGGAGAGCTCGGGAAACGCACTGATCGTCATAGCCGATCAGCATGACCTGGATCGGGTCCTGTCTCTGGACGAGGGCACCTACGAGGCTCCGGCCATCATCGTGCTGATCCAGGCCAACAATCACGCTGTCGATCACCGCTCGCAAATCGCTACACTGCTGAGCCAACAAGGTATCGAGCCTCCCGAGCTTGCCGTCATGGTGTGGAAACAGTGTTCTTGAGGGGAGATGAGCAAGGTGCCGAGCCACCTGTACGTCCCTGCATCATGGCAGAAGGAGACACTCATGCGAGCGACGAGCCCAGCTGGCCATGATTTAGGTGACGGACTGGTGCTGCGGTGGTCAACCACTGCAGATACCGAGCGCATCGCTACGTTGCATGGCCTGGTTTATCGGGAAAACGCCGACGCCTTACCCAATGTGCACTATATGAGGCTAATTCAAGGCCTCATGAACGGAGACTATCCGCTCATGGGACCAAGTGACTTCGCCGTCGTGGAGGATACCAGCACCGACGGAAGCCCAATCGTGGCCACTACTTGCTTATGGAAACAGACCTGGGCCTACGAAGGCATTCCGTTTAGCGTCGGGCGTCCTGAAGCGGTAGCCACTCACCCCACATTTCGGCGCCGCGGTCTCGTCCGTGCGCTCTTCGAGATGGTGCACGCTCGCAGCCAGGCCGAAGGAGACCTCGTTCAGGCTATCACCGGCATCGCGTACTTCTACCGGCAGTTCGGTTACGAATACGCGCTTGAGCTCGAAGACCGGCGGAGCACTCCCCTTGCTTTGATACCTCACAGCGAAACCGACGATCGCTACTCGCTTCGCGAGGCTACTACGCAGGACGTTCCCCTGATGGAGGAGCTCTACGCGAGACGGCAGAAAGATTCCATCGTCTCCGAACGTCCAAAACTCGAGCAGTGGCTGTACGAGATCGTGACCTGGAAGCGGCATCCTAGCCTCCGGCATGTCATTACCTTCCAAATGATTATTGACGCGGACGGCCAGGTGGTTGGCTTCGTGGCCTGCGACGCGCGTCGAAGAGGTCGAGGGCTTGGCGTCTGGCTCCTGGAATTCGCTCAAGGGATAAATATCCAAGCTGCCCTGCCCTCAATACTACGCGCGCTACGAGCTCATGGACTAGAAATTGAATCGATCTTGCCCGATACTCCTGACCTGCAGGAAATCAATTTCTCACTGGGATCCACGCACCCGGTCCACCAGCTACTGGGCGAGGCTCTCGATCGTCCCAAAGAGCCGCCCTACGCCTGGTATATACGTGTACCCGATCTTCCCGCGTTTCTGCGGCATATCGCACCTGCCCTTGAGGCCCGGTTAGCCATGTCGCCACTGGTGGGGCATACCGGAGACATCAAGCTGCATTTCTATCGCGGAGGCCTTCGCCTGCTCTTTGAGGGCGGTCGCTTGATAGCAGTGGAGAATTGGCACGCGCCCGCCTACGGCGATGGCGCCAACGCCGCCTTTCCTCCTCTGGTTTTCCTGCAACTGCTCTTCGGTCATCGGGGCATCGACGCCCTCCGCCAGTCTTTTCCGGATGTATGGGTGAGCGATGAGACTAGACCGGTGCTCATAGCGCTCTTCCCTACACGGCCGTCGTTTATGTTTGGATGGAATTAACGCATTTCGGATCTCGAGCAAGCCGGGCACACGACTGATGGTGATTTACACGAAAATGTAGTCACTTTTGCCCGAAGCTGTAGTCATTTACACGAAGTTGTAGTCATCTCCCGTTCCAATACACTCTTGTTATCGGCATTGAGCCTTGCGAATCTCACGCGATATGCGTAAGGGGTGCTGCAACCAATCGGCGAGGAGGCCGCGGAGTAGCAGGAGGTTCCAGACCCCATCGCCGTTATGCACAGTATGAGCGCTACAGACTTTCGCTCACTGGTGATAGCTCGCGAAAGAGTCCGCAGAGACATCCAAGCTTTGTGTGCGGTCGTCGATTTTCTCTTCCGGCTTGTCATTCAGAGCTGACATCAACATGCAGATGCGCAACCTAGCTGGTCACCCAGGCGATTGGTTTGATGCTACAGTTGGCGGATGTCGCGCCGTGAGACAGCCAGGACCACGGCCAGCGCCACCAGCACACCACTGACGGGGAAGAGAAGCGACGGACCGTACGATTCGACGAGGTAGCCAGCGCCGGCCACCGAGAGCGGGTAGAGACCAAGTGACGTGAAGATTATCGCGCCCATTACGCGGCCAAGCAGGGCACCTGGCATGCGCTGCTGGATTGCCGTGATGATAAAGACGTTGCTTGAGCCATTCGCCAGTCCTAGCACCGCGAGCAGCGCCGTCGCGCCAGTTATCCCACCCACATAGGGAATGAGTGCCAGGACGGCCGCCTGTATGAACCAGACGACAGCAATAAAAATGCCGCGGCCGGGGAGACGCCCAAGCAGCCCCGCGCTGAGCCCACCAACCAGCGCGCCCAGCGCGAAACCACCAAGCGCAAGCCCATATTGCGTCGCCGTCGCGTGAAAGGGCCCCTTCAAAAGAGCAGGAAACGCCACCTCGGTGAGTCCACCAAGCGAGATATTTCCAAAGATGCTAAACACCAGCACTGACTGGAGCAGCGGCGAACTCCGCAGGAGCTGCCAGAAGGTGTGTGGCTCCTGTGGGAACGCCGCGGCCTCTCCCGCGCCGGGTTCGCTCGGGCTCGCTGCCGCCGGCTCCGCGGGGCGACGAGACTGCCGCATTGCTCCCAGTGAGAGTGACGAGATGAGGAAGGTCCCCGCGTCGGCCAGCAGCGCGATCCATGGAGCGAAGAAGCCGATGATCAGCCCGCCTAGCGATGGGCCAACCAGTGCAGCGAATTGCGTACTGACAGAGGAGAGCGAGTTTCCGGCCTGGAGCGCATCGTCTGGGAGCAGATCGGGAACGATGCTTGTTGAGGGAGGGAGAAACAGGCCACTGAACGCCCCGTACCCGGCGGAGAGCGCAGCGAGCTGCCAGAGCGGTGGCGCGAAGAAGCCAATCAGAATTGCGAACGCGGTCATGATTATGGTCCGCGCTACGTCCGCAAGCAGCATCAATCGCCGTGGGCGCAGCCTATCGGCGAGTGCGCCGCCCGCCACGACACAGAGCGTGCGCGGCACGCCATAGGCCAGTAGCACGAGACCCAGCGCCTCGGGTCCGCCATGCGAGAGCAGGTACCAGGGCAGCGCCACGGCGTAGAAGGCATCGCCAACGTTTGAGGTCAGCTGGCCGCCGAAGAGCAACCTGAAGTTGCGTACGCGAAAGGGACTGAGTAGTCCGCCCTCCCGCTGCTTGTGACTGAGATCCTCGGTGGCAGTGGCTACGGCAAGAGGAGAGTTTGAATCTCCGGGTGTCGACGGCAGCTCGGAGTACGTCATGGCGATACCTCCATAGGCGGAAAAGGGTAGGAGCATGTTCGTCGCTTCGGCAGTACACCTGGGGAGGATCGTACCTTCTGTTGACCCCCCATCGTGTCCAGTATTGTGGCCCGAGTAGACGCTCCGGGCCTCAAAAGTAGCTGGAAGGATTGTGGAGTCGAGTATCATCAGGTCGAAGTGCCAGCATCCAGATAGCTCCGCCGAGGAGAGTAGCCTGCCTTTCCTTTGGTCTAGAAAACGCCGCCACATAAGGCACGCAGGCGGGAGGGCACACACCTTCCCACTACTGGGTCCCTGATGGTCGGGCAAAGTATAAAATAGGCTATGCCTCATCCAACGGTGCATTTTGGTACATCGTGAGAACGATGGCGAAATGGAGTCAAAGCCTATGACACTGACACCAAGTGATCTTCCATCTTTTGGGGCGCTCCTCAAAGCCTTTCGCAAAAGCCGGCACCTGACGCAACAGCACCTAGCCGATGCCGTGGGGGTGCATCGAAATGCGGTGGGCCGATGGGAACAGGGAGACTTCCTGCCAGCCAGCAAGACCATCGTCCTCGAGGTAGCCCGGCAGTTGCATCTCGACAGCCAGGAGACGCGTCGCTTGCTGGAAGCCAGCTTGACCTCACTCTTCCCCCACTGGTCGGTACCGTTGCCGCGTAACCCCTTCTTCACTGGACGTGATGAGATCCTTGAGAGCTTGCACCTCCAGCTGGGGAGGTCGCAGGCGGTCGCACTCACCCAATCCTCGGCGCTCTCTGGGCTGGGGGGCGTCGGCAAGACGCAGATCGCCCTCGAGTACACCTACCGGCATGCCCTGGACTATGGCGCCGTCTTCTGGATCGGAGCCGAGACGGTGGACAGCATCACCTCCAGCCTGCTACGAATCGCCGAGGTACTCCGCTTGCCGGAGCGAGACACGCAGGACCTTCAGCAGGTGCTCACTGCTGTCGGGTACTGGCTCACGATCCACCACGACTGGCTCTTGATTTGCGATAATCTCGAAAATTTCGACTTGCTCGCTCGCTTCCTACCAGCTACTCGTCAGGGAGCCATCTTGATCACCACCCGTTGCCAGGCACTCGGAACCCTTGCTCGAGGGATCGATCTGGAACCCATGGCAGAGGAGGAAGGCGTCTTATTTCTCCTACGACGGGCGAAGATCGTGGCTCCGGACGCTTCCCCGGAAGATGTGCAGCACCTGGCCAGAGCGAACCCTCCCCTCTCTGCCGCGGCCCACCACCTGGTGACCGAACTGGGGCGATTACCGCTGGCTCTTGACCAGGCAGGAGCCTATATCGAGGAGACCGGCTGCGGTCTCGCGGCCTACGTGCAGCGCTTCCGCCAGAAACGCCGAATGCTGCTGGATCGGCGTGGACTGGCCGGTGACCATCCTGACTCGGTGGTTGCTACCATTGGACTCGCCTGCCAGCAGGTCAGGGAGCAGCACTCTGCTGCGCTGGAGCTCTTGCGCTGCTGCGCGTTTTTGTCTGCCGAGGCTATCCCTGAGGAACTGTTGCTCGCCGGTGCCGACCATCTCGGACCCATTCTGAGTCCAGTCGTGGGCGATGCAACCCACTTCGATGTGGCGCTTGCCACCTTGCGCAGGTACTCGCTGGTGCAGCGGCAGCCCGACAGCCGCACCCTCTCGTTGCATCGGCTGGTCCAGGTGATTGTCCAGGAGGAACTGCCTGAGCACGACCAGGAGCACTGGCGGCAGCGTTTGGTCCACCTACTGAGTGCCGTCTTTCCTGACCATATCGAGATAACCGAGCCAGAGTTCTGGAGGCGGTGTGAGCGGCTTCTCCCCCATGCGATGACCTGTACCGCAGCTATCCCCACACACCTGCAGGACCAGGAGTTGGCCGATGTGCTCGGCAAGGCCGCCGACTATGTGTTTGAGAGGTCCCAGTTCGAACTCGCCGAGTCATTGTACCAGCGGGCTCTCCAGATTCAAGAACAGGTGACAGGCCCAGGCTATCCCAAGGTAGCCACTCTAGTTCAGCGTCTGGCCTATCTCTATCGGCACCTCGATCAGTTTGAGCAGGCAGAAGTGCTTCTGCGCGCAGCAGTGAGCATGCTTGAGCCGGCACTAGGCCCTGATCACCCAACCGTCGCATCTCATCTTAGCCTCCTTGCCGCCGTGTACACCGATCGGGGCAAGTACGAGCTAGCAGAGCCACTGTACCAGCGGGCCCTCACCATTCTTGAGCAGACGCTCGGCCCTGACCATCCTCAGCTCGCCGAATCGCTGTACTGGTTGGGGATCTTCTACGAGTGCCAGGGCCGGTATGATGTGGCAGAGGCAGTGTATCATCGAGCCCTCATCATTTGGGAGCAAGCTCTGGGTCCGGAGCATCTGCAGGTGGCCTACCTGTTGAACCAGTTCGGCCTGCTTTATACCGAGCAGGGCAAGTACGAGCTGGCAGAAGCGTACTGCCAGCGTGCTGTACGCCTGGTCGAACAGATAAAGGGCGCAGAACATCATGATCTAGCGAGCGTGCTCGAGACGCTCGCTTCGCTGTACCGTGCGTGGGGGAGATACGAGGTCGCGGAGCCGCTCTATCAGCGAAGTTTGCGCCTATTTGAGCAAGCTTTTGGCCCTGTGCATCGCACACTATCGTACCCACTCAGCGGCCTGGCCATACTCAGCCGAGAACAGGGAAGATTCGAGGAGGCTGAGGTATTCTTTCATCGTGCCCTGCAAATCCGCGAGCAGGTTGTAGGAAAAGAGCATCCGGAGACTGCACAGATTCTGCACGACATGGCTATCTTCCGGCAAAAAGAAGGCGGCGTGCGTGAGGCCTGCTCCCTGGCTGAACGTGCCCTGGCGATCCGCTCCAGATCGTTAGGGAATGCTCACCCGAACACGCTTGAGACGCGCATGCTGCATACTGAGCTGGTGCAAGCCTGCGCCCACAAAGACGTGCAGGCGGTCTCTCCACAACCAAGATGCCCATCAACCGGACGCTGAAGCGGGCGCTTCTTGCGTGTGGTAATGCGCCGCCCTACTGCTGCATAAAAAGCATCACCGGCGCCCCTTTG
>CAWENW010000007.1:0-44394 GCA_963810535.1 uncultured Chloroflexia bacterium
TGATGCATGTGGCAGTCACCCGCCATCCTACCGATGCCTGGGTCGCCCAGCAACTCCGAGAAGCCAGACCGTATGGGCAAACTCCTCGTTTCCTCATCCGAGATAACGACGCAAAGTTCGGCCCCCTCTTTGCGCGTGTGGCCAGTAGTTCAGGCATCAAGGTACTGAAGACTCCGTTCCGCGCTCCCCGCGCCAACGCGTACTGTGAGCGCTTCTTGGGGAGCGTGCGCCGAGAATGTCTGGATCATCTGCTCATCTTGCACGAGCAGCAGTTCTTCCGCGTCCTGCGGGCCTATGGTGCCTACTTCAACCAGGCACGTCCTCACCAAGGCTTGCAGCAGCAAGTCCCCGATTCACCTGCATGTGAGGCCCGCGCTGGGCCAATCTTCGCCGTGCCGGTCCTGGGCGGCTTACACCATGAGTACCGCCGAGCCGCCTGAGGGGCTTCTATTCATGGGAACACCTACGTGGAATAATCAGGCCGAGTACCCTCTTGATGCTCAGCAGGAATCGGTTGTGCTCTGGCATGAGGAGGTGCTTGCTCTGCGGGATATCTGGGTCACGTGCAGGACCAACAAGCGGATGTCATGTGCTCCGAAGTGCACGTCAATCGGTCACTTTGATGGAGCTGCCTCGGGTGTGTGACATCTGCCAGGCAGAGGTAAGCCTCCCCAATACTCGTTGACATTCTTGCAAACCTGCTCTTACGCCACCGGATCTGCGAAGTAGCCAACACAGGGTTCATCATCGGGCGCGCTGTCCAGGATGATCACCTGTGTGGACTGACGGCGCGAGAACTCGGCATCGTCGTGGTGTCGGTCGAGTACCGGCTGGCGCCAGAGCACCCCTTCCCGGCAGCGCTGGACGACTGCCTCGCCGGATGGAGGTGGCTGCAGCGTGATGCGCCACGCCTTGGGGTAGACCCGGCTCGCATCGCGCTCGGCGGAGAGAGCGCTGGTGGTGGGCTAGCGGCCAGCCTGGTTCAGCGGCTCCATGACGATGGGGAAGCGCATCCAGTCGCTCAGTGGCTCTTCTGCCCAATGCTCGACGACCGCACGGCGGCGCGCGAGGAACTCGACCGCGTGAACCACTTCGTCTGGAACAATCGCGCGAACCGCTTTGGATGGCACTCCTATCTCGGCGTCGAGCCTGGCGCTGTTACCACGTCGCCCTATGCGGTACCTGCCCGGCGCGAGGTTCTGCAAGGCTTGCCGCCAGCCTGGATCGGCGTCGGAGACATCGACCTCTTCTACGAAGAGGACCAAGTCTACGCCAACCGGCTGCGACAAGCCGGAGTGGATGTCACTCTCGACGTGTTGCCAGGCGCGCCACACGGATCAGAGGCGTGGGCGGCTGGGACGACGATCGTTCGCGACTACGTTGGTCGCGCACAGGAGTGGTTACGACAGGCGCTAGACGCTCAAGACGCGCTCCACGGATGACCGTGAGGACGAGCCGAAGCGGCAGAGTCGGCTGCCGATCCCATGACGAGGATGCTGTCCACTACGCTCCGAGCGGCCAGGCGGTCCAGCACCTCTTGGAGGGGCACTCCCGCCCTTGGCGCATCTCCTGCATCGCCGCTACCTTGCAGCCCAGCAGGCCTTGGGTCATTCTACCGAACGTTTCATCGCCCAAACGCTCGCTACCCTAGAAGCTATGGTGCACCTGGCCCGGTACGAGGCCCAGGAGGCGACCATGTTCAGGGAATCAGGTTCAAGCCAGAGCCGTCCTGCCCTTAGTCGATCCTGCCGCCAAGTAACCACACAGGTCGGAAGGGGGAGCGTTGCTTCTGAAGAAGCGCATCCCTCTCCCACCTTCCGGATTCCTTCACAGCAAACGTGAAAGCGAGTGCCAAGCCTGCGCACGCATACTGGCGAGATCCTTCTGGCGCATGGGCCGAGTACAGATGCAGCGAGATGACGGCAAAGTCGTACATTCAATGGGGATAGTTATACGCGAACGTACCGGGACGGCTTGGGCTACAGCCAGGTGTTCCCGAACCTGGGTGGCATGTTCCGCTTTCGTGGCACATCCGAGGAGTTGGTGAAGCACAAGGCAGGGTGAATGTGGCATGGTGGACCAATCAGGAGGTTGGTTTGGACAATTGTTAGGCATATTGTCAGACTTCCCCAAT
Source organism: uncultured Chloroflexia bacterium (assembly GCA_963810535.1). Taxonomy (GTDB): domain Bacteria; phylum Chloroflexota; class Ktedonobacteria; order Ktedonobacterales; family JADMIN01; genus JAJPKE01. The sequence continues at coordinate 2,135 of CAWENW010000007.1, forward strand.
GCCCCCACAAACACTAAATCGGAGAGAGTGTGAGACAGGCCAGGATGCAGGTCGGTTGCAGCCTGACCTTAATGATGTCCAGCCACGATAGTCACTTATTGCAGTACAGCCTTCGTCAGATTATCCGTTGTCGTATTTTGATATTGGATGGAGTATATGAAATCCCGCATGCCTTGTTCGGCTTCAGCTAGGGTCGGCTTTGGTCTACTGGTATTATTCATCCAATCAATCAGTTCTTGTGCTGCGCTCGTTTCATGAATCTGCTGCAACGTAGGCAGTTCTGGCACCTGCTTCCACGTCCATATAGTGTAGGCGGCAAGTTTAGGATCGGTACTAAACGCTTTTACATATTGTGATAATGCTAAGTAGCCTGCTTGTCCGTACTCCCCGACATATAGGGGTGAATTCAGTGAATCAGCGTACTGGTTATACTCTGCGAGCTTTGTGTTGATACTACTACCCCAACCGTAGGCATGCAGACTGAGCATTTCGTTATCGTCGAATCTGCTGGTGAATATCGAGAAATCGGTGGCCAGGCCATTACCTTCATAGATGATGACATGGTTATTATCTGCTTGCCTAATCGCAGCGGTTATGCGCCGATAAAGGGCGATCAACTGGGCATCTGTGGTCGCCGGCTCATTTAGCAAATCATAACCTAAGACGGTATTGTTTTGGCTATAGCGTTCTGCAATCGCTTTCCAAATAGCCACCGTGCTATCCTGGCATTCGCTTGACTGCCATAAAGTAGGGCCTCCAGTGTAATTTGCCGTAAACAGTCTGGACTGACCACATGGAGCATCATGCATATCTAGAATCACATACACATGGGCTTGCTTAGCCTCCATAATGGCATTATCGAGTATCGACCAACCAGAGGCTTTATACGTGTTGGCTCCCGAATAGAGAAGACTGTAATTGAGCGGCACACGTACGACATTAAATCCGTCTGAAGCAATCGCGCTGAAATCTGCCTGGGTTATATAGGTGTTCTCAACTTCAGTTTGAAAGTACTGCGCCTGAGTACTGCCTACCAGGCTGGTGAGGTTGGACATCATATCGGTTTCATCTATGTAGTCCAAGCCTTTACCCCATATCCAGCCTTCCCATTCCAGCCAACCACCAAGGTTGACACCGTTTAACTTTATTGGCAAGTCGCTGCCATTGAGTAGTTGTATTCCTGACTCATGAACAAAACCATCCGGAATGGGTGTGGTGGTTACAGTCTTATGTCCGCAGCCGGTCAAGACAAGAAGTAGAGTGGCGAAAATGACCACTACCTGTAGAAACGCTGTGCGCATGGTTTATGTCCTTCTTACCGTTGAGCAACGTAGCGGCTGTAGCGTGGGACGAGCGAACTCACAGCAGAGTGTCGAGCCTATGCCTACTGCTTTCATTGAGCAGACGCTTTTTCGTTCTTGCGTTGTGTTGGACTGAAGTCAAGATTGGGAATCATCACCTCATAAACGAGATAGACACAGGCAAGTTGGCCACCATCCTCGTTTAAGTGGGGCACTATCGATCCAATCATGGCATAGTCGCCAACTGGCAAAGTAGGTAATTAGACCCATGGCGAATAGCTGGCTGGCTACCTTGGAAGAAGTATAGTACGCGGGTATCGAGGTAGCAACGAGGTGCAAGATGAGACACGAGAGACGTACTGTATGTTTTAGTTCTCAGGCACAGTCACCGCAGGCTCAGGAGGCTGCTATGCGTTTCGCCATTTCCACTCGCAGCTCGAGTACGTGACAAGCGCATTGACCAACGCCTCACGGTAAGGCAGGCTGCGTTGGCGGCAGGCATAGCCCGAACCCGCGACGGAGCCGGATAGGATCGGCGATCGGATTCAACGCCTTGACCGACAGATTGAGGGAGCGCACCTCTACCGCTGCCACGCGGCTGCGCAATTCCTACCTGGATGCGCTCCTAGCTATGATCCATCACAGCATCAACGGCATAGCGGCCTGCGAACCACGGCTCAAGGGAGGTACGAGAGTGAATGCCGAGACCAACGTGATAGACGGGCACGGCCCAAGTGTCGCCGCCGAGTCCAGTCCCAAGCGCACCTGGCTGGCGGTTGTAGCCCTCTATCTGCTTGCACCCGTCGTGGCCGAGCTCCTGACCGGATCCACCCCGCCACTGGCTTGGAATAACGTGGGTGGTGTAGTGTTGACAGTCGGGCTCTACGGCTCGGGCGCGCTGCTGGCGCGCGAGATCGTGCGTGCGCGCCGGCTCAGCTGGGCAAATCTTGCCATACTGGGGATCGCCTATGGGTCCCTCGAGGAGGGGATGGCTTATCAGAGCTGGTTTAATCCTCGCTGGACACCGCCGCCGGACGCCGCTCGCGCCCTTGACGTCAACTGGACCTTCATGGTTGGGTTCACCAGCATTCACGTCGTGCTCAGTATCATCACCTCGATTGTGCTGGCCGAGGCGCTTTTCCCCAGCGTGGCCAGCCGCCCCTGGCTAGGTCCCGCGAGCAGAATAGCGTTTACCGTCTGGCTGGGCCTGGTGGTTCTGGTGCTGGCTCTCAGTTACGGGTTTGCCATCTATCACGGCAAGGGCTATGACCATCCGCCGGCATCTTACGTCATAGCCCCTGCGGTCTTCGTGGCCTGCCTGCTCATGGGGACCCTGCGGCGAATTCCGCCGGAGCGGCCGCAGGGAAGTCGCCGGCCACCCGGCTACTGGAGTCTGCGGATCGCCGGATTTCTGGGGGGCGGCGTGGTGCTCGTCAATCTGCTCTTTTTGCGCGTGGCTCTGCCCATCCACGTTCTTCCTATCGCGTTCATTGTGGCCACGGACGTGCTGGGCGTCTATCTGGTGCGCCGGTGGGCGCGGCGTCCCGGATGGGGCATGTCGCAGCGGCTCGCGCTGGTCTCAGGGGTGATGGGTGTGTTCATCGTCTTCTCGCCCGTCTTCGAGTTTGTCATACCCAACCGGAATATGACCGGACTCACACTGGTGAACCTGCTGGCGCTCGGCGGGCTCACCTTTCTAGCACACCGGGTGGTCCGATATGAGACGACCTCCGCGGACGCCGGAACCGCTTAACCAATCTTACCGCTCCACCAGACTCATCGCCGCTAGTTGTGATCTTCGTGGTCGCAGTGGTTGGTCAAGTCCGGCTGCACAGACTAGCAATTCAGTTGTGATGCCACCAGATTGCTTCTTGCTGAGTCCCTATCATTTACGGCATGTGGGCACGGCGACAACGAGCTACATTGCCTGCGAACCTGGCGATCGAGTCAGGCATGCAGGGTAGCCGCGAGCACGAGTGCTCAACCCGTCGGATGCAATTTCCGCCCATTACGCCCGTTGCTGTTCCAAACCGTCGAGGATCACACGCAACCCGAATCCAAATCGGGTGTCACCGTCACCATCAGCCAGGTACGGACTCAGCATCGCGATGTTCGGGTACACCTCCGGCGAAATCTCGGCAATTGTCGGGAGGTGGTCCATGTCGGCGTCCCGAGGACGCTGTTCGGCCTTTGGTGGCGCGGGTCGAGCAGCTGTGACGTACTCCTCCTGGACAAAGCCGGTCGTGTAATCAACCACAAGCCGCCCAGCCCGCGATGCTGCCCATCCGTCGAATCCCGCTGCCAGCACCGCCCCCAATGTCAGGTCCACCAGGCGCAGACGATGTGGCCCGGCGGGCAAGGTTGCGGCCAGGATATGTGCAGCGTCCCGGTGCGCGCGCAGCACGCGGCGATACTCCCACATGAGCGTCTCCAGCCGGACACGCCACAGAGCATCAGGATCGGGCGGCTGTATCTCACGACAGATTGCCTCAGCGAGCAAGCTCAGAAGCTCCTGTTTGTCGCGGACATACCAGTATAGCGTCGCCGCATTAATCCCCAGTTGTTCGGCAAGGTGGCGCATACTGAGGCCGTCAAGGCCCACCTTGTCGAGAAGGCCAAGCGCCGCTTCCACGATGCGATCGAGGTTGAGCGGCGGCGCCTGGTCTGGGCCCGAGACACTCCGTGCGCGGCTGCGCCTGGTGCGTGGCATGAGCTGCATTTCCTTTCTCCAACACTGTTGGACAAACGCAGAAACTCATGGTAAACTAAACAGTGTTAGAGTGAGTCTACCACAGTTTGAGGTTAAGCGACTGTTTTCAAGGGATGGTGTCGTGCTAGAGCGGTGAACAGGTCAACAAACTGCAGCAGGTACTGAGCCGGACGTTGGAGGTTATCGCGCAGGGGCCCTGCTCCGCAATGCTGTTGCCGCATGGTGCCTCCGCTGGCTCGTTCTTCAGGTTCTCACCGTTCACCCACACCAGTCAGCCTAGCTGGATACCATTCAAAAAGGCTGCTGACACAGCAGAAACTTGCAAGTGGTTCGTACGGCGAACACTCACGCACGAAAGGGATAGGCAGTATGTACACGCAAGCACAAAAGACGACGATAGGGGGAGCACGATGGCTGGCGCTCGGTGCGATCGCGGGGCCTGTACTCTTTACGTTCGCATGGATTATCCTCGGCTTTGTGAATACTGGCTACACCCTCTGGGGGGTACATGTCGCCCACTATTCACCTATTCAACAGCAGATTAGCGCGCTGGGTGTTGGCAATACCGCGCCCTTCATGAATGCGACATTCATCATTACTGGCTTACTATTGATCTTGGGGACCGTCGGCATCTTTCGAGTGTTGAGGCACGACTTATCCGCCCGTGCGTACAGGTGGTGTCTGGCGTTGTGGCTGCTACCGGGTATCGGCTGTATTACCGACGGCATTTTTACCTTCGAAAACTTTTTCGGACACTTCATCGGATTCGGTCTTGCCTTGATGGCGATCTTTGCGCTTACCTTTACGGGACTGCTTTTGCGACACGCAACCGATGCGAGGCCTCTCGCTTACGGGCTCATAGCCGCCGGTCCATTGACCGTCCTACTGACCGTGCTGTTCTTCGCGACCTTCACGCCAACTGCCGCTGGGCAGCTGACTGGCATCGCGGGTCTTACCGAACGCCTCCTCGTGACGGAAATACTCGGGTGGTACGCGGTGGTGGGATTGGTGGCGCTACGCCGCAAAGTGGTTGAGTAGAGTCTAAGTGGAAGATTCTGCGCTCGCTCGCGCTCAAAGGCCGTCGGTTCGAAACGTGGGACGAGATCCGCGCTGCGGTCGAGGCAGCCACGTGTTACTGGAATGCGCACCGGCATCCGTTCTTTTGGGGACGCCGCCGCCATCGACCCCGTCGCACTCCGGGCATTGCTCTAGTTCCGGCAGGTGTATAACTGTGGCTAGAGGCTACGACATGCCTCCTCGTCCTCACAGCGTACTTGCCCGTGTACAGGAGTGGCCTCTGGTGGTTGGAGCCTTCCAAGATGCTGCTGTATGGCGTTCTGAGCTACCCCAGCTCAATCGTCGCCACCACCTGCCAGGTGCCGTCGATCCCTTCCTCTTCAACGCTCAGCGTCTGGACAGGGATCCGCACCGGGAATAGCGGTTGCAGACGCACGAGGATTTCTGCCTGCAGTCGATTCAGATCCTCCTCGGTCTCTGCTCGAGCAACCGTGAGATGGGGAGTAGGATCAGAACCAACCTGTCCGCCATAGGGCGGTGTCTCGGGAAACGCCTGCACGAGTCTCTGGGTCAGGCGGCGCACCATCTCCTCAGGCTCGGGAGACAGGAAGAGGACACCTGGGAAGCGCCTGACCTGCTGAAACGTCAGCGTAAAGGGAGGTATGTTCATGACCGCGGCGGCCACAGCGCGCAGATGTGCTGGTTGCAATGGGGCAGGGCGCCATGGGTAGAGCAGCGTGATATGGGGTGGAACTCCCTGTGAGGCAACTGGGACCGTAGGTATGCGCTAGTGATCAACAAGGTCGGCCAGTTCAGGCACGCTGATATCAATGGCGGATTCACGTGGACGCATCCGGGTCCTCCACACTGGTCTGGGTCGTCTTGGGGTGACGTCGTCTGCAGGACCATAGCACGTGAGCGTGGAGTTGTCACCCCTACCTTCCAAAGTATTCCCTATGAACTTACCGGATGCACCACTTCACCCGATGTGCAAGTTTTTCCTGCTGAGAAAGGTCCTCACTCACTCTGATATCTCCAGATAGGAAAATATCTTGCGCCCCTCGTTTGTTAGGTGATAGACCATACATGGTAATGATGTTGCCATGTGACAGTAACAGGAGACATCGCATGCTCACACAGGCTACTGCTATTGTGAAGGGCGTTACGCTTTATACACGTCCACTCGATCCAGTTGATGCGCCCACATTTCTTTGGCCCCAACCTGTATCTCTGACTCCCATTTATGAGATAGTCATTGAGTTTGTCGATCCTTTTTCTGGAAAACCCACGCAAGGATATTTTTCGGCAACTGAATCGTATGCGGAAAACCATCCTATTGGCAGTAGCATTGCTCTTGCGTGCGAAAACAGATTGGCTGACTTTATGGGTGACTGGCGTGTCACCGATTCATTTCTGAGCAGTCACAAAGGAGATATAGTACAAGGCATTCGGGTTCAGTAGCGTGGTCAATACCAAAATAATCCGATGTACACGGTATTTTCATCCCTGTTTTCAAGTTGCCCCAAGACAAACATCCACATCGGGTTAGGTAGGAAATGACTACCGAACAAGGAGCATTGCTCTCGCAACTCGCTTAGCCAGGCACTTTGACAGAACGTGATCCCTCGCGTGCAAGCGGTTTCATACGTGCAAGCATGATCGTGTAGAGGAGCGCAACGAGACACAGGCCGGCAATGCCGTAGATACCGATGCTGAATGAACCGATGGCATCTTTCACTGCCCCAAGACCATAGGTCACACTAAATCCGCCCAGGTTCGCGACTTTTTGTAGTTGATTGGTTTTGTGTAGAGCAGCTTTGCCGCGAGGAGAAGGAGTCCTGCATGTCACAAGATGACAATATCTACCCATCACTGGCAACGCCTACTCGGCCCACAGATCTGACGGACCAGCAGCATGCTACCCCTAAGCACACCCGCCAGCGAAGACCGCGACCCTGGTAGCCGTAGGCGCTCTGTTGGCTGCTGTCATGGCTCTAGGAGGCGGGGTGCTGTTTCCGGTAAGTGGGAGGATCGCTGGGCTTCATAATGCCGTAAGCGCACTGACCTGCATGGGGACAGCGCGCCTAGAGAGGGGAGTAGGCTCGATGGGATCTGATCCGTCCGCTGGATTGGTATTGCATCTGTCCGCTACCACTGTCAAACCGGGCCAGGTGATCACGCGGACGGTGACTGGTGGAGGCTTCGGCACCGCCTCCGCCATGCAACTGCAACAGTGCAGCAATGGATCGTGGCAGACCATCTATTACCTGTTCCTGGACCAGACCGATCCGCAGTACGCGGCGGGCTCAAATCTCAATATTACCTTGCAGTCGTTGCCTTTCAGCGGCTACGGCTACAAAGCGCGCATCCCGCCCGTGCCTGCGGGCACCTATCGGATCAGTCAGGATCTCACAACCCCAAAGGGGAGAGCCACAGTGTATGCGATGATTACGGTGACCACCTCTTGACGTATCGTTGCAGCCGGTTCACCAGGCTCACCGTACATGAGTGGCAGCTTTCAACTAGATGTCCGCAATACCATGCAAGCAGGAGCTGCTCAGGAAGTAGCGAGCTGAGAACTTCCAATCTCGTTCGTGTTCGCGAAGAGATTGCTCCCGATGACATGCTACTGGGCGAGGGAGCGCCTGCGTCCTCGCCATGCGCAAACCCGGTGGAGTGCAAACTTGGTATACCTTCTTGCCCGGTTCGTGGTCTGGTGAGACGAGCGCGTGATGCGCTCCCTCGGGAAGGTGCCAGAGCAGGCCGAGGTGATTGCCGGTGAGGTCGCCGACGAGGGCGCGGCATCGCGGACCTGCAGTAGACCGTCATAGATCGGTTCCCCATGCCGGTGCGGCGGTTCCTCTCCGAGCCAGACCTCGACGGTGACGTGCCCATCCACGTCAGCGATGGTCGCGACCTCAATCGTCCCCGCGTTGGCGACCACCAATTCGCGTCCGGTCGGCGATGCGGGCTTCGAGCGTCATGCTCCTAGTAAAATGAGGTATTTCGTGGCTGATCCACCCAATAATTATCCACCGTTTCCTTACATACACGTAGATCACACGCTCATGGACGTGTACCTTGCCGATGAACACGGCCGGCCAGTTGTCAATGAGCTTGGGGAAGCGCTTCGGCCGGTTATGAAACTCCGCCTATACAAGCGCAGCCGGACGATTAAGAGGTCAAAAATAGTCCGTTGGGAACCGATGCCGTCTCAGAGCACCGAGCCTAGTTCAGGAGACTCAAAGTAACCTCGACAGATCGCAACAGAACATGCCGGTGCGAAAGTCTATCTTGTATCAAAAGAAAATCCGTCCGGGTTGCGTGAAGACATCCGAACGGATTTTCTCTAATCACAGCTGCTTGCCAACTAACAGATGAGATTGCCACTGTATCTAGTGTGCAACACTCTTGTCAGCCTACACCAGCAGTAACCAACATTGTTGTCTGGTAACCAACATTGTTGTCTCTGACAACATTACACTGTACCGTGACAATAATGTCGGGCACTAACATAATGTCGGAAACGCCGTAAAATTCTAAGCTGCCACTGCTCAGTTTGTTGTCGACATAATAACGAGAGTTGGACACTCACAGCCGAAACGAGCCCATCAGTATCGTGTGGTTTGGACAATTGTCGGACACTGAACCACACGTCATGCTCGTAGCCTGATCGACGAGATCGATGTGCAGGCTAATATCTCAATCCACTCATAAATAAGCAGAGGTTGAGCACAATGAACCCGTCAATTTGTGGTCAGACGGCGACAGTAGCCAGCACAGGGGAATAGTTTCCGTACAAACTGAGCTATCCAGTGTGTGCTATCATGCCTGCTAACAAACAGCTCTACTCAGCAACACACGCAGTTGGAGCACCATATGGCTGACATTCTCCCCGGTAGAGAGCAGCATCCAACGGCGGTTGGTTCTTTTGATCCACTCCTGTCTACCAAACTCTTAGTACCTCTATCTCCCTCCGGTCTGGTCACACGCAATCGCCTGGTTGAGCGGTTGGATGAAGCCAGGCAGCACGCGCTGACGCTCATATCAGCGCCCGCTGGCTTTGGCAAAACTACCCTGCTGGTCGAGTGGTGCGCTGGCTTGGTCGACAGCGGACTTGCAGTCGCCTGGCTTTCGTTAGACGAGAATGACAGCGATTTGGTACGCTTCTGGACTTATGTGATGGGTGCGCTGGACTGTGTGCAGGTGGACCTTAGCCAGAGTGCTCGCACGTTCCTTCACTCGGTTCAGCCGGCGCCTATAGAGTTGACTCTGACTAGGTTGGTCAATACGATTGCTTCCCTGCCATTCGAGATCGTGCTGGTATTGGATGACTACCACCTCATCGACTCTCTTGCCGTGCACCAGACACTTGAGTTTCTGCTAGATCATATACCGCAGCAATTGCATCTTGTAATAGCCAGCCGCGTCGACTTACCTTTGACACTTGCACGCCTACGTGCCAGCCGGCAACTTGGCGAGCTACGTACCGCTGACCTGTGCTTTACGCCAGAGGAGGCAGCACAATTTCTGACTGAATGTATGAGGCTGGATCTTTCACCTGACGATATCACTTCACTGGAGACCCGAACCGAAGGATGGATCGCCGGCCTGCAGCTGGCAGCGCTCTCCATGAGGGGACGCGAAGACATCCATAACTTTATCGTAACATTCACCGGCAGCCACCGTTATATCCTAGATTACCTTCTCGAGGAGGTAGTCGGGCGGCAGGCCCACGAAGTCCAGTCTTTTCTGCTAGACACCTGCATACTTGACCGTATGGCTGCCCCCCTTTGCAATGCAGTAACCGGTAGAGATGACGGTTGGGCCATGCTGCGGCAGCTGGAACACGAGAACATGTTCTTGGTTGTGCTCGATGAACCACATGGCTGGTATCGTTACCACCAGCTGTTTGCCGAGGTGTTACGTACTCAACTCTATCAGACAGACTCTGTCCAGGCACGTCAGTTATGTAGCAGAGCCGCCCAGTGGCATGCGCAGAACGGGTCACGTGACGAGGCTGTGTACTATGCACTCGCCGCCCAAGACTACGACCTAGCTTCGCAACTGATCGAATATGCGGGAGAAGAGATGCTGCTACGCGGTCAAGGCGCTAGGTTACATCCATGGCTACAGAGACTTCCTGAAGCCTATCTCCGCACCCGGCCACAGTTGGGTTTCCTCGACGCCTGGGCTTTACTTTTCTCTGGGCAGCTCGGCGCTGTTGAGACACGGCTGAGAGAAGTTGAGAGTAGCACCACCAGTGTTGAGAGTCGCAATAACCAGACAGGTGGCTATTTCAACCTCAAGCGCGATCTCGTTGGAGGGATAGCACTGGCGCGCGCCGCAGTAGCAGCGGTGCAATCTGACGGTCAGCGTACAGTAGAGATGTGCCAGCAGGCACTGGTGCATCTCTCTGAAGATAGTCTGATTCTGCGCGGTCTAGCCCTTGGCTATCTGGGAAGCGCCTACTGGTTGCTCGGCAACGTTACCGCGGCCAGCGAAGCTATCAATGAAGCTATCTCCTTGGCTGAAAGAGCTGAAAATACCTTCTATGCACTGACGATTACTTGCCTGCAGGGTCAGCTCTATCTGGCACAGGGAAGACTCTACCATGCGGCCGCTGTCTATGAAAGGGTTCTGGACCAGGCTGCACGGGAATGTGGTGCAGAGTTCCCTTCAATTGCTCCGGCCCATAGAGGGTTGAGCGAGCTGTATCTCGAATGGAACAACCTTCAACGAGCGACGCAGCACGCGGAGCGGGCCATCGACCTGGGTAAACAAGGTGGCGAGCCAGGCGCACTGATCTCAGGGTATCTGGCACTAGCTCGTGTACGTTGTGCGGAAGGGGATCGGGACCAGACCCTTGCGATGATCGCAGAAGCCGAGCAGATAGTCTTGCAAAGCAAGTTACCTCCTTATACTATCGCAGTTATCGCAGCCTGGCGGGTACAGTGTGCGCTGAGATGGGAGGACATTGAGTCGGCAGTCACCTGGGCCGCTCATCCTAGATCAGCCGCCGAGAATGTGCCGGCTTGGTTACAAGACATGAAGTCTACCTCGCAGGCCAGGATTCTCATGGCAAAGGGTCAGCTAAGCCAGGCCAGGCAAGTGCTACAGAACTTGAGACTCTCCGCAGAGTCTGGTGGGCGGAAAAGCACAACGATTGAATGTCTGGCACTCGAGGCACTTGTCCTGCAGGCAGCAGGAAGTGGCACTGATGCTCTGCGGTACCTGTCATTGGCCCTCTCGCTGGCTGAACCTGAAGGCTATATCCGCGTCTTTTGCAATGAAGGCTCTGCAATGGCATGCCTGCTCACAACGTATCTCAGCAAGCAGCATAGGGATGCCGCTGGGCAAGCGGTCTCCAGAGCCTATGTGCATGCCTTACTTGCTGTCCTCTCCCAAAATGAGAACTCTACTGCAGCCGGAGAGCCTTCACTGCCGCACGTATATCACAGTACAGGCTGGTCCGTCATAAGCTTGACTGCGCGCGAGCTGGAGGTACTCCGGTTGATAGCCGGTGGAGCTTCAAATCGAGACATAGCTAGTGAGCTGGTGGTCAGCCTGGGAACTGTAAAAAAACACCTCAACAATATCTTTGCCAAGCTGGATGCCCACAGCCGCACCCAGGCAGTGGCACAGGCCCGAGAATTCGGTGTGCTGCCGCGATAGACCCCTTCAAAAATCAACCTCCTACTACGCCTTTTGGCAACTGCCAGGTACAGTGCCAACCGATATACTTGCAAGCGGATACCTACGCAAGCAGTTCCCATGGCACCATTCCATTGAGCAAGAGAAGAGAAGAACTATGAATCCATTCTTCAGGCGCATTCCCGAAGTTGTCTGGTCCGGAATCTTAGCCTTCCTGCTTACTCTCCTGGTTGGAGGTGCCTGGACAGCGCTGCTTATCGGCAATCTCGCGATCAGCCCAGCGATTCCCTGGGCGGTTCCAGTGATGGCCTTCTTACTCTGGCTGATGTGGAGATATCTGGGAGGCGCCTGGTGGCCGGTGAGCTCCTCAGCTGTACGCCGGCGCGCGCTGCGCGCCCGACCAGTAGACGGTATTGTCATGACCTGGGCGCTGGCGGCAGGAGTGCTCTCAATCGTCAGTCTGGCAGGATTATGGATCGTGTTGTTCCAGCTGGCAAATCTCCCTACAGAGCGCATTTTGCTGGACAATTCGCGGTACCCCGTAATTACTATAGGTCTTGTTCTGGTGATGGCATCTGTGGTCTCATCAGTGCCGGAAGAGGCAGGTTTCCGTGGATACTTTCAGGGCGCCTTGGAGCGCCGGGTGAACGGCCCTGGCGCCATACTCATAACCGCTGCAGTTATGGCACCAGAGCATGCGTTGACTCAGGGGTTTTTGTGGCCTACGCTACTCTTCTACGCATGCGTGGATATCATGCTCGGCACAATGGCATACCTCACCAATTCAATTCTACCGGGCATAGTAGTCCACTTTATTGGTCTCGTGACCTTCTTCACCCTGGTATGGCCTGGTGACGCTCTGCGGCAATTGGTCGGCAGGGGCGGTCCACAGATCTGGTTTTCGATTCATATCGGGCAGGTAGTTATCTTTGGAACACTGGCCGCCATTGCTTTTCTCAAGCTTGCTAGATGTACAAAAGCGCTTCACAGTCGCCCAAGCTTCTCGAGCCGCTAGCATCGGTGGGCAGCACTCTGTCGGAAGAGGGTGTAATACTGGATCATACCTATCCCTGCTGGATACTTGGAGTTCGTCGGTGCCACAGGGTTGGCAATCTGTGTATCCGCGCGGCTTTCTGGAGAAACACGTGCTCAGCAGAGACAACTACAGGCGTGCCATGCGGTTCGTGCTGCGCGGAAGTACAACCTCAATATGCCATGCCCTGTCATGAATGGCTGCCTATACTCACTGCAGGCAACCTGATCACAACAGTAAAGGAGACAGTCATGGAACTGCAGTACGCGCTCTCACTCCCGAATGGAGGGGAATGCGCCCATCCGCGCATCCTCGCGGATCTAGCGGCCCTGGCCGAGGCATCCGGCTGGGATGGGCTGTTTCTCGAGGACTACATCTGTTACACCAACGATACCTATCACAGCATCCCCGGTATCCCCACCTACGATCCCTGGGTGGCGCTGGCAGCCGTAGCGCTCTCTACCAGCCGTATACGACTGGGCACTTCGGTGACGCCGTTACCCCGGCGGCGCCCCTGGAAACTGGCGCGCGAGGCGGTGACGCTGGACCATCTGTCCAATGGCCGCCTTATTCTGGGTGTAGGAAGCGGTGACACGCGAGACCTCGGATACACACGCGTTGGCGAGTCTGCCAGTGCCAGGCAGCGCGCTGAGATGCTCGACGAGAGCCTGCAGATCCTCGCCGGCCTGTGGAGCGGCCAGCCCTTCAGCTACACGGGCAAGCATTACTCGATCGAGAACGTCACCTTCCTGCCGGTGCCGGTGCAGGCGCCGCGCATTCCGATCTGGGTTGGCGGCGGCTGGCCAAACCCCGGTCCGACCGAACGAGCTGCTCGCTGGGACGGCTCTTGCCTGTACAGGCAGACTACCGACGGCTCTTGGCAGGACATGACCCCGGACGACGTGCGCTCCCTGCGCGCCTTTGTGGAGAGCAGGCGGACCAGTGAGACCGGTGCGTCTCCCTTTGCTATCGTCGTGGGTGGACGCCAGCGCAGCAGCGACCCGCAACAGGATCGTGCGTTGATCCGCTCGCTCGCTGAGGTGGGCGCCACCTGGTGGAGTGAGTGGGTGCCCGCGGCTGATCTGCCCATCATGCGCGCTGCCATAGCCCGCGGTCCCCTACGCGTCTAATGCTCTCTCCTTGGCGGTCCTCGTCGTTGGTGGATCTGCCGCGGCCACCAGTGAAAACAGGTGGTCGAGCGAATCATCGCCGGCTGGTGCTGCAACTGTGCACAGCGCGCGAGTTGCAGCACCTCCAGTTCATCGATCGTGGCGAAATGCTGATTGATGAGCACGGAATTGGTGAGCGTACAGCCGCTGCTCGGCGGGTTGGAGTTCGGGCGAATACGGCGGCAGAAACAACAGATGCACATGCTTCGGAACCCGCAGACGCACGCTCGTATGCCAGTCTGCCCGGTCGAGGACCAGCACGATCTGCTTGCGGGGAGCAGCTCCGGCCGCGCGGGCAAAGGCGGCCAGCTCCGCTTCCTAGAGCGGGATGGAGACGCTGGTCGCCAGGTGAAAGAGGGTCCGCCCCGAGGCTGGATGGACTAGGTCAACTCCAATTATAGCATACAGGAAGAATCTGCCACACATCTCATGTTGTGGACACCTCAAAGAGCAACTGTCTTGAATGTCAAGCGGCGAGAATAGGTTGCCAGGGAGTCTGATGCTTTACCATGGCGTTGAGGACGGTCAAGAGTTTATGCATACACGCGGTAAGAGCGACTTTCTTGGGCTTGCCCCGCTCCACCAGACGCAGGTAGAATGCCCGCAGGAGCGGATTGTAGCGGGTGGCCACCAGTGCCGCCATGTACAACGCGGCCCGGACGCCAGCTCGCCCACCCCAGACGATCCGATGGCCGCTGTGGGTGCCCGAATCGCGATTGAGCGGGGCCACCCCAACCAACGCCGCCAGATGTTTGGCCGACAACGTGCCCAACTCGGGCAGATCCGCCAGTAGGACCGCGGCCAAGGTGGGGCCAATGCCAGGCACACTGCACAGCAGATCCCGCTGTGCCTGCCAGATCGGGCTCGTCTCGATCGCTTGACGCAGTTCCGCCTCGAGCTCGTGCAGCTGGTTGGTGAGCCACTCCAGATGGGCCTGGATGTGCCGGCGGACCGCGGGACTGCGCGTCGCCTGCAAGCGGTTGCGCTCCGCCGTCACCATCTGCACCACTTGGCGGCGGCGCTCGACCAAGGCGCTGAACTGCTGAGTGAGCGCATCAGGCAGCGCCCGGGGCTCGGGGCGGATCGCCTCGGCAAACTGGGCCAGCAGAGCCGCATCGAGCCGGTCGGTTTTGGCCAAGCGTCCGGTGGCTTTGGCAAAATCGCGCACCTGGCGGGGATTGACAATGGCCACCGGCAGTCCCGCTCCAGCCAGCGCTCCAGCCACGGGTAGCTCATAGCCACCGGTCGCCTCCAGCACCACCAGCGTGGGAGCCAGTTCGATGAAGCGGGCCAGCAGCTCCGCCTGGCCCACTTCATCGTTGGGTACCTGCCACACCGTGCCCTGGGGACGTACGGCCACATCCAACGTGGCCTTGGACACGTCGATGCCAATAAAGCGAGACGGATTGGTCTGAGGCGGTTGGATCTGCTGGCTTTGGGTCATGAAGCGGCCTCCCTGTGGGGATGGTGGCGTTTGCCCACCCATTCGACCTTGCCGATGCGAGCTCCGATTCGGGCTCTGGCAACTGTCCGAACTCGGGGGCAAACCAGAGGTGACGACCACGGCTCTTGAACGGTCTCTCGGACCTGAGGGAGATCGGTCTATCACCTCCGCACGATGATTGTTCTTCTTACTATATCTATCTGGTAACAAGATACAAGGGAGTACTACATGTAATTCAGGCGCCTTTGGTTCCGAGACCTTTGGTTCCGAGACCTTTGGTTCCGAGAATTGAAAGAGGAGAAGCAGAAGTCAACGAAGATTTCCTGCTCCTCCTCATGAACTACGTACCTGTCAGGTACCCAGGTACGACATTGCCGTACCTGGTGTAGGATGCGAACGCAGGGAACGTGGTGAACTCTCCAGCAGTAACCAACATTGTTGTCTCTGAACAACATGTGTGAGAATAATAATGTCGTTCACTGAGATGCCTACTACCACATTCTGTGATTCCAGTCCATCTAACAGTTGACTGATTCTCGGTTGTGCTGGCTACTTCCTATATCGGCGCCAGAAAATGGCGTTAGCAGCAGATACTTAAGAGCAGTAGGTGAAGCTGCAGGGCGCGTGAGGAGAGGGCGGTGGAAGGACAGCATAACAGCAGCAAACGCATGAGTGACGGACTGGGCAGAGAAAAGTCTGCGCGGCGCAGTGGAGAAGCGGCGGACAGATCGGCACGGGGGAGATGCGGTGGTGGCGAGCGAGCGGTGGTGGAACACCGGCGGGCGATATGCTGGGCTGTAGACGACGCTGCGAGGAGGCGCTCGTGTCTGCGGGAGCGGAGGTCACGAACTGCACCGGTGCGGCTGGTGGTCACCGAGCGCAGGCGCTGCCGTGCGCTGTCGGCGTGCAGACGGTAAGCGTCGGCGCGTCCCGGAGGCACCGAGCGGGTGCATACGGCCTCGATTTCGAGCTGGCGGTGCATAGAGAAGCAGCAACGCGTGCTATGGCCCGTTGGGAGCTTCTGGCGATCTGTTCGCACCTCGTTGTCTAGGGAACGCGGGGAGTGGTGAATCAGGCAGCACGATCGGACGTGGAGCGCGATCAGGCGCGCTCCGCGGGCGCGGCGCATAGCGAGAGACGGGCCGGCAGCGGGACGTGGGCGCTGTGCCAGCCGAGCGCGACCCACTACGCGTGCCCAGCGCGGCGCGAAGCCACCACCGACACGGGACACCGGCCAACGGGTGTGAGCGTGCGACGGGGGAAGACTATCGGGCCAAAAGCACTGCGTTAGCACTCTGATACTTCCTCGATTTGCTGGAACGGACGCATCAGGAGGTGCAATACGGATAGAGGGTCAGACCAGACTTTTCGGAGATGAAGGCTGAGAAGAAGAGCGCGGGAACGCTGTTGCAGCAGGAGCGCGAGCTTGTTGCGCGCTATGAGGAACTTGGCGGGGCACGCGCAACGCGCAGCCGCCTCGCCACAAAGGTCGGCAAGCAGTGCGCGCACTGCCGAACGCTCGGGGGGAGCTGAGGTGCCGCTGGGCGATCTCACGAGATAACAACAGGCGGAAAGAGATCCGGGCCAAAGCAGCAGAAGGTCTCCGGCAGCTGCGCTCACCGCGGCGGCACCGCTCGGTCGTAGCCGTGGGTAGCTTCTGTCTGAGGAAGCAGGGGATCAAGCATGGCGGCGCGAACCGTGTTCGACGGCGATCCGCTCTACCTCAACTTCGCCGAATTGTGAGGTTAAAGTGTTATTCCGAAGGCTAGAGACGCCAGTTGATGCCGCTCCCGAAGATAGACACCAGCTGATCGGAACGGATCGGACCAGCCATCTGACCAGCCATCGGCACGCCTGAAGCGTCCTCAATGACGGCATCACGCCAATTGTGACCGGTTTGACTCAATTGTGTCGCTCATTTGCCATTGCTAAGGGGGAGGAAGGAAAAGGGAGGACGCAGAAGGTGGTATTAGGGTGCCTGTGAACAATGACAGATTCCACAAGAAATCCGCTGCTCATTAGCTAACGCCAGATACGCCGCTGTTCCCGTCGAATGCACCAGCGCCTGCTCCAGGCTGGACGAAGCCGACCAATCGCTCATTGGAGGATTGAGCGGAACGCTCATCAATCTGACCCGTACCAGAGCGGAACTCATCGCCGAAAACGCGCTGCTGCGACAGCAACTCATCATTCTCCGTCGTCAGGTCAAGCGCCCAACTTGCACTAGGACGGAGCGGATCCGCCTGGTCTTGCTGGCACGGGTCGTCCGCCCTTGGAAACAGGCGCTCTTCATTGTCCAACCCGATACGCTCCTCGGCTGGCATCGCCATCTATTCCGCTGGTACTGGCGACAGCGCTCTAAGGCTGCTACCAGGAAACCCAAAGTTCCTGCCGAAACCATTGCTTTGATCCACACGATGGCACTGAACAATCGCTTGTGGGGAGCTGAACGCATGCGCGGGGAGCTGCTCAAATTGGGCATGCACGTCTCCAAGCGCACCATCCAGAAATACATGAGAACGGGGCGCATACGACCTTCTTCTCAGAGCTGGGGCACCTTTTTGCAAAACCATGCGAGTGAGATCTGGGCCTGCGACTTCTTGCCGGTCACAGATCTCTTCTTCCGTTCGCTCTTTGCCTTCTTTATCATCGAGCTGAAGAGCAGAAAAGTCATCCATGTGGCCGTAACGCGCCATCCGACCGATGTCTGGGTCGCCCAGCGATTGCGGGAAGCGACGCCATTTGGAATGGCGCCCAGGTTCCTGATTCGCGACAATGATAGCAAGTTCGGTCCCCTCGTTGCGCGCGTGGCCAGTACTTCAAGCATCAAGGTGCTAATGACCCCATTCCACGCTCCCCGCGCCAACGCGTACTGTGAGCGCTTCTTGGGGAGCGTGCGTCGAGAATGTCTGGATCATCTGCTCATCTTGCATGAGCAGCAGCTCTTCCGCGTCCTGCAAGCCTATGGCGCCTACTTCAATCGCGCACGTCCTCATCAAGGACTCCACCAGCAGGTCCCCGATCAGCCTGCCTCTTCCCGGCCTGCCGAGGCTAGGGACGGCCCGATTCTAGCTGTACCCATCTTGGGTTGCTTACATTATGATTATCGCCGAGTCGCCTGAAGGACGGGTGGGTTAGGTAGAACACCAAGGCCGACCAGCATCGTGTTGTTCGGCCAGGCCTCTTGCTGAGCTCGACAGTTGAGCATGCGCTTGCTTGCCCTGTTGTGTGGGTGAGGAGAACGGACATACAGGGTTCCGTTTTGCTCGGAAGCAAGCTCCAAAGAGTCACAGCGGTCAGATTGCTTGGGTGAAGACCACCTACCGGGCAGAAATGTACACGACATGCGCACGCGGATATCCTCACAAATCCTATTTTTCGCCACCGGATCTGCGAAGTAGCCAGGACAGCGGTCGAGGTCTGAGCCTCCGCGGTTAGGAGTCGTACAACGTCGAGCAGTTCTTCGGCAGTCAGTGGGGTGCGCGAGGCGTAGTGGTACTGGTCATGGATCAACTCGATATTCTTGGCTAGGACGGGCAGGACTTCGCGTTCGGTGACGATACCCCAGTCGGTCTGTTGCTTCGCCCAATAGACCCGTTCAATTTCAAGCTTCTCTAGGATACGGCGAGAAACAAGCTCGGCAGTCTTCTTCACCGTTCGCGCCTCATCGACTGGTCTGCCATCCACTATGTGGGTAACGAGAAAATCTGTGGTCATGACGACGAGCGTGTTTGTCGTAGGATGGCGCGGATGCGGTACTCCCAACTGTTCCGAGATTAGGACAGTTGTATCATGACAATAAAGTTGGACACTAACACAATGACACAAACCTGGGCAAATTAGGAGTTGGCACTGCTGTAGCGCGAAAATTAAGTTCATGACTGAGTCGATTCCGTAAGGCCAGAAAAATTCAGACATTCTGCTGCATTCAGTTATGTCAAATAGATAATTAAGTTTGATACTAACGGCTCCGCTAGACCCGTATGAAAATGTGAACGTGAAAATTAAGTTCGTCACTAGAGGTCTGGGTGAGCTGTGCTGACTACTCTCTCAATCCACTCATAATTCAGGAGCAGATTTGACACGATGAACCCGTCAAATTGTGGTCAGACGGCGAAAGTAGCCAGCACAGGGGTAAAGAGAAGCCGCGGCTAGGTGTGCAACCATACGTGCTGGAGCACACCCGTTTCCAGAGCACAGTATTCGAGCTCTGCTGGTTAGCTACAGGGCGTTGAGCCAGCATCTATTGGTTGCCCAACCCTGAACGGTTCGTTCTTACCCCTTCACGATGACGTTGCCGTTAGTAAGCGGGTCGTTAAGGATGTAGATAGGTGATGCGGTGTTCGGGTTGGCTCCTGGTGCATAGATCTCCAGCTCGAACTGGTCAGCTGTTGCTGGATTGAGCCGGGCGCCATCGGTGGCAATGATCCGGAATGGGTTGGTCGTGGTGGTGCCGTCAATCGTCAGGGTGGCAGTGCCTTGGATGGTCGCCTGCGAGTTATTGGTGCCACTCACTACCATCCAAGCAATGGATGTCGAGTCAAGGCTCGTACTGTGACAATTAGTAGCCTTGTTCGAGTTCTTGCAATTTGAACCGGTATTGTAGTCGAAGTGAACTTTGCTCGATGTATCAAGACTGCCGTTTTTGTACTTGACGGTAAAGGCAAAGCTAGCAGTATCGGTCTGACCGGCTTGGGTGAGCCAGGGCAGAACATCGCTGCCATACACCGGCATCACCTTGTTGCTGTGGCCATCAGCGCTGGTTTGGGTAACGCTATAGACTACCAGATAGTCTGTGGTAACCGAGCTCCAGTCGCCGGCAGTGTCTTTCGCGCGGAAGTTTATCGTGTAGATACCGGCCGCCATGTTGGCGAACGACGCGGTGAGATTGCCGCCACTCAACGTCATGGCCGTGCCATTGCCTTGTCCCGGATCGGTAGTGCCAAGGTAGTACTCCCCGCCAGCGACACCAGAGAGCGCATCAGAAACCGGCACGGTGACGGTCGTGGACTGAGTGGTCGTCATTGGGTTATTCGTCCAGGCAGGCATGCCAAGCATAGGAACTGGGGGTGCTGGCTGGAACACGACGCTCGTATCACTCGAAGCAGTAATAGTAGTAGTGTTACAAGCCTGGATACCGCCCGGCAAGCTAGCACATATGCCATTGGAGGGGAACTGAACACCCTCAAGCACCCATAGCGTGCTCGTGCCATTCGTACCGGTATTACTATAGTCGCCGTAGCTACTGCCACTAACTGAGTAGCTGGTTGTACCAGCGGTAACGGTGGCGGTCCCGCCGCCGCTGTTGGCGTTCCATCTGACGCCAGCTATGGGATTGCCGGAACTATCCTTCACCGTAACGCTGAGTTTAACAAGACTAAGCGCCAGGTTTTGACTCACATCACCAGCACTAAGATCTTCGGAGATACCATTGGCACCGTTGGTATCGATCAGGAACGAACCGAGCGGGAGGCCATCGACGACTTGGCCATTCATTAGAAAGCTCAAGCCGAGATTGTACAACCCAGCCGAGACCGTCGTACTAAACTGGCCGGTGGTTGGGTTGGTGCTCGCGTTCGCAGATGCCGTACTGTTGGATAACTCGACGCCCACATTAGGCAGCGGGTTACCATTGCTATCCGTCAATACACCGGAGAAGGTGTGGGTGATGGGAGCATCAAGTTCAACACTCGTATCACTCGAAGCAGTAATAGTAGTAGTGTTACAAGCCTGGATACCGCCCGGCAAGCTAGCACATATGCCATTGGAGGGGAACTGAACACCCTCAAGCACCCATAGCGTGCTCGTGCCATTGGTACCGGTATTACTATAGTCGCCGTAGCTACTGCCACTAACTGAGTAGCTGGTTGTACCAGCGGTAACGGTGGCGGTCCGCCGCCGCTGTTGGCGTTCCATCTGACGCCAGCTATGGGATTGCCGGAACTATCCTTCACCGTAACGCTGAGTTTAACAAGACTAAGCGCCAGGTTTTGACTCACATCACCAGCACTAAGATCTTCGGAGATACCATTGGCACCGTTGGTATCGATCAGGAACGAACCGAGCGGGAGGCCATCGACGACTTGGCCATTCATTAGAAAGCTCAAGCCGAGATTGTACAACCCAGCGAGACCGTCGTACTAAACTGGCCGGTGGTTGGGTTGGTGCTCGCGTTCGCAGATGCCGTACTGTTGGATAACTCGACGCCCACATTAGGCAGCGGGTTACCATTGCTATCCGTCAATACACCGGAGAAGGTGTGGGTGATGGGAGCATCAAGTTCAACACTCGTATCACTCGAAGCAGTAATAGTAGTAGTGTTACAAGCCTGGATACCGCCCGGCAAGCTAGCACATATGCCATTGGAGGGGAACTGAACACCCTCAAGCACCCATAGCGTGCTCGTGCCATTCGTACCGGTATTACTATAGTCGCCGTAGCTACTGCCACTAACTGAGTAGCTGGTTGTACCAGCGGTAACGGTGGCGGTCCCGCCGCCGCTGTTGGCGTTCCATCTGACGCCAGCTATGGGATTGCCGGAACTATCCTTCACCGTAACGCTGAGTTTAACAAGACTAAGCGCCAGGTTTTGACTCACATCACCAGCACTAAGATCTTCGGAGATACCATTGGCACCGTTGGTATCGATCAGGAACGAACCGAGCGGGAGGCCATCGACGACTTGGCCATTCATTAGAAAGCTCAAGCCGAGATTGTACAACCCAGCCGAGACCGTCGTACTAAACTGGCCGGTGGTTGGGTTGGTGCTCGCGTTCGCAGATGCCGTACTGTTGGATAACTCGACACCCACATTAGGCAGCGGGTTACCATTGCTATCCGTCAATACACCGGAGAAGGTGTGGGTGATGGGAGTTAGTTGGACGTCCAGCGTCTGGGTGCCGGAGACGACATAATTACTGGATACGACTGAATTTAGTCCGCTTCCGCTCTGAGGATCAAAGTGGATATCGTAGGTACCAGGGTCAATAGGGAGAGAATAAGCACCGACAGAGCTAGTACCAGTAGATACTGGCCCATAAAGATAATTAGGTGCTGTGCCGCCAGGCGCAGTTGCATAGACCGATACTTTTTGTACACCGCCGCCAGAGGCATTCGTTACATTACCCGAAACAGTAAAAGAACCGGCTGCCTCCGCGCCAGGTATGCCGTGTGATAAGACGACTGCCACTGTTAACAAGCTTACTAGCACGAATACTGAGATCATTCGGATAAATCCATGCACCTTGCTCACAGCTTCCCCCTACCTTACCTTCAACCTAAATATAACTAAACATAAATGAAAAGCAAACGATTGTTTAACTTAATCTATTCCAGGTATTCATTGAGTCTGGGGTACTGCCACAACGACACCCTGCTTTAGTAACGTCACGAACGTCAACGAGCTATTCTGGTACATGTTCGTATTCAAAATCACTTCGACTCGTCATTGGGGAGCCTTCGCTTATTAATGTGTTTAATGCCTGCCTCTTGTCAATGTTATCTGACAATAGTAAAGTCCAGAAACTAACCGACAGACCGGATTCTAACCAAACTGACAGAGATGAAAAATGCAGGCAGTGGACCACCTGCAATAAACACAACAACTTAACAGGTAGACGGAAATTGGTGTGGGAGATATGACACAAATTAAACTCTCAGCTCACCGAATATTTCAGGGTACATCCTCATCTGAAGAATAGGCAGTTTAGGCGCATGCGGTCTGTTGTGTGTCGGTCAAAGAAGTGGCGGCTGCAGGCTGACTCCTACTTTGGCCGCACGCAGGGGCACAACTATGATGCTGATTTAGAAGCCTGCCGCGCTTTGATGAAGAAAGTCGAGTCCTTTCGATAGCTTTCTACCAACCAGTTTATGAAAGCAACGCTGTATTGCGGTGATCCGAATTTTGGCTGGTGGAAGAATATAGGTTGCTTGTCGATGTTGTACACGCGCCGTACACACAGCAGGTCATATGGGTTGACAGGACACGTTCCGCCGAAGTGCTCGTTGACCGCCGCTAAGAGCGTGTTTGGCAGGACTGACGATGAACATCCTCGACACTGGTCGGCAGTAACGATGCCGGATAGCCGACCAGTTGATTCATGGACCTGGTGTGACCGAAGTCTCTTCGGAAAAACGCCTGCTAGGAGCTAGTCTCAGGAGATGGTGAGAACGTCCACCCCGTTGGTATGGGCATTCCCATCTTCTCATGCAGTGCAGTCAGCATCCTAACCCCGTGCAGTGTAATGACATATGGATCTACAAAATCCAGCAAGACGAGCGGTATCGCATACTGGGATCAGGTCCCCAAACCGTGCAGCCGTCCAGCCTACACAGGCCGCATTGCCCGTATACACCTCGGTGGGCACGCCGAGCGTGGCGAAGCGAAACTCGTAGGTATAACTCAGCGTAAACATTACACAACCCGCAAAGCCGGAGTTCCACGGTAAGCCATCCAACTTGTCCTGCAGTTCGCGCACCAAGCTCTGATCGGTCGTCGTCTTGTCGAACACCACTCTATCCGGTGGTCTCACTTCCCCTGTTGTCCATACCATGACATCCGACCAGGCGATGATTTCCAGGGACGTTGCCTCATGCAGGCCTACTTGCCTGGCCGCCATATATCCACCGCCAACTTGCCCGACGATCAGGATAAGACCCACCACCAGTGCCGTTGCCGCGAGCAACCGAGGGTGCTTGGTGTATGGCGCCGCCTCTGCACGTGGCTGCAACATGTGCTGATACCTCCGGCTTCCTGCAGTAACCGATGAGCCACCGATGACTCCGCCCGATGCTTGCACACAGTATAACAGCGGTCGGTACACAGAGAGACTCGACTCGTCTACCCTGCCCCCAAAGTTAGGGATTCGTGTCGTGAAGCACACGCGGCTGTCGATGGCCGAAGCGAGCCAGCAGCAGACGAATCATCGCCACCTCGATGTAGGTTTCGCTCGTTTGTACTTTGCGTTCATAGTCCACCACCAGCCGCCGGTTGCGAAGCAACCAGGCGAATGTGCGTTCAACGATACATCTTTTTGGTTGCTGGCTCCACCCACGAGCACCCGACATGCGCTTGACGACTTCGAGCTCATCTTCCGCACGTCTCCTTGCTGGGATTCTTGATTTATGTCGGAGCACAGTGTCAAATCCGCATCTAGAGAGGTTTCGTCACAAGCAAACACTAGTATGACTGACTCTCGTAGGCTATACCACCCTACTATATTTGCTACTGTAGCCCCCATTCACATAGTGATTGTTGGTATTGTGACTGGAGCCATGTGCAATTCGGTTTAGATACGACAAGGGATCGGTTAAGGCAGGGCACTTCGACCGCTATGGTGGTGGAGCATTGAAGATCTCGCCACGGACATGAGGTACGCATACCTGTAGCGGATACAATCAATCGTGCTGTTCGACCTTCTCAATGGGCACCGTTGGGCATATTCCGCGCATAGACCCGGCTCGCCACCCAGAAGATCAGGCATTCCCCCTCGTCAAAACCGTACTCAGAAGGTGTACTCCCTCCTCTGACGGAGTGTGGTATGGTTACAGCGAAATTTCCGCTACTAAAGCAACTTGCGAGAAGCAATGGCAGGCACGAGTTATGCAGAGAGTCCAGGTATGCGTGCATGTTCGACCGACCTAAAAGAACGTTTGGTGCGAGCGGTGGCGAACGGTCAGCCTATGCGAGAAGCCGCCCGCCGCTTTGACGTCTGCGTGAATACGGTCAAACGGGCCGTGGTGCAAGCACGTGAGACGGGCTCGCTGGAGCGTAAGCCCATTCCCGGCTACCCTCGGCGCATTGGTCCCCAGCAGGAGGCAGCCTTGCGGGCGCGGCTCGAGGCGGCCCCCAACGCCACGGTGCTGGAGCACTGTGGCTGGTGGGCGGAGCAGTATGGCCAGCAGCTGAGTGAAGCGACGATGTGGCGGGCGATCCGCCGGTTGGGGTGGACCCATAAAAAAAAGGGTTGGCAGCCAGCGAGCGTGACGAGCAGGCGCGCACAGCCTGGCGTGAAGCGGTCGCCCAGCTCGACCCAGGGCAGCTCGTCTTTGTCGACGAAAGCGGCAGCAACATCTCCTTGACGCGACTCTACGGCTGGGCACCGCATGACCACCGGGCCACCGGATCCGTGCCGCGTAACCACGGCAAGAACACGACGTTGGTCGCGGCGCTCGCCCCCGACGGCCTGCACGTGCCGTGGATGATTGAGGGGGCGATGGATACGCAGACGTTCGTCTGGTACATCACCGAGCAACTGGCGCCGACGCTCCGGCCGGGGCAGGTCGTGGTGCTGGACAATTTGAGTGTGCACAAAGCGGCCAGCATTCGCCAGGCCCTTGAGGCACGCCAGTGTACGCTGCTCTTCCTCCCCTCGTACTCCCCCGACTTCACGCCGATCGAGCAGGCGTTCTCCAAGATCAAGGCCGTCCTGCGCCGGATCGGTGCCCGCACCACGGAGGCGCTCTGGGAGGCCATGCGGGTGGCGATCGAAGCGATCACCCAAGAGGATGCGGCGGCATGGTTCGCCCATGCTGGCTACGCCCTGTCTGCTCAAGCGACCTGAAAGTTGCTCTAAGCCACGTGAGGCGCAGTAGGAGAGGAGTACTGTGAGCAGGGCGTATGTGCACGGCTACCACCTGCGCGAGAACGAACGCCTGCAAGATCAGGCCGGAACGCTGGTCGACCTCTTGCACTCGGACACCTCATACCCGTCTGGAAGCGTGGTACTCGAGGCGGGGTGTGGCGTTGGAGCTCAGACAATCACCTTGGCTCAACGGAACCCGGACGCACGATTCATATCGGTTGATATCTCCGCTGAGTCAGTCGCAGAAGCCAAGAGGACAACGGACGCAGCGGGTCTCACCAATGTGCAGTTCCAGCAGGCGGACATCTTCTCCTTGCCCTTTGCCCCAGAATCCTTCGACCACGTCTTCGTCTGTTTCGTCCTGGAGCACCTGTCGCGCCCTGCTCCGGCGCTGGCGATTCTGGGCAAGCTACTCAGACCCGGCGGCACTATGACCGTCATCGAGGGGGACCATGGATCGACCTACTTCCACCCCGACAGCGGGGCAGCCCACATGGCCATCCAGTGTCAAGTCGAGTTGCAGCGGTTGGCAGGAGGCAACGCGTTGATTGGCCGGCAGCTCTATCCTCTCATGGTCGAGGCAGGTCTAGAAGCGGTTCACGTGACTCCACGCATGGTGTATGTAGATTCGAGCAGACCTGATCTCGTCGACGGATTCATCCGGAAGACGTTCACTGCGATGATCGAGGGCGTTCGCGCAGCTGCCATTGCGGCCGGTATTACCGATCCCGAAGCTTTTGATGCGGGTGTTCGAGATCTTCACAGAACGGCTGAAGCGGACGGCGTATTCTGCTACACGTTCTTCAAGGGAGTGGGAGTGAAGAGGCTCTGCGCCTAATCTCCTGTTTTAACCCGTCATCGAATACTTGTCAGGGTACAATGCGCTCGGTGACGAGTTAAAATGCAAGCTCAGTGAGGTACATATGAAAAAACGCTGGCATCTAGAACACCTACGTGAGGTTTCTTCGCATCCCTGTTCCTAGAGCATCGGTTAAGTAACCGTGACGATAGGTGACAAGCCGGCAATTACGACGGCCAAAACGTGATGAGCCATTACCTCTTTCGTGATGGTCTGGTCTCTCCGGCTCCACTGCGCTGCGGGACCGATGATTGCCCAACTGATGGCCTGTGCTGTGACTTCTTCAGCCTCTACGCGCTCGGAAATCTCTGACGGAATCTGCTTGAGCCATTGCAAGAGGATCACATAGAGTTCGCGTTGGAGTGCTATCTCAAAGAGCGGCTCAAACTGCCGATCTGATGGCTTGAGATATCGATGGATGAGTTGTGCTGGCTACTTCCCAGATCCGACCGCCAAAGAGCAGGTTTATAACGATATCCGAGGGTGTTGAAGACGGCTCTCTTTGCCTGATAGACACTGCTCAGACGGATTATCTCAATCGAAGTCACCAATTGAAGCGTGCTTTCGAGCCTGTACGTCCCCTTCTTCGCACGTTGTCGTAATCCAGACCACAGGACAAGCAAACACCTGCTCATGTCTGAGCACAGCCCATTTTAGCGGTGCGTCAGCATGGTGCTCTGCTTGGTTATACTGCTTTAGCGTTCGCCTGTAGTCATTGTCTTTCAGGCGGCTCGGCAGTAAGCATGATGCAGCCCACCCAAGACGGGTAGAGCCAGGATTGGGCCGTCGCGGGCCTCGGCTGGCAGAGGAGCGGCATGTGGATTGGGGATTTGCTGCTGCAAGCCTTGATGGGGGCGAGCTTGATTAAAGTACGTCACATACGCCTGGAGCACGCGGAAGAGTTGCTGTTCATGCAGAATCAGCAGATGATCGATACACTCACGTCGTACGCTTCCCAAGAAACGTTCACTGCACGCGTTGGCTCGTGGGGCATGAAATGGTGTCCGCAGGAGCTTGATTCCTGTCCCGCTCACCACGCGGGCAAAGAGCGGACCGAACTTGCCGTCGTTGTCACGGATCAGGAACCTGGGCGCCTGCCCAAAGGGTGTTGCTTCTCGGAGTTGTTGGGCGACCCAGGCATCGGTGGGATGGCGGGTCACGGCAACATGCATGACTTTTCGGCTCTGTAGCTCAATGATAAAGAAGGCAAAGAGGGAGCGAAAGAAGAGGTCAGTGATCGGCAAGAAGTCGCACGCCCAGATCTCTTGCGCATGATTGTGTAGGAAGGTGGACCACGTCTGGGAGGAAGGGCGTGCACGTTCCGGGCGTAGATACTTTTGGATGGTGCGTTTGGAAACCCGGATGCCCAGCTTGAGCAGCTCCCCGCGGATGCGCTCAGCGCCCCACAAACGATTGTCGCGGGCCATGGATTTGATCAAGGCCACCGTCTCGGCACTGATTTTGGGTTTTGTCGAGGCAGGTTTAGACCGCTGTCGCCAAAACCAGCGGAACGCCTGACGATGCCAACCGAGAAGGGTATCAGGCTGAATAATGTAAAGCGCCTGTTTCCACCTGCTACCTGCGCGTGCAAGCAAGACCAGGAGCAGCCGATCCGTCCTGGTACACGCTGGGCGCTTGACCTGACGGCGGAGGATGATCAGTTGCTGACGAAGTAACGCATTTTCTGCGACGAGTTCGGCCTTGGTGCGAGCGAGGTCGCTGAGCGTTTCAGCCACTGGAGGGCAATTGGGTGGCTTTGTCCACTGAATGAGGCGTTGGTACAGGCCACAGAACCAGTGATGGACTGAACGCGTGAGCGAAGTGAGCAATCCGAGCACAGGGATGGAACTCCTTCAAAAAGAGGGTTGGGGTGGAGCAGGACAGGTGGCTGACCCTGCTTGATTCTATCCTGTACACACCCTTCCTGCAAACTGAGGGAGGAGGGTATCTGCTCCTGAGAACGCCCATCTGCTGTGCCGATATCGGAAGTAGCCAGCACAGGGGCTATCTATACGCCAGGCTGCGCGCGCAGCCGGAGTGTCCTACACGACGTTGTATCGGGTTCTTAACGGGAACCATGTACCGGACCCCGAGAATTTGCTGAGGCTTCTGAAATGGGTGGGGATTCCGTTAGAGGAGCTGACCAGGAGCGATGAGCCAGCGGACGGTGCAAGCACGACCCATGTTGCCGTGTTTCTAAGTCCGGGAGAAAGCACACCTGAGTCAGTGGCGCACATTCTTCGCGCTGATAAACAGTTGACACCAGAGGACGTAGACATGCTCATGACCACATTTCGGGCAGTGTATGATGGGCTGCTGAGGCGAAACGGGAGGCCGGGAAGGGTCGGCGCTGGGAAGCAAATTATGGTAGGATCGTAGTCACCAGCGACGTTCAGCACTATGCATCATGCTGATCGCTCGACTGAGGTTGCTCGAGCGAGACATGCGGACGAACTGGGCATCGGAACATGCGTTCGTCTTTATGTCTCACCCATTATCTTAAGCTAGCATTGCTGACGAAGTGTTGGTCATGGAACTCATAGTTCGCACGAGGAGATCAGTATCAGTGACGAACTTAATTTTCCAGTGATCAACTTAATTTTCCAGTGATCAACTTAATTTTCGCGCTACAACAGCGACAACAGCAGTATGTGGGCTACTCGACGGTGACCGACTTGGCCAGGTTGCGTGGTTGATCGATGTTGCAGTCGCGCGCCAGAGCGACGTGATAGGCCAGTAACTGCAGCGGTATGATACCGAGCAGCGGCGATACCGGCTCCGGGGCATCCGGTACTGCCATGAGATAGTCGGTGTGTCGTCGAATATCCTCGTTGCCGATGGTGGCGACGGCAACGACTAGCGCCTCTCGGGCCCGTACCTCCTCGACATTGTTGATGAGTTTGTCATAGGTATGGCTCCGCTGGGCTATAGCTATGAGCGGCAGGTTCTGGTCCAGCAGCGCGATGGGGCCATGCTTCAGCTCTCCGGCGGGGTAGGCCTCGGCATGGATGTAGGAGATCTCCTTGAGTTTCAGCGCGCCCTCCAGTGCCAGGGGATACCCTACCCCTCGCCCGATGAACATGCAACTGGCACGGCTTGCGAGCATGTCCGCCACCTGAGAGACCTGCTCCTCTAGCTCGGGCGACTCGAGCAACTGCTCCATTTGACTTGGGAGTGCCTGCAGCGCTGAGAGCATCTGGCTGTGCTCCTCCGGCGCCAGCGCCCCTTGGCGCTCGCCGAGCCAGAGACCGAGCAGATAGAGAACTGTGACCATGGTGACATAGGTTTTGGTAGCG
This sequence comes from uncultured Chloroflexia bacterium, assembly GCA_963810535.1. Lineage (GTDB taxonomy): Bacteria > Chloroflexota > Ktedonobacteria > Ktedonobacterales > JADMIN01 > JAJPKE01. The sequence goes on from CAWENW010000007.1 coordinate 32,201, forward strand.
GTCACGCTGATCTCTGGACCCGCCTGCAGGTAGAGCACCCCGCCGGCGAGCCGGGTAACGGCGCTGCCGACCACATTGGTGAGCGCGATCACAGGTGCGCCGTGCTCACGCGCCAGCCGGGTCGCTGCCAGCGTGTCGGTGGTTTCTCCTGACTGGGTGAGCGCCAGACAGAGAGTCTCAGGACCCACAATCGGATCGGCGTAGCGATACTCGGATGCGATACACGTTTCTACCGGCAGTCGTGACCAGCGTTCAATGGCATATTTGCCCAGCATGCCGGCGTGTATTGAGGTCCCACAGCCCAGGATGACGATGCGGTTTACCTGATCGAGGGCACCGGAGCTCGCCAAACGTTCGAGCTCCGCCAGCCGCACCGAGACATGCCCGTTTTCGGAGACCTGGGTCCGGCCCAGCAGAGCGCGGGTCACCGCGTGTGGTTGCTCATGTATCTCTTTGACGAAGTAATGTGGATATCCGCCCTTCTCAGCCGAGGCGATATCCCATTCCACGTGTTGTACCGGATGCTCGAGGATGTTGCCGTCAATATCGGTGATCGTAAAGGAGGTGCGTGTTACCTCGACGATCTCGCCTTCTTCCAGAATAGTAATCTCGCGGGTATGGCGAAGGATCGCCGGTATATCCGAGGCGAGAAAATTCTCTCCATCGCCTTGTCCCACAATCAGCGGACCCGTCAAGCGGGCGCCAACCAACCGATCGGGGAAATCTCGGCTGATGACGGCGATCGAGTAAGAACCGGTTACCTGACGTAGCGCACGGCGGACCGCCTCGACAAGCGTTGAGGCACCGTCTCGCAGAGCTTCTTCGATCAGATGAGAGAGCACTTCGGTATCAGTCTCCGACTGGAAGATATGGCCCTTAGACTGCAACACCTCCCGTAACTCGGTGTAATTTTCGATGATCCCGTTGTGCACGACCGTAACGTTGCCGGTGCAGTCGGAATGAGGATGCGCATTGGTATCGTTGGGACGCCCATGCGTCGCCCAACGCGTGTGGCCGATACCGGCGTAGCCTTTGGGCTCAGCGGTTGCGACCGCCAAGCGTAATTTCTCCAGATTGCCCGCCGCTTTGCGCACATAAAGCGCTCCATCCTCGGAGACAACCGCAATGCCGGCGGAATCATACCCACGATATTCGAGACGAGCCAGACCCTCAATCAAAATCGGAGTCGCGTTTTTTGGGCCGACGTAGCCCACAATGCCGCACATGTGTGGCATTTCCCTTCTATTGTTAGCCACCGGCCACGTCCTGTCCCGGCAGTCACCCGCCGGATTTGCCCATGACCTTCGTGAGGGTGATGGCTGGCACCCTGGGAGCTCCCCGCTGACTCTCCGAACGGCTCCCACCTCGTCAACTGGCATCCTCCGCTGCCAGTCCATGCGCTAGTATTCGCGACAATAGTTGCTTGGCTGATAGACGCAGCACGTTTCGCGTCTCGACCAGCTTACCATAGTATAACGTTGAAGCCGACCAGGATACGTACTTATTGTACTACGAGTCTTATAGAATGGTGCCGTAGCCGGGTTGTGATCACGTGTCGGCCGATGCGCTATTGCGATATCGCCCTTGCGAGTATCGTATAGTGGTGGAGTAGAAAGAAAAGGGGAGCAAACCGTGATGGCAGACGACGCAACCGCTATCACTCACCAAGTCGACTTCGGCGACATCCAAGAAGCTGCAGCGCGACTGGCCGGCCAGGCACATCGTACACCGGTCATGACCGGGCATAGCTTTGACCGCGAAGCCGGGCAGACCGTCTGGCTCAAGTGCGAACAATTTCAGCGCGGTGGCGCGTTTAAGTTTCGTGGAGCCTACAATCGCATCGCTACGCTCGCGCCGGAGCAGCGCGAGCGCGGCGTTATCGCATTCTCTTCGGGCAACCACGCCCAGGCCGTGGCACTGGTCGCCAGTCTTTTTCAGACCACCGCAGTGATCTGTATGCCCACCGATGCGCCTCCGGTGAAGGTAGCCGCCACCAGAGAATACGGTGCCGAAGTCGTCTTTTATGACCGACTGACCCAGGATCGCGAGCAGCTGGCCGACTCACTGGCCCGCGAACGTGGACTTACGCTGGTTCCGCCCTACAATGACCCCATGATCATCGCTGGAGCCGGTACCGCGGCACTGGAATTACTCGAGTCGGTTCCCGACCTGGATACCATCGCTGCACCCGTGGGAGGTGGCGGCCTCATCTCCGGAACCGCTATTGCCGCCCGCAAGGTAGGACATCCAGGAATTCACGTGATCGGTGTGGAGACGGAGGCGGCCAGCCATGCGTACCTCTCCAAGCTACGCAACGATCGAGTGAGAATAGCTCCGCCCGAGACCCTTGCCGACGGCATACGGACGGCCCAGCTCGGGACGCTACCCTGGCCCATAGTCCGTGACCTGGTAGAGGACATCGTGCTCGTCACCGAAGAGGAGGTGCGTGCGACAATGCGCTTCTTACTGCTTCGCCTTAAGCTGGTCGTCGAGCCGACCGGCGCGGTTGCGGCCGCGGCCGCGCTCTTCGGTAAGCTCCGCTTGTATGGTAATCGAGCGGGGGTCATACTTTCAGGAGGAAACGTCGCGCCCGACGTGCTCGCCACCGTCATCGCCGAAGGATAACGAGTTGCCGGCAGATTCTAGCACTGATACTTTGCCCGACTTTGTAGCCATCGGACATGCCACGCGCGATCTATTGCCCGGTGGAGGTTGGCGGCTCGGCGGCAGCGTCGCATTTGCTTCGCTTACCGCCAGCCGGTTGGGCATGCATGCCGCCGTAGTCACTAGTTGTACGCCCGACGTACTGCGGGCACTTCGGGAAACTCTCCCGCACGTGGATATTCGGGCGGTCCCGTCGCCTGAAGCGACAATATTCGAAAACATCTACACCGGAGGAGTTCGTCGGCAGTTTCTCCGCGGCCGCGCCCTGCCTCTGGAACTCGACGCTGTGCCTGAGGCGTGGCGAGTGGCTCCAGTAATCTTACTGGCGCCACTCGCGGGAGAGATAGGGCCGGAGCTGGCCGCAGCCCTCTCCCGGTCGCCCAAGAGATTGCTGGCGGCGACTCCGCAGGGCTGGCTTCGTCGGATCGATCCCGCCGGAGCGGTGTCTCCAGTGCCATTCGATCTGGCGGATAAGATTCTCCCGCATCTGGGGGCTATGATTCTCAGCTTTGAGGACATCCGTGAGTCTCCAGCAGACTTCAGCAGCGGCCAAAATGAGGCGCTCGAGCTGCTGGAGAACCGGCACTCCGGGCATACCATCCTATCAGATTGGTCGAAGGACGTGCCGCTGATTGCCGTGACTCGCGGAGCCGCCGGAGCCGTGCTCTACCAGCGTAGTGAACTTCCGCGAGAGTTCCCCGGCTATCCAGCTCGTGAGGTAGATCCGACCGGTGCTGGGGACGTCTTTGCCGCGGCTTTCCTGGTACAGCTGTATAAGACCGGTGATGCCGGCGCAGCCATGGACTTCGCCAACCGCGTCGCGGCCTGCTCGGTAGAGAGCGTGGGTGTGGGCGGCATACCGACGTACGCGACGGCGGTCTCGCGTTTTGGAATATCGAATATCGGCTCGTGATATGTCTTTTTCTGCTTCTGCCGCTTGTGGCGGAGAAGAGCGCAGGTGATCAACTATACCGGTATTCCGGCACGGGTTCTGCCGATGTATCGCTGGAGCTGGCAGGTGTGGAGGCCGCGCTGCCGGGCAGTAGAAGAGAAGGCTCACCATGAAAGCGACCGGTAATAAGGTGGTAGTCATCGTCGGAGCCGGGATTGCCGGCGGTAACGCGGCGGTGACGCTACGGGAGGAGGGATGGCAGGGCCATATCCTGTTGTTGGGAGCGGAACCGGGCATCCCGTTCGGCCGTCCGCCGTTATCCAAGACATACCTGCGCGGCGAGGAAGATCTGAGCGCCTGGTATGTGAAGCCACAGGACTGGTACGGTAACCACGATATCGAGCTCCGCACCGGAGGCGAAGTGCAACTAGTGGATGCTCCGAGGAAGCAGCTACGATTGGTGACTGGGGAGGCGGTTGACTTCGACAAGCTTGCGCTCTGTATTGGCGGGAGGAATCGCCGGTTCAATATACCTGGTGCGAACCTTCCGGGCGTCTATCAGCTACGTACGGTTGCCGAGTGCGATGCTATCCGTCAGGAGGCGCGGCCAGGCGCCCGCGCCGTAGTGGTTGGTATGGGATTTATTGGAGCCGAGGTCGCCGCCTCGCTACTCCAGATGGGTCTTGAAGTTACTGCCGTGCTGCGTGGAGAAGCGCCCCTTGAAGCCGTACTAGGCACCGATGCCGGAGCGGTGCTGGCTGCGATTCATCGCGAGAAAGGTGTAGAGCTGATCACCGGCGATCAGGTCGTACAGCTAGAAGGCAATCAGCGGGTGGAGAGAGCGCTGACCGCTAACGGCGCGCGTCTGGAGTGCGATCTGGTAATCGCGGCTGTAGGGATTGAACCGGCGGTGGAGACGCTACAGGGAAGCGGGATTGCCCTGGGCGACGGTATACTCGTCAACGAGTTTTGCCAAACCAATATACCCGACGTCGTAGCTGCTGGAGATGTGGCCAACGTGCTGCATCCGGTTTTTGGGCGAGTACGAGTGGAGCATTTCAATAACGCCGAAAAGCAGGGCCGTGCGGCCGCTCATACCATACTTGGCAGCCAGCAGCCATACGATTACATCTACAGCTTCTGGTCCGACCAGTATGAGCACTCGCTTGAATATGTGGGATTCGCCCGGAGCTGGGACCGTACCATCGTGCGCGGTACCTATGAGAGCAGAAAGTTCCTGGTTTTCTACCTGGAGCAGGGACGCCTGCTGGCGGCATTTGGCCTCAACCGCGGAGGCGATCCAGAGCTGGATGAGGGTTCAGAGTTACGAGCTTGCCAGAATGTGATACGGTCACGGAACAAGGTGCCAGAACTCGCGCTGGCGGACGAGCGAGTTGACCTCGGGTCCTTGGTGCAGTAGGTGAGCAGTCTCGCGGACGCTGCGGCACGAAGGACCCGCCCCGTGATCACGCCTCGGGCAGCTCCAGCAAGTGGCGGAGCGGACCGAAACGATCGTCTTCCACCTCTAGCACGCAGTCGCAGGGTCCTTCATTCAAGTCCTTGCCGCACTGCGGGCAGAGGCCCGCACAATCCTCTCGACACAATGTCTTGATAGGCAGGGCTAGGAGGAGATTCTGCCGAATTGCCTCACGCAGGTCTACGACGTGATTATGGTCGATGGGAAAGGAGAGATCGTCTTCGGCCGGCGGAGGCACCGGAAACCCGGACTCTACGTCGATGGTAGGGAAGTACAGCTCGCGGATCTCCACCGGCACGATCTCGGTGAAGGTCCGTAAGCAGCGAGTGCACTGTAGCTCGATTGGCACCTGCGCCTCACCATCGACGAATATGCCCTGGTTGGTGCGATGCATCCGGACATGACCGCTGACGCGACCGGCCAGTTGTACCGTGTCGTCTTCCAGTTGTAAGTCGTCATCGTCGTCGAGCTCGGCTCGCTGTAGGCTACCGACCGGCGCTTTGAGTAGCTGCGCAACGTTGTAGATCATCGATTTCTTCCTTTCAGCGCGCCTGGCCGCGTCTCTCCTAGGAGTACACCTTTAGCAGTATTGGCTCGTTCGCTCCATCATGTCAAGTAAGCGGTGTAAATATAGCGCCTTGACAGCGGAAGCAAATTCGATTACTATCTACGTTGATGATCATCAACGTAGATAGTGATCGAATTTGAAGGAGAGAAGTCAGATGGCGACGCCGTCCGATCCGACGGAGGAGCACCTGGAGATGCAGCAGTTGCTCCTCTACCTGAAGACTCTGGCTGATCAAACACGGCTGCGATTGCTAGGACTGCTGGCTACCGAGAAGCGGAGTGTCGAAGAGCTTGCGACGATTCTGGGGCTCAAGCCGTCTACGGTGTCGTGGCATCTGGGCCGGTTGAAGGAAATCGGTCTTGTGGAAATGAAGTCTGACGGCAATACCCACGTGTACCGCATGAATGGCCGGGGGCTTGGACGTATCAATTCGCTGCTCGCGCGCCCGGAAAAAGCTGCGATCTTGGATGAGATCGAGATGGATGCCTGGGAGCGCAAAGTCCTGAGTGATTTCCTGCAGGACGGCAAGCTACGGGACATTCCCGCTTATCGCCGCAAGCGCCAAATCATCCTACGGTGGCTACTCGAGCAGTTTGAGTATGGGCGAACCTATACCGAGAAAGATGTCAACCAGATTCTGGCTCGCTATCACGACGACACCGCCACACTCCGGCGCGAGCTAATCGCTGAGAAGCACATGGCACGGGAACGCGGAATCTACTGGCGACTCGAGCCTTCCGACGCTCGCCCTTCCAAGAACCGAGTAGCAGAGCCCAGCGACGACACGAAGCCCGCGCTCTAGCCAGCGGCAAAAGGAAGCTGGAGGCTCGGCGAGACGTCCAGATCGAAGTCACTGGACCGCCCCTGCCTCAGCTGAAAGTAGCCCGCCGCGGCTATCATGGCGGCATTGTCGGTGCAGAACTCGACCTTTGGGTACCGAAGTTGTATTCCGTGGGGTGCCAGCACGGCTTCGAGCCGTTCGCGCAGCAGAGTGTTCGCGGCTACTCCTCCGGCCATGACAACTTGCCGAACTGCCAGTGCGCGGGCGGCTCGCACGGTCTTGCTTGCCAAGACATCCACCACTGCCTCCTGGAACGCAGCCGCCACTCGCTCAACTGAGATGCTGCCTTGCTCTCTCGCGTGGCGGGCGTATCGGCTGCTCCCTCCATAGCTGCGGGTACCCTTCTCGGCTCCTTGAAGGAACTGAAGGACTGCTGTCTTCAGGCCGCTAAAGCTGAAATCGTAGGTGCCTGGTATCCAGGCTCGCGGTAGGCGATATGGATTGCCGCCGGACGACGGTTTGTCGGCGACGGCCAGCGCGGCCGCGCGCTCTATAGCCGGACCGCCGGGATAGCCGAGTCCTAGCAGCCGGGCGACTTTGTCGAAGGCCTCCCCGGCGGCGTCGTCACGCGTCTGGCCCAACAGCTGGTACTGGCCGTGACCCGTAATGTGCACCAGTTCGGTGTGCGCACCGGAAATGACCAGCGCCAGCAGCGGAAAAGTCGGATCGCCCGGCCACTCCAGTGGGTCGTCAGCAGGCTCGGCTGTTGCCGACGAGCGTAACCAGTTGGCGTAAATATGACCCTCCAGATGGTTTACTCCAATGAAGGGAAGGCCGCGAGCCAGTGACAGTGCCTTCGCTGCAGTCAACCCCACGAGCAGCGAGCCTGCCAGTCCAGGCCCAAAAGTGACCGCGATGGCGTCGAGATCGGCCCAATCAGAGCGGCTCTGCTGCAGTGCGGTCTCGAGAACCGGCAGAATGGCGCTCTGCTGCTGGCGTGAGGCAACCTCAGGAACCACTCCACCGAAGCGTTCATGCACGCTGGCCTGTGATGCCACCACGTTCGCCAGAATGGTCCGCCCGTTTTCGACAATCGCGATTCCAGTCTCATCGCATGAGCTTTCGACACCAAGGACGCGCATATATGCTCTCTTTTAGCACTCGACTATAGGACGGCGGTAGCCAGCTGATCGCTAGTCGTCGGAGCCCGACCGCAAAGATGATGAGGCAGCCTGCTCATCGGCCGTTAACCGCTCGAAGAGCTCAGTCTGTAGCCGTTGATAGAGCATGCGATAGCTGGAAGAATTGATGTTATCGGTGGTCATGATGTACGCGTCTTCATTGTTGTCGCTGTAGTAGCGTCTGCGCGTCCCGACTACCACGAATCCGTATTTGCGGTAAAGGTTCTGGGCCACTGAGTTGGTAACTCGCACTTCCAAGGTCACTCGATCTGAGCCGACATCGTACGCTATAGATACCAAACTGTTGATCAGGAGCTCGCCCAGCCCGCGCCCGCGATAGTTAGGATGGATGGCGATGGTAGTAATGTGGGCTTCATCCAGCATGAGCCAGAGCCCCGAGAATCCGATGATCGAGGCCAGGTTAGGATTTGGCGTCAACGGAGAGCGCCCGGGAAGAAGAGAGAGTGGGAACGGCCGACGCGTGTGCAATGGTGGCGGGATCGGCTCTGCATCGGAAGGTGGCCGAATGAAGGTATCCCGAACAACTACATAGTGAGCATGTTGATTCTCTTCAAGCTCTTTTCGGTAGGCGCTGGCAGGCCATGGCGTCATGGGCGCGTAAGCGACTCGCTCGACCTCCACGACACGCGGAATATCGGCCATGGTCATCCGCTCAACTACGTAGCGCATGCGATGTCTCCTCTCGTGCCCAGCGACTCTCTCTCGTCGCCTTCAGCCAGGCCCGCGCCGTCTACCTCAAGCTTGGAGCTCTTGGTAATAGCCGGACGGCGTAGATAGAGTGGTTCGAGCGACATAATGTCAGCGCTCTCGCCCCGCCTAGCCTGATGCATCGCCAGCTCTGCCAGCCAGCTTGCCGGGCGATTTGATACGCCACTTCGAAACTTCACCCGATCCCCCAGCAGCTCGAACAGCGTCGCGCGGGTAGCTGGGGTCCATTCACCGCCGAAGACCGCCGTCTCCGATTGGGAAAGTATGAGCTCAGCCAATTCCACAGGGCTGAATATATGGTAGCCGTCCAGAGGCCCAAAAGGCTCGTCCGGTGGTATGCGCTGATAGCATGCGGCGTAGACTTGACCGCGTCCCGCATCCAAGAGCGCCCAGTAGCTACCAGACGCCACGACATCTCTCGCATATCCCCACCCGATGATGTCTAGAGTGGGGCAGGCGTAGAGCGGAAGCCCGAGCGAGAAGCTCAGCGATTTGGCGGCAGCGACCCCGACGCGCAAACCGTTAAAGGATCCTGGTCCAGTGGCGACCGCTATAGCAGTCAAGCCGGACGGAGTCAGGTGATGGCTGTCCAGTAGCCAAGCTAGACGCGTGAAGAGGTCTCGGGAATGATGCCGGCCGGAGTCCCAGTTGAGTTCTGCCACCAGCCTGGATTGATCTCCCGGGTGACCCTGGACCAGCGCGATGCCGGCAAAGCTGGTTGATGTGTCAAGGGCAAGCAGCATGTTCTCACTCGGCTCCGTCTGTGTTACACGTCTCGTATGCCGCCGCTCGATTAAACGCGTCCAATACGCTGCGGCCGCGCTCGCCCACCCCAGTAAATTCCATGCACCGCTCATGTTTGCCTCGGGGCCGCAAGTGTATCCGCAAATACCCACCGGCCGGCCAAGGAGAAGGGCCGCCGCTCGCTTCGCCGGTGTCGGTCGCTTCTCCACGCTCCGCCCATTCAACTATACAGACCCCGTCCCCAGAGAGATATTCGTCGAAGCCCAGTGTCCAGATCTCCTCGGGTTGGTCAATGCGATAGAAATCAAAATGGTACAAGGGTATGCGTCCGGTATACTCTTTGAGAATAGTAAATGTCGGGCTGTTTATCGCTACGCTAACTCCCAGGCCGCGGCCGACCCCTTGCGTGAAGGCGGTTTTGCCAGCTCCCAGGTCTCCGTGAAGCAGGACGACATCTCCAGGCTCAAGCAATTCACCTAGCAGAGCACCGAGCCGGGCGGTTTCATGAGCGCTGCGGCTGAGAACTTTGCTCGCTCTTGCTGGTTTACGTGTCGCGCTTCCGCTCGACTGTGCATCCGGTTCAGCTGATACGCTCATGCGGACGGTAATCCCTTTACGCGATACGCACAGGTACGGACATGCAGTGTTGCCAGCCCGGCAGATCTCGAAGGCAGCCTGGACAGCGGCCGGGTTGACCGTACCGCTCAACTCGTTCCTGCTGCACTTTCCCGATTATACAACGCGTCTATCACTTAACGCAGACGCGCTCCGCAATTGGAGCAGAACGAGGCGTTGTTTCGGGTTGGCTTGCCGCAGGTGGGACACGGGGACGTGCCATCCGCGCCTTGCCGGGTTACACTGATGGACAGGGTTCCAGGTTGGAAGGTCTCGGTGCGGATAGCTTTGACTTCATCTTGTCCATTGCGCACCTCGTTGTCGAGCGCGCGAAGCCGTTGCGCGAGCACTTTTAGGGGCTCTGGAGTAACCTGACCGCGCTTATCCAGGTCAACCAGTGTAGTGGCAATCTGATCGACTAGCGTGGTGCGCTCTCGTTGAGCTAACTCGATCTCGCGCTGTCGAGCCGTTGCCCGGCGCAGCTTGTCGGCCTCCCAAGCGGCGCGCTCGACGGCGGTGTTGGCCACCCGTTTGGCGTTCTCAAAAATGTCTTGCATTGCCTCTTCAACCTTCCGATTCAATACAGCCTGGATAGTGCCGTATCTCCCGTACACGTCCAGACGGCGCAACATCCACGGCGATGACATCCAATCGATAGGGGCGCTGCTCGTCGCCGTGCCCGAGCAGATACGACTGCGCCGCTCTAATGAGCCGGCGCCGCTTGGCTGGAGTCACCGCTTCCTCGGGTGCCCCGAGCGCAAGTCCATGGCGTGACTTTACTTCGACGAAAACAAGCTCGCCACCGCACTCGCAGACGATATCCAGCTCCCCCAACGGAGACCGCCAATTGCGGGCGAGGACGTGGTAGCCATGGCTCGTCAGCCACTCAGCCGCGAGGAGCTCTCCGAGGTCACCAAACTGCTTCCGCCTGTCTGGTCCGCGCGGCTTGTCCTGCGGTTTCTCATTCACGAGCTGATTCCTCCACACGAGCCGTGCCGCCCGGCATCGCTAGTAGTGTCCCATACTGGCAGAGCTCGAAGATTGCTCTTTTACGACGTATGTACGAGTGAAAGGTGACCTGGGTAAGATGTAAAATTGCCCTGGGAATTCTGTGGCGGCAAACACGCAAAGAAAAGAAAGGAGACGGCGCCCTTGGCCCTCACTGTATCTGAAAAGCGGCGCCGGCACTAGCATGATGGATGAGCCGACTCTCGTCTTTATACACGGCAGTGGCGACAGCTCGCTGGTCTGGAAGCCGGTAATCGAGCGGCTTCCGCCCGGAAGAGTGGTGGCGCTGGATTTACCTGGCCACGGCGCACGGCACGACCCGCCGGGGCCGGAGTCGATGAGTGTAGATGAGTATGCCGCGGCGGTAGAGGAAGACTGTGAGCGACTTGACCTTCGCTCCGTTTACGTGGCTGGCCATTCCCTTGGCGGGGCTATCGTGCTCGCTCTGGCACTTCGCCCCGGATCACGGGTACGGGGTCTGGCGCTCATTGGTACGGGCGCCAGGTTACGAGTCGCACCGCAACTTTTGGAATCGGCCCGCAGCGACCCCGAATCGGCCATCCGCATGCTGGACGCGCTCGGCGTAGCGGCCGGACATGAGAGGCTGGCCGCGGAGTACCGAGAGCAAGCATTGACCACGCTGCCGGGCATACTCTACCGCGATCTGGCTGCCTGCGAGGACTTTGACATGATGGCCGAGCTTCCCCGCATCTCCCTGCCGGCGATCGTCATTGCTGGTGAGGAGGACCGGCTTACTCCGCCCAAATACGCCCAGTTTCTGGTCGACCACCTGCCGAGCGCGACGCTCGCGCTCATTCCTGATGCCGGCCACTACCTGCCGATCGAGCAGCCGGGCGCGCTGGCAACCACGCTTACCAGCTGGTTGGCTGCGGCGACGCCCGGCTGGCCGGCTACTGCCCGTTACTGAGATCCTTGATAGCCTGCAGGAGCTGTGTATCGTCCGAGGCCTTTATCTGCTGTAAGGTGTACTTGTCTTCCTTCGCCACTAATGGTGAGAGCGGAACGACGTTACTGGGCAAGGCGACCGGCTGGGTGGGCTGAAGCCCCTTATGGTAAATGCTCTGGCCATTCGGGAGCAGCCACTCTTCAGTGCCCAGCACCAGTGCGGAGCCATCCGAGAGCAGGTAGGTCGAGAGTATAGTACCGGTGCCGTAGGTTTTTTCGCCGATCAAGCTGACACCGGGCCGGTGCTGTTGAATGGCTCCGGCGGTAATCTCAGCGGCGCTGGCGGTGTTATTGTCTATCAGGATCGCAAGGGGTACCGTAGTCGCCACTCCGCCTTTCGAGACTGGCAGCGGCTGCTCGCTGGTTCGGGTCTTGGCGATCAGGACGTTCTCGCCTGGTCCATAGGGGATGAACTCACTGGCTACTGCCTGTGCCTGGTCGAGGTATCCGCCGGGATTGCCCCGCAGATCAAGGATGATTCCGGTCACATGCTGCGCCTGCGCGGCTTTGAGGTCGGCACGCAGCGCTTGGTCGGCGCCCTCTGAGAACTGGGTGAGCTGGATATACGC
>CAWENW010000008.1:0-149252 GCA_963810535.1 uncultured Chloroflexia bacterium
CTTGGGATCTGACGGGGTGAAGGTGCCAATGCCCTGGCGGTGCTTCTCGCTGAAGACCAGGCGGATAACCGGTATCTTGGTGATGTCGCCGTTATACTTATTCTCAAGCAGCCAGCGGCACTGAGGGCAGAGGTCGCCCTCGATGTAGAGTCCATATTCCTTTTCCATCTCGGGACGCAGATCGTTTGGAATGAGGTGTAGGGGTTCCTCATGCATAGGGCATTCTTTGATGGCATAGGTAGCACCAGCCTCGGAACGGGTGTAAGCCTCGAGGCCGCGCTTGAGCAAGGAGACGATAGTGGATTTTCCACCGCCGACCGGACCCATCAGGAGAAGGATGCGCTTACGGACCTCTAGGCGCTGCGCCGCCGAATGGAAGTATTCGACGATCTGCTGCAGCGACCGCTCGATGCCATAGATCTCATCGGCAAAAAACCGGTACTTGGGGTCTCCCAGACGGTTGGTGTCGGTGCCGGCGGCCTCAATCATGTTGTAGACACGAGCGTGCGATAGCTCGGCGACAGCCGGGTTATGGCTGGCGATTTTGAAATAGTCTTCGAAAGTTCCTTCCCAGGATAGAGCCCGCTCTTGAGCTCGATACTCTTCAAGACGCTTAACCAGATCCATACCTACTCCCTCTTCCCCGTTTGCCAGGAGACCAATCTATGAAACGATGAAACTCTGGTCTTTCTCGAGAAGTAGCGTTGCCTACGGTGCTGCTGGCAAACCAACTCCGCATACCGTTCTCTCATCAAGTGACTATTCTTCCGCTTCTGAGCAAGAACGAACGGATAACGCTGTGCGGAATGGACATTCTCACGGCTCTTTGTGAAGAGGAGCCGCACCTACTTTGCTTATGCCGCCATTTCCACTCGCCTGGAAAACCGCTGGAGTAAGTGATCAGTAAACACCCATCGAAAGATAAAATCACCAGCGAGCGCAGAATGGGATGGCAATCCCCGACTCGGCTCCTCTATGAAGTTGTACCGGGCTTGCATCTCTCTGTGAAAACCAGGCTCTCCGAAAAGTGCGGGAGCATACACTCAGCCAGAGATGCAGCACTGGAGGGGAGGAGATGACGTGGGCTCACGTGGCTCTCTTGGGGCATCACAGCCAATCGCAAGCGGACGTTGTCCTCCGCCTACCTGGCGGAGTTGGGCATCGACAAGAAGGGCCGAACTAGTAGCAAACGAACCAGGAGTCGTTGCCGCCGTATCCACATACCCTTCCTGTTGCCCGTGCTAATGATGTTCGCTTTGACTCTCTTCCGGCCCTGGACTGGGCATCGTACGAGCCCTGCTCAGTGTAGGTGAAAGACATCCCGCACCGGGCACGCAAGACCATAATAGGACAAGACCACATTACAGAACGCTTCAATGCGTTCTTACTATCGTGAGGCGCTTTCGCACACAGCATGCCAGCAGGCTAACCTCGCCTTACCGCGCTCTCGTATTGTGACATGGTAGCACGACCATAAGAATGATGCAAGGAGGGGTTTTCAGTCTGCCTCCGCCACCTAATTGCATATATAGCAGGACCAATGCCTGACTAATGCATGAGGCTATGAACTCCGTTTCCGGCAAGCACCAGCAAGGCGGCACAGGCAGCTATAGTAATGAAGAAAAAGAAAATGCCGAAGACCGTCAGCCAAAATCTGATGCGCAGTTCAGGCGGGCGGTTAGGTGTTTTGGGGGCCGGCACGGGAGCGGCTACTGCCCGAAGGGCCGGATGGGCCAGGGTGCCCTCAACCACGTTTGGCGATTGCTCGGCGGATGGCGATGCCGCCTCATCAGGAGAAAAGACGGCAAAAGCGCGCGCCGGTAGGCTCAAATGCGGGTTCTCCGGCTGGAGGCCATGGTCGACGAGGTAGCGGTTGTGATAGTACGCAACCGCGCGCTCGCCCGCCACCCGTAGGAACGTGTAATCGATGGCTCCGGCCACCACCGCGCCGACACCTGGAATGAGCCGACCTACCAGCCTGCCGGCCTGCTCCTCAGTCAACTCTACGCTCAGGCGCATCATGATTTTAGGGAGCAGCTCAGGCAGGATATGAGCTAACCCTTCGCGGGTCAACCAGTTCCCAACGCCCCGTAGACTATCAACTCCAGCCGCCAGGGCCAATACTTCGGCCAGATGAGCCTGCTCGGCTGCGAGAGAGGTATCGTAGCCGTACGACTGAGCAACATCGGACGCCATTCGCACGGCATAGATAGCAGTGAGCTGCACATCGGCTCCGGCGGCGACCAGAGCCCAGAGCCCGCCGGGCAGGCCGGTTATTGCGCCGGTGACCAGAGCCCGGTCGCGATACTTCCGCGCGAAGTGCTTAGCCACAGCGTCCAGCTGCTCAAGAGGTAGCTTCTGAATATCCTCAAAGGCGGCAACCGGATGCTTTAGTGCCTTGTGCTTCTCTAGAACTTCCGGATCTCGCCTAGATGCCCAGTTGATGGCATGTTGTATACGAGTTGGGGTCTTGCCCGGTTGGAGAAACTCTTCGAGCTCTGCTGGTAGAGTCGCCAAAGAACTGCCCGATGAGCCGGTGGCAGCAACCTGCTGATCGCCTGGAGTACCGGATGTCGACACACCACACACCCTTTCCATAGCGAGCAATCACTGGCTCGCCTGCATACCTCAGCTGTACCTATGCGTGCAGAACTACCGGACAACCTACCAAAGAACCCAGGACCCCTCAATAGCAGGAGACTGAGGCCGCTTGAGAAAGCTGCCGACGCAAGTATACGGGAGATCCGAGTTACTGGCAAGAGGTGAGAGGTTCTTGGTACCTAAGGCGTGCGTTCTTGACGGTTGAGATGCGACTTGGCTATGATGCTAGCGGTGCCGCCATAGGGACCCTAGACGACCTCTAGAGAGGACATGTACGGCAATGAGTCAGGACCGGGGGTCTAACCGCAAAGCAACACCACGCGCTAAAGCGAAGAAGGAAAAAGTGGAGCAGCCCGGATCCTTGCCGGGCGCATCGCCGCGGACCCTCGCATCGATACCAAAGATGCCGACCGTCCTCTCGCCGCAGGACATCGCACAACGTAGAACGGCCGGACCTTCCAAGCCATCCAAGCTCTCACTTCGTTCGGAGCCGCTTCCAGCTCGCCCACGTGAGAAGAGCGCGGCGCGTCCGCTGGCCCAGCTGCCGGGAACGCTGAAATTGCCCTCGATTCCTCAGGCCGCTCGTCCCCGTCCCCACTCCCATGCCCCCCAGTCGTCAAACCCCGCGCTTGCCAGAACTCGCGAGGGCCGGCTAGATCCGCCGTACGGAAGACCCGAATCCACGTCCTGGGCGGATTGGGATGAAGAAGAAGGCAGCCAGACTGAAGAGCATGACTGGGATCATTACGCCGCGAACAGTGGCGGGGCCGAGCTGGTGCCGGTGCCAGGTATGTCACTTCCCGCCGGCTATCCGATAGTGAGTGTAGCTCCTGACAGTATCCCTGATCTCGCCGCGTTCCACCAAGTCCTGCCGGGTAGCGGGCCGAGACGTCGCGTCGATACCCGGATGTTGATCGAGCGAGCGCGTAGTCCCTGGTCGGTTACCCGTGTGATACTGTCGGTGCTGGTTATGCTAGTGGCGCTGTTTGCCACTATCGGCGGCATGGGCGAGCCTTCGCAGAATTTGATGCAGACGGCGTTTGCCTCAAGCGCGGGCAGTGTCTCGGCGCCTTCGGTGGTTGGACGGGTTCAGCCCGAAACTCAGTTGCTGCGCCCGGATCTGTACGACAATCGGGCGCAATTCGAGGCATGGGGTGATGCCGATTGCAGCGCCGCCACCGCCTCCGAAGTCCTGACCGCCTGGGGGGTTCAGCGGGCAAACATCGGGAAGCTCATAGACACAATGCAGCCGGACATATCGCTGGACGGCGGGCTCCTCACTATTAACGGCTATCAGCGGGGGGTCGCTCCATTCGGCTATCGGGCGGACGTTAGCGACCATCTTACTTATAATCAGCTGGTGTATATTACGCATACCCTTGGGTTGCCGGTCATAGTGAATGTACGCATCTCCTACGGATATTTTCACTTCTTCTCTGGCGGCCACTTTCTCGTGATGACCAATGGTGACAGCCAGGGTCTAACCATAGTAGACTCCTCGGAGTACTACATCAAATATCTGCCGCGTGACGTATTTTACAGTATGTTTACCGGGATTACTGTAGTGATCGTGCCCAAAGCATACTCCTATACGGTACCCAACATCTAACACACTCGTGATACGCTCTTGAGTGCGACTGGACGCTCCCCAATGCCCACCTACGACACCGCCACTATGGTGGAAGAATTACGCCTCCGCTTCGGGCGGGCGCTTCGTGTAAACGAACCACTGGCACGCCATGGCACCTTCGCAGTTGGAGGACCGGCCGACGTCTGGATCAGCATCGAAGACGAGGGCGATCTACTTGAGCTCACCCGGCTGGCCGTTTGCCATCAATGGCCGCTCCTCCTGGTGGGTAACGGAACCAATGTTCTCTATGCCGATGCCGGAGCGCGCGGTATCGTCGCCCGCATGGCCATAACCCGCTGGTCGTTGGCGGAACAAGACAGCCGGAGTTCTCTGCTCACCGCCGGCGCCGGAGTCAGTCTTCCAAAGCTGGTGAACGACCTGGCCCATCTCGGACTTGCCGGCATGGAGTGGGGAGCCGGCGTGCCTGGAACTATTGGGGGCGCCGTCGTCAGCAATGCCGGCGCACATGGCCGCTGTATCGCCGACACCCTGCAGACCGCACGCATCCTGTTTGTCGGGGGCGACACAGAAAGCTCGGGGCAGCCGGTCATCCGCACTCTCTCGGCTGGAGAATTGGACTTCGGCTACCGGCACAGTCGATTCCGCGATCACCGGCGGGTGTATTTTGGCGACGATGGAACACCAGTCAGCCCGCCGCGAGAGTTGATCGAGCCAGCGGAAATGATCGTCGAGGCAACGTTTCTGCTCGAGCGGGCCAACTCTAAAGAAGTGCAAGATCGTGTCAACGCCTATCGCCAACATCGCAAAGACACCCAACCCGTGCAGGCCAGTGCCGGCTCGGTTTTCAAGAACCCCCCGCTGGACTATTCTGGACGATTGATTGAAGCGGCTGGTCTCAAGGGAGCTTCCATAGGCAAGGCGGAAATCTCTGCGAAACATGCCAACTTTATCGTCAATCCTGGCGGCGCCTCCGCCGCTGACGTGGTAGCGTTGATCTCTCTTGCGCGACGCGCCGTAATGGATCGCTTCGGCGTCGAGCTGGATCTAGAAGTTCTACTGCGTGGCGATTGGTAGCGTGGCAGTCATCATATATTGGGCAGGAGCAAATCATGGCAGAGGGTGAGCAAGAGGTCGGAGAATTGTTTGCCGCTGGTATTCGTGGCCGGCGTATCCATGCGGTAGGAGCCGGCGGCAGCGGTATCTCGGCGGCACTCTGGCTTGCTCGTGAGTATGGGGCGCTCGTATCTGGATGTGACGTCGCCGAGACGACGATGTCAAAGCTCTTGAACAGCGAAGGCATTGTCATTACTACTGGTCATGACGTATCACATATCGAAGGTAGCGATCTCGTGGTGGTATCCCCGGCGGTTCTGTATCGTCAGCCTAATCTCCCCGAGCTGGCGCTGGCACGCAGCCGTGGTATCCCGGTGGTGAAGTGGCAAGCGCTGCTCGGCCTGTTAATGCGGGGCAGCACTGGCGTCTCGGTAGCCGGCGTCCACGGCAAGGGGTCTACTGCCGCACTGCTCGGCAGCCTGGCGGTAGCTGGCGGACTTGATCCAACCGTAGAGGTGGGAGCAACTGTTATTGAATGGAATAGCAACATACGGCTAGGGCATGGGTCGCTATTCATCAATGAGGCGGACGAGTTCGACTACAACTTTCTCTATTACCATCCACGGGTCGTCGTCTTGACTGCTGTCGAGTACGACCACCCAGAGTTTTTCGCGTCGTATGCCGAGATTCGCGACGCGTTCACTCGCTTCCTCGCGGGAATGGATGTGACACCGAGCCATCCCCATGAGCCCCCGCCTACACTGGTGCTCAACGCCGACAGCCCTGGTTGTCTAGATGTGCGCGCCCAACTTGGGGACTGGCCCGGCACTGTGTACACATTCGGGATCGAGAGTGACGACACAGACGTGCGCGCTACCCATCTTGTCGGCGGAGAGAGCACCCGTTTTACCTTGAACGCAGGTCGCCAGGAACTAGGCGTTGTTAGCTTGGCGACGCCGGGGACGCATAATATCTACAATGCGCTGGCCGCCGCCGCTGCCGCCGACGTCATAGGGGTTCCACGGAATGTGCTGGTGGCGGCGCTTTCAGAGTTCCGAGGGCTTCGCCGCCGCTTCGAGGTAATTGCTGATGGTACCGTAACCTTTGTGGACGACTACGCACATCACCCGCACGCGGTCACTCTTACCCTCGAGACCGCGAGGCAGCAGTTTCCCAATCGACGGCTGATAGCGGTCTTCCAGCCGACACTGTATACTCGCTTGCATCGTTTCCTCAAGCCGTTTTCCGAAGCATTCGACCAGGCCGATGAGGTAGCCATAGTCGAGATACAAGCATCACGCGAGGTGGACACTGGACTCATACACGGCAGCGACCTGGTACGAGAGATTACCAAGCGCCCGGCTTTCGCCGGGCGCGAGCGGGCGGTATATTACAGCGGCACCTACGAGGAGACCGCTGCCCTCCTGAGTGAGCGTCGCCGGGACGGCGATGTCGTCGTGGTCATGGGGTCCGGGCCGGTGAATAAAGTCATCAGCGGAGCGGTGGCAGCGAGCCGGCCATAAGATACGTCACGACGGGCTCAGGGCGTCAACCGGTGTAGGTCTCTGGGGAAAAGCGCCACCAGCTTGATGTTTGCTATCCCCGTCAGCTGCATGATGAGCCGCTCCAGACCAATGGCAAAGCCGCCATGCGGAGGCATACCGTAACGAAATGCCTCCAGGTAGTCGGCAAACGGCTCGAGAGGCAGGTCACGCTCATGCAGGACCGCGACATAGTCCTCGAAGCGATGCAGCCGCTGTGCGCCGCTAACCAGCTCGACTCCGCGGAATAGAAGATCGAAAGAATTCGAATACCTGGGTTGCTCGGGGTCGGGCGCAGTGTAGAAAGCACGTGCACTCGTAGGATAGCCGGTCACGAAGAGAAACTCGCTCCCGTACTCGCGCCGAGCCCAATCACCAAGCAGGCGCTCATCCTGAGGTGAGAGGTCCGGCTCACCCCGTACGTCGATGGCGTGCAAGCGATAAATCAGCTCCTGTGCTTCCGCAAAAGTGATGTGCGGTATCGGCGACTGCACCTCCGGCATTTCAACTCCGAGCAAATTCAGCTCAGCGTGGCAGCGATCCACCAGGGCGGCGCAGATGGCGGCCACGACATCGCGAAGCACCGCCATGACCGCGAAGTGGTCGTCGATAAAACCCATTTCCATATCCAGACTGACGAATTCGTTAAGGTGACGAGTCGTATCATGCGGCTCGGCTCGGAAGGCTGGACCCACTTCAAAGACACGCTCAAAGACACCGACCAT
The DNA here is from genome assembly GCA_963810535.1 of uncultured Chloroflexia bacterium. Classification (GTDB taxonomy): domain Bacteria; phylum Chloroflexota; class Ktedonobacteria; order Ktedonobacterales; family JADMIN01; genus JAJPKE01. Next base: position 7,512 of record CAWENW010000008.1, read on the forward strand.
CATCTGTTTATAGAGCTGTGGACTCTGCGCCAGATACGCCGGCCGACCAAAGTAATCTAGCGCAAAGACGCTGGAGCCGCTCTCGGTGGCGGCAGCCACGATCTTCGGGGTCTGTATCTCGGTAAATCCTTGCGCTAGCAACGTTTGCCGGAACGCGTCCATGGTCACCGCGCTGAGTCGCAGCACCGCCCGACGGCTGGGGTGCCGATTTGCGATCACCGCATAGTCGAGCTGAGTCGCAGGACTGGCCTTAAGCTCACGCTTGCTGAGCACTACTTTCGGCGGTACCGTCACACTGCTGATGATATGTATCTCGGGCTGGGAGAGCTCAATGCCGCCAGGTGCTTGCGGTGCCAAGTCCACGGTTCCCCGGACCGAAAGGACACTCTCAACACCCGCGTGAGCCTCCGCCAGCACGCGGAGCGCCTCTTCTCCGGCTACGGTCTGCACCATACCGTAGCCATCCCGAATGATCAGGAAGCTGATTCCGCCTAGGCGGCGTAGAGAGTGAAGCCATCCGGCGACGTATACATGCTCGCCTACATGGGCACCCAGGTCTACTGTGCGAATACGCTCCATACGCTATTTCTGCTCCTACTCTCATACGGCACCGCAAATCGCCGAAAACCAGCGCATAAAAAAAGCCCTCGTCCCCGCACGGAGGACGAGGGCCAATCGATATCGGCCACTCGTGGTACCACCACCATTCGCTCTACCCCTACTTCGCGCACGAGGCGACAGCAGAGCTAAAGCCTTAACCGGCTTGGTAAAAGCAAGCCGATGTGCGCTAACGGGCACATCCCGAAAACGGCTACTACACAACGGTAGCGTGATTCGCCGCTTGGCTCAGGGGCGTCTTTTCGTGGAAATACCAGTGGCGCCGCTTTCAGCAGATGCGTCGCTCTCTGAAGTCACCAGATCACTTCCCGGATTGTCCCCATCACTGCCTATACGTATTGAACTTTGGTGAGATTAGATGGACTATGGGTAGTCCGCATAGATTCCATGATTCTATGCCCGGTGAGTATGTTCCACAGGGTATGCCCCTGTCAAGTCAAGCGGGCAGTAGTCTTTAAGCCATGTCCCAGAGAGCCCCAGGTAGCAAGATACGACTCTAGATTGCTCGAGACTGCAATCTCACCGGTGCCGACGGTCAGCACCAGCGCGACGGCAGCGTCAGCATTTATCGGCATGCCGCGGCCCAGAGGAATCGGACGCTCCCATGCCGCCTCCACCTCCCGGAGAGCCAGTGGATAGCCGCGTAGCAATGCCACCTTGGCCGCCACTTCCGCCCGCGCGGCGGTCGGAGCCAGAGCGGTTGCCGTGGCAATGAGCGGCCGTGTGCCAGCAGCCGCTCGCGGTGTGGCCTCGGCATCAATCCAAAGCTCCATCGGCAACCCAGTCTCAGGATTTAGGAGATGATGTTGCCGCTTACCATTCTGGAGCCACCAGCGTCGTAACGCGCCAGAGGTTGCCAACCCACCGCGACTCACGCCAAGGATGGCGGCGTAGCCGGTGGGAGGTTCCGTCTGTGTCTGCATCGGCTCCAGCGTGGGCGTTCCGGTGGGGGGTAGCGCCTTGGGCTTCACTCGCTCAAATCGTGGGTCACGAATGCCTACCGACCAGTTCTCGCCCTCCTGTGGTCCACCGTGCGCCCGCAAATCACCTCCAAGATTGATAAGCACACCGCCAAACTCCAGACCAAAACGGTGGAACGCCACATCCGCCGCCCAACCCTTGGCGATGCCTCCCAGGTCTAACCGACCATCCTTCGGTAACCGGATACGCCGGCCGGCTGGATCAAGCTCTATGCCTCGCCACTTTCCAGGAACAAAAGGCGGCCGTGCGGTGGGTTCGCGGGCCTGGGACCCAACCGTCTCGCGCTCGGCAATCAGCGCAAAGTCCCGATCATAACCAAGCGCCTCGATCTCGCATAACAGTGTAGGATCGAACCGGCCCGAACTGGCACGTGCGGAGTGCAACGCCACCGCAGTCGCGGCGTAGAGCAGCGGGTGACGCAGCAAACCAGCGCCCAGCGGAACGATTTAGATGAGAGAGCTCGCTCTCGCTTCGAAAGCGCGACAACCGCAGATCTACTTCCTCAAACCACCGCATGCAGTTATCCGCCGCGCGCTCGGCGTCCGGAAGCTTTTCTCTAGTGGCGGAGATCTGTACGCTGACATCGGTGGCCATGGGACGGCCAGAGCGCTGCACCAGCGCACGCTGATTATTCTCGGCACCCCGCATCATTTCAAGAAACTCCTGTGCTGGTGTTGGGAGAGTTCTGGCTCGGCTGCCCAAAGACCCCGCCCGGATTCGATTGTCCCTGCCCGCCGGAATCGCCGTTCCCCGAAGGAAAGAAGCTTGGACTGGACGGCGACGTCGCACTCGGTGAAGAATTCGATGAGGAGCCTGCCGCCTGGCTATTTGGAGAATGGTTGGTGAAGCCCCACGCGGTGAGAAATAACCCTATGGTTGCCGCGACCAGCCCAATCCGCAATCTCCTTTTCGCAATGTGGCGGCGTGCGGCAATGTGAGTGCCCGCGGTTCGAGAGCGTCCGGCCACTGGACGTCCAGCGCCCATGAGGGAGATGTCGCCTTTCGGTACCGCCACGCAGCTAAGAACGTAACCTGCGGCTCGCTCTGCTGGAGTAAGGCCGTCTCCGCCGCCATTCTGTACCCTACCGGAAAGCAAGCGCAGCCGGCAGGTTCCACACGAGCCGGTGCGACAATTGAAATCAGGGCGATAGCCGTAGCGCTCCAGCGTCTGCAAAACGGTTTCGCCCGCCCGAGAATCGAGGACCGCTGCACTGTCGGCCAGCCGAATATGGCCAGCGGTCGGTGCGCCGGGTATGGCTGAAACCTGAGAGGCAGGACTGGCGAAAGCTTCGGTATGGATATGCGACGGCGGTACTCCATGCCGCGGCAGAGCCGATTCCAGATTTCGCTTTAAGCTCGCTGGTCCGCAGATATACCACTCGGCGCCCCCCGCGTCACTTCCGAGCGAGGACAGCACCTGGTCTACTCCCAGGCGGTGGCCACTGGTCGCTACATAATGCCACTGGGTAAGCCAGAGGCGCTCTGGGTCAAGTGCGGCCAGCTCGGCGCCGATAAATGGCGTCGGTAGGGCTATGATACCCGTAGTGTAACAGGACGCGTGGCCGCTCTTCACCGGGCCGCAGCGAAAGAGCGCGCAACATGCTGAAAATAGGTGTTATGCCGGTGCCGGCAGCGACGAAGACAAGAAGCTGGTTGGCATGAGTGACCAGCGGAAGAGTAAATCGCCCCTCCGGCATGCTTGCCTGTAGCGCCATGCCAGGCCGCACATGGGCATAGATGTAACTGGATACGATCCCAGCGTTGTGCCGCTTGACGGTAATTTCCCAAGGATACTCGCTTCGCCCGTCGCCGCAGAGTGAGTATGAACGGTAGTAAACGGTTCCCTTTCCTGGGAACGCCAGCGTAATGAATTGCCCGGGAAGATACTGTCCCGGCGCTCGCGTAGTTCCAGGAAGCACCAGAGCCAGAGTCACGGTATCGCGCGCCACCGGGGTAATGGCGAGTACCTGCAGCGTGACCGATGCGGCCTTTGCCGCTGGGCGGCTGCCAGAGCTATCCGTAGCCGGAATACTGGCCATACGTATCCTCTCCCCCAACCGTTCCTGACCCGGATACAGCCGGATATAGTAGTGCGGTGACAAGAAGATGATAGCATCGCTTCTTTAGAATTCAGTGAGAATCCCGTGAATGAAGAATCCTGGAGCCATAGTTATCGGGGCAGACGCACATCCGACCCGGCCAGCGCCGCACGGACTCGGGCAATATCTCGTACTGCCCTCTGCGGCTCATACAGAGCAAGCGCTTGTGTCAGCTGCTCGCGAGCACGGATTTCGTCGCCTCCGGCGGTTCGGCGTTGATACAAGCCTGCGAGCGCATAGCGAGTACGCGCCTCCTCCCACTTGGTGCCCATGTCCAGATAACGGTCCAGTGCGCTTTCGAGGTCGGCCAGAGCATCATCCCAGCGCATCTGCGCGATCGCGACGATGCCCCGAGCTCGAAAAGCCTGTGCCAACGCTTTACGAGATCCGGAACGCCACCCCAGTTCGGCTGCCTGTGCGCCAAATCGCTCGTACAGTTCTAGATCGGCGGTGCGAGCTCCCAGCTCGGCAAGCTCGGCTAGCAGCACCGGCAGCAGCACTCGACCCGATCTCGCCTCATAGGCCGAAAGGAACAATTGGCGCGCTTCCCTTGTTGCGCCGCGCGCCAGCGCCAGCCGACCTTTCATTAATTCAATCAACTGTATTTCGCTGCGATCCGCCGCCATAGTCATGCGTCTCACCAAAAGTTCCGCTTCGTCAAGCTCGCCTCGTCGGGTATGGGCAATAGCCCAAGCCAGAAGCGCCCACCGGTGTTGGCTCGAACGCAAAGCGCCAAGCGCACGAGGCTGGGTCAGGTTAAGCTGTTTTTGTCCGGTAGCAATGGCATCCTGCCAGTGATCCCACTCAAAGTACGAAACCAGAAGCGCTCGAGCGGCCCGAGCGCCTAGTTCCAGGATTTCTGTGCTTGCAGCCAGCTCCAACGCTGCGTGGCCCTGTTCTACCGCCTCGGCATAGTCACCAACCAGAGCGTAGGCAGTGCCAACCTCAGAATGTATGTCAACGAGCTCGGTGCTGTCGTCCAGCCGACGCCCCCAGTAGAGGCGGCGCGACTGGCTTTCCACATTGCCGCGCAGGTCGTTGGTTATACTTTGCAGATTACCGAGCGCATCCAGGGCCTCCGAGGCACCACGCGCGTCACTCAGCTCGCTGGTGATCGCAGCAGCCTCCTGCGCGCTCTGCAACGCATCAAGCAGCTCGCGTTCGCCTCGTCTCTCACCCCACGACCACCAGAAGAAGCTTTTGGCGGTAAGAAGGGCAGCGCCGTCCGACGTATGGCGCTGCCCGAATTCCTGCAGGAGACGCAGCCCCTCTTCCAGGTACCGCAGCAGCTCTTCATGGGAGGGAGGCTGCCCGAAAAACATCGCATGGCGGGTAGGAAGGAGAACTACTAGGCGGTAGAGCCGTAGCCCATAGCTGCGCCACTGAGACGGTAATGCGAGATGCTCATGCAGCTCTGTGCCGACAGCAATGATCTCTTCGCTACCTCCAGCCGCCACCGGTGCGCTGAATCCACCAAGCAAGGTAGGACCAATGTCGCCGCCAGCTACTTTGACGTTGCTGAGCAGCGACCAGAGGCGCAATGCTTTGCGGTAATCCGCCCAGGCATCGTCTCCTTGTAACTGTGACCAATGGGCCTCGCCGCGCTTTATCAGTAGCTCGACCTGTTCCGGAACGTCTTCCGCTTGAGCGTCTTCTTCCAGAAGCTCGAGCGCATCCGAAAAATAGCGCTCCGCTTTCTGCGCGGCATGGCGAGCCGCTGCCTGGTCGCCGGCCAGCGAGAGATACCGCACCACCTTAGCACGCACCGCGAGACGAGTAGCGCTGTTGCGGGAACGAGACAGATTCGCTTGCATGTAATACTGCTGGTAGTGTTGCGCTATGAGGTCAGCAAACTCCGCTTCGCGCCCCTCGGCAAGTCTTTCCAGGAATGAAGCTACCTGCTCGTGCTCATGGGCACGCCGCGCACGAGAGATCGTCGAATAGGTTACATCACGAGTCAGCGCATGATTGAAGGAGTAAATAGGCTCCCTCGCCGGCGCAAGCGTCGCCTCGTTGCGCTCACTCGTATGAATCATACCCTTATTCTCCAGGGATGCCAGTGTCTGTTCGAGATAGGGGTCAAGATGAGCATGCAGGCTGCGCAGCGCGTCAGGCCAGAAGTAGCGTCCTATGACGGCTGCATGCTGCAAAACGTCTCGCTCGCGCTCGCTCAACAGATCTAATCGCGCCGCCAGAACTCCCTGTACCGTATCAGGAATTGCTGGGTCGATAACTTCGCTGCTGCCTTCCCAGGCTGGAGCAACTCGCCAGCTACCGTGGGTATCTGACGCGATCAGGATACCTCGGTCTACCAGCATGCGGATGATTTCTTCCACGTAGAAGGGATTGCCTTCGGCTTTTAGAAGCATGCTCTGGCGCAGGCTCTCAGGAATATCAGATCCAGGTAGCAGTTGGCGCACCAGCTTCAGGGCATCGTCGCCAGAAAGAGCTTCTAGGCCGAGTAGCACAAAATTACGCTTTCCGCCACCCCAGTCGGGCCTCTTCTCCAAGAGTTCCGGGCGCGCGGGACAGATCAGTAGCATGGAGACGCCACTGGCACGAACGGCGACATACTCCAGCAGATCCAGCAGTATATCGTCGGCCCAGTGAATGTCGTCTACTAGCATCAGGAGCGGGCGGTCAGCCGCCAACGACTCGAAAAAGGTGCGCCAGGCTCGTTGCAACCGTTCCTGCAGCTGTTGTCGATCGGCAGAGAGCAGAGCCTGCCGTTGAGCTACCATGTCTATGCCGATGGTATAGCCAAGAAACGCCGCCAGGACTTCGGGATCATCAGTGCGTCCGGCGGCCAGCAGAGTGGCGCGCACCTTGGACAGCAGTTTTGCGCGCACGACGTCGGTTGGATCCAGTGCGCTGAAATCGCAGAGGACTCGTAACATTTCGGCTAGCGGCCAATACGTGATAGCCTCTCCATATTGTGGGCAGCGCCCATCCAGCACCTGCGGCACGACGTCGTCGTTCGCCTCGGCTGCGGCACGGACCGCCGTAATGAACTCGCGAGCCAGACGAGTCTTACCTATACCGGGCATCCCCACAATAGTCACCAAATGCGGGCGTCTCTCGCCAATCACCCGAGAGTAGAGAGATTCCAACAGATGGAGCTCGACTTCACGCCCCACCAGCGGAGTGCGCTGCCCTTGTACTCCACGCGGCCGAGGTACGGGGGCGAGGCCCGGGTCCACGAGCGCCAGCGCTTCCCATACTCGGATCGGGCGAGGCTTTCCACGGATATCTACCGGCGGCAACGAGCGATACACCACCGCTCCAGTGGTGCCGCGAAAGGTGCGCGGACCCACCAGAATAATCCCGGGCGAAGCCGCCTGCTGCAGGCGCGCGGCTACGTTCACCGGATCCCCGGTAATCAAGAAATCGCTTCCTTCAGCCACCTCACTGGCGGCCACGACTTCACCAGTGTTGATGCCAATTCTCATCTGAAGCATGTCGGCAGTAGGGTCAAGAGCACGACGTTCTTCATTGAAGTCGCGTAATGCCGCTTGCATGCCCAGCGCTGCCCGCACCGCACGCACTGGATCGTCTTCATGCGCTATAGGCAGGCCAAAAACCGCCATAACCGCATCGCCGATATATTTTTCGACCGTGCCGCCATGGCGGTGCAGCTCTCGCGTCATGGTGGCAAAGAACCCAGTCAGGAGAGCGCGCACATCCTCCGCATCCATTCCATCTGCCAGAGCGGTAGAGCTGGTGAGGTCAGCGAACAGTACCGTTACAACTCGCCTTTGCTCGCCATGCTCCTCCTCGGGCGCCCGATCTACCAGCGGGGATGCGGATATTGCCAGTGTCTCCAGAGTCGGAACCAAAGACGCGCCGCAGTGATTACAGAACCGGGCAGTCGCTGGATTGAGGCTGCCACAGGTGGAACAGAACATGCAGACCTCCAAATCGACCACTGTCGTTGCCGACGCGTCTATCTTTCATTGCCTCACGCATTGTAGCGCGGCCAGCGGCACAGTGGATAGTAGTTGTGTCATGCTTTGACTCCCTTTGCATGTCAAATGTGCCATAATAGCCTCGGTCAAAGAGGACGCTCACTCGAGGTGGCAGAAAAAGTACCTATGAACGCGGCAGAAATAGGTACTGGAATGTGTATGGAGGGGGAACAACAGCGCGGCATCGCCGGCGACTCGGGGGCACTGGCAGAGTATTGCCACTGACCACGAATAGAGGGGAGATAGACGCATGAGGCGGGACAAACCCATAGAACAATGGAGTGTAAGCCACACAGGCCAAAGTATGATGACGCGCTCATTCGAGAGTAGTTCACACTTTGAGAGTGGCACACCTGAAGAACCTACCCAGGAGGAGAATCCAAGCCAGATTCCGGCTGGTTCCATCAGCCACGAACGTGCCCACGAACTTGTAGACGAACAAACTCACAGACTCCTGCCGCCGCAGGATGCAAATGCGCTTGCCGATCATCTTCTCGTCTGCGACCGGTGCTTCCGTTACGCCCAGGACGTCGCCCATCAGGAGCGCCAGAGCGGCAAGCACAGCGCGATACCCCATGACTCGTCCAATCCCGAATAGGCCAAATAGTGACCAGCACATAAACTAGTCATAGTCCAGCCAGAAGCCAGTCGCTTCCTAATTCCCACTATACGCGCCGGTCTCCATAGGAGCTGCGCACTTCTCGACGGGGAGCTTGGACATATCGTGTCAGCAAATGGGGCTCGCACGGGTCCCAAACCGCTTGCCCGCAGGCGAAGCAATGTACGACAATGACACGATATAAGCTGTAACACACCAGTTAATTCTGTCTGTGTCCGGCGTTGTCCACATTACTCCAGCAGGATACTCTTGCCAAGGTCCAGCAGTTATCAGTGAGGTCGAGCCAACGTGCAGTCTTCCGAGACCGGGGATCATCACCCCCAGAGCCCCATTCGCCGGCAGTATCTCAGCGTCAAGCGGCAACACCACAATGCGATTCTCTTCTTCCGGATGGGGGATTTCTATGAGATGTTTGATGACGACGCCCAGGTCGCTGCCCAGGAGCTTGAGTTGACCCTGACCAAACGCGACTGGGGACGAGGTGAGAAAACGCCGATGGCGGGCATACCTCACCATGCCGCCGACGCCTATATTGCGCGGCTCTTGGCCAAGGGCTACCGAGTAGCAATCTGTGAGCAGATGAGCGAGCCAGCGCCCGGGAAAGGACTAGTAGAACGTGAAGTCATTCGTGTGATAACCCCGGGTACTGTCGTGGACTCGGCCATGCTCTCCGCTAAACGCAACAATTTCCTTGCCGCCGCCATACTGCGACGAGATATGGTGGGGCTGGCCTATGCGGACGTTTCTACCGGCGAATTCGCATGCACCCAGTGGAGCGCCGCGAGTGCAGAAACCGCTTTAGCCCAGGAGCTGTCACGTTTGCAACCGGCTGAAATACTGTTGGAGGCAACCGGCGAGCCACCAGCTTATCGGCCGCAGGCGAGGCCCTACGAAAGCGGACAAGAACAAGGCGAGACTCCGGACAGTGCTGAGCTTCCAGTAGCGATGGGAGCCGCCGGACTAGCCGGCGGTATGCTGGTGTCGGCGTACGACTCACAAAACTTCCGCGAGGGCACCGCTCGCGCACGTCTCCTGGAACATTTCGGGGTAGCCTCACTAGAAGCCTTCGGCTGCGAGTCGCATCCCCTGGCAGTTAGCGCCGCTGGGGCCATTATCGCCTATCTACACGAGACACAGCGTAACGCGCTTGCTCACTTTACGTCACTTGAAAGCTACAGCACAGCCGGCTTTATGGTGCTCGACTCCCATACGCGCCGCAATCTCGAGCTATTCGAGAGCGGTCGCAGTGGTGCCGCGAAAGGCTCACTCCTCTCGGTGCTGGATATGACCCGGACTCCAATGGGCGGTAGATTGCTGCGCCGGTGGCTGGGCGAACCATTAGTGGAGCTGGATCGTCTCCGGGAGAGACAGGAAGCCGTCGATGCCGCCTATCACGATATCGCCGTTCGCGCCCGGCTCATACCTCTGCTTGCGAAGATCGGGGATCTCGAGAGGCTGATCAACCGCATTGTGCAGCGCGTCGCGACGCCTCGTGACCTCATCGCGTTGGCTGCCGGCCTGCGCGGCGCCGAGCAGATAGTGGGGGGACCCGGAGAGATTCCGGCCGGATTACGCGCTCTTTTTGTCGGCATTTCGCCAATGCCTGAGGTTGCCGAGCGTATTGAGAGCGCTATCGTGGCCACACCTCCCCTCACCCTTGCTGAAGGTGGAGTCATACGCGCGGGCTTCAGTGCCGAGCTGGATGAGATCACCGCTGCCTCTGCCGGGGCCAAGGAGTGGGTAGCCAAGCTGGAGAAGACCGAGCGTGAGCGGACGGGGATCGCCAACCTCAAGGTAGGATACAATAAAGTCTTTGGATACTACCTTGAAGTGACCAATTCTCAGCGCAAGAGTATTCCCGACAACTACATACGCAAGCAGACCTTGACAACCGGGGAGCGTTTTATTACTCCAGAGCTGAAGGAGTATGAGGCGCTCATACTCAATGCGCACGACAAGATCGTAAGACTCGAGCAAGAGCTGTTTGCGCAGCTGCGCAACAACATTGGATCGCTTTGGTCAGAAGCGATTCTGCGGCTTGCCAGAGCACTGGCTGAATTGGATGTAGTCATCGCGCTGGGGGAGGTAGCTTCTCGATACGGCTACACTCGCCCTGAAGTTGATGCCGGCGATACCATTCATATCGTGGCCGGCCGTCATCCAGTTGTGGAAGCGAGCCAACACGATACGCCGTTTATACCGAATGATACGCAAATTTCCACCAGTGAGTGCCAAATAACGCTCTTAACTGGTCCGAACATGGCAGGCAAATCCACGTATCTGCGGCAAGTAGCTCTGATCACGCTCATGGCGCAAATCGGTTCCTTCGTGCCTGCGGAGGCGGCGCGCATCGGCCTCGTTGACCGGATCTTTACTCGTATCGGTGCGCAAGACGATCTGGCTACTGGTCAAAGCACATTCATGGTCGAAATGGTTGAGACCGCCAACATCTTGCGCCATGCTACCCAGAATAGCTTGGTCATTCTCGACGAGATTGGCCGCGGCACCAGTACATACGATGGACTCGCTATCGCTCGGGCGGTAGTCGAATACCTGCACAACAACAAGCGATGCTGCGCCAAGACCCTCTTTGCCACCCACTACCACGAGCTGGTCGAGCTGGCCCGAACGCTGCCGCGAGTTCGCGCATGTAACGTGGCGGTAGCCGAGGAGGACGGGCAGATCGTCTTTCTGCGCAAGATTGTTCCTGGGGCCGCCGACAAAAGCTATGGAATTCACGTGGCGCAACTGGCAGGTATCCCACGCCAGGTCGTACGGCGCGCGGAGGAGGTGCTGGAAGAGCTTGAGCGTAAAGGCGACGCCCGAGCGCGAAAGCGAGCCATGCGTGAGATGGCGATGCCTTCGGCTCTACAGCTCTCACTTTTCCTCGGTGAGTCTGACCCACTGATCGAGGAGATCAAAAACCTTCCCGTAGATGAGCTGACACCACTCGAAGCCATAAGCCAGCTGTATGACTTGCAGCGTAAAGCGAGGGAACACTCCAGCTCATAAGGTCACCCGACCGTTGCCTGCCGGCATGGTAAAGCGCATAAATCCGCCATTGGCCAGACGAGTGCAGATCACCGCGATCGTGAAATAGATGAGAAGCAGCGAAAACGTTATCAGCTGGCCGAGGATAAACGAGAGCGGAGACAGTGCATTCCGGCCATGAGCTAACATGCGGACGATATCGGGGCCACTTATAGGTCCAAAAGCGTCAGCTTCGCCCACGAAGAGTGCGACTAGCAGAGAGGCTACGCTACAATACACAGCTAGTCTGGGACCCAGCCACCAGAAACGGCGACTCATCTTCTCGCGTCTGGTTGAAACGACGCGCATGGCCGCCCAGACTGGGGGAGCAACGATGAGCGCCAGACGCAGCATCCAGGTCACCGGCAGCACGATAGGATCCAGCAAAGCTGGCCAGATGGTGGGAGGTATCATGGCAATCAGCTGGCCGGCGGTAAATATTGCCACCGCTTCTACTATCGCGCGGCGCATCGTGGTTTTACGAAACATCGATCCTCTTACGTTTGAATGATTACCGAATCGCCTTGTCAATCCTCAAATTGAAATGACGCCAAGAGCGGTTGGTACACGATGTTGTTTATCTGTGTGTAGCTGGCGATGGGACACGTGAGCGTGATGGAGTAGATCAGCCCGTTATGAATAGTAGCAAAGAGAATAACCCTATGCACCGCTCCATCGGTAAGGTCCGTTACCGAGCCACTACGCTGCTCCCAGCTTACTCCCCCAATTTCCTGCTCGGGCGCCGGCCCGAGTTCCATCGCCTTTGCCTGCTGGTCAGCATAGTCGTTCGCAGTCTCTGGCGTACTCATAGGCATCGCCACTATGACCGCAGTACTGGAGCCATCACTGTCGGTTAGCTCCACGCCGCCAAGGGTCGCGACGGCGCTCCAGAGAGTAGGCTGGCGAAACGTGAAGCGATGTTGCGGGTCTTGATAGGTGGTCTGACTGCTCACTGGTGGAGCGGCGGTAAGCCCGCGTACCACATAGAGACCGCCCGCGACGGCAACCATGACCACCAGCGCGATACCAATCCATACCCAGAGCCGTCTGGGCCTGCGTCGAGCGGTAACCATGCTCGCTGGATGAGTCGCCACTGCCCCAGGGCGCGGCCGAGACTCCGTAGCAGGTGAAAGTGGTTGGCTTTTTTGGCTCGGTTGGCTCGGGGATGCCGCCGCGGGCGTGCGAATTGTGCGTATGGGCTGAGTAGGAGTCTTGGTCTCGCCTATCGGCGCGCCGCACGAGTAGCAAACAGTGTCCCCCGGCTCGTACGGTTTACCGCAGCGTAGGCAGGTTCCACCGTCCATAAATTTGCCAGTCCTCCATCCGACCGCCAGCCCAGCCGTTGACCCGTGCTTGACATGGGGCATGCAGGTCAATCGCTCATCGGCCTCTCTATGATAATACAACGCCAGAGAGATGCCGGTGATGGGCCTCCGCGCGGCGAGCGTTCCATGTGAGACTAGTCTACACCACGCGAACTGAGATAGGCCTCAAGGGATAGTGGAGCGAAGCCAAAGTTAGCGGCTACCGAATCCAAGGCAGTAACATTGTCGAACTCGAAGAGGCCGACAGCCGCCCGAGTGATCGGCGGCTTCGCCAGCACCAGCTCCATCATGCCGGCGCCGATGCGAACCAGGGGAACTGGTCCCGGCACTTTGAGCTTGTTCGTACCTATCTTGTGCATAAGCATATCCAGGATCTGCGTATAGGTGTAGACCCCTGGGCCGCCCACCTCGATATAGCGCCCATCGTAGCGCTCCGCATCAGTCACCATCTTGACCACACACCTGGCTACGTCTTCGACCCAAATTGGCTGAAACCGGCGCTGGCCGTCGCCGATCATTGGAACAACTGGAGCCTTTTTAATGAGGTCGGCAAGCCCGGAAAAGAACGGCGAGTGTTCTCCAAACTGAACCGAAGGACCTAAGATGGACCACGCCAACCCACTGTTACGTACCGCCTCATCGGCCTCAAAACGCCCTTGCAGGTAGTGATCAGTAGCTGAAGGCTTGGTGCCTAGTCCACTCAGTACGCACATACGCCGAACACCAGCCGCCTTAGCCGCCTGGACCAGATTCTTGGTGCCGACCACATTGGTCTCGTAGTAGTTAACGCCCGGGCCCTCCTTGCGATTGGCCACGATGAAAGCGCCGTGCACCACGGTATCAATACCGCGGAGAGCCGCTGCCAGCGTTTCGGGCTTTGTGGTATCTCCGGCAAAGATCTCCAGATTAGTATATTGCAAGACGGTACGTGCCCTATGAACGCTACGCACCAGCGCGCGCGGCGTCTCTCCACTCTGGACCAACATTTTTACCACATTGCTTCCCACGAAGCCGTCAGCACCCGTTACGAGTAGCATGCCAGACCTCCCAGCTTCCATCGGCACGTTGTCCAACCACCATTCTTGTAGCACCGCAAGAGACACCCCTACCAGCCTGTAGCGAAATGGGTGGGGCGCCAGACAATTGCCCCGCAAGAGGCGATCCTCGGACGCGAGATTGCCAACTCCATTTAAACTGCGTTTGCAACATTCCATTCTACTCATCCACCTAGATATTCACTCCTGAATTTGGACTGCTATCCATGTCGATTGGGACTTAGGTCCCACCATTCGGCCTCAAATTGGCATACACCCCCAGTAAGCCTTGTATACTCCAACCTGTTGTGTCTGCGCTACGGGCGGTGATTCGCTCGGATACCATGATCGGCGCGGGCCGACACTATTCCTTAGTAGAATGCATGGCGTTCAAAATCGACAGCCCGGCTGGGTTGTCCGGTAAGTTGGGGGGACGCAGGGGAAGCGCCACCCCCCCGGGGTACTCACCATACAACGCCTCGGCCAACATACGCGCGGCGTATCAGATCTTCGCTCGCGACGGCTATAGCTGGCGTGAATGGGTTTGCCGTTAGTGTCATCGCTCTTGTCTCGCCGTAGATAAGAGCCGATCGAAACAAGGCGCCCGGCATTTCCCCGGGGCACGGTGCCAAGGACGCGCACCATGGCCCGCTCTCGTTGGGCCTAGGCCATCCAGGCCGTCAGAGCTGTGACGGCATACGTCTTGCAGTTTTCATAGTAAAATATCTAGGGATCACTCAAGTCTGTCCGCTGTACTCCAATGTACTAGCGCCAGAGTTATCGGTAGATTCTTCCCGCACCTGGATACGAGGGAAGTCACGGCACACGCTTGTTGACGGGCTTCGCCTGGTAGTGTTACTAGAGAGGTGGGACGACGTCATCCTATGGGTGGAACCATAGGAGAATATCCCTCGGTACTCTTCTGGAGGCATATGGTAGGTCCCGACACGTTAGCGCGGATGAAAAGTACTCACGTACGAGCAGACCGACGCCGGCGCGGCAGCTTATGCAGCGGCCCAAGTGCAGACCGCAGTAGGGCAGCCATAAACTGGATGCTTGCGCTGACCGGCGTGGCTCTTGTGCTCTTCTCAAGCGGCTTAGCCCGACATTGGATTGCTGAGCTGGCAGCGACTGTGTGCGTGCTTGGTGGATTCATTGCTGCCCCAATACTGACCATAATGGCCTGGATTGGCTTGATGGCCCCGAGCCTGATGTTATTGCATCGCGCTTCCACTCCCCTTTTTCTGGTGGCGGTCGTCTGGTTGGCGCTGGCGTTGATTGGTGCCCACATACATCACTCTCGAGAGCAGGCGGGGAGAGAGCGCGCCCAAAGTTGACTGCTCCGCAAGATCCTCGTCATTGACGAAGGGCAGAGCAGGCTGTAGCATGGAAGCACAACACACGCGAGTATCGGTCGCACCTACCTGGTGAGTGCCACGAACTAATTTCGTAGGCCCACAGGGCAAGAGGGGCAGGAGAGGCAATGTCCGCCATCGAAGTGCTGCTCCGACTTGGAGCCGCAACCATCCTTGGTTATGTGCTTGGGTCATTGCCAAGTGGGGTGCTGATAGGCAAGATCTTTGGAAATGTAGACCCACGCACCCAGGGCAGCGGCAAGACTGGCGCAACCAATATTTTGCGCACGCTGGGTCCCGGACCGGCCGCATTAGTGGTGGCGATGGACGTCGGCAAAGGCATCGTCGCCGTGCTCCTGGCCCGCTACCTCTTTTTACCTTTACCGGTGCACCCGACCATCAATGACCACGTGCTTCAAACCCTTGCCGAGGCACTTGCTGGATTCGCCGCGCTCGTGGGGCACAACTACTCAGTGTTCATCCATTTTACCGGTGGGCGAGGAGTTGCTACCGGCGCCGGGATAGTTCTCGTGATGGCGCCGATCGCCTTCTTGGTGGCAGTCGTTGCTCTGCTAATACCTATCTGGATTACCCGCTATGTCTCACTTGGCTCCATAATTGGAGCGTTCTCTTGCGCGGTATGCATGGTGGTCCTTGCGCTGACCGGCCACGATTACTGGCCGCATGCCGTATTTGGCGTAGCTGCGGCAACGTTTATCATTCTTTCTCATCATGATAACATTGCGCGCATTCGAAGCGGCACCGAGCGCCGGATCGGATCGACTACGCGCTCCCAGCCGGTTCATTGAAGATGCTCCTGGCGCCACGCATGTATTCAATTGCCGAGCCGATAGTCCAAACTACCGCAAGCAACAGCACCGCATCGGCAGCTGCCAGCAGAAAGTCGGCGAAATCGCTCGGTGGGCCTCCGGTCGCAAGTCCCAGTGGAAATGCGGTCGCGCCGCCCAGGCCTCGCGCAAGCAATATGCCACCTATGGCGAGGAGAGTCAGCAATGTTTTCTGCTTGCCCCAAGGTCCAGCTGGAATAACCATGCCACTAGTTGCGGCCAAAGCGCGCAATCCCGAGACGAGGAACTCTCGCGTCACGATAACGATGACGATCCAAGCTGGCACGAGTCCTGTCTGCACCAGCGCAATCAGAGCGGCGCAGACAAAGATCTTGTCTGCGGTCAGATCAAGGAAAATACCTAGCCGCGAAACGATATGATATTTGCGCGCGAGTCGACCATCAAGTGTATCCGTGATCGATCCGGCCACAAAGAGAATGGTAGCCATAAAATATGCTACTGGTTGATTTAGCAGAATCAACACCACCAAAGGGATGGTCGCGATCAACCGACCTATACTCAACATATTGGGGAGATTTCGCACATACAACTCCTGCGCTTAACTCCTGCGCCGAACAAGCTGCCCTTCGGCCTACTTTTTTTCTGCAAAACCGCCGAGCCCGCATCCACTGTAGGAGATAGTACCGCCCGCCATCACCTCTTTCTCGGGGAGTAGATCGGCCGGGCCTGCCTCCCATAGGTCTTGCCGCCGGAGCGGCGTTACACCAATCCATTACACACGGCGGCTTGCTGTGAGCTGTAGCGCGGCCGTAGTGTTGAATATATTAGATATACTATTGTATGCGTCATGTACAACTTGTACAGACTCACTCTGATCGCGAAACTTCACACAGCTCTTTATCAGGCAAGAACATGACCACGCCACCCTATCTGGACATGCCGCAGGTTCTCTACGAAGACGCCCACCTTCTGGTTGTCAATAAGCCAGCCGGTCTGGTAGTACATCCTGCGTACAAGCATCCGGACAATACACTGGCGGATGCGATCTTTTCCCGAGCTTTCCTGCGGGGTGAACCACGGCCATGGCTACTACATCGACTGGATCGTGAGACTTCGGGAGTGGTGCTGTTTGCCAAGACTGAGACCGCGCGACGTGGTCTGGTACGGCAATTCGAGCGCCGAAGCATACGCAAGCGCTATCTGGCAATTGTGCGAGGTACGCTTGATCCGCTGAGTGATATGATCGATGCCCCACTCAAGCGAGACCCACATGATCGCCGGAGGACGATCGTCGACCAAGAGGGCCAACCGGCCGAAACCTGGTACCAGGTGCTTGCTGAGAGCGCAGCGTATGCGCTGGTACTCGCGCAACCGCGCACAGGGCGCACCCATCAGATTCGCGCGCACCTGGCTTGGCGCGGCGCTCCGCTGGCGGGCGATATCTGCTATCATGAAGGGCACACGGACAACGAACATGATATACAGAATATGCGAGATCCGGGCGACGCCTGCGATTTCCCACGAGTCATGCTGCATGCCTGGCATGTATTTTGTATTCATCCGGCAACTGGAGCGCTCCTTCAGATTAGCGCTCCAGTGCCGCCGGATATGCGCCGGTGCATTGATGCTCTTAAGTTAATCGCCGACTATGGGAATCTGCCCGACGTCGTGCGTACTGTGGATACAGTGGACACATAGGAGAGAGTTTGTGCAGCTCACTTCGCTCGATCAGATCGACCGTCAATTCCGCCACATCTACGTGCAGCCTCATTTTGATGACGCGGCCCTTTCATGCGGCGGCACCATTGCGCTGCAGGTCGCCACTGGGCAACGAGTGCTACTCATTACCGTCTTTGGCGGTATTCCGAAAGACGGGATACCGCTCAGCTCCTTTGCGGCAAAGACGCAGCAACATATGGGTCTAGGCGTAGACGCGGCCGAAGCGGTTCGCAGTCGACGTGCCGAAGATGTGGCCGCCTCCGAGACGCTGGGAGCGAGTGTGCTCTGGCTTGACTATCTCGATGCGATCTACCGTGGCTCTCCGGCATACTATCAGGACGAAGAGTCGCTCTTTGGCGCAGTCAATTCCGGCGATCTTAGCCTTGATGAAGAACTCGCAGGGGTTCTGATGAACATTCATGAGCGGGCGCCACTAGCGGCCGTATACGCGCCTCTGGGGATTGGTCACCATGTGGACCACCAATTATGCTGCTCCGCGGCGGACCGTCTGGCTCAGCGCAAGCTCAACGTCAAGTTTTATGAGGATTTTCCTTATGTAGCGCAGTCGGCGAACGGATTGGAGTTGCGGAAGCAGGAACTTGGCCTGCAGATGGAACCGGAATTGGTGGAGACATCGGGAGTAAGTGCTCGAAAAGAAGAAGCTATCTTACAGTATGCCAGCCAGATACCCCACCTCTTCGGTAACGGTGAGCGCCTCCATCAACAGCTAATCAATTATAGCACGTCGCTTCGACGCACCTACCCCGGCATTCAAATAGAACGCTACTGGCGTTGGTAGGGCTTAAGGGGCGAATTAAAGGCAAGCTAGGCAACTGGTACCCGAGTCCCTAGAGATTGGCGTGGTACTTCGCCGTAAAAGGAGAGAGTCGTGACGTCCGTTGGCCACCCAAGTTTCCTCGCAGGGATGCAGGCCCCTCCGTATCCCGCCGCCCTCACAATCTCCGGCCCGTCGTGGCGAAGCCCGCTGACCTACCTCGGACAAGCGGTGCTGGCCCGCCCAACTGTCCAGCTGGGGCGCATGGAAGGCAACGATATCGTACTCGGCGATCCCCTGGTTTCCCGGTATCATGCCGTAATCCGCTGGACCTCAGCAGGCTATGAAATCGAGGATCTTGGATCTGCCAATGGTACAAGCGTCATGGGACAGCGCATACAGGGCAGCGTACCACTGGCGCCGGGTCATATTGTTCAGCTAGGGACGACCACTCTTATCTTCAATGTCTTTGACCCCGAGAGGCCGTCGCCGCGCGCTCCTCTTGTCCAGCCTATGCCCAACAGCACAGGCACGGTTGGCGCCTCTTCGGCATTGTCGGCGATATCTCCTGCGGCCACGGTGATCGCTCCTCACTCACCGCGGGTGGATCCTCCGGGTAAGGCTCCACCGCCGGCCATGTCCGCCGGCACGCGAGTAGAGTACAACGGCCAGGTCAGCCATCCGTTCTACTCAATAATGGTCCGCCGGCGCCAGAATCTGCTGTCACGATTTGTCCAAGTCGAATGGCACAGAAGCTACTGGCGCGTCTTCCTTCTGGGTTTAGTTGCGTATCTGATCGTGACTCAGGTGCTTCTCTCCACCCAAAACCTGCACCTGGTCCCGCTTGAGCTTATGCTCGCGAGCGCACTTGTGCCAGTTGTCTTCGTTATCTTCTGCATCGAGCAAAACGCGTTTGCCGATATGCCATTCGGGGTCGTAAGCATCACGTTCCTCAGCGGTGCCATCCTTGGCCTCACTATTGCGGGAGTGCTCGAGCCACTCCTCCTGCCTCCCGCTCTAATTTCGGGCAACGCGATTACTTTCGGCGCCGCCGTCTTGATAGCGCTCTGCGAAGAGAGTGCCAAGATTATCTCGGTTGTATGGTTTCTTCGTGACAAACGGCTCCGCAGCGAGCTTGACGGCCTTATTCTCGGAGCCGCCGCCGGAATGGGATTTGCCGCGCTTGAGACCGCCGGCTACGGGTTCGTGGCTTTTCTTACCGGCTTTACCAGTAGTCTCAGCACAAATTCCGGAACTTTGGTCGCCATCAATCAAGGCATTCATCAGATGAATCAGTCACTGGTGCTTCGTATGGCACTGGCAGTTTTTGGACACGGCGTCTGGACCGCAATCGTGTGCGCGGCCATTTGGCGAGACCGGCGAAATTCCACTTTCCGCCTGACACTTGGGGTGATTCTTACTTTCGCGATGGCTGTCATGTTACACGCGCTCTGGGACTGGAGTCCATTTACGGCGTACCTGACAGATGCCACTCAGCCGGTAGTCGTAGTCCTCGTCTCGTTTGGGTGGTTCTTGCTGATCGGCTCTCTGGGATTGTTCTTCCTAAGCTTTTTCCTGCGCGAATCTGTACAGCGCGCCAAACTTGGCCCTACTGCCCCACCACCCCCTCCGCTACTTAAGGCACTGATACTGGCTACATTCAAGAGGGCCAGCCAGCAATCCAGCTATAGCGCCGTGCTGGCACAGCCGCTTCTTGATCCCAGCCGTCCTCGCCAGTAATCGAGTCTTGGGCCTTGTATTCCCACGCGTTCTGCGGTGAATTCACCGTCACCGCCCGCTGGGATCAAGAAGCGGCTGGCAGCAGGCTGGCTCCCGGATTATCGGTTGTGATGAAATGAGCTGCGCTGCCCAGGAAGCGTGAGCGTCTGACGGCGCTAATTCGCATGGTTTCGCCTGGTGTTCGTGTCGTAATGTAGCGCTGAACCATCAATCCCAGGGGCCGTGCCAATACCAGAGCCGCGGTCGAAGCCAAGATAACGTTGTTGAACGAGTTATACGGCTTGCGCATTTTGGCGACTACCATTGCCGACAGACCGGTCAACATTCCGGCAACCGCCAGGTTGGTTCCGCAGCGCTCGTGGATCGCCATATCTGGCTCGCCGCCGCGCAGGCGCTGGAGAGCCTGGGCTGCCGCGGGCAAAATCGCCTCAGTCGGCAGATCACCAAAGACGAAGAATCCGGAAGCAAAGGAGACTCCGGAGAGACGCGCCTCAGGAAACTGTTTGTTAAGTAAGACGATAGTGGCATGTTCAAGCGCATGATTCTCGCGTACCGCGTTCCCGAGAATCATCTGCTGAACCACCTGTTCGACCGGATTCATAGCATCTCTTTTCTACCTGGTCCACCCCACACCTCGGGCGCCATGGCACACATGCGCCGCGCGAGCCGAGAAACTGCGTGAGCGGGAACTTACTCTCGGAGTAAGAGACTCTTAGCGTGTCTTATACTACTGTGGCTTCACCCGCTATAATCACTAGTAACGATTTTGGCCATGGAGAAGTTAGTGCTTCTATTATGACACGATTGCGCTCTAAACGCGTCATGGGTGTCACACTGATAACCGTAGATGCTGCGGCCATGCGGTAAGGGTGTGTCAGAGCCCGCCTTGGACCAGCCGGCGCCGGGCAGTTACCGGCGCCGCAAAACAGCGTTATATCCCCAAGAGAAGCGCCGACCAGCAGCCTCGATAGACGGCTGTCTCGTTGCCAGCGCGGACCACAGGTAGGAAATTTCGAAAGAACAGTCCATTGGCTACCATGCAACCGCTCCACCCCGGCACCCGTCGCTATACTCGGAAAATCACTTATGAGCTTGCGCACAGCATTCGCGAGAGAGACATCATTACCTATGAGCATTCTCGCCGTGTCGCCGTCTACGTTAATCGACTGGCGCATTGTTTGGGATGGTCACGCCGTGCAGCCGGCGATCTTGCCCTCGCCGGGCTGGTCCATGACCTTGGAAAGACCTGGCTGCAAAACGACCTTTTGCACAAAGACGCTCCTCTCTCGCACCATGAACGCAGCCAGATGGAACGCCATCCAGTGACCGCCGCCCGCATACTCCAGGCCTACGGCGCGCCCGATTCGCTTGTGGAGGCGGTGCTGCATCACCATGAAGCTTTCGATGGCCATGGCTATCCCGATCACCTCTCCGGCGAGGATATACCTCTGAATGCACGCTTACTGACGGTAACCGACGTCTATGACGCGCTTACTTCTGAACGACCTTATAAGCATGCCTTGGACCAAAGCAGCGCCAGTGACTATCTGCGTACGATGTCGGGCTCGAGCTTCGATCCTGGAGTAGTGAATGTCTTCCTGGATCTACTGGACCGCTGGCCGGATTTTTGTCTCACGCCACGGGTCTGCCCGTTACCGCTGCCGCCAACACCTCATCCAGCCTGGATTCGTCACGACGTGTTCGATATGTGGTATTGATTGGCACCGGGAAACGGTATAGCTATGTCCTGTTGCGGCTCGCACAGGCAAGCAGAGCACGCCTGTAAATGCAAGCCTCACCTACGCGTCTTATCTGCGACTCCGCAGAAAGAGACCCTGGCTGGTGTGCTATAATGCCGGCCAAGGACATTATCGCAGTATAACGAGTCCAACTAGTTCCCTGGTGGCCGCGAGCACGATCTCTCCCTCAAGCAAGGTGGTAAGGCAGTATACACCCCACTGAGCAAAGAAGGCAGGAGGATATGTCCATGGAGGCAGGCAGTGGCTACCGTGCCGCAGCTACCCAAGAGATGGGGACAGAGCAGCGCAGCAACGGCGTGCAGGCGCTGCAGCGCTCGACTGAAGCCATACGAGCAAATGTCAATAAGGTCATCGTTGGGAAAGAATCGACCATTGATCTCTTATTGGTCGCTTTACTCAGCGAAGGCCATGCGCTGATCGAGGATGTACCCGGCTTAGGGAAAACGGTGATGGCCAAATCCCTTGCCCGATCGCTGGGTATCTCGTTCTCCCGGATACAGGGCACGGTTGATCTTCTGCCCGGCGATGTAACTGGAGTCAGCTACTTCAGCCAGAAACGTGGGGAATTCGAATTCCGGCCTGGACCGCTCTTTGCGCAGATTGTTCTGGCTGATGAAATCAACCGAGCGACGCCTCGTACCCAGTCGGCAATGCTCGAAGCCATGCAAGAGCGGCAGGTGACGGTGGACGGCCAGACCATGCCGTTACCTGATCCCTTTCTTCTCATCGCTACCCAGAACCCCATCGAGCTGGAGGGGACGTTTCCACTGCCGGAAGCGCAGCTGGATCGCTTTCTAATACGATTGCGGGTCTCCTATCCAAGCTTTGACGAAGAACGGGCGATGTTATACCGGTTTAAAACGGCACAGCCGCTTGAGGTACTCGCGCCAGTGCTCTCCGATACTGACTTGCGGGGACTGCTTCCCATTGTGCGCGAGATAACCGTGACCGAGCCGGTTGCAGACTATCTGTTGGCAATCGTGCGCGGCACTCGTGATCATCCCGCAACTGAGCTAGGAGGGAGCCCGCGCGCTGCCCTGGCGCTGTTCCGTGCCGCTCAGGCGCGAGCAGCCATGCATGGCCGCGACTATGTGAAGCCGGACGACGTCAAGAAACTGGCGGTACCCGTTCTGGCGCATCGGTTACTCATTACCGAGCAGAGCAGGCTGCGCGGGCAAGATTCCGAGCATATCGTCGAGAGTGTTGTCAGCAACACCCCCGTGCCTGCGGAGCAGTTGCGCACCGAAAGACGGTAATGCCGATGAGCATGAATGCCGATCGAAACCAGGCACCCGGCGTACCTCTTTATATGTACCGACTACGCAGTAGAGGCTTCCGCCTGCGGCGGACCAATGAGCCACCCGACGAAATCTTGCTGGCACGACGCCCGCTCTATTATATTGCCGTGATATTGGTGCTCTTCAGCGGCATCCTGCGCCAGCCACTCCTGTTTGTAGCCGGCTTGTTTATCATCGTGCTTGCCTTTATTCCAGAGCTGTGGTATCGCTACTGCCTTCGCCAGCTAACCATTGACCGCAAACCGGCCTCGACTCGCGCTGAACTGGGAGACTCTGTCGAGATTACCCTTTCGCTCGAAAACCGAAAGCCGCTTCCACTTCCATGGCTTGAGATTGTCGACGAGCTGCCGGAATCATTGCCGGTAGCCCAGCAAAGAGTTATGCGAGCCGCCACACCGGAACGAGTGCTCCTGGCCAACACCTTGTCGATGTGGGCTTATCAGCGAGTACGTCGCCGCTATTCGCTGCGCGCGCTGGCTCGCGGCGCCTATAGCTTTGGTCCTATGACCCTGCGCGCTACCGATCCCTTCGGTATTCTTACTCGCGAGCTCACTATGGAGAAACCGGCGACACTGCTGATCCATCCACTCGTCGTGCCGCTTGAAAGATTCGGATTACCGGCGCTGGCGCCTTTTGGCGAGCGTAAGGCGCCGCTGCGCATACTTGAAGATCCGCTGCGTATCTCAGGTATACGGGATTATGTACCGGGTGACGAGCCGCGCCGTATCCACTGGAAGGCGACAGCTCGTATGGGCACACTTCAAAGCAAGAGATATGAGCCGTCCACCAGCCATACTTTGGCGATCTTTCTTGACATCCGAACGCTTCCTCAGGCACTCATGAGTTATGATCCGGTGCTGGTGGAACTGCATATCTGCGTCGCCGCGTCGGTCGCGGACTGGGCACTTCGGAAGGGGTTTGCCGTCAGCGTCTACTCGAACGGTACCCTGGCACTTCCCGAGCTATCCCAGAAAATTCAGTGGCAACGTTCGCCGGAGGCGGCAGAGGAAGAGTCGCGCGAGGCCCATCTTCAGCGCGAGATTGAACGCATGAGAGCTGCTTTACGCCTGCGTATTCCCGCATCGTCACGGCCGGAACAGCTCACGACTATCCTCGATAGTCTGGCGCGCCTGCTACCATACAATGGAGTGCCGATTGAGCAGCTGATTCTCGCCGACGAACGAGAGCTGCCTAACGGAGCCACGATTGTCTATATCGGAGCAGAGAACCTCGTCGACGTGCCACTTATAGTTGCCTTGCGACGGCTCAATGCTCATGGGCACGCGGTCTCCACGCTGCTTACGCAATCAAACCAAACTGGCGATGACAGTTCGGAGTCTCCACATAATCTGCAATTATCCGGACTCAAGACCCACTATATCGGCGGGCGCAAGACCTGGGAAGAATTGCTTTTCGATGCGCTGGGGCAGGATGCTGTCGCCGTCTTACGCTGGCAGCGCGGCGGGTTTGCCTCATTCGGCGCCGAGGCATCGGCTGGAAAAGCAGAAACAGGATACGCGGATACCCTTTCAGATCTGCGCAGTGATGACGCGGCACGGAACGGAGACGGAGATGCTGGAATCACAACCCCGGCCGGTAGTGAGCACCGGACGCGGTCGCTGGTGGTCGAGTAGGGCCAGCCAACGTCTGATAAAGTTCTCCGCCAATCTGCTGCTGGAGTTCTTACCGGTTGAAGCCTTTCTGGTGGTCGCGCCTGCCTACAACGGCACGGATATCAGCCAGTCTCCGATTCCATTCTGGTTTCTTCTTGGGACACTGGTCGCAGCAGCAGGCTTTGGTAAGTACCTTACTGGCAGCAGCTTACCACGACTATTTGCCCTTACTTCTCCGCTTCTGGTTATCTGCGCTCTCCTGCTGATGCGCATTTCTCCCGCCCTCTATGGGTCGAGTGGCCATGGCTTCTTTGACTGGACCTGGGTAAACTCATTCGGCAGCGACCTCGCCAACCAGAGACCAGCAGCCATGTCGTTAGCGCCTGTCCTGCTGCTGCTTGCATACGTCTGGTGGCGAGGTCTATTACTGGGCAGTGATCCCCCTGACTATTCCGCAGTGATGAGGCGCTTCAAATACGGCATGATTGCCGTCGTAGCCGTAGCCATAGCCAGCATTGGGATACAAGGGGTTCTGCGGCAACAGGTCGCCGGCATTCTCGGCTTTCTCCTACCAGCAGAGATATTCGCCGGCATGGTGGACGCAGCGCTGGGACGCATGGCTCTCAATCAAGAGGAACATCAGGGAGACGCGCACCTGCAGGTTAACGATCGCCTCTGGCTCGGCAGCGCGTTGATCCTGGCTGCCATAGTAGTGGGGTTTGCGCTGGTCATTAACCTCATCATCAATTACCAGAGTGTAGGCTCGCTCCTTACGTTACTGGGTCCCAGCGGACAGATTCGTCAACCAGTTGCTGAACTCCGTGGTCGAGGGACTGGCGCAGGCGTTGCACTTTCTTTTTGGATGGCTTTTCGACTTAATCAAACCCGTCCACAACAAGTCGTCGCTCCCATCTCTGGGAATACCATCCCCAAAAAAAACACACCTCAGTGAAGGCGCCGCCCATTCCCCACATTTGGCTTCAGATTGCCGAAATTCTTCTGGAAGCGGCGGCAATTATCCTGGTAGTCCTGCTGTTTCTCCTCCTCCTGCGGACCATGGTTATTCATAGGCGGCCACATGAAACAGTCCTGGACGAGGAGCGAGAATCGCTTGACGCCACTTCGATATTCAATGCACAGCTGCATGCCTTCCTTTCAGGACTGCGTCCCAGCCGAACCTCCAGTTGGGAAGACCCGCTGACTCCAGGAAGCGTGCGCTACCTGTACCGTGCATTCCTGGAAGCGGCCAGCAGACGAGGTTTCGCGCGTCGGAGTAGTGAAACGCCAGATGAGTACCTAGCCAGATTTCCCGCCATTTCGGCGCCTGTCGATCCACAAACGGGCAGGTCTTTGGAGCGGGAACCCATGGAAGCGCTCAGCGACAGCTACAACTCTGCACGTTACGCCGATCGCCAGCCTGCGGAGGGGGAGATGGACACTCTTCGCAAGCAGGCGAAGGCACTCTTGCGACTCCTGGAGCGCTGATACCCTGGTTACTCAGACTCCACCGCCTCAGCCTGCCCGCTGCCGATATGCTCTTTGATCTGCTCGGCCAGATCCGGGCCAATGCCGCCGACCGCCGCCAGGTCTTCTATGCTGGCTGAGGCGATCGCCCGCGCCGAGCCGAAATGCCGGATGAGCGCTTTTTTGCGCTTGGGTCCTATGCCTGGGATGGTATCCAGCACCGAATGGAAGCTGCGATGAGAGCGGAGCTGGCGATGGTAGGTGACGGCAAAGCGGTGAGCCTCATCGCGCACTCTCTGCAGGAGATAGAGTCCCTGTGAGGTACGCGCGAGCACTAGTGGCTCCGGGTCTTCCACCCGATAGATTTCTTCGTAGGTACTGATGGCGGAGTGATCCTCTTTTGCTATACCGATGACTGGTACGCCTACGGCCAGTTGGGACAATACCTGCAGTGCGGCATTGAGCTGAGGCCGCCCACCATCTACAATGACGAGATCTGGAAGCAGCGACCAAGGATCGGCAACTTCATCCGGACTCACACCGTCCGGAATGTCTTCGACCATGCCTGCGGCTTCCTCGTCGGCTGCGCTAGGGGAGGTGGTGCCGACAGCCAGGTAGCGCTTGAAACGACGACGAAGCACCTCTTGCAGGCTGCCCACATCATTGGCGCCATCGATGCTCTTGATGCGGAATCGTCGGTAATCGCTCGGTTTGGGCTTACCGGCTTCAAAAACCACCATGGACCCGACCGAACTCGTGCCTGAGATATTGGAGATGTCGTAGCACTCTATGCGCTGTGGCGGCGCCGGCAGATTGAGGGATAATTGAAGCTCTTCCAGCGCCAGGGCGGTTTTCTGCGAATCAGAGAGCCACTTAATACGCTGCTGCTCGAGTACCTCAGTGGCATTCTGTGCCACCATCTCTACGAGACGGTGCTTGTCGCCACGCTGAGGAACGCTAAAGGTCACTGTGCTGCCGTGCTTGTCTCGCAGCCAGGCACGCAGAGCCGCGGAGTCCTCCGGCTCGTACTGCAGTATGAGCTCGGCCGGAATGTGGGGAGCCTGGGCATAGAACTGGTAGACGAACAAGGACATGATCTCGGACATGTTTGTTTCGCGAGTGCCCGAAAGCATGAAGTATTCGCGGCCAGTAAGCTTACCTCCACGGAAAAAGAACACCTGGGCGCACGTTTCGTCGTCCGCGGAAGCGAGAGCGATCACATCTTGATCGCCCGGTCCTGTAGTATTAATGATCTTCTGCTTCTCCAGAACCTGCTCCACTGCCCGGATGCGGTTGCGTAGTGATGCGGCCCGCTCGAACTCCAGTCCCTCAGCAGCTTGTTCCATCTGTTCCTTGAGGCTGGCCAGCACCTCATCATGCTTTCCTTCCAGAAACAGGATAGCCTGGCGGATTACAGCATCATACTCCGCACGCGAAGCATTCCCCACGCATGGCGCCGTGCACCGGTGAATGTAAAATTGCGTGCATGGTCGTGGAAGATACTTCAGCCTCCAGTCAGGTGGTGGATTGTTCTCCGATCCATGCGGCGGTGCCCAGGTCGCACCATCGTAGCGGCATGTCCTAAATGGGAAGAGCTTGTTCATCAAATCCAGCGTGGCATCGACCGCAGCCGAATTGGTGTAGGGACCGAAGTAGCGATTGCCGTCCTGGCGAAATGAGCGAACCCGGTAAATGCGGGGAAAATCCTCGGTAAGGGCGACCTTGATATATGGATAGTTCTTATCGTCTCGCAGCCGGACGTTATACTTGGGCTGATAGCGCTTGATGTACTCGTTCTCCAAAATCAGCGCTTCGATCTCGCTGGCTACCACGATGTATTCAATGTCTTCAATCTTGGCAACCAGCGCCCGGTTTTTGGGGCTTAACTCAGCGGGATCGCCGAAATACTGGCGAACACGCTGATAGAGTGAGGCTGCCTTCCCCACGTAGAGAATATGGCCTTCACCGTCCTTATGCAGATAGATTCCCGGTTTATGAGGCAATCCGTTCAGCATGGCCTGGAGCTTGGGAGAAATTTCGCGCATACCGCATCCCATCGGTGGATCGCAACGACAACTGCACTCTACTGTTGTCGTCGGCTATGCCCGGCAATGACACCTTAAGGCGGAGCCGCAAACTACGCGGAGCCGCAGACTACCAAGAATCCGCTGTACGCCGTTAAGGCCAAATTTGCGAGTCGCTGGCCCGGAATGGGCAAGATATTGACCGTACCAGCTCGCAGGCGTATTATACGCTAGAACTACGTCTACATGAGCGTCTGATGATAACGGCTCAACTGCGAGCAGCAGTGACACGATACCATTTACGGGAAGACTTACCCCAGGAGCGGGCGAGGATTAGCCATAGGACCTGAACAGACCCAATGTGCGCGAGAGAGGGAGCACGTGTGACATGCCCAAGACAGCAAGCAAGAGAGCTCAGGCACGTAAAGAAGCCAGGATCTACCGTGCTCATCAGACAGCGGCACTGCCAACCGCGGCGCGTCGAATTCCAACGGCGGCTGCGGCACGCTCCCGCCCTGGTCGACGAACGAATATCCTGCGCGATTATCCTTGGGCCACAATGATCTTCGTCGTGCTGCTGGTAGGCTTCATCGTCCTGGTGCTGCACCAGCAGAGTATAGGACCCTGGGCGCCTCCAGGCAAGCCACAGCAGGCGACCTGCAATACCAGGACCCATATTTGCAACAAAGCTCCGTTCTCGGTGCTCCAGGCAGACACAGCCTACACAGCTACCATAAAGACCTCTAAAGGCAATATCGTCGTTGCGATAAATACCACCTCTGCGCCAAGTTACGCGAACAGCTTCGTGTTTCTGGCTGAGCAGAAATTCTACAATGGATTGGATTTCTGGAAGGTAGAGCGCCTCAATCAAATTAGTCCTGAGACCAACCAGCTTTCAAATATCGATTTGATACAGGGAGGCAAAGGCGGCGACGCCCAGGGCGGTCCCGGCTATACACTCAAGCCGGTCTCGTCGCAAGGCGCATACACATCCGGCGTAGTTGCTATGGCCAACGCTGGGCAATTTTTTATCAACACCGTTGATAATTCTTCGGCCGTTACCAGCTCCAATTACCCAATTATCGGCAATGTCACCAGCGGCCTGAGTGTTGCCAAATCGATCACTCGCGGGGACAAAATACTCTCAATCACGATTACCAGCAAGAGGGCGGTGCCGACTCCTACAGTCGCCACCACTCCTACAGCCGCCGCATCTCCAACAGTTCCACCGACACAGACTCCTTAGAGAGAACATCAGACATCATCCAGGCATTAGCGCAATAGCGCAACGTGGTAATACGGTGCGAACGCAGGACTGGAGACGAGGGTGGAGAAAGATAGCGAAACCGCAGAAGCATTGGTGCGGCCAGCCCAGCCGGCCGATCGGGAAGCGGTTCTGTCATTCTGCCGAGACACCTGGGATCATGGAGACTATATCGAGAATGTCTGGGAAGACTGGCTAGTAGATGAGACTGGACTTCTATTAGTCGCGGTCGCCGGTGATCAACCGGTGGGGCTGATCCACATTGCCATGCTCTCCACCGAAGATGCCTGGCTCGAAGGCATACGGGTGGCGCCCACGGCACGGCGCCGTGGAATAGCACGAGTACTGACCTCCCAGGCGCTCATCCTAGCTCGCCAGCGTGGCGCACGGGTAGTCCGCCTCTTGACTGACAGCGAGAACGTAGCGTCACAGGGCTTGGTCACCAAGAAATTTGGTTTTCAGCGTGTAGCGGAGGTGGTCCGGTACACGGCACCGGCGCTTCCTTCGGGAAACGACGCCGATGCCGACGCGTTGTTGGCAACTGAAGAAATGGCAGCCGGCACCAGTGAACCTTCGGAGCAGCATGAATCTGCGCCCGGCCCGCGACTCCTACAGGCGAGTGAAGACGACCACACACGATTGCAAGACTGGCTACTCCACTCGAATCTGGCACCAATCAACGGCGGATTGCAATTTAGCTGGTGGAACGCATGGGCACTTCATGAAGCGGATATGCGGGACTATCTGGCTCGGGGTGAGGTGTGGGTGCTTGAAGAATGGGACTCGATTCAGGCAATTGCCATCGTTCGAGAGCGGCCGGGAAGAGGTACCTTTGCCCCTACGCTAGAGGTGCGCTATATCGATGGGGCGTCAGGCAGCATAGGCGCGCTGGCACTGACGCTCCGCGAGATCGCAGAGGAGCGACACCTGGCTCAGGTGGAATTCTGGCTGCCAGATCTGCTCATTCTGCAGGATGCGATGAATGGAGCAGGCTACACTCGTGGCAGCCAGGAGAAAATGTGGGTCTACCAGCGAAATCTCTAACTTACCTCGGCCGGCAGGTGATAAATGGCGCTGAACTTGTCGTTGAGATAGCGACCGAAGTAGGAAGGATTCGGAGCCTCGCCCGTTAGGCGCTTCATGAGGTCTTCGGACAGATAGGTCGCCCCGTAAACATAAAGGTGCGTACGGAGCCAGTCCAAGATGAAGCTGGTGTCGCCACCGGCTAGCCGCCCGTCAAAATCGTCAAATTCGCGCCGGAGAACGCTGTAAATCTGCGCTGCGTAGAGGTTTCCCAGGGTATAGGTCGGGAAGTAGCCAAAACCGCCGGACCAGTGGATGTCTTGCAATATACCCACCGAGTCAGTCGGTGGCTCGATGCCGAGATACTCCTTGTATTTAGCGTTCCACTGGCCGGGCAATGATTCGACGGAAACTTCTCCATTCACCATTGCTTTTTCCATCTCATAGCGAATGATGATGTGCAGATTGTAAGTGACTTCGTCGGCTTCGATGCGGATGAGGCTCGGCTCAACCTTGTTGAGGGCGCGGGCGAAAGCAACGTGATCGACACTCGCATACCGCTCGGGAAAACATTCGCGTACCGCGTCGAATTGCCCGGCCCAGAAAGGCTCGGAGCGGCCGATAGCATTCTCCCAGAGGCGAGACTGCGACTCATGCATACCCAGCGACGCGCCTCCAGCCAGTGGAGTCCGGACCAAGCCCGGAATAGATCCCTGCTCATACACGGCATGGCCGCCTTCGTGAATCGCCGCCATGATCGCAGCCTGGATGTGGTGCTCGTCGGGATTTATCGTCACACGAACATCGAAGGGCGAACCAAAACCCGACGTGAAGGGATGGGGCGATCGCGCGCTGTAGCCACGAGTAAAGTCATACCCCATACGCCGAAGAATATGGTTGCACAGAGTCACCTGCTTCTCCGCCGGGAACTCTCCGTCAAGCGAAGAATTGTCCACGCTGGTGCCGCTGGCCTCAATTCGTCGCAGCAAACTCACGCTCATGTCGCGCACGGCGGGGAAAAGCAGGTCGAGGCGCTCAGCGGTCATACCCGGCTCGTAGATGTCGAGCAACGCATCATAGCGGGTCCCCTTGTAACCAAACCGGTCAGCGACTTCACGCTGCAACGCGATAGTACGGCTGAGATGCGGTGCAAACTTCGCGAAGTCGTTGTTCGCGCGTGCACGGTGCCAGGCTTCGAATGCCGCGGCCCCCACACGAGCCATCTCCTCAACCAGTCCGCGCGGCAGCTTTGTACTCTGATCATAAGCACGCCGCGCTTCACGGACCAGCCCACGGTCGGCGTCGCTAAATCCCGCCTGATCAACGACACTCTCCAGCTCTCCCAATAGCTCACCAAGTCGAGGGTTAGTGCTGCGCTCGTGCGTCAATCCTTGTAGCGTAGCCATCTGCAGCCCACGTACCTCACCGGCGCCCTCCGGCAGAATGGTATTTTGATCCCAGGAAGCCAATGCCCCAAGTGCCGACAGGTCGGACAGCTCATTCTGCAAGGTCAATAACTCGGATATTCGCGCGTCTTCGCGGGTGAAGTCCAGGGTGGCGTTTGAGGTAGAAGGGATGGACACGTGTAAATTCTCCTTGATTTTGGCGTGACGATTATCAACTCAGGCCCATCAAGCACCGGTGCCGTGCCGCCTCCTTCACAGAATAGCATGTCGCCCCACTAAATGTCAGGTCTGCCGCCAGAGGCATAAACTCCATCTTATCGCAAACCAAAGCAGAGTTCTCAGATTCATCTCAGGTGTAGCTCACTTTGGATTTATCTCTTGTGAGTATACTACGCACTAAGTGCTGGAACACTCGCTTACACATGAGTCAGTGTGGGCTCCTAGATTACCCGGCACGGTAGGCATGGATGGGAGAGAATATGGAACCGACATCGCCTTTCGATACCGCCGCAAGCCAGACCGATCCGGCATTACTGGGCGCCCGAGTAACCAAAATAGATATTTCTGAAGTAAGCGTTCCGCAGATTTCGCTGCGCTTTGGGGGTCTCACCATGGATCCGCGCACAGGAGTCACACATTGGCGCGGGCGTGCCCTGGCGCTTGCCGCCAGCGAGCGCGAGCTGTTAGGGATTTTGCTTCGCCATGCCGGGCAAATTCTCACTACCGAGCGCATCGCTGTGTTGCTGAGTGTCGACATAGCGCAGGTGGATGCCCAGATAAACACTCTGGTGATACGGTTGAAGCAGGCAGGCGTGACCTGCTTGCCGTGCCGGGCCAGCGGCCTCGGCTACGTGTTGTGGAGAAGCTAGCAAGCTTCAGTTGACTGAACCTGTCAGCGCCGGTTGCGATAGCACTATCGCAACCGGCGCTTTGTTATTCCACAAATCCTCTCGTACCATCCTTGCCAAGTGGCGTGGAAGCAGGACTCATCCACCCCTTCCGAAAGACCGGCGTTCCTCCTCCGTGCGGCGGTGAAGCAAGCCGGAACCTCGCGGATTGATCGAGGAAAGTGCTTCAGTGTGGCCTGGATCACACGCTTAGTACTTGCCAGCCTTCTCAAAATCTGGCACACTAGTGCCGATACATCGAGCAACTCAGCGCCGTCATAAGTCGTAGTTATTAATAGACTCTGGTTGTAGTCGGAAAAGAGGAGCGGTAGCGTATGTTGGAGAGGCGACTGGTTTCACTGTTGGGTACAACCGCCAAGCACATACTTGGGGGATTATTGCATGCGATTCGAGCCATGCTGATCGCCTCGGTGGTTGCCGCGTTGCTAGCCGCAGTTGTCACTGAGGTTGTGGCGAGCTACCTGACCCACACGTTCCTGTCCGGGCCGGCGGATTTGGCAGCCGCCGCCCTCGCGGTTATCTTCGGCTATGCCGCCGGCGTAACCGTAGCCATAGAGGAAATTATCAGGTCTTTCATCCAGGCTATCGAACTTATCGTCGAAGAAGCCGAGAAGCTGGAAAAGAAAGCAACTGAGGAGATCGGCGAACTCAGCCGCAAGGCCGAAGAGGAAGCTAGCAAGTTTGGCCATTCAGCGGTGAATGATGCTGGAGCACTCGGTCAAGGGGTCACCGGAGTCGTGGGGAGCGTGATCGGCGGCGTCGAACACGACGTCTCGCGTGTCGGTGCACACTTGCCCGGACATCACGCCGATGAATCGACCGTCACTACAACGCAGGCGGCGGCCGGAAACTAGCTTACCCGTTATCTAGTGCCCCTTCCCATCTGAAGTGCCCTTACCTCGCCGGTGAGGGCACTTCCCGTATTCCCCTGGGTCCTGCCAAGTTGTCTCCCATCCTTTTCTGGTGCTAGTCTAACCACAGTGACCAAAAGGCGAGTTAGCACTCCAAATGCCATTGCTTCCAAACCGAATGAGGGCAGCGACCAAGACATCATATAGACCCGTGTTGTAGCCATGGAGGTGATGGATGCACAAGAAGTATACCCTCTTTGGTGTCGCCTCGGTCTTGCTGGCGGCGGCTTCGACGGTGTATGTCATAAGCGGCCTGACGCTCTATAGGGGATACCAGCGAGAGTTCCCGGACTGGACCTCAGCCACCGGGCCGTGTGGCGCCCTTATTACATGGAGCCCTCCATCCATCCTTTACACCGGCTTGTATGTCAACCAACCCACCCTACTCACATTGCGCTATCGCAGCCTTCAGCCGCAGATATTACACCTCTCGGTGAGTATCCCTCAGTTTACCCAGCAACAGAGCGTCCAAGTTCAGTCAACTACGGTGTTCAAGAGCCAGACATTCAAGCCTCAAGTGTTGGGGGCAAATGTACTGGACGGGCTGGTAGGACCGGGCCAGCGTATGGCCGAGATTCGACTGCAGATACAGAACAGCAGCGGAGTCGTCTGCGACACCAGTGCCAACATCCTGCTCAAATCGCGTCAATGGATGCTCTGGTACGACGCATCACGGAACGTCAACAACGCGCCGTACCTCGCCGGCTGGGTAACCCCGACAGCTCCAGCCATCCGTAGAGTCATTGGTCTGGCCAACCAGCAGATCGGGGAGAATCCGAGCAAGTATCCGAACCTTACTGAGCTCGTTGGATATGACGATGCCACGCCGACTTTGGTGCGCGAGGAGGTCGACGCGCTCTTTGATACGCTCCAATTCGACTATCATCTTTCCTACAGCTCCGACAACATCCCCTACATGCAGGACTCCACGCAACGCATACAATTACCAAGCGACATACTAAACACCCTTCCACCGAGCGGCATGTGTGTGGAGACGACGGCGATCATGGCATCAGCAGTAGAATCACTGGGCATGCGCCCCTACTTCATTATCGTGCCCGGCCACGCCTTTCTTGGCGTCGCCCTCGGCGACTCAGCGTCGGCTCCACTCGCTTACTGGGAGACCTCAGATTTAGGCGTCGGCGTTACCGGCGACCAGGCTAATATAGACGGAGATAACGAGTATACTCAGTTCCAGGCTAGGCAAAGCATCCTAGAAATAGTGGATGTACAATCTTCGCGCGAGCAAGGTATCATGCCAATAGAGTAGAGCCGACACCTGACTCTCGTTTCCGGTGTCGGCGTCCAGTCCAGTTTTCGCGTAGCGACGACCCATTTTTCGCAAGCCAGATGCTGTAGGTAGTCGCACTACCAGCGAGAAGGAATGCTAGCAAGACTTCCATGGATATCAATGACTTTCCCACTCGATTTAGCCTGGGTAGTTATGGTGGACTGGCCTGCACAGTTCTGGCTGCGGCGGGCATAACCACCTATGCCTTGCTGCGACGACGCGGTTCGTCGCGCTTACTAGCTCGTTCCATTCTGATTTGTCTTCTTGCTAGTGTATGTATGTTACCCGCCATATGGTGGGATCAGAATCGTTTGGAGTTGTATGGTCCCTCGCTAGGGACCGGCGAGGTGCTCGTCTGGCTATGCTGGACAGCGGTGTTGGGCTGGTTGGTACCGCTCGGCATGCTACTCGGCTACGTGCTTCTGGCCGAGCCCCAAACCAATATGACAATGTTCGGGTGGCATAAGCTAGGGATGATACCATTGACTCCACTAGATGATCCCGCTCGCTATCATGAACCGTTAGGACCAGGTGTGGCTTGGGGACAGCTGATACCGCTCGGCCCCTCCAACCCAACGGACGTAGAACCCACCCCAGGTCAACCTATACTGCTTACTCGCCAGATGAGCATACTCGGCCGCGAGAAGGATTGCGACATCGTGATAGAGGACGAGCGAGCATCACGGCATCATGCCGAGATCGACTGGGATCATGGACGAGTGCAGCTTGTAGATCGCACCAGTATGAACGGGACTCTCGTCAATCGCCAAACGGTCCGCGGACCGGTCCCACTGGTATCCGGAGACATCTTGGATTTGGGCGCACAGCGCTACCGGTTCGAGCTGCGTACTGGCAGCGGAGGATCAGCGAGTCCGGCAGAGTCCGAAGAAGGGGAACTTGACGTTCCCACGAAGAAAGTCCAGAGTCTACCCGCGCAGCCGGTACCGCAGCCAGCTATCGCTCATCCTGACCGGTCTCAGCCCGCAGGTTGCTGGATCTACTTGGCTGATCAACCAACGAGTGGTGTCGATAGGTCGTGACTCGGACCGGCATATAAATATCCCCGATGAATCGGTCTCTCGACTTCATGCCCAGATCGTCCGGCAACAAGCCAGCTATTTCCTAGCCGATCTCAATAGCAGTAACGGCACGTTCTTAAACGGCGAGCTCCTGCGAGCTCCATCGCCGCTCTCACCTGGCGACAGTATACGGATCGGCGGAGTAGAGCTCCAATGCGATGCGGCAGCGGAGGAGAAGCCGCAACAGTCCACGCTTCCGCTGGACGGCACGTCCACTCTGGCCCCGACTATTTAGCTCGTTTGGCGGGTTTGGCTGGTTCAGCGGAGTCACACTACATCGTTACCCGTACCTCTTGCAAACTACCCTGGCGCATGGTATGCTTCTTATGCTAGAACATTAGTTCTAGGCAGCAAGCACAGGTGGAAATACGGCGCCAAACGTTCTTCATACGAGAGGAAAGGTCATGGTATGCAAGCGGCGACAAGCGTCTTAGTGGTGGACGATGATCGAGCGATTCGAGAATTGCTGAGGTTTGCGCTTGAGTGTGAGGGCTACCTCGTGACCGTTTTCCGCGATGGCGGTGAAATCTTGGAGTATTTGCGCGGCGCAAGAGATGAAGACTCTGCCGTTATTCTGATGGACGTCATGATGCCACACGTCGACGGTTGGGAAGTATGCCGTCAGCTTGTTGCTCACCCTGCGTTGCTTGGCCGACATATGGTCATATTGATGAGCGCGACGCTGCTGGCGGGCGAGCCACTCCCTCCGCCGGTAACCGCTATACTGCCCAAACCATTCAACTTGGAACAGCTGTATGCCTCAATTGAGATGTTGCCGGTATCCCATTTGTCTGGCAGCGAAAGCGAGCCTGCCCAGCCAACGCTGCTAGCCAGTTAAGTTACCGTGCGGGAGCGACGAATACCGCCCGCTTGGGGACGAAGAAAAACTGGCGATTCGACTGCCTGGTTCCAGGACTCACTCCCAGGTAGCGCCAGATCCGGAGGTGACGCTGACGGTGGGTTCGGGGTATGTTTGGCGGCAACCTCCGACGCGTATTTGGTTTCAGCTGTGTCAATCGCTGGCGCGAGTTGCGCAGGTGGTGGACTGTGCAACGCCACATCGGCTTCCACCTTTGGCGCTACGGGCGATCGCGCCGCTCCTAGAAAGAAGGCATATCCGATCCCTACCAGGACCATCGCGCCCAGGAGGAACACTAACAAACCGAAGTCAGGACCAGCCGTACTAGCGACAAGTCTTCCCTCGGCAATGCCGCCAACAATTCGCCCCGTAGCCGACGAGGATGGTGACAGGCCTTACCCCTGGGATCGATACCACGCTGTAAGTGACCGAGCCCAGGTTCATCCAGAAGGCCAACCCGATTCCAAACAATATCCCGCCAATTCCCAGGGGCAGAGCCGCGAAGATTGTAGATCGGCGCAGCTGGGGGTGAAGAAGTGGCAACCCGCCGGCAAGAATAAGGCAGCCAATAATCAGTCCATTCAACGCGGGCAGTGTCTGATGCTGGCCCTGGAGCACTCGCCAGGGAAGGAGTAGATCGGCTTCCAGAGCCAAGACAACGATCAATAGCGCGCGGCCGATGCCATCTCGCGGAAAGCCGGGCTGGTCTAGGTCACCAGCCCGGACGCTGGGAGCGACTTCGCCCCGTAGCTCAGTTAAGTAAGTGGGCGAAGGGGAGCTGCCGGCACTTTCCAATATGTTAGAGAGTGCCGAGCTCGAGCGTAGGTCGGCCGATGACCTGCCCAAATCGCGTCCGCAGACCGGGCAGGTAGTTCCACGTGTGGGAGCTTCGGCGCCACAGTATAAGCAAAACACTGTAGACTCCCCTCGACCCTAAATCATGCCGCACTATTCAGCGGGTGTCTCCCCGGTCTCCTCTTGATCATCGTCAGAAATCCCTTCAGCTTCACGAATCTCGTCGGCGTGGTCCAGCGCCTGCCTTGCCTCAGCATGCCGTCCGGAACGTTCCAGCGCTTGAGCCAGGGTCTCATAAGCCACTGCCAAGCTGGGATCGAGCGCGATGGCATTCTGCGCAGTCTCGATCGCGTCGTCGACACGGCCGACCTCGAGATAGGTATCAGCCAGATCATTGGCAATTCCAGCATCCAGCGGGTTTCCAGCCAGCGCCTTCTCATACGCGGTGATGGCTTCCTCATGGCGTCCGAGGGCATCGTAGGCCGACGCTTGCTCATAATACGCCTCCGGCTGGTCGGGAAAAGCCTTGAGAAACTCGGAAACAGTCGCCAGAGCTTCCTCGTTCTTGGCTGCCAGATTTTGGCTCTCGGCTAGCCGAGCGTACGCGTCGGCCAGCAATTCCTCATCTGACTCACTATGCGATCCGGCAAACCGATCTACCAGGCCGCGGAAAACGTCGATAGCTTCATCGTAGCGCTCCGCGTCCCGCAGTACCTCGCCCATACTAAAGAGCGCGCCAGTCGAATCCGGCTCGAGCTCGGCAGCTCTTTGGTAGGCTTCCACCGATCCGTCATAATTACCGAGCTCTTCTCGCCACGTCCCTAGATGCTCCCACGCTTCAGAGTCGTCGGGGACAAGCTGGACTACCCGTTCCCAAGCAGCCAATGCCTGCTCGGAGTCATTCATCGCTTCATAAACGGCGGCCTGCGTTTCATAGGTGGTCGGACTCTCCGGATCAAGCGCAATCATCTGGTTGACAACATTAAGGGCATCTTGCTCGCGATGCGCCTCCAAGTAGGCATCTACCAGATCAGAGTAACGTCCGAGATCGCGGGGGTCTTCATCGAGCTGCTTCTCCAGATCAGCGACATACTCCGCTTGCTCGTTGAGTCGGTTGCGTACATCGTGCAGATTGTCGGCTGCCAATGTGTTGTCAGGATTAAGGATTTGTGCCTGACGGTACGCCAGAATGGCATCTTCGAAGAAGCCCAGGCTCCGGTACGCGTCTCCGACGTTGATGAAGAGCTCATCGTTGCCATTATCCTGTTCGAGCGCCCGCTGAAATGTCTCCAGCGCCTCTTCCTCAAAGCCAAGCTCACCGTAGAGATTTCCTAGATTGATGTACGCCTCAATCAGGCTATCATCCAGCTGTATGGCACGCATATATGAGATAATCGCGCCTTCCAGATCGTTCAAATTTTGTTTTGCTAAAGCCAGGTCGTAGCGGGCGCGCGCATTATGGGGATCCGTTGCGACCGCCTGCTGAAAGGCAAGTGCCGCGGCGTCAAAATCTCGTCTCTCGGCTGCAGTCCGACCACGCTCGATAAATGCGGCGACATCCGCGCTGCCCTCCGGGGCATGAGCGCCATTGGCGGGTGCGTTACCAGCGCTTGGATTGTCCACTCCATTGTTATCCTGTGACATTACTGTGCTTTCTCCTCTCGTCTCTTCGATTAGAGTGCGGAGAGCGCTTGATCAAGCTTTTCAGCCGCCTCATCCACGTCGGAAGCGCCAACAATGAGGGGCGGCACCATCCGTATGGTCGATGGACCGGCGTTGGTAATAAGCAAACCGCGCTCCAATGCACGGTCCATAATGTCCTGCGCACGTGGCTCCGCCAGATCGAAGGCACGCATAAGACCTATGCCACGCGTTCCGGTAATAATGCTATACTTGGCGGCCAGGTTATCGATTCGAGTCTGCAAATACCCCCCCACTGCGACAGCGTTGGCAAGCAAGCCCTGCTCCACGATAGTTGTTACTGTGGCCACGCCGGCCGCACAGGCGATAGGATTTCCCCCAAAGGTGGTACCATGGTCACCAGGCTCAAAGATATCAGCACGGGGAGCCGCCAACATCGCCCCAATCGGTACGCCTCCCGCCAGGCCTTTCGCCATCGTGGTGATATCGGGACGTACTCCCATGTTCTCCCAGCTGAAGAATTTCCCGGTACGGCCCATCCCCGACTGGACTTCATCGCAGATAAGAATGAGGTTGAGCTCATCACATAGCGATCTCATCTCTTGGAGGTAAGCGGTTGGTGCCAGGTATATACCGCCCTCGCCCTGAACCGCCTCCACCATAATAGCGGCCGTCTTCTCGCTGATGGCGGCACGGAGCGCATCGATATCGCCGAACGGCACCTGTTTGAAGCCGTCGGGCAACGGCCGCCAGGTGTCCTGATATTTCTGCTGCCCAGTAGCGGCGGTTGTAGCGAGAGTACGCCCATGAAATGAACGATCCATGCTGATGATCTCGTAGGCGCCATCTCGGTTCAATCGTCCGTATTTTCGAGCAAGCTTGAACGCTCCCTCGTTGGCCTCGGCACCGCTGTTCGAGAAAAACGAGCGCATGCCGCCGCTCAGGTTGTAAAGCTGTTCAGCCAGCTCCACCTGCCGTATGTTGATGTAGAGGTTAGAAACATGGATGAGCTTGCTGGCCTGTTCCACGATGGCGCGCACTACCGCGGGATGGACGTGCCCCAGCACGTTGGTAGCAATGCCTGCGACCAGATCAAGATACACCCTGCCATTGGCGTCCCAGACGCGCGCACCTTCACCACGCTCCATCACCAGACTACGCTTGAACGTATGCTGGTAATATTTACTCTCCAATGCAGCCCAGTCGCGTGGCGCCGAGGCTGCTTGACTGCTCACGGGGGTACTGCTGGTCATCTGGCAACTCCTACCTCGTATACGTGGCGTTCTCATCAATATAGCCGTGCGTCAAATCACAGCCCCAGGCGGTGGCGCCATGCTCGCCTAGATTGAGGTCTATGTCTATAGTGACATCGGCTCCCGCCATCGCCTCTTTGGCGGCAGCCTGGTCATAGGCGGCGCCTAACCCACCGGCAACTATGGGGACACCGCCGATGTGTATGTCAAGCTTCTCGTGCTGGATCTGGGCGCCGCTGGCGCCCAGCGCGGCTATCAGGCGCCCCCAATTGGGATCTCCACCGGCAAGAGCACATTTCCAGATCGCCGAGTTGGTTATCGCTCGTGCCGCGATGCGTGCCTGGGCGTCGTTGGGAGCGCCCCGGACATTGACGATCATCAGCTTGGTGGCGCCTTCTCCATCGCGGGCCATCTCACGGGCGAGATAGCGGGTGGCATAGCGAAGCGCGACAGCAAATGTATCCGCACCAGGCACGCCTTGATGAAGCGGTTGATTTCCCGCCAGACCGTTCGCCAGGATAATGGCCGAGTCATTGGTAGACATATCGCCGTCGACACACACCATATTGAAAGAGTCATTCACAGCGTCACGCATGGTCTTCTGTAGGTATGCCGGGTCGACTGCGGCATCGGTCGTAAGAAAGCACAGCATGGTCGCCATGTTCGGATAGATCATGCCGACGCCCTTGGTAGAGCCGCCGAGGCGTACCAGCTTGCCTCCCGCCTCGAACTCTACCGCTACCGTCTTCGGACGCGTGTCAGTAGTCATAATGCCTCGAGCGAAGTCTGCTCCGCCGGCCGCACTCGGCGCTACGCGAGAGATGCCCTGCTCCACATGGTCCATCGGCAAAGGTCGCCCAATAATTCCAGTAGAGGAGACCAGCACGAGGCCCGGATCACCAATTCCCAATTTCGCAGCCGTAAGTTCGGCCATGCGAATCGCATCGCGATACCCCTGTTCGCCGTTGGAGCAGTTTGCATTGCCGCTGTTGACCACGACGGCCTGCGCATGGGATTCGGTAGACGCGAGATGCTCTCGGCAGACGCGTACGGTATGGGCGGCCGTTCGGCTGGTCGTAAACATGGCGGCGCAGGTACAGGGCACCTCTGCCGTCAGCATTGACAGGTCGGGAGCGCCGGCCTCGGTCTTGATGCCGCACGAAACGCTACCCGACAGAAAACCCTGTGCCGCGCTGACCCCACCGTCGACAAGCCGCAAGTCGGCATTGAGATCACGGGTCATGTAATCAGAATTGACAGACACGTCGCTATGGCTCCTTGCTACCATGCAGGCACAGGCTACCCATAATTGATGCCATCATGCCGCTCACATTATTGTCTCGCCTGGGCTACGGTATTGTACACTTCCATATATGAACGCCGCAACCACGATCATCGGCAGCAGACACTCTCAGGTCGAGATACCCTGATTTTCTTAAAGTTGGTTTTCTTAAAGTTAGCGAGTCATACTGAGAGAGGACGATATTGGATCAAGAGATAACATCCTAGGCAGCGGAGTGTGGGCATGACTGGAGCTATGTGGGCTGTACTTGTGGCAGCCTTTCTCGCGTCCACCGTTGAGTTTGTCGAAGCCTTTACCATCGTGCTAGTAGTTGGAGTCACCATCAACTGGCGGAGCTCATTTGTCGGTACCTTGGCGGCGGTAGGCGCTCTCACGGTGATAGTTGGAATCTTTGGAACCGCGTTGGTTGTCTTCGTGCCGCTTCACGCATTGCAGCTAGCGGTGGGGTTCTTGCTTGTGCTATTTGGTCTCAAGTGGCTCAAGAAAGCGATACTGCGTTATTCGGGGCTCAAAGCGCTGCATGACGAAGAAGCTATCTACGAAGCACAGATAGCAGAGATGCGAGCTCGTGGGGAGCACCCAGGTACACAGATTGACCCGTTTGGCGTGGCTACCTCGTTTAAGAGTGTGCTGCTTGAAGGGCTTGAGGTAGCGTTCATCGTGATTACTTTCGGCTCGCAGGCTTCGGCCAAAACGCAGGGGGGCGGTATTCTGCTGGCCGCCATCGGTGCAGCGGCAGCGCTGGTTCTAGTAGTTACCGTAGGAGGGTTAGTTCAGGCGCCGCTG
Source organism: uncultured Chloroflexia bacterium (assembly GCA_963810535.1). Classification (GTDB taxonomy): domain Bacteria; phylum Chloroflexota; class Ktedonobacteria; order Ktedonobacterales; family JADMIN01; genus JAJPKE01. The sequence goes on from CAWENW010000008.1 coordinate 50,259, forward strand.
CAACGCGTGCCTGAGAACACGCTGAAGTTTGTAGTCGGCATCATGCTGACCAGCTTCGGCACCTTCTGGGGAGGCGAGGGCATCGGCATAAACTGGTGGCACACAGACGTTTTCTTGCCAATTCTAGTAGTATTTTATCTCATCGTCGCCGGAGTCCTGGTGTTCTGGCTGAAGTCGTCCGTACCGGCGGTGAACAAGACCACCGCGGAGCCTAGGGAGCAGAAGGTGGTAGGATGAGCGGGATTCTGACACGGGTCTTTGGTGTGATAAAGGCAGCCTACAACTTCTTTGTTGGCGACGCAATCATCCTCATAGCCGTCATCGTAGCCTTCGGCGTAGGTGCCGCACTGGCACATGTACCTGGTACCGCCAATCCGATCATCGCCATTGTTATGATCGGTATCATACTGGCTGGGTTGGTTACCACTCTTGGGCGCGAGCGCGCTGGCCACATGCGGTAGGCGAAGTGGACTGCCTGGGTTATACGCCTACGACAGTCCCTTACCTCTAGTATAGCTGGTCAGTACCTCTTCTTTAGTTCGCCCGTAGGCCTCGCGTCCCTGCTCTAAAGCATCGCTGTAGCGCTCGCGAAACTGCGCCGCAACCCTCCGGTACCCTTCGACACCGCGCCGGCGCAAGTCAATACTCTGCTCGCTCAATTGCTCGCGCGTTTCTTCTCCAGGCTGCGGAGCAAACAAAATCGCAAGCAGCACTCCAGTGACCAACCCCAGTATGAGTCCCCACATGAACCCTGAGCCTGACGTGCCCTTGGTATTTTTTGCCACGACCCTACCCCCTGCCTTACTCTCTAGCCGCAGGTCGCCGTCCTCCTTCACGAGGACTGAGCAACGCCCAGTACTTGCTGGATTCGCTCCAAAAGCGTATCCAGATCAAAAGGCTTCTGCAACACCGACACATTCGCATAACGGGTCGGATTGCCGGTGATCAGGTTTGAGAGGGATTCGGTCTCGAGCACCGCCGCAGAGTACACTATTACCGGAATCTCCGCGGTGCCGGTTTCAGCTCGAAGACCCACCAGAATGTCGGTACCTGAGGCGTCGGGTAGCTTGAGGTCAAGGATCACTAAATCCGGCACAAGTTCGCGAACGCTCTCGACCGCGCCTTCACCCCGCTGGAGCACCGAGACCCGATAGTTTTCGTCTTCGAGGAGCATGCGCATGAGCGTAAGGAAACTTTGCCGATCGTCAATAACCAGAATGTGCTTCGTCACGAATCTACCTTTGGCTTGTGGCTCACCGATACCGCCAGTACCGACCGCATCAGCAAGCGGACAATGAAGCACACCCCTTGGTATGCCCTGTGACTCTGCCCTAGTGGGTAGCAGGAAATATACCACTCTGTGGAAGTAAGCCCCCGTATCGCCGCTCCAACCGCCCTCATCACCCGCACTAGCTATACTACCGAATACGATGGGCCGGTGGTCACATTTGGGAGCGTGATAGCCAGTAATGGTGCGTGTGACGCACCCGCTTAATTGGGGCTGATGCTTTCATTTACTTAACCGTTTTTGCGTCTGCCGCCTTGCCGCTGGACGTCGCTAGGAACGGCCGGCGTACCTGCGCCACGAGCCGTCCGCGCACGCAGCTCACTCTCATGCAGACGCCGGTCGCGTGCGCGCTTCAGCGACAGCGCTCGGCTATACATCCAGTACATCGCAGAGTTGTACGGAAGATCATGTGTCTCAAGCGCAAGCGTCGAATATCCTCCGAACCCTTGCTTATACGTATAGAGGCTATAGAGGTCCTCGGTCGGCTCCAATACTTCGGCGATAGCTCGAAAATCATAGAGTGAGCACCCATGAGCTCGGGCCCACCGAATCGCAGTCCACTGCAGGAGATGGTTAGGCATACGATTTCGCTCTACATTGGACGACGCCCCAAACATATAGGTTGTGACCGGCCCACAACGCAGCGCAATTAGAGCAGCAATCGGGCTTCCCTCGTACTCTGCCAGAAAAAGCGCCGCGGCGTCTCGTTCGCCGTAGAGATGTAGAATCTTGGCATAGTGGGAGAGAGGATGGATGAAAAAGCCGTCTCGCTTTGCAGTCTCTTCATACAGGCGATAGAAGACGGATACGTCGTCGGGCTCGGTGGCTAGACGAACTTGCACCTTCTTGCGCGCCGCCAATCCGATATTGTAACGCCACTTTTCCTTCATGGCTGCCAGCAGCTCATCTTCGCTTGGGCGTATGTCGAGCACCCATGAGCGGCGCGGATGAGTAGCAAATTGGTTCGTGCGAAAGCCCAGCTTACGCAATGCGTCGGACCAAAGAACATCCCCCTCAGGTACATTAGGTTCGATTTTTAGCATGAAGGCGCCCCGATTTCGCGCCTCCCTGGTTGCCGAAGCAAGGAGAGTCGCGAGCGCAGGCGAGGAAGGATCAGCAATGACCGGCCCGCGAGGCACGTACAGGTATGGGCGCCGCAGCAACGGAGCGTCTCCAACCACCATCAACATCGTTGCCAGTAGCGCCCCATCCTGCACTACTCCCAACCGAATGGCATCACCACCAAGCGAATCGCGAAGTTCCCCCCATTCATAGGTTTGAGTGATATTACCAGTAGGTTGACTCTCGACAAATTCGTTCCACCGCTCGCGGTTGGTGATCACCTCTACCTGCATGGCCCTCTTCCATAGCCTCTCTATCTATCTATCTGTCTGTCTGCGTTCGTAAGATCAACACGCAAGACCGCGCGACCTGGGGCTACTCGCCGGTCGTACCAGTCGCTTTCTGCCCGCCGCCCCGGCGTCGTTGTTCAAATCGGTTGCGCCGCCACTTTTGCTGTCTTCGACGCAGAGTTACCGCAAGAGTATAGGGCCAGTAAATCATGGGGCGAAGAACCAGGTCCTGTGTAGGCAGAACACGCCGCTCGAACCCGCCGAATCCACGCTTGAATTCATATACGCCATAGAGTTCTTCGCCGGGCTTGAGAACATCTGGAATGGTTCGCCAGTCGTAGTACTCGGCACCGTGCGCCTTGGCCCAACGCATGCACTCCCACTGCAACACATAATTCGGGCGGAGCTTGCGATGCTCCGTCAAACCAGACGAGCCGCTATGCAGGTTCCACGACCACCGACCCAGCACCGCCACTGTGGCAGCAGCAATGGGGACACCGTCTTCCTGCTCCGCTATCAGCAATGACATCTCGGCAGTGCCATGCTCGCTCGCGGCTTCGGTGGAGTAATGCAGCAGCATGTTCCGGAACAAGTCCTTGGGGTACACGTAAAAGCGATCGCGCTCCCCCGTTTCCTTGAGAAGCTTGTAAAAGGCATCAAGGTCCGCTTCTCCAGATCCAAGCCGCACTTTCACGCCTTTTCGCCCGCCCGCTCTAATGTTCTGGCGCCAGGTTGTCATCATGTTCGCCAGTATATCGTCTTCGTTGGGTCGAAGATCCGTGACCCAGGCACCGCGCAGGTAAATGGTATGCGAACTGGGATGGAAACCAAGCATTCTCAAGCTAGCAACCCAGTCGATATCGTCCTGCACCACGTTTGGCTCAACCCGAATTAGAAAGCCCCCTTGGGCTCGTGCCACTCGCCGGGCAAAAGCAATGAGTCGTGGCAGAGCGGGCGAGTGGGGGTCGGCGCAGACGGGTCCGCGGGGAGCATAGTAAAAGGGCAGTGCAATACCTGATGCCTGGCTCCGGACCAGCAGCATAGCGGCAACCAACTCGGAATTCTCCAGCACGCCGATGTGGAGTGATCCGGCGCTGGCGAGATCGCCGGAATTTTCAGGCCACTCATAGGTCTGACAAAGATGCCCGGTAACTGTGCTGGCGATAAAGCGATTCCAGAGGAGCCGGTCCTCAATCAATCTAACTTCCATAAAGATTGCACGTTAGAGACGCACGGCCCTCCGCCGTACGCTCCTTACCCTTTCGTCATTGGCCGCTATCGCACTGTCCCTTACGGGATTCATTGACCTGCTCGAACAGACGTCTATATGCACTCACTCTATTTTTCGGTATCCATGACGGCGAGCATCCTCTGAAGCATCGCAAGGATTTCGCCAAAGAGCCCTACTTCGGCATGGATAGGGCGAGCCGCAGTATACCAGAGAGCGTCTGGGGCGACAATCCAAACCCCCAGAAGGGCTACGCTGCGCGTGCGTCTGCAGCTCGGTAGCCTGGCACCACGCTTATGCGCGCTTATGTTAGACTGGCAAAGATGAATCCACACACGTCATAGAGTCGACCTGGTTGGGCATCGCCGAGACCGGTTGCCAGCCACTGCCAGCGCTGCGTAGAACCGAGAAGTCGGAATCGCTCCTGGAAGTCTCCTGGAATAGAGAGCACTTCTGGCGTCAAGACCGGTAGGGCCTCGTAAAGGGAGGGTTTGCCGCTACGCGACCAGACCAGATAGCCGGTCATGTCGCTGGCAAAAAGGCAGACGCCAGCGGGTGCGAGCAATGTGCTGAGAAGGCTGAGGTGGGCCAGCGCAATCCGGCGACGGAAGCGGTTGGCAGCTGCCAGATAGCGAGGATGCGCATCACGTAGATCGAGCAGGTGAGGCGCGTGGAGAGCCAGTGTATCAACGACGTCAAGCAGCGGCAGGCTAAACAGTTGCGTCAGTACGAGACTACTAACCACGATATCGAAACCATCGCCTCCACTGAGCTCCGGCATCAGCGGTGGATCCGGAACGGTGCACCTCTCTAGACAGCCAGCTGCAGAATCCAGAGGGGTGGTGCCATGAGGACCAGCGAGCTTTATCAAGTCATCCCAGGGCTGCCGACGCAGCTCCGACTCCAAGGCTTGACTCACGCCTCCTGTGATGTCAACGCCAATGACCGCGGTACGCTCTTGTAAGGAGGTCGGCAGTTCCATGCATGCGCGCCGCATACCGGCGACATCGATATCGACCAACGCAACCAGGTCGATGCTACTCACGAGGCGTTCGAGCGGCAATTCAGTGCAGGCCCCGGCTCCTAGAACTACTGCACGCCGTGGTCCACCGCGAGCGCCGTAGTCAAGCGTCTGGTCTATCAGATCCGATACAGCCCGCAAGTGCTCTGGTGCATTGCGACTATACCATTGGCGCCGCTCTGGCCCTTGCATTCTCGCATTCTCGACTGACAACTGTTCAATACGCATGTGCCTCTCCCGAAAGCCGCAGTGCCGATCCCGGAAACTCGCTTCTTCTCGCCTCTAGCCGAGAGCGGGAAACCACTTCGTATAATACGCATGGAATGCCGGTTTTTAGTATCACGGCAGGCGGCAAGCGAATTTTTAACTTGACACAGTAGTGTGTCTTGTTTATACTCACCCAAGACACCGTCAGGCAGACCAACTTTCAGCAGGCAAGCCGCTAATATTGCCTGTCGCTGCCCTAGAGACTGCTTTCACTACTATGGCTACTATGTATGGTTGCTATCGCACATGGTATCAATGGTACAGGCGAGTGCGCTGGGTGCTGAGGAGTGGCTTCACCGTTCAGGCACGTATCAGGCGAGGGGACGCGGCGTAGTCACCCCTGGCTCTCGCGGAGCGGAGGTACAAGCATGGATTTGAGCGTCGAGGGGAAATCAGAGCGGATTCCGCCAGGTTCGCATATACTGCAACTTTACAATAAGGTAGGCGAGATTTCTGGTGTGACGGCACGCCTGATAGAAGTAGGTCTATCCTCTTCGGAAAAGTGCCTCTTTGCTGGTTCACCCGCGTCGATTCAGGAGATAGAACAAACTCTGGCAAAGACGAATATCGATTGCACCGCGGCGCAAGAAGCCGGGCAACTCGTCTTCATCTCCGATCGCGACTCATTGCTAGTGAACAAGCATTTTGATCCCTATCACTTGCTATCGACTCACCAAACATTTATTGCTCAGGCACTGCGAGAAGGATGGAAAGCCGTCCGGATCTCGATGGATATGACATGGTTGACCAGTGATATTGCGACGCCCGAGCAAGTCCTCAAGTACGAAGCCGCTTCAGACGCAGTCTTCACTTTCCAGAACGCTCCAATTATCGCGCTTATGCACTATGACTACTCGAAATTGCCCGGCGTTCTGGTGGTAGAGATGCTGAAGCTCCATCCAATCGCGGTCGTCGGCAAGTTCATCAAGCGCAATCCCTACTACCTCAATTCCGAGCAGTATCTTTTGAAGATACTTCGTGGGAATCGCAAGAACGAGCACGTTGTCGCAGTATAAATTCCGACAGCGTCGCTCTGCTCACTCTCGCATGTCGATGGCAAAATTACCAGTTGTTCACGCATTCTCCGCAGGTGGAGTAGTCTACTGCTATTCCCGTGCGGAGGGTGGCTTTCACGCACCGCTCGAGCCCACAGCACCTGACTCTGCCCCTCCCGCGGGCGCAGGTGACCAGCCAAGTCCACAGGTGATTCTGGTGGGGCGCGCTGCTGATGATTTCTGGGTGCTTCCCAAAGGAACTCCTGAACTTGGCGAGACCAACGAGCAAGTAGCTCTTCGCGAAGTGAGCGAAGAAACTGGTGTACAGACCCGTATCGTCGGTAAACTCGGCACCATACGCTACACCTTCTCCCGCCAAGGTAGACGTTACAGCAAAGAAGTCCTCTACTACCTGATGGAAGCTATTGGCGGCGATGTGTCCTTGCACGACCATGAGTATGACGATGCGCAGTGGTTTGCGCTCGACACCGCCGCCGAGCACCTGGCATACACCAACGAAGCGGATATATTGCGTCGCGCCATTCCGCGCATCGTGGCCAGGGGCAAAAACCAGACTGCCGCTGGGTAATAGGCTCTCCTTGCCCTCCTCGATGAGGACGGTTCAGCCATCGCTCGGGCCGATGTCGCAAATCAATAGGTCAACCGCGTAAGGAAAGCGACCGTCTCCGGTTACACTTTCGTTTCAGCATAGGCGGAGGCGACTGGGACATCGCCAACTAGTTCCTGAATTTCACGCAGTTTCCGCTCAGCCTGTTCGACATTCTCAAGTGCCTGCGCCAGTATTCGCTCTTCGAGGGTGGGAAAAGTCTGCTCAATATCTGGATCAAGCTTGTTGCCCAACAGCTCGAGTGCGCGCACCAATCGGACGTCCAGGACGGAGGTCATCACTCTGTCACCTCAACCTTTGTGTCTTGCCCGCAAATTGAACACGTCTCTCGTCATGTCCCAGAGAGAAAGTCGCACGACGCATGCCGAAGAACCGCGCGTTTACCCACGCCAGTATAGCATGGATCGTGCCTGGCAGCGTTGTGGAGCAGGTACACTTACTACGGCACTTTACTGTACCAGCTATCGCCATCATCACTGCACTGCACTGCCGAGAACACTCCCTGGTGTTACTACGCTATAGAGAGCCAATTCCTAACATGTTCGTTAAAATTTAGAGCAAATGGGTGGCATGGAGGCTCACGCTGGCTCCTCGCCGTGCAAGGGTCCAATTCCACTGGCATCCATACTTTCCTCGCTTTCCTCTTCGCCCAGATATCGCGTGAAAAAGCCAACGGCACGTTCGCTGTACAGCGAACGATCCTGAAAATACGCGCCACAGTGCGGCGCGCCCTCGGCCAACCAGAGCTCCTTGGGAGGCTGCGCCATGCGGTAGAGCTGGACAGCCTGCTCGACAGGTATAGTGGAGTCTGCAGTGCCATGAATCAAAAAGAGTGGACGCGGCGCCAACTGGGCAACGTCTCGAAGTGGTTCAACATCGCTGCCGCGGTAGCCGCCTAGACGCGGCAGAAACTGGTCGGCTAGAATGGCAATGGTCTTCCCGGATAGATGGGTCACCCGCGAGACGTTATGCGCTACTACGTCGCGATGGCGCGCGAACGGGCTATCGGCGAGCACGCAGCGAACTTGCTTGCGCTGAATGCTTCCCATGATTGCCACAGCGGCTCCCATCGAGTACCCAAATATGCCGATTCGTGCGGTTGGGACGCGAGCGGTCGTATAGTCGATCGCCGCGTAAAGATCCTGGACCTCGCGATAGCCGAGGGTGACATGCGGCCCAGCCGCGGCTCCATGACCGTGAAAGTCGAACAACATGACGTTGAAGCCCGCTCGCCAGAAGATGGTGGCAATACCAATCAGTTCAGACTTACTGCTGCGATATCCATGGCACCCAATGACAACCTGATCTGTCTCCGGATGAGTAAGCCACCACCCCGAAAGTATGTATTCGCCGCCTAGTGACGGGAAGCTGATCTCTTCGAAGTCGGCGCCGGTCTCGAACGGAGTCATGACAAAGTCATCCTGAGGCCCTCGTCGGCGACGGGGCGCCGTCAGCAAGTAGGCAACATAATACGACAGCCCCAGCGTTCCCAGCACCGCACCGCCGGTTACCGCAGTTCCAATGGTCGCAGCCTGACGCAGCCGCCGCCGCAACTTTTTTTCCTTTTCGATTGAAGTACGCATAGAGCTTGCCTCTCCGCTTGATACTTACGATCATCTCCCAGGTTGCCCTGCGGCGATAATCATACTCTTCCTGCTTAATTATTGTCACTGGACATTCTGTTGGACTTGGAGGCGCTCCCAGCTGAAATCAAGGTTAGCGCGGTGTATACGCACCTAATATGCCGCAAAACACGAATTTCTGCTACAATAGCCGGTAAAGTAGGTCTTTCTTCCGATATTGCTGGTGTGGTGAGCAGACCCTCTGAAGAGGTAGGAACAGAGTATGCAAACGCCGTCTAAGACAGCTGGTGCACCGAAAATGCGCGTACTGACTCGAGATATCCGCCGACTCCTGAATGGCATTATAACTCCAGAACGGGCACGCTGGCTGGCTGTCGCGAGCTCCATATGCATCTTCCTTGTCTACTCTATGGGAACACTGGTGACTGATTCGGGATCCGGGCATGGGTGTGGTGCTTCCTGGCCGCTCTGTCAGGGAAAATTCATACCGCAATTTGCCATCTCAACGGCCATCGAATTCAGCCACCGTGTGGTGGTGGCGCTTGCCTCAGTCCTTATCTGCGCGCTGGCGGTCAGTATACTGTGGCTGTGGCACACACGGCTGGAACTGCTGATTCTCGCTCTAGTAATGATTCCCTCACTCGCGCTGGAGGCTGGGCTCGGGGCAGCACTGGTGCTGCTTCCCCAATCGGCGTTGTTACTGGCTCTACACTTTGGCTCGTCTTTGATACTGGTTTCCAGTATTCTGCTCTCTACGTTGATTATTCTAGAACTGAATGGGTGGGATCGGCTGCGCGACCGCCCGGTGCCCGCTGGATTTCGTGCTTTAACTTTCGCGCTGGCACTCTACACCTACGTCGTCGGCTACCTTGGCGCATACTTGCGGCTGCGCGGGGTGGAGCTCGGCTGTTCAACGTGGCCACTGTGTAACGGCCAGGTGTTCCCTGGCTTCACTGGAGCGGCTGGTATAGCATTTAGCCATCGCTTCGCCGCGCTCTTTCTGATCGCCGGCTCGGTATCACTCCTACTCTGGGCGCGACGCATGCGGCTCGGACGCCCGGATCTCTATCGGGGAAGCCTGATCGTCCTACTGGCGGTACTGGCACAGGCTCTCGCAGGCGCGCTAGTCATTTTTACCAAGGTTGCCGAGGCCAGCCAGATGCTGCACGCCGGCATCGTCTCGATCATTTTCGGCGCTCTCTGCTACGTGGCTTTGCAGTCGCTGCCACGTCCGGTGGGCGTACGCAGTCTCATAGCCAAGCCGACGGCCACAGCCACACCTCGCACCAGGCCAGCAGTGACTCGCTAGACATGTGGGGTCCCTCGGCGAGCTGCGCGTGCGCGGAACAGGCCCGGCGCGCATGCCAGCTCCAATATCCGGCCATCGTATCGCCACTGCTCCGGACGGTCGCGGTGCTCCTCAAAATCAAGAGGCTCCAGCACCTGGAATGTGTCTCCTCCAACCTCTACGAGAATTGGTTGCGATCGAGCCCCGAGACCGCTCGCGAAATTGTACGCCCACCGGGCTGAACGATCAGGCGTTATGATCCAGTCATTCGGCCGCGGGTATGAATAGTAGGTAGCTCGCGCGCCGTCTTGCTCGACCGGAACTCTCGTGCCGGCGATGAGTTCCGCCAGCGCCTCTTCCAAAAGCTGGCCTCCCAGCTCCGCCAGCCGCTCCTCCAGCATGTGCTCAGTAGTGCCGTCTGCGATGCTCGCGGCCGCTTGCCCGAGCACCGGGCCACTATCAAATCGCTCGTCCATCAGGTGGACAGTGACACCGCTCGCGACGTCGCCGCGCCGAAATGTCCAAAACAGCGGGTCAGGACCGCGATTATCCGGTAGAAGAGACGGATGAATATTCACGCTTCCGAGGCGAGGTATCTGGAGCATGCGGGCAGGAAGAAGCCATGGGAAGCAGGCAACGCAGAAAACATCGGGACGGTATTCGGCAAGCGCCCTGTAGACTTCAGGGTCATCGAGACTACGAACCTCGAGGAGAGGTATCCCTCGATCATGAGCCACCTGCCGCACATGACCCAAAGTCGGCGGCAGCAATTGAGGAAGTGCCCGATAGGTCCTGGGTGGCTTACCCGCGGCCGAGGTGGCCCGCCACTGGATGCCCGCCAAGTCTGACAAGCTTCCCAACCCAGAGAACGCGGGCAACACAATGGCGCTTAATTGGTGGCCATGCGCCAGCAACCTCTCGAGAGGCGGACTTGAAAATCTGCCAACCATGCCGAGGTAGACAATGTTGAGTTTTGGGGCTCCAGAAAAGGTGCCACGAGAAATGCCGGCTGTCATGCGTCGCGCTTTGCTATAATATCTCTAACGTCTCCGCTGGATTTTGCTGGCTCCGTTTGAGAGCCACGAGTACAGTATAATCGAGTACAGTATAATATTGTAGCGTGCAATGGCGAGCGGTCAGGAGTATTGACGATGCCGAGAATGGTGCAATGCGAAAAGCTTGGCCGTGAATTGCCGGGATTGGAGAAACCCCCAATTCCAGGTGAACTGGGCCAGCGCATCTACGAACACATCTCCGCACAGGCGTGGGATATGTGGCAGGAGCAGTCGCGTCTGCTCATCAATCACTATGGGCTGAATCTCGCTGATCCCGACGCACGCCAGGTCTTGCGACAGCAGATGGAAGAATTTCTCTTCGGAGAGAACGCTCGGATGCCGGAAGGTTGGGTTCCGGAAGGTCAGGGTGGCAAAGGCGGCGCAACTTCAGGCTCCAAGGGCGGAGGAGCGCCGGCCCGTAAGAAATGAGAACTCCGGGCGCAATTCTCCTGGTCTCATGCTATGAGCTGGGGCACCAGCCGCTAAATCTGGCTTCGCCGATAGCCTGGCTGCGGCAAGCCGGGTTTGCTCCCATCGCCAGAGACACCTCAGTGGAGTCGCTTGACGACGACGTCGTGAGAGCCGCTCGTCTTGTTGCTATTTCGGTTCCGATGCATACGGCGCTACGGTTAGGCGTAGCCGTGGCCGAGCACGTGCGCGAGCTAAATCCGCATGCGCATATCTGCTTTTATGGCCTCTATGCCTTTCTCAATGGAGACTACTTGCTGCGCTATTGTGCCGACTCGGTCATCGGCGGCGAGTTCGAGGAGGCTCTGGTCGGGTTAGCCACGGGGCTGGAAGAGAGCATCAAGACTGGTTCACCAATCACGGTGCCGCATCTGCGCACTAGAGCGTTTGCCGCCAGTCCAGCGCTGAAGCGTCTGTCGTTTGTCCAACCGGACCGAGAGCTGCTGCCGTCGAGCGCACGCTATGCCCACCTGATACGCGACGATCGGGTTCTGCCCGCAGGCTACGTGGAAGCAAGCAGAGGGTGTCTACATACATGCCGGCATTGTCCAATCACTCCGGTGTATGGTGGGCGCTTCTTTGTCGTTCCGGCGGAGCTCGTGCTGCGCGATATACGCAAGCAGGTGCTGGACTACGGCGTCGCACACATTACGTTTGGGGATCCGGATTTCTTGAATGGACCGCGCCATTCGATGAGTATCGTACGCAGGCTTCATCAGGAATTTCCGGAGGTTACCTTTGACGCCACCATCAAGGTTGAGCACATCCTCGAGCGACGCAACGTGTTTGCCGAGCTGGCGGAGCTCGGATGTGCCTTCGTGGTCTCAGCGGTTGAATCTCTTAGTCCTACGGTGCTCGCCCACTTGAAGAAAGAGCATAGCAAGGCCGATGTGGTGGAAGCCCTTACCATTATGAACCAGGCTGGCATACCTATTCGACCTACACTGGTGGCTTTTACTCCCTGGACTACTTCAGGCGATTACCTGGATACGCTGGCGTTCGTGGCGGAGCATGACCTGGTAGAACACGTCGACCCTATACAGTACAGCATTCGATTGCTGATTCCGCCAGGGTCGGCACTGCTCGAAGAACGCGAGACCGAGTGGCTGGGACATCTAGATGAGGAGACCTTCACCTATCGCTGGACGCACCTCGATCCCCGCATGGATTACCTGCACCGTGAGGTCTCCAGCTTGGTGGAGATCGCGGCCCGCGAGCAGTGGGACAACCACGTGACCTTTCAAGAGGTCTGCGCGCTCGCCGAAACCTATCTCGGACAACGCCTGCCATCTCACGCTGAGATGCGGCACAATCCAGCCGGCAGAGCTCGTCGGCCGATTCCGCATCTGAGCGAGGCATGGTTCTGCTGAGCGGAACCGACCGCGGACCAGTTGGGTCCCCTCACCACCAGGCTCTAGGAGAGAAGAGCAGACGAGCCAGTGTCCATGAATTCGGTGCTGGCTCAAAATCCATCGCGTACTATTACACGCGCTCCAGCACTACGACGGGGATGACGCGCTGAGTCTTCACCTGCTGCGCGGCAAAGTACGGAATCATTGCGACCAGACGCTCGCGCTCGTCGCTTTCGGCGGTCCGTGCCGTCGCCTCGAAGCGCTCGCTGCCCTCCTCGATGACGACTTGCGGATGCGCCAGGAGATTATGGTACCAGTCGGGATGGGTGTCCGCTCCAGCGTTGGCCGCGATAACTACGTAACGCTCACCGTCGCGTGCGTAGCCGAGCGGCGTTACGCGGGGTTGTCCGGTGTGAGCGCCGATGGTCGTCAGGAGGAGCAGCGAGCTGTAGGCCAGCTGCCCACTAAGCTTGCCGCCATTCGCGCGGAACTCCGCAATCAACGTCTCGTTGAAGGCGCGCATATCGCTTGGCATCTGCATCGGACTGTCTCCTGGGTCAACATCGCCGTCCACCAGGCCCTGCCGGGAGGGCCCGGTGGTGGGGCAGGCTCTTGTACTGCGTTACCTCTACATATTAGCGCAACCAGCACACATTTATGTGCACAGTCCGGAGAACCCAGGACGTTCGGTTTTGTCTGAATGTCGACGTCCTGGCAGTCAGGATTTGACCTGACAACAACCCTTATTTGTCTAGGTAGGTAAAGGTATGGTACTCTGGCGGCGTGGGAAGAGAGATTCCAATCATTTGGCGCAGTGTACGGGCGCAGGAAGCGCCTGAGCAGCAGGATGGGTATGCGTGATGCGGGTGAGCAATTGGGATCAAACGGCATTTGTCGCACAGATAGAGACCTATCGTAGAGAGCTGCATGTCCATTGCTATCGTCTGATGGGGTCCATTCAGGATGCAGACGATATGGTGCAGGAGACCATGCTTCGCGCATGGCGTCGCCAGGAGTCCATTGAGGAACTTCCCTCGCTACGAGCGTGGCTCTATAAAGTGGCGACCAACATTTGCCTAGATGCGCTCAAACGTCGCCCCAAGCGAAGGATTCCCGCCACGCACGAGTCTGAAGCGGCCCTCACAAATCCGATCCCAGAGGAGGTCGTCAAGCCGATATGGCTCGAGCCATATCCTGATGTGCCACTGCTGGCGGCGGAGGAGCAGCATCCCGAAGACCTAGTTGTCGCGCGCGAAAACCTTACCCTGGCGTTCATCGTCGTTTTGCACCAACTGCCGCCCCGACAGCGTGCCGTGCTCCTCCTACGCGACGTGCTGGACTGGTCGGCAAGCGAGGTTGCCGCACTTCTCGACACCACGATTCCCGCCGTCAAAAGCGCCCTGCATCGAGCGCGCTCCATCCTCGCCCAAAGCCGCGTAAACCCCGATGCTGATCTCCGTTGGAAGCTCGACAGTGCCACAGCAGCACAACTGTCCGCATATGTCGCCGCTTGGGAGACCGCAGATATCGACGCTTTCGTACATCTGCTGAAAGATGATGCGACCTTCAGCATGCCGCCCATTCCTGCCTGGTATCGTGGCAAGGAGACGATTCGCGGTCTGGTCACGGGTACTGTTTTCGGTGGACAGGCTCGAGGACGCTGGCGACTGCTGCCGACCTCCGCGAACGGTCAGCCGCGTTTGGTGTCTACCGTCAGACCTCGAGTCGAAGCCTCTATGCAGCTTATGGCATCCAAGTGTTGACACTAGTTGATCATGCGATAAGCGATGTCATCACCTTCAGAGACCCCACCCTCGTCGTGCGCTTTGGTCTACCCTCAACGCTCTCAGAGACGGCAGTGTAGTCGAGCAGCCGCCATAAGTTATATAGAAGGCGCGAGATGCCCCATCCCGGTCACGGGATCGAGAGTGTCACAACGCCCGCATGCGATTGCCTCTGGCATTATGCTCGACCTCCGCTAATCCGAGCACCTCCAGCAACGGCGGGATATACATCCGAAACGTCCGCGCAGCCCGTTCTTCAGCCCATACCAGCCGCCAATAGGGTTGGTGGGCGACCGTCCCCATGCCTCCACTGTTCCCTCTTTGGCTGGCTTCTGCTCGTCGGCGCTGCCAAACTCCATCCAATCGCCGTGCTGCTTCAGCATGGTATGCAGATCGTCAACGCAGCGCAGATCATAGCGCAATACGGTCTTGCCGACCGTGCAGATGAGAGCCGGAGGATGTTCGACTCGTCTCGATAGAGGGTATATTCAGAACTACCTGACGGCGTTTTCAGTTTCCATGGATCATCTTTGGTACCCTGACCACCCGCATTATTCTTTGCCATGAGCACTCCGTTCTCACTCTCGACGAGAGTCGAACAATAGCCTGCTAGTGCACGACTGGCCAACAGCCCGTTGTTTGTCAAGTAACCACTAGGGATTTGGGAATCTCGCTCAGCCTCTGCCTTCGAATCGGCGAGGAAGCGCTCAAACGACGGACCTTGATCTGGCAATGAGCGAGCGATCAATCGAAGACTCGATATGAACCTACCTCGTCAAGCGTAGTGAAGGTAGGCTGCTCCGCGAAGCGTTCGCTGAGTCCCGCCTGAAACGCCTGAAATGCGGGGGACTGATCCAACGGGCTCTCGCCTGTCTCCGTTTCGAGAGAGACCAGATGCATGAAGCTGACACCATCACTGCCTTTGAAGGCGATGTAGCGAATGCCAGCTGGAGCATACGCGCGCGATCCGTCTTTTGAGTGCGCAATGAATTGCTGGTTCTCGGTGGCCATATCAGCTTGACTTGTACTGAACGATCATTCTCTTCTTCACGAAGTGCTCCTCCTGCTTAATTCTGAGTTGTTGTGTCAGAGTCCATCTAGAGACGACAATTCCTTGCCAAAGGATGCGGTCTGGCGGCAGTAGTCTAGAGAGGGTTATGAATAGCTGCAGAGAATATACCCGTTTTTGCCCACGTGTATCCGTCTGTCTCCTTGACCAGAGCAGCAGAATTTGATACACGTGCTCTAGCAATCGAGAAGTGAAGACGTCCCGCTTGACAGGATGGCCGAACTGGCAGGGAGATACGGGATGCTGGTACAGCGGGCATACAAAGCGGAGCTGGACCCGAGCGATCGACAGGTGACGGCATGTCGCCAACATGCCGGCGCCGCGCGCTGGGCCTACAACTGGGGACTCCGGATCAAGCAGGAACGCTGCTACCGCGAGCAAGAGGAGTCCCACCGCCATTGAGCTGCACCGCGAGCTCAATGCGCTGAGAGAAGACAAACGTGCCCTGGATGTATCGGGTCTCCAAGTGTGCTCCGCAGGAAGCCTTATGGAACCTGGATGCCGCCTTCCAGCAGTTCTTTCGCCCGGTGTGGCCTCAAGAAACAGGGCACGTCGACCGGCACGCTCGGGTATCCCCGTTTCAAGACGAAGAAGAAGGAATTGGGCAGCTTCCGGGCTCACCGGCTCCATCGTCGTGTCGGATACGGCGATTGTCCTACCCCGATTGGGCCGGCTGCGGCTCAAGGAGCGCGGGTACCTTCCGACTGCCCGAGGTCGGGCCTGGAGAGCCACGGTGAGCGAGCAGGCGGGGCACTGGTATGTGTCGCTACAGGTGGAGCGGGGAACAGATCGTTCCTGAGAACGCCGGTCCCGTGGTGGGAATCGATCTGGGGATCAAGACGCTGGCGACCCTCTCCGATGGCGAGGGTGATTGCCAACCCGCGCCACCTCGAACGGCATCTCAAGAAGCTCAAGCGCCTCCAGCGGGTGGTGAGCCGGAGGAAGAAAGGCAGCCACAACCGGAAGAAGGCGGTGCGCGAGCTGGCCAAGCTGCATCGACAGATCTCCGGAACCAACGACGCAACACGCTGCATCAGGTCACGACCAGGCTGGCGAAAACCAAGTCGGTGCTGGTGATTGAAGATCTGCACGTCAGCGGGATGCTGAAGAACCACCATCTGGCTCAGGCCATCGGCGATGTCGGGTTCGCTGAATTCAAGCGGCAACTGCTCTATAAAGCCAACTGGTATGGGTCCCGGGTGATCCTAGCCGACCGGTGGGAGCCCTCCAGCAAGCGGTGTAGCGGCTGTGGGTGGTCGATGCGAATCTGACCCTCTCGGACCGGGTCTATCACTGCGAGCGGTGTGGACTGGTGCTGGATCGGGATCTGAATGCCGCGATCAATCTGAGCAAACTGGCCGGGAGTTCCTCGGACAGTCACAACGCCTGTGGAGCTGTCAGCGCTGGCGCGAGGTCTCGGCCGCGCGTGAAACTGACGGCGGTGAAGCAGGGACCTAACGCCGACCGTGGCCTGTCCATAGTTGGGTAAGTTTGGGAGTACGGTATTTCTGCCGAAAGAGATCCGTCGTGCCACTGTTAGGATGTCCCTCAGCCATGCTGAACGTGCATCGAGGACTTGCTGCCAGCAAATTTAAGGAGAAGTAAGTGTCAACGAGCTAACCGTTTTGCCCTGGGGACATGCCATCTTGCCGGCACGAGGGCGCGACTGAGGTGCCCTCCTCGCCAACGACGAATGTCACACGAGGAACAGGTGTTTAACTCTGGCAGTCTTTGACCTCGTAAAGCGGTGCACGAACAGTTAAGACATCGCTCTCAAGGAAATAACTTGAGCGCCGGCTTGCCGTTCATGTTGACCGTCTTCAAAGGATAGCATCTTCTTCTTGTGATAGGTAAAGACCAGGCCGCCATCTTGATAGGCTACCGATTCGATATCCCCGATCGGGTACTCGATAGTGTGATGCAGCAGGTTCTCCACCTTCTGGGTGACGAAGTTGGCGAAGCGCGCTGCCAGTCCGCCCTTCTGTACGTCAGGATCGTTCTGCACGTCTTGGCGCATCTTCGACTGCACACTCCTGTAGTATGGCATCCGAGAGCTTCATGGTAACGGTGCTATCGGTCAGGACCAGCTCCACGCCATCAGGCGTAGAGGTGATCGTAAGAGGGGTTTCGCTCGTCGTCAGCCTCCTAGTAGCCGTTCTCAGGTCCAGGAAAAGAACGCCTGTGGTAGCCGCAATAGCGCATGGCAATTTCAGTATAAACTCTGGTGCAACCGTTATCCTTCAGGGTATGAGAATCGCTGGCACCTGGAGTTACCTAGATTCAAACAAAGCGCACTACCTTGCTCCACCAATATCGGTTCACAGCTAGTGAGTGACAAACCCAGGTCAGCGTAGTTACAGCAGATAGGTCGCGCGGCCACATTCTCGCCGGACGCGACGTATCGAAAGACAGGGAACCTGCACATGCCGCTCGAAGTCCATTGCCATCGCCATCGCGCGCTTGCACTCGTCACTGGCTCTCGTTGTCCTAACCGCCGTCCGTCGCCATCGTCATCGTTCAGCTAGCGCGTTCCGCATTATCCCCGCACTATGCCTTCTAGGCCTCGTCGCCGTTCTCGTCATTAAATCTTCGGGCTGGATCGCCCACATGCGTTCTTCAACGCGCCAGCGCCGGTGCCTGATACCGCCAGCGTCTACAGCTTGGTGGGTACGGGCTTAGATGTCGATGGACCCAGGCTCATCGCGGTCAATGCGCGTACAGGCCAGCAGCGCTGGCAGGCCCACCCTGCGGCAGGCGGCACGTTTGTCACCCAAGACGGCAATATGCTCTATGCCATTTCGTACCACGCAAGCGGGGCATCCCTCTACGCTGTGAATGGGGCGACCGGTGCGCAGGCCTGGAGTGAGAATCTTCCCGATATGGTGACGCAGACTCCTGCCGGGATTGTCGATGGGACGCTGTTCCTAAGCGTCAGTGGCGTGACAGGCGGGAAACTCGGCCCGCAACAGATCTATGCGTTCCGTGTGTCTGACGGACAACAACTCTGGCGAATAGCCGTTGGAAACCCCGACGCCGGCTCTATTCAGCTCTCTGGTGGTCCCGGGCTTGTTATCACTCACCTGTATCACGACGTGGTGCAAGCATGGAGCATCTCCGATGGGCATCAAATGTGGAGCGCACCTCAGTTTGATGGCCAGATCGTGGTTGGAGCGAACAGTGTATTCGAGCTGAGCAGAGACGGCGACGTCATCGCCATGAGCGCCCAGACTGGAACAGTCTTGTGGCGCTCCAATGTTCCTGGTGATCTACGTGCTGGAGTCACCACGCAGAATGCGATCTATGTCACGGCGCAACGCGACGACACGAATGCCAGTGGGTTACTGGTAGACCTGGTAAAGGTCTATGCCTTCGATGTGGCCACTGGCCACCTGCTGTGGAGTTTCGCGACGAAGTCGGTCGATGCGGGCACACTCGTTCGAGCGGGCAGGGCGTATATGTTGACGTAGACGACGGCATCTATGCACTCCACCCCTTGGATGGGAAGCTACTCTGGCACAATCGTAGCGGCGGATGGCGTCTCTTAGCCGGATTTTCGCCGTTCGTCGGCCCAGTGTTATATGTGAGTCTGATCGAGACAGTGCCGAATCAGCAACTGCTAGGACAGCAAGGGCAGACCTATCTCTATGCCCTGGACCAGAGCACTGGATCGCCCTATTGGAAGATGCCCATCGGCCCACTCGTTACCACGCGCGCGCTCTTCGTGTACTGATCGTCACGGTACGAGCGGCGGGTTGAAAGTGACAGTGTCGTTGAGATGATTGAAATCGAAGCCTTTAGCAATCACGAGGAGATCTGGTATGGATATCCGACCATTCACCATCAATGTCGCCCAGAGTACTCTGGACGACTTGATCGAACGCCTAGCTCGTACCCGCTGGCCCGATGAGATTGAAGGGGCTGGCTGGGATTATGGTACGAACCTCGAATATCTCAAGGTCCTGGTGGCATACTGGCAAAATCAATTCGACTGGCGAGCGCAGGAGATACGGCTCAATCACTTTGCGCAGTTCCGTGCGGACATCGATGGCTTCGGCATCCACTTCATTCATCAACGCGGCCACGGGCCGAACCCACTGCCGATAATTATCACCCATGGCTGGCCGGGCTCATTCTGTGAGATGGTCAAGATTATCCCCTTGCTGACCGATCCAGGCAGCCATGGTGGTGATCCGGCAGACTCGTTCGACGTCATCGTTCCGTCAGTTCCGGGGTTCGGATTCTCCGATCGTCCCTCCGGTCGAGGCATGACCAGAACGAAAACGGCCGAGTTATGGGCACGCTTGATGACGGAGACGCTCGGCTACGCCCGCTTTGCCGCTGCCGGTGGGGACATCGGTGCCGGCATCACACAACGCCTCGCTCTGTCGCATCCTGATCTGCTCGTTGGCATTCATCTGACCTTCCTCGGATCTTCCTTCTTGAGTCCTGAACAACCCGAACTTTCGGAAACGGAGCAACACTACCTGCGCGCGGTCGAGCAGTGGTCGAAGCAGGAGGGTGCCTATTCTCTGCTCCATTCGACCAAGCCGCAAACGCTAGCCTATAGCTTGAACGACTCGCCAGTCGGCCTGGCATCGTGGATCGTCGAAAAATTCCGCGCGTGGAGCGACTGCGGTGGCGAGGTCGAGCGGCGCTTTAGTAAAGATGAGTTGCTTACCAATATTATGATCTACTGGGTGACCGAGACGATTAATTCCTCGATTCGAACCTACTACGAGAATACCCATGCATCGTCGCCGCTCGAATCGGGACAGCACATTGACGTTCCCGCTGCGTATGCCGTCTTCCCAAAAGAGATCAACGTGCCGCCACGCGAATGGGCAGAACGCGGCCTGCGTATACAGCGCTGGACCGAGATGCCACGAGGCGGGCATTTCGCGGCACTGGAAGAACCCGAACTGTTGGTCGAGGACCTGCGGGCATTCTTCCGTTCGCTGCGTAGCCACGCGCCGGTCCCCGCCGAATGCTGACCGGCAGGACTACTTACGCTGTGGCAGAAGCGCCAGTCTGGCCGGCACGATCATTTCGAGCCGGATAGTGCGCATGAGCGCATCGCGGATGCGTCGATAGATTGTCAGTTGCTTGTCTGCTGGCAGATCCTGACTGGGAATAGTGTCCACCGTCCAGACACGACGCCGACCGGCGCCGGGAACAAACGGTCAGGTGTCGTCAGCCCCGTTACAAAGGATGATGGCAGTCTCCCATTCCATGCCATTCCGCGGCACAATACGCCGCTCGACGGGGAGCATCATCATCCCTCGTTCGCTCAAGACCTGTTCAATCACGGCAATGTCCAGCTGGCCAGTAGGAGGGGTGCTCCAGACTTCCCACTGATCCGAAGCACTGGCGAGGAGACTTCCAGCCAGAAACGCAAGGCCGGATCCCTGGGAGCAGACAAAAAGGACTCGGTCAGGCATTGTGATTGGCGCTTGTGGCATTACACGGCCTCCTGAAGCCTACACCCAAGCTGGTGCCTACCGCTTGCGGATCAAAAAGACACAAAAGAGTATATCTCACGCAGGTCACACGAGCATCACGACTGTGGGTTCGGCTCCCTAACTTTCATCACACTGCGACGATCTTGCTCGGCACTACATTACAAGGTTCCAGTTCCTGGACGCTTGGAGCTCGATTACTGGGATCTGACCCCGCTCAAGCCCCTCGGATAGATTGCCTGCTACCGAACCCCGGCAGGAGTAAAGATCGCGTCGTACAGCTCTTTTTGCCAGCCGGTCTCGCGGATATTGCTCGCATCGATCAGAGGATCAGCATAGTCAAAGGGCTGCCGGTGATACTCCTTATCCAGGATCATATTGATCAGCTTGCGGGAGTGCTTTCCAGTCTGTCGATATTCGTCGGCTAGTGAGACGAGAAACGCGGTCTGTTCAAAGGTCATCCAGTAGGAGCGCGTGGTATTGGCCGTACAGATGCGGAGGAAAATGTCGGCCTGGCTCGCCCCCTTTTGAATCGTCGCGTTCTGCTCAGTGTCATTCAGGTCGCGAACCGGAGCCCAAAAGGTAAGCTGCCACGCCGACATGGCTTGAGTGATCGGCAGAATGGCTTGCACGTCTTCCTGCGCAACGCTCACAAAGACTTTCAGCATATGACATCCTCTCGGCAATCGCTTCCCGCCACACGGCGCCTACCTGTATATCAACCACATACACCTGAGTCTCATTGGTCTAAGGGCCATACCGTCGAGCACCGGCACCGATCCTGAGGGATAATAGCCGGGAAAATCAGTCAAGAGTTCGCCGTCCACCGGGGCCCAATAATACGAGTTGAGGGAGCCATCTTGCTGATTGAGAGCCACGACAGCCTGAATCGTAGCAAGTGACGTCTGATAGTCGGAGCTGTTAGCTATCATACCTATCGTGGTATATACGATGTTGCCGGCCGGGTACCAGGGGGCAAGGCTTGGCGTGCCGATCGCGTTGTTCTGAAGGAGTTCGGGTGGATTGATAGGCAGCTTGCTGGGATCCACCTTCCAGAGTTGCTTGCCGGTATTGCCATCCAGCGCATACAGCCAAGCGCCCTTACCGAAGCCTCCGTCGTCAACGACCGAAGCCTGGATATAGACGACCCCATTGCTTACTGTAGCCGCTCCCATCAGTGCCATGTACCCAGTGATGAAGTCCTTGTTGTAGTTCGCCAGGTTAATCAGTTGAGTTTTCCAGGCAGGCGAGCCGGTAGCGGCATTGAATGCATAGAAGTACCCGTCTGCGGCCCCAATGTAGACCATACTTGACGCAGCGGCCGGCGACGCCTCGACCGGCGCGGTACCCAACTGGACGGACCAACTGAGAACACCGCTCGCGGCATCTATGGCGAGAAGTCTGCCATCTATGGTGCCCACGAAAATTACGCCATTGTCGACCGCTGGAGTTGACGTGTTCGCGACGCTAGGACTATTGGCATTCAGCACAAACATGGTCAACGGCGGCCACAGAGGTTTGCCGTCCTGAGAGTACCCGTAGAGCTTGCCGTCCAGCTGGAAGAATATCGCTGAATCCGAAAGACACAGCTCAGACCACACGTCTGTACCAAAGCCGACACCTTGCGGCAATAAGTTGGCAGACTGCCAGGCAAGCTTGCCGCTGGCTTTCTCAACCGCCATGAGGTTAAAGGTGGTGGTTCCTCCCAAAAGCGGTGCACCTGGCGGGCCGATTTCAGAGAGAATAAAGAGTGTATCGCTGTCGACCGACGTGGCGATGGTATGTCCGTCGAGTACCAAACGAGGTACGCTTCCCTGATCGGGGAAGACCCAGAGTACGCTGCTGTCTTTTAGCGACAGCGCCAGCACCACCTGGCTGGAGGGAGTAAGCGCGTACACCGCCGAATCGTCTCCGGCCAGCCCGAGAAGACTGTCTCCGCCCGATTGTTCGGCAGGAGCGCTAAAATCAAGCGAATAGTGCCACCGCAACGGTAACCCATCGGGCTCGATAGCCTCTGAGTGCGCAGCAGTATCCGGATGGAAAGGATTAGCCGCAGCTTGGGGCGGCGTCACAAATATCTTTGCCGCTACCGCCGTCGTTGCCGCCGCTACCACGACCGCGGCTCCAACGGCAATCGCCGTTCGCCGGCTTACCCGGGGGCCAGAGACAACGCCTATTGCCACCCTGAGCTCATGTATCCACGCATGCGTGGACTTCCGGTTGCGTCGATCACCACTTCGCCCGGTGCGGCAGAGCGCGCTTCCTTGGCGGCATCCCCCGACACTACCAGGTGGACGATCAGGCGAGCATGTTCCGGCGTAGCCGCGCGCATGCCGCGTACCGCGCGCAGCTCACGATCCATCCAGAAAGACCGCTCTGCTGCTTCAGTGCTGACTCGTAGGAAAATATCGCGCTGGTCCAGGGCTTGCTGGATCCGGTCGGAGAAACGCTGCCCGGCGTCGAGCTCCTGCAGGTCGAACCAGTAGTTGGTCTGCCAGGCGTCCAGTGCCGCCAGCAGCGGCTGGCAGCGCTGATTATCCTGATGGGTGTGGCTGATGAAGATCTGGCCATTGCCGAACATGTGTAGCGCTCCTGCTCAAGTGTCGCTAGTCATGCCGCCATACCGGGCATGTCGCCAGTCTGTGATGACCTTGCTAGCGTGGATCAAGGATTATACGCGATAACATGGTTCTGAGCGTCGCCGACGAACAGGTAGCCGCCAAGTAATAGCGGCCCGGTAGCTCGGCCCCGTGTCGATGAATCTACTTGCGGCGTCTGGCGACTCCACCGCAAAGTACCACGGATGAGGTCGATCGATGTGAGTGTATCGCCCGCAGCTACCGCGGCCACATTGCGGTAGATTACCGGCGGGTACAGTATTACGGCATTTTGAGTTCCGGCATCCTGTCTTTCATTCAGCCCAGCAAAGACGCGCCAGTAGACGTTGCCAGAAGCTGGATCAAGCGCCCAGAGGTAGCCGTCCGCATCTCCCACGTAGACGACACTGTCGGATATAGCCGCCTGAGCAGTGACCGGCGCGGATAGGTTGGTCTGCCAGCGCAACTTCCCGGAGGCGGCGTCAAGAGCGTAAAAATACCGTCTAGTCCGCCGAAGAGCGCCAGACCTCCACTCACCAGCGCGGTCGCCACCACCGCGGTATGCAGGTGCGCGTGCCAGATTACTTTTCCGGTCGTCGCGTCAAGACAATCGAAAAGAAACGGTTCACCGATATAGATATGACCGGCCGAGTACGCCGCCGCCGGGCGGACGGGGCCTAAGCCGATCGAATAATGCCAGTTCAGTTTGCCACTGAGACGGTCAAAGGAGCACAGGGACCAGTCATTCTGGAACGGGATAATGCAATAGAGACTTGACCCCGCCACCGTCACTGGACCACATGTTGGAGAGAAATTACCGATAACTGACGACTTCTTCCAGAGTGTCTTCCGGGTACGGCTATCCAGCACGGTAAGATAGTCGTTGTTGTCCGAATCGACGTACTGGAACGCCACGATGCCATTGCCGGCATACGGGGGTGGAATTTCAATAGCATCGATTCCAGGCACCTGAATGTCGGAGAAATTTGCAATAGGGCCGGGCCAGACCTCCGCGCCCTTTGGAGTTAGCGCCTTTATGACATCGGGAGCAAAAGCATAGAGCGTCGTTCCGTCAGTCGCTATACCGATAGAGGGGTAACCACCCTCCAGCTTGGCAGCCGCGGCGAAGTCATCGCTGATGGCGAATTCATAGGCCTTCTGGCCTGAGAGCTCATTTCCCGGTCCGTAGAACTGCGCAGTGGCGGTAGCTTCGGCCGCCGCGAAGGTGCTCTGATTGCGAACTAGGAAGCCGGCGGCGCTTACGGCTGAAAGTGCGGTCACCCCACCGGCTAGACCCAGCACGATGGCCGAGCGACGACCTAGACGTCTGGCCTGGGTAGCGACTCCCAGCGGGCGAGCCAGCTCATCCAGCCAGTAGGCGCGGCTCTTGCCGGCGGTATCGATGAAGAGCGTCACCTCGTCAAATGGCTCGCGCTGATACCCAGGATCTAGAATAATGTTCGCCAGTATGCGCCGCTCACCCCGGTGGGCGCTGCGATCTTCCACCGCCAGAGCGTTGAAGAAATGAGCTCTTGCGCCATCGACGGCGACGATATAGTAGACGAGGTGCAGATCCGCAGAAAGACCTCAGATTGACGGATAGCATTCTGAGCAGTTTCCGGCAGCATGGTGTAGACGCGTTTCCCCGCCATGACTAACCCTTCGATGTTCCTCGTGAACCGTTGTCAACAGTCGTACCCGGCACAGAATACCAGAAAGGCAAGCATCCTGCAACCGGCAATAGGCCTCTTGATCGGAGCAAGCACTCGTACTTGACCAGAGGAACCGAGCGCTATCCATGGACTATAGTTAAAGAAGACTGGTCAGACCTGCCGGTGGATTGGCCGTTACCCGAATCTTGGAATCTCAGGAGCAGTGGATCAAATGGAAGAAAAACCAAAGGTCGTCGTCACCACAAACGCTTTCGCGGACCAGCAAGCGCCACTCGTCGACATGCTGGGAAGCCTCGCCGACATCACCTTTCTCCGAAATGTGGCTCCGGAGGAGCGCCGCAACGCTCTCGAGAAGGCACGGGCGCTTCTATCCTGGAACTTCACCCGGGAAGTGCCCAAAGAGAACTACGCTAGCCTGCAACCGGGCACCTTGATCCAGCTGATCTCCGCTGGAGCCGACCATATGCCGTTTTCCGAGCTGCCTCCAGAGGTGATCGTCGCCAGCAACCCCGGAGCCTATGCCCAGCCCATGGCGGAGCATGTCATGGCGATGACGCTGGCACTTGCCAAGCGAATCTTGATCCAGAACCAGAAGCTGCAGCGCGGCGAGTTCGATCAGTTCACTCCCAACCGATTGCTGGCAGGCATGACTGCCGGCATCGTCGGTTTCGGCGGCATAGGACGCGCCACCGCCCGTCTCATGCGCGCCTTCGGTATGCGGATCTATGCTATCAACCACAGCGGAGCCAGCAGTGAGCCAACCGATTTTTTGGGGACCCTGGATGACCTCGAGCAGGTGCTTCGCCAAAGCGACGTGGTTGTCATCTCACTCCCACTAAACCGAGC
Source organism: uncultured Chloroflexia bacterium (assembly GCA_963810535.1). GTDB lineage: Bacteria > Chloroflexota > Ktedonobacteria > Ktedonobacterales > JADMIN01 > JAJPKE01. The sequence continues at coordinate 76,209 of CAWENW010000008.1, forward strand.
TACCCGCGGGATTATTGGAGGGCAGCAGCTTGCCTGGATGAAGCAGAGCGCCATTCTGATCAATGTCGCGCGAGGCGCTATCATCGACGAGGAGGCACTCTACCAGCATGCCAGCAGCCAACCTGACTTTCTCGTAGGCATCGACGCCTGGTGGACCGAGCCGTTCCGAAATAGCAAATTCCGCATGGAGTTCCCATTTCTGGATCTTCCCAACGTCATCGGATCTCCACACAATTCCGGAATGGTCCCCGGAATCGCCGAGCACGCCGGCAAGCAGGCCATAGAGAACATCCACCGGTTTCTTACCGGCGAGCCGCCCATGGGAGTAGTACACCCGGAAGATTACATCTAGCCGGCTCCTGCCCGCTCCATGCTATACTGGACCATTGGCTATTTGATCAGGAAACGTGGACAGACAGCGGCTACGAATGCCGAGCTCGGAGAGGGCAAGTCGCAGACTGTAGACCGTTTTTCCGCTTTACACGATGTGGGTTGGAAGAAGAGCATATCCCCATAGTCTTGTGAGCAACCGACCTGGAGGGCGTAAGAGACCCGTGCGTATTACATCCGTCGCGCTGGAGAATATTAAGAGCTACCAGAAGATTGAGGTGCCATTCAGCCTCGGAACCATCGCTATTCGCGGACACAACGGCTCCGGCAAGTCAACCCTGGTAGAGGCTATAGGATTTGCGCTCTTTGATGCTCTTAATTATTCGCAGGACCAGTTCGTGCGCGAGGGAGAACGATACGGCGTCGTCACCGTCTCATTTATCTCGGCTGAGGATGATCGGGAATATCAGGCGGTTCGGCGCTGCGGCTCCTCCCCGACCTGGTATATCTATGACCCGGAGCTGCAGATGCGGGTAGTTGAACAGAAGACGGACGTCAACGACTTTCTGCGCCGCCATCTCCGAATCGAGGCCGAGGTCTCTCTGCGCGACCTCTTCAACGATGCGCTTGGCATTCCACAGGGCACGTTTACTGCCGACTTTCTGCTTGCCCCCGCCAGCCGTAAGAGGAAGTTCGATACTCTGCTCCAGATCGAGGACTATCGAAGAGCCGCCGAAAAACTTAGTGAGACGCGGGCGTATCTACAAGAGCAGCAGCGAGAGTGTGAGAAGCGCATTTTCGAGCTCGAACGTGAGACGAGCCAGCTCGCGACCTGGCGCGCGTCGCGAGTCGAGCTGCAAGACCATCAGCAAGCCACGTCACAAAGGCTGCAGCAATTAGAGCTTGATCTTGTCGCCGTGGAAGCGCAACGCAACCAGCTAGTCGAGCAACATCGAAAAATCCAAGATTTGGACAACAAGGTGCAGATGGCCGCAGCCGCGAGTGACGCTACCCAGAAGCGATATGACGACATTGCCCTGGCTCTGGGAGGAGGCGCGGCTGGCCACCGAGAAGCGCGACGCCGCTGCCCCCAATTATCACCGATACCTGGCGGCGCGAGCCAAGACCGACACAGCAAACCAACGGGCCAGGCTTCGAGATGAACTGGACAAACAACGCGCCGAGATCGCCCAGCGGCACGTAGCTGCCGATCGGGACTTACATAACGCGCGGGAACGATTGGAAGAGGCCCGCCAGGCCGCAGAGCAACTGCGAGACCTCGGACCGCTGCTAGATAAACAGGACGGGTTGGAACGCCAGCGTGAGGCTGCGAAGGTAGAGATTAGGCGAGGAGAAGAGCTAGCTCGACAACTGGAAAACGCCCGCAAGATCAGCCAGCGCTGTCTAGAGAATATCGACGCCTGCGAAAGAGCAATCGCCGCGCTGGAGACGCTTCGGCCGGAGGCGGGGTTGCTGGACCAGAGACAAGAACACCTGGCCATGCTGCAGGATCGTCGAGCTCGGCAGAGCGAGCGCAGGAAACGTCTGGAGAAAATCGCGCTAGAGCAGCGCGAACTGGTGACCACCCGCGAGAAAGCATCCGCGAATCAGACCCGATTGGAGGAGAATATCCGCCGGGTACGGGCAAACCAGGCAGTTGCCGAGGAATTACCCACACTGGAGGAGACCTGCCGAGAAATCGAGGGTACGCTGAAGCTGATCGAGGCTCGTCGCGATCAACACCAACGTTCGAGCGAAGCCTCGGTGGGAGGCAACTGCCCTTTCTTACGCGAGCCCTGCCTCAATATCCAGCGCAAAGGCATAAGTAGCTTAAGCAGCTATTTCGACCAGCTGATTGCCAAGGAAGAAGAGGCGCTGGAGAGCGCTCACGGCCAGTTGGCGATCGTCGTGCAACGACGCGATCACGCGCGAGAAGTACGAAAGTATTTCGACCGGCTCGAGCTCTATGAGCAGCAGCTTGTCATTGCCGTCGAACAAAAGACGGGCGCCGAGAAGCGACTGGCGGCGCTGACCGCCGAACAGCGTGACATCGAAGACTTCGAACGAGCCGGCCCAAGCGCGGGCGACGTGGCAGAGGCGCAGAAACTGTTCAAGAAGAGCGACGACGCCGACAAAAAACTCCGAGAGCTCGAGCCACGCCGAACTGAATTGACAAGACTTCGGGCGCAGCAGGCTGAGTCTGTCGACGAGGCGCAGCTCCTTGAGCGGGAGCTGGCGAGCGTAGAGCCGGCACAGATAGCGCTACCCCAAATCGAGAGCGAGCTTGCGACGCTAGGGGACCAGCGCCCGCTGCAGGCAAGGCTACAGCATCTGGCAGGCAGTCGCGCGTCTTACCAGACGGACGTCACTACCAAAGAACAGCAGGTCAAGAGTCTGCTCGACGGCCTTGTCAAGATGGAACAACAGTTGGCCCCGTATGCCCAGCTGGAGAACGAGATCGCCGCTCTACGCCGAGACCTGGAAGAGAGCCAGTCTGGGTATCAGCAATATCTGAGATACGAAAAGCTGGCGGAGCAACTACCGCGACGCGAAGAAGAGTTTAAGCAAGCCGCCATAGATGCTCGCAACGCCGAGGAGGCTCTCCAGCGGGTGCAGAACGCCTATCGAGACTGTCGCGCTACGTTTGACGAGGACGCCCTCCGGCAGGCGGAACAGGATTGCTCCGAGCTCAAAGACGAAGATAGAAAAAAGCAAGCTGAACTGCACTATCTCCTCAAGGAGAGCCAGAAGCTCGAGGCCGAAATCTCCAGGGTCGAAGCGATGCAAGCCGCAGCTCGCGGCCGAGCGCCGGAGTTTGCGGCGGTGGAAGATCTCGAGCAGATGCTCGCGCATTTCCGGGATATCATCAAAGAGGCCGGCCCCTTCATCATGAAAGCGTTGCTACGCGAGATTTCTACCCGAGCCAATCGCATCTTCGGCGAGATCATGGGCGATCTTTCGGCCGAGATCGCCTGGACGAACGAGTACGAGATCGTTCTCAAAAAAAATGGGCAGGAGCGCAGCTTTGCCCAGCTCAGCGGCGGGGAGCAGATGAGCGCCGCTCTAGCGGTACGCTTGGCCCTGCTCCGCCATCTGAGCCGGCTCGACATCGCCTTCTTCGACGAACCGACTCAGAACATGGACGGGGAGCGGCGCGGAAACCTGGCTGAGCAAATCCGGCGGGTACGCGGCTTCGACCAGTTGATCGTTATCAGCCACGACGACACCTTTGAACAGGGTCTCGACAGCGTCATTCACCTGGAAAAACGCGACGGCAAGACCGTACTGGCAGAGGATGACATGCTCATACCCGCCGGAACGCCGTGAATCCGTTAGGATCCCTTCTGTTCGCGAACCAGGCGGCGCAGCACCGCCTGCAAGATGCCTCCATTTCGATAGTAGTTGATGTCGATCGGGCTGTCCAACCGGGCTATAGCCTGGAATTCTCGCTGCCGGCCCCCCTCGGGGTCCTGTGCTCGCACAGTCAATTCTTGACGCGGCCGAAGCTCCCCTCCGATACCGACGATGTCATACACTTCACGGCCGGTGAGCGCGAGACTCTCTCGATTCTCGCCTGGCTTGAATTGCAAGGGTAGTATTCCCATACCCACCAGGTTACTGCGGTGGATGCGCTCATAGCTTTCAGCTATCGTCGCCCGGATACCCAGCAACAGAGGGCCCTTGGCCGCCCAGTCTCGCGAGCTGCCCGAGCCGTACTCCTTGCCCGCGATGACCAGGAGCGGGATGCGCTCCTCCTGATACTTCATCGAGGCGTCGTAGATGGTCATCTCCTCGCCGGTGGGCAGATAGACTGTGAAGTATCCCTCCTTGCCCGGCACCAACATATTGCGCAAGCGAATGTTGGCAAAGGTCCCGCGAACCATGACCTCGTGATCGCCGCGCCTGGACCCGTAGCTGTTGAAATCGCGTACCGTCACCCCTTGGTCAGTAAGATACCGTCCGGCTGGGCTGGCCGCCGGAATCGACCCGGCCGGCGAGATATGGTCAGTCGTGAGGGAATCGCCGACCGAGACCAGCACGCGCGCGCCGGTGATGTCTCCCACTGGTCCAGGCTCAACCGCCAACCCCTCAAAGAATGGCGGCCTCCTGACGTAGGTTGATGACTCGTCCCAGGCAAAGAGCTCGCTCCCCCCCTCGGGCATGGGCAAGGAGCGCCAGTGCTCGTCACCGTCAAAGACATGCGCGTATTCTTTGGTAAAGATCTCGGGCGTTACCACCCGAGCCAGCGTCTCCGAGATCTCGGCGGGAGACGGCCAGAGGTCGCGCAGATAGACCGCGTCGCCATTGGGATCGTGTCCGATCGGATCATTGGTGAGATCGATATCAACCGTTCCGGCGAGAGCATACGCTACCACCAGCGGCGGAGAGGCCAGGTAGCTGGCGCGCACCTGTGGATGGATACGCCCCTCAAAGTTACGGTTGCCGCTCAATACTGCCGCAACGACGAGATTCTCGTTCTGCACCGCCTCAGCTACCGGCTCCGGCAAGGGACCACTATTCCCGATGCAGTTGTGCACAGCTACCGTGCCCGCCACAAAGGCATGCACATCGTCCACAGCAAGATCGAACACCGCGCGATTGCCGGCCGGCCGCCGTTCCATAACCTGTAAGGCAAGCGTGGGCAGCGCCAGGGCCGATTTCGGGGCACAGTACCGCTTGGCGGAATCGGTCTCAGAGCGCGAGCGCAGTGGCGCGAACCACTCGCGGACACCAAGCTGCTTAAACAGCTTGAGGGGTGAAGGGAAGCCGCAGCTGTCTCGATGCAGCGGCTGGAACTTCCGCGCAGTCGCCTGTGGCAGCCGTGAAAATCGGTCATAGCCGGAAAGTAGCGCATAATGAGGCGAGACGACCGGCTCGCGTTCCACCAGCTCGACCGCCGCCATGCTTCGAGCCTGAGAAAATGACAAGCTGCCATCGGCCTGATGAAGCTCCGCTAGTCGCGAGGACATCCAGAGACGCTGCTGGTGAATACGATCTATAGTACGCCAGTACACCGCCGCCGCGCTGGCCCGCATCGCCTTGTCTACCGAGTACCTGAACCCGACCCGCTGTACAAACGAGAGGCCATCCGGCAGCTCGAGGCGCACTTCGACACGAGGCAAACCGTCCCGCGCCGCCGGGTAGGAAGAGCCCGCGCTGCTGTGTAGGATACTCGTAGATGTTCGCCCCATCGGTCACTACACCACAGCGAGCGAGAAGTCCAACTATCTCTTCCATGACGTTCTTCTGACGCTCGACATGCTCCGGCACGGTGCTCTGTGAGTAGGCTGGAGGCTCAAGTGTCGCGTCTTCGTCACCCTCACCCCAGCGGTGCAGGACTGGCGCGTGCCCATCAGCGCCAAAGAGGCCGCCCAGGAACTCGCGTACCACCGCTACGGGGCAACCTGCGTCCAAGACAAACGCGGGCAGCGTGGGGGGCTGGTGAATGCGCTGGCCAACGCGTACACCAGCGAGTGTTCGCATTGCGTGAGTGAGCGGCATGGGCAGGACGATCGACCACTTCCGCTCGTCGTACTGCGTAGCCGCCGGCCGGAATCCAGTTACGATCTCGATGTCGTTCAGCATCACTTCGCGGTCCAGCGCCTGCCCTACATTCATGCGTCCTTGGCCCAAAGCGCTGATCGATCCGTCGCTGAGCAGATGTCCGAGCAAACGTGCGAATGCCAGGGTGCGCTGGCGCTCATACGGCGTATCCAGAGTAAACATCATGCTGCCGGCATTGAGCGCGTAACCGACTTCGTCGTTGCCGGGCTCGTCCAGCGGGGCTTCCAAGCCTACCACGACACGATCTTGTCCCAGCACCAGTTCATCGGCGCGCACCCAGCGGCCGTCAGCACAGAGTATTCGGTGGTCCGGAGTACAGACCAGTTCGCGCCCATCTTGCAGCACCAGGCGGACGCACTCGCGAACCCCTTGCACCATAGCCTCGGCCTGCCGCGCTATGGTAAGCTTACCGTCTTCGGTGGGCCCGAATAACCTGGCACCGCCAGCAGCCGGCATCGATTCGATGCGGCGGGCAGTGCCGTTAGCCAGTAAAACCGGCGTCCCCTCGGCTATACACGTAGTACACCCGTAACCTACGGTATGAAAGTGCAGCGCTTCGAGGAAAGCCGTTAGCCCCGAGCTGTTCAGGTAGTCGGTGACTGCGCGCGAGCCGGGAGCCAGGCTGGTTTTCACCGCCGGGTTGACCATTAATCCGCGCTCGACGGCATGTTTCGCCAGCAGCCCGGCGGCAATCATCACCGAGGGGTTTGAGGTATTGGTGCAGCTGGTGATGGCGGCTATAGCTACTGAGCCATGGGCCAGATCGACCTCTTCGCCGTTGATCTTGACAGTAGAGGTAGCCACCTTTGCGGCTTGGGCCACGCCTCCGTCCGGCTGGCCACCTGCGCTTGCCGGCTCAAAACGATCTTTGAAGGTGGCCCTGAAGTTCGAGCGGACATCGCCTAAAGCTACTCGGTCCTGAGGCCGGCTAGGGCCGGCGAGGCTGGGCTCGATAGTGGCCAGGTCCAGCTCCAAGAGCTCAGTGAACTCGGGGATGGGGGCGCTATCGGTGCGGAAAAGGCCCTGCTCCTTGCAGTAGCGCTCTACCAGGTCTATCAAATCGGCGGAACGGCCGGTGAGGCGCATGTAGCGAAGCGTCTCCTCGTCAACTGGGAAGAGCGTGGCTGTGGCACCAAATTCCGGCGACATATTGGCGATAGTGGCGCGATCGGGCAGGCTGAGCGAGCTAAGCCCTTGGCCGGCAAACTCAACAAAGCGCCCTACTACGCCGTGCTTACGCAGCAGCTGCGTCACCGCCAGAACTAAATCGGTGGCGGTTGTTCCCTCGGGCATCACACCAAGCAGGTGCATGCCGATGACTTCGGGAGTCAGTAGATAGAGCGGCTGACCGAGAAGGACGGCCTCGGCCTCGATTCCGCCGACACCCCAGCCGAGCACGCCCAACCCATTAATCATGGTCGTGTGCGAATCAGTACCTACCAGGGTATCGGGAAAGGCGACGCCGTCACGTACTTGCACAACCTTACCAAGATACTCGAGGTTCACCTGGTGTACGATGCCAGTGCCAGGCGGCACAACGCTAAAGTCCTTGAACGCTTGCTGCGCCCAGCGAAGCAGGGCATACCGCTCGCTGTTGCGCTCATACTCGCGCGCGACATTGGCGGCGAAGGCCAGGGTCGAGCCAAAACTATCTACCTGGACGGAGTGATCGATTACCAGATCGGCCGGTACCAGAGGGTTGATACCGCTGGGATTACCACCCATGTCCTTTACGGCATCCCGCATTGCCGCCAGATCCACCACTGCTGGCACGCCGGTAAAATCCTGCAATATGACGCGCGCCGGCATGAAGGGGAGTTCCTCCGGATCTCCGGGCGCCGGCTGCGAACCAGGATGCCAACCAGCCAGGGCCAGCACATCGGCGTCGCTTACCAGGCTAGGATCGAGGTAATTGTTGCGCAGCGCATTCTCTACCAGTATGCGCAGCGTGAAGGGGAGCTTCTCAATCGAAGTGCTCTTGGCGCCCCGGAGCGCGTCCAACCGGTACCAGCCAACCTCGCCGTTGGCAGTCTTGAGTGTCGCGCGTGCACCGAACGTGTCGGACCGCGAAGCCTGCGATGGCATAATTTACACCCCTTGCACTTGCTGTACACAATCTCTGGTTTTTTGATTTAATCGCAGTATAGCGTACCGGCGACTGGGGGTGTCGCCCCTCTCGTGTGGCACTGCCGTGCTCGTCCGGTAGAGAAAGTATAGCAGCTTGCCGATCCGAGAGGGCAATGCCCCGTATCGAATAGGGCGATAGGAGACGGAGCGACTCGACTCCCGTACTCGGCATCGTCCTTGCTGTAAGAAGAGGGGTGCGCTGGCGCCGTTGGCTGGTGTATCCTTAGAGCGGTGTAAGCATCTGGTGTGCAAAGCATGTGATGAGCCGGCAAACCATTGTACGGCTACTTTGGAGGTGATCAGCCATGAGTTCGGACCGCGAAGATCAGTCTCAGCCCAATCAGGGAGAGCATTTGGATGCCCTAGTACAGGACGCTCTCAACCCTAATCCCGACAATTTAGACGAGCAGGATATCGACGCCACCAAGATGGCAAGAGATCCGGTATGCGGTAATCTCGTGGACAAAGCAACCGCTACCAACACACTACCCGCGCCGGTCAATGATTTAGGCGAGGGGACCGTGTATTTTCACTCGCCCGAGTGCAAAGCACTCTACGAGGCTGACCCGTCTAGGTATGGCTCCAACTTCTAGCATTCGCGCGCGTGTTCGCATGCAGCAGTGCGGCCGGCTGGAGCGTCGTCTTCCTCGGCTCGCCAATATCAGCTTGTAGCTTCCGCCCTCTTCGGCTACACTAGTCGCAGGTGGCGGGGGGATGTATGAGCTACAAGCAGGATAAGCAGGCGGGGGAGCACGACCGCGAGCACGAGCTGGTCAGACTGAGCCAGCAAGGGGACCGCTCGGCTTTCAATCAGCTGGTCGAGCATCACCAGGCTGGCGCATATGCTGTGGCCGTACGTATGCTAGGCGACCCCGACGTCGCCGCCGATGTCACACAGGACGCGTTCTTCTCGGCGTACCGTGCCATCGGCACTTTTCACGGTTCTTCCTTTCGAGCGTGGCTCTATCGTATCGTCAACAATACCTGTATAGACTACTTCCGCGGCCAGGCACGTCGGCCTCAAATCTCCCTCGACGACGCCCTAGAAGCCGGCCGGGGCAGTGAAGCCGGCGGTAGCGGACGCGCAGTCGCCGCGGACGTTCCTCAGGCAATCATAGATTCCACCTGGGACCCAGAGAGATTGGCGCTGCGGGCGGAAATGGCCGAGCATATCCAATCAGCCTTACTGCAGATTCCCACCGAGCAGCGACTTGCACTGATACTCTGCGATATACAAGGTCTACCATATGACGAGATAGCAAAGATAATGGAGACCTCACTCGGCACAGTCAAATCCCGTATCGCTCGCGGACGTGAACATCTGCGGCGTATTCTGACTCGGGAGGGGGAACTTTCCGAACCACGACGGCGTCCTGGCAGTGACAAGACCTCACCCGGATAAAGGGGCACGTATGGGCAAGAGTCTCCATTGTAGGCGGCATTTGGCAGGCGGAACCGAACACTCAAGATGACAGTTGGAGCACATCAACCGCATAATGACCAGCGGCAGCTGGAACTCCTCTCGGCGTACCTGGATGGTGAGCTCAGCGAGACTGAGCGAGCTACCCTTGAAGAGCATCTAGCAACCTGTCCGGAATGCCAACGGACGCTTGCTGAGCTGCAGCAAATTCGCACGCTGTTACGGGCCCTCCCGGAGCCGGCTCTCGAACGATCGTTTCTTCTACCGGAGACCGGAGCCATCCCTGAGACTCTTTCGCGACACTCTCCGGGTACCCAGGCACGGCACAGAACAGGTCGAATCTTGCCCGCACCTACGCTACAATGGATCGGTAGCCTTGTCGCCGTCGTAGGTCTGTTCATTTTAATAACAACCACTCTGCCAGGCCATTCACAGAACTCGGCATTATCGAAGTCTGCACCGGTGAACGGGTCCAGCTCCGCCTCCTACTCGACCGGCCAGGCTAACCCGAAGCAGACGCCGGTGCCAGCCTCGACTGGCGTGAAGGTCCCAGTTACTTTGCAGCCCAGCTACACAACTTTGTCGCCTACCGCAATGTCGACTGCTACTGCGTCGCTCACAGGAAGACCTGCCACGAGCGAACACAAGCGTCGCGTCAAATAGCGAAAGTACGGCGCTGTTTCCCGGCCCCTTGGCCGGTGCCGCGCTGGCAATCTCGGGCGCCGGGCTCTTCGTCACCGGCACGGTGCAGAGACGCAGGCGTAAAGGCGCGCGCGGTACACGGCAAACTTAGCGGGCCTCGAGTACGACTTCGGCGTCTCCGGAGATGACGCGTTCGCCCTTCTGGTTCAGCATCCACAGCTCCACCAGTTGGTGCCCGGCACCGAGTGGCGGCGGGTTACCAAAGCAGCTCACGCTATCGCCCGGCCGAACCATACCTTGAAAGCGCACACGCAGACGGCTGAGCCATCCATTCGGCGGTGTCTGCCCGTAGAGCCAGTCGGTCAGCAGCCGCCCGGCAAAAGCCATGCTCAACATACCGTGCGCAATAGTGCCGTCCAGGCCAACCGCGCGCGCCGCCTCTGGATTGATATGGATGGGATTGTGATCCCCACTGACGTCGGCATACGCGTCAATCTGCTCCTGAGTTACGAGACAATCGAGCCGCAGTGTCGCGGCGTCCGGCTGGCGTGACTCCGGCTGTGGACCAGGCCGGTTGGGCCCGGCAGCCGACCCGGTGGCAGACATTTCGCGCACAATCAGCGAGGCTTTCCCAGTGACGAGACGATCGCCGCCTGGGCTGTCACAGAGCTGTTCCAGGGTCATTATCGCCATATCGCCTCGCCCCGATTGCCGAATCGATGCCACGCGATGCCGTCCTATCAGAGTATCCCCAGCCATTACTTTCCGGGTATAGCTGAATTCTTGTTCGACGTGTAGCACCAGGCTATGCAGCGGGTCAAGCCCGGCTTCGGCAAAAGGCACGCGCAGGCGCGTCACAAATGTCGGCGGCATGGGAATGCCGGAGAAACCGGCACGTCGTGCGAGCGATTCGTCAAAGAAGAGCGGATTGCTCTCGCCAATCGCCGAGGCGAAGTCACGAATGTCTTCAGCTGTAATGAGCACCGTTTCAGGTACTGTCTCGTGACCTTGCAGCGATGAATCTAGTAATGCCATGGTTAGCGTTCCTCCAGCGCGACGGTTCACCAGTTGTAATCAAGGGCTCAGCACGGTGGCGTGCATACGTGGTCCGGGGGGAATTATCCCATATCTCGACAATGGACTGGGAAACCCAATTGACTTCGTGCGAGTGGCTAGCTACCGGCTTTGGCGTGGTACAATACGAGGGTCTGGGCGGAAGTCAGAGTCTGCCATAGGGGAGTCGCAATGCGACTGCCCCAAACTGTGCTGCGTAGCGCCCGTAGTTGTGAGCTGCTGCCACAGCCTGTGCTGTCTTCGCATCTCTCATGTGACCGGGAGAGCTTGGAGAGTATGGAGTAAGGGACGTGAAGTTGATTGTGGGATTAGGTAACCCCGGTCTGCGGTATGCGCACACACGACATAACGCGGGATTCGATACGGTAGACCATATGGCCGCACAGAAGAATTGGCGCTGGGACACGCGCCGGAATCGCTCCGTGTCGACCAGCGGCACTGTCGGGGAGAGCAAGGTAGTCCTGGCGAAGCCGGAGACCTATATGAACGATAGCGGTAAAGCAGTAAGTGAGCTGGTACGCTTCTATAAGATCGATCCGACGGATCTGCTGGTGATCTGCGACGACCTTGATCTGCCGCTCGGTCGCGTTCGGCTGCGGCCCGGTGGCTCAGCTGGTGGGCAGCACGGTTTGGAATCGACCATTCTGCATCTTGGGACCAATACGTTTGCTCGCATCAAGATTGGCGTAGGACGCCCGGCAAACGGTCGGGACGAGAATGTAGGCTTTCTCTTGAGCACGCCCCGCGGCGATGAGCGCGCTCAACTTGATGAGGCCATCGCCCACGCTGCCGAAGCCGGCTGGTGCTGGGTGGAAGAGGGCGCCGAAGTCGCCATGAATCGCTATAACGCTTAAGTAAGGGAAATATACGTAGTCTAATTGCCGGAACGAAGGTATCGGTGCCGAGTGGCTCAGGCATATGCCGAATTCCTGACGAACGTCCGGTCTGGAGGCTGATTTTGTCGTTACGTGGTCTACTCCCACTCCTCGCGAACCGACCGGAGTTTCGCCGCTTGCACGAGCGACTGGCAAACCCCGAAGATATGACTGTTCTCCCGGGAGTCGTTGAAGCTGCCAAGCCATATGTGGTGGCAGCTCTTGCTAGCTCGCTCGACCGCCCGGTCCTATACGTGGTACGGGACGCTGGAGAAGTCGAGCGTGTGACCGAAACCTTTACTGGTCTCATTGGGCGAGATTTTCCGGTACTTGCGTTCGCCGACCGTGACGCGCTTCCATACGAACGCCTGATGCCGGACTCACTTGAGGTGCAATCGCGGATGAATGTCCTGACGGCGCTCGCGCGGCCATCAGGCGCCATGGTAGTGATTTGCTCAGTGAGGGCGCTCAGCCAGCCGGTGATGCCGCCGCATGAGTTTCGCGAGGCGATCGTAGAGCTGCGGACTGGGATCGTGCTTGAGCCGCGCATGCTGCTGCAGCGTCTGCTCAGTCTAGGTTATGAGCAAGTAGCCGAGGTAGAATCCGCGGGTCAGGTGAGTCATCGTGGGGGTATCATTGATGTCTTCCCACCGGCTATGCCACGTCCAGTGCGCCTTGAGTTCTTCGGAGAGGAGATCGACTCGATACGCACGTTCGATCACTCAACCCAGCGCTCACTCAATCCAGTCGACGCGGTGCTGATCGGACCGGCGCGTGAGGCGCTGGCAGTGCGTGGGCCAGCGGCCGCGCGCCAATTGGAGGCGCTCGATACCGTCGGTATGCATCCCGATGTCTTCCTCCGGTGGCAACGCGATCTTGACTATTTACGCAACAGCCAATCGTTTGACGACATCGCTTTCTACCTGCCGTATCTCCACCAGCCGACGTCGCTGCTCGCCTATCTGCCTTCTCGCGGTCTAGTGGCGCTCTACGATAGTGAGAGTGCCGAACGGATAACTCTGGAACTCGCCGACCAAGGCGAAGAGGTTCGTGATCGGCTGGAACGCGACTGCGAGAATCCCCCGGGTCTACGGCCTAGCTTCATTTTCTGGCCTGACCTTGCAACTGAGCTTGCTGGACATACTCGGCTGGCTTTCGCTTCGCTCTTTGAAGATGAGATGAGCAGTAGTGCCGAGCACGGCACCTTTCTCGCTCCGGATCTGGGAGGGGCACAATCGTATGGTGGCCGAGTCCGCGCTTTTGCCGAAGATGTACGGAAGCTGGTAAGCGAACGGCAAAGGGTCGTCATCGTCACCGGGCAGGCTCGCCGGCTGGCGGAGATTTTTGGCGACGAGGCCATGCTTGGCAAGAGCGGCATCATCTATGTGTCTCCAGCTACTGATCTGCCAGACACTCCCGACCCAGGAACCCTCTCACTTCTTCATGGACACTTTCCCGAAGGTTGGCATAGCCATTCCCTCGCGCTTACCGTTTTTACCGACACGGAAATCTTCGGTTGGTCAAAGCGGCGTGGCGAGCAGCGGCGTGCCAATGTGACACCAGCATCATTCCTGGCCGAGCTTCGTCCCGGCGACCATATCGTGCATCAGGATCACGGAATCGGCCGCTTCGAGGGACTGGTGAAGCTCAACACCGGTGGCGTGGATCGCGAGTACTTGCTGATCCAATACGCCGGAACCGATAAACTGTATATACCTACCGACCAGCTGGATCGTATTACACGCTATATCGGCATGGGAGACGCCGCACCAGCTTTAAGTAAACTGGGTGGGAGCGACTGGATTCGCGCCAAACAAAAGGCGAGAGAAAATGTCGCCGATATTGCTCGAGACCTGTTGCGCCTCTACAGCGTGCGTGAATCCGCCCTTGGGCACCCGTTTCCGCCAGACGAACAACAACCGTGGCTGCAGGAACTGGAAGAGGCATTCCCGTACGAGGAAACTCCTGACCAGAGGCGCGCCATCGAAGAGGTCAAAGCCGACATGGAAAGCGCTCGCCCTATGGATCGCCTGGTCTGTGGCGACGTCGGTTACGGCAAGACCGAAGTGGCCTTGCGCGCCGCGTTCAAGGCGGCACTCGATCAGCGCCAGGTAGCCATACTGGTGCCGACTACGGTATTGGCGTTGCAGCATTTCAACACTTTTGTCGCCCGACTCAAGCCCTATCCGGTTCGAGTTGAGCTCTTGAGCCGATTCCGCACCGACAAGGAACAGAAAGAGGTGCTCCGCGACCTGGCTCTGGGCCGGGTGGATATCGTGATCGGTACCCACCGGCTCCTACAGAAAGACGTCGTCTTCAATAACCTTGGTTTGCTCATTATAGATGAGGAGCAGCGCTTCGGTGTTGCCCATAAAGAGCGGCTGAAACAACTTCGAACCGAAGTGGATGTCCTGACCCTCACCGCAACGCCAATTCCACGGACGTTGCATATGGCACTAGTGAATGTGCGCGATATGAGCGTCATAGAGACTCCTCCTCAAGAGCGATTACCAATTCGCACCTTTATTCGAAGCTGGGATGAGGCGCTTATACGCGAAGCCATACTTCGCGAAGTGGACCGAAGTGGGCAGGTATTCTTTGTACACAATCGGGTTCAAGGCATCCAGGCGCTAACGCAACGTCTGCAGAAACTCGTGCCGGAGATCAGCTTCGCCGTCGCCCACGGCCAGATGCCGGAGGATCAGCTCGAGCGGGTTATGCTGGACTTCTCGTCCGGCGAGTTCAATGTTCTGGTGAGCACCACTATCATCGAAAATGGCCTGGACATCTCAAATGCCAACACGATCATCGTAAACAACGCCGCCTATTTTGGGCTCGGACAGCTCTACCAATTGCGGGGGCGAGTCGGTCGCGGCACCCATCAGGCCTATGCCTACTTTCTCTACAACCAGGATACCAAATTGACGCCGATCGCTGAGAAGCGTTTGCGCGCCATCTTCGAGGCCACCGAGCTTGGCGCCGGATTTCGGATCGCCATGAAAGATCTCGAGTTGCGCGGGGCAGGCAATCTGCTGGGTGCTGAGCAATCCGGCTTTGTCAACGCGGTCGGCTTTGATTTGTACACGCGCTTACTCGCCGACGCCATCTCGGAGATACAGGGTGAGCGCGCCCAGATTCCACCTCGGCCCAGCCCAGTTACTATCGAGATTCCGGTGGAGGCATACATTCCAGACGACTACATCAACGATCGCGCGCTGAAGATGAATTTTTATCAACGCCTGGCCAATCTCGAGCAGCCTGAACAAGTCGAATCTATGATCGCCGAACTGGCGGATCGCTTCGGCACGCTTCCCGATCCAGTGGCTCATTTGTTGGGCCTGGTCGAGCTGAAGACCGAGGCAAGCGCGTTCGGCTTCGAATCAATTGTCGCGCGAGACAATGAGGTAGTACTGAAACTGAAGCGTACCGTCGCACCCGATCGCGTGGCACTGTACAGGCGTTTTCGGAATAGCGCGGTTGTGCACCTTGGCGAGATCCGCATTCCTCGGCGACAATTCTCGTCGGAAACCATCGATTGGCTCGCTGAGCTTCGCGAGCTCCTGCCCCTCGTTGTCGGCCGCAGCAGGGCCACCGAGAAGGTACGCGCCGCAGGAAGCGGGTAGGCATGTATGTCAAAGAATATGCCTATGGTTGGACGGAGCATATGACCCTTGCCCGAGAAGAAGTTGCCTCGAAAGGATAGTTCTACATGACGAGACTCTATTTGATTAGGCACGGCCAGGCGTACTCTAATGTAAGACTGGGAGCGGTGGCCGGTATGCGCGGCGACGAGGGATTGACGCCGCTTGGGCGCAGACAGGCGGAACGCTTACGGGATCGGTTGGCGGCGACCGGCGAAATTCAGGCCGATGTTCTCATCTCCAGCACGCTCCCTCGCGCGCGCCAAACCGCTGAAATCATCGCACCAGCGCTAGGCCTTGAGATTCATTACGACGACGATGTCCAAGAACAGTCGGTCGGTGATTTCGACGGATTACCCTGGAAAGAGGTCGAGAGCCAGATACCCGATAGCCGGAAAGAGCCCTATCAACCGTTCGGGCCGAACGGAGAGAATTGGGGACAGTTCGTATTGCGCGTGGGCACAACGCTCAACCGCATATTGCACGAGCATGAGGGCAAGACGATCGTCGTCGTATGTCATGGGGGCGTGATAGATGCCTCATTTCTGGTATTTTTCGGCATGAATACACTGACGCCGCCTAGCACCGCCTTCTATACCCGCAATACCTCCATCACGGTCTGGGAGCATCGGGAGGTGGACGGTTACTCTCGTCGGTGGAGGCTTGCTGGTTACAACGACGATCTGCATACGCGCGACATTGGCGCGGCAGAACCCATCCATTGGACACGATTTGCCGAGCAGCCAAGCCCTACGCAAGAGGCGCCATCTTTACCGCTGCCGACTGAGGAGGCCTAATCATCTGGAGGAGATGCCGGTCGGTCGGAGTCGGATATACTCGCAGCTGCCCGCTGGCGCTCAGCTGCTCGCCTGCGGCCTTCTCTAGGCAAGCGCGAGCGTAGCACTCGCGCGCCAATCTGGGCAAGCCTCGCCCCCATCCGTCCACGCACCTGCGTCGTTAGTGGTGTGAATACTGGAATATTCGCTAGGGTCAGAACTATACGGCGCCCGTCAGTAAAATATATGTCGCCCAGCGAGTTTCGCTGCTCAGTCGGTTTGCCGAAATTGGATTCCCAACTTTCTGCTATCACCCAACCAGTGCGAACCAGCTCGTCCAAAACTGTCTTACGCTCGGCGTCGACATCCGAGGCGATCTTATGGGTCGGCAGATGCGTCTCTGGTGAGAGCTCGACTTTAATATCGCGCGTTGCGCCACCCACCCAGACGGTGCGGTTATCGCCATTGTAGGTCCCGGTATCCCAGAAGCGAGCATGGTCCCTTTCACGCACTGACGTGCCGGGTCGCTCAAAAGCGAAGTCTTCTTTCCGACCGTAGAGGTATAGATTGCTGACTGGAGCGGTAGAATATTTACGCCCCAAGATCGAATCGAAGCTGATGCGCGCCGAGGTGATCAAATCGATCTCATCGGCACGGTACCAGCCGGCGGCAGCAAAAGCGGCGGCGAGTTGTCCACTTGATGCCGTAATCTTGACGTTTACAGGATCGCTCGCCTCGCCGCTTCGATTGAAACTGGTTACCGGATTACTCCCATGCTGCGACGCCGAAGCGTGGCGTCCCTCTCGGCTGAGCTCATGCAGGTGGCGCGCAGTACGCACGACACGGATGAGCAGTACCAGAATGGCGAGCAACACAACGGCCACGACCACCGCGCCTAGGATTGTCGCGGCTGCAGGCGAAGTGATTTGTGTCGCCCGCTCGCTGACCCGTTCCGCGGTGAGATGGTCTACCACACCGTTCATCACTCTGCCTCCCTTGTACCTAACATGCCAAGAATCTCCTGGTGAAAGTGCGCCGCGCGGCCCACCGCCCCTTATTAACAGGGGATCAGTATGTCGCGCGGCGAGTAAATCGGATTCTAACACACTGGCAAAGTACTAAAGTCGGCCAGTCGTGTCGACAGTGCGCAAGAACTAGAGCAATGAGTCGCGGTAGTTGGCTAAGGTGCGATCCAGAGATTCAGTCACCACAGCCATTTCGGAGTCGTCTTCCACATGATCAAGCTTCTCACTGGCTTGCTGGGGATGCTCGCGGCAGTCCCAGCAGAGGTGCTTCATCGACCATGATGTGGGAGCTTTGGGGTCGGTGGCCACCTGCCACAATTCAGCGTTCTGCATGTCTCGCCCACATTGTTCGCAGCGCATAGGATAGACCTCCTGGCATATGAAGAGCAACCAACGCAAGGTACCCTCGCGTCAATGCCGAAGAGGGCACCGGCGCGCGTCACTGCGCCACCACCGTCGCCCTGCCATTCCGCGCTGCGCTGCAGCGGATTATGCCGCTCAGTATATCATAGACAGCACTGACTATGAGGCTGTACTTCCTCCACAGGGCTTTTTGCTGTATCTTGCCCTACGGTGAGGAGTCGAAATCGTGTAGAGTTGGGGAAAAACTGGTATGAGTGACTTTGCTGGACGTAGGCCACTAGTTGTCGGGGTGGCGGGAGGCACGGGCGCTGGTAAGACCGCGGTAGCGCGCGCAATCATTGAGGCGGTAGGTCACGAGCGTGTGGCCGAGGTCCCTGAAGACGCGTACTATCGCGAGTACCAGCACGTCCCTGAGTCTGAGCGTGCGACTATAAACTGGGACCATCCCGACACCATCGAGGTGAGCCTGCTACTCGAGCACCTCCATGAGCTGATAGCCGGCCGGCTGGTCGAGCGGCCAGTTTACGACTTCACCGCCTATGCTCGGGCCCCCCAAACCATCACAATACATCCCCGTCAGGTCTTGATCGTCGAAGGCATTCTGCTGTTTGCCGAACCAAGTCTGCGTGATCTGTGCGACGTGAAAGTCTTCGTTGACACCGATGCCGACGTACGCTTTATACGGCGTCTGTTGCGTGATGTACACGAGCGAGGTCGCACGGTTGAAAGCGTTGTCTCCCAGTACATATCTACAGTTCGTCCGATGCACATAGCGTTCGTCGAGCCATCCAAGCGCTATGCCGACATCATCGTTCCAGAGGGTGGCGAGAACCACGTAGCCATCGAGCTTCTCCGGTCGGCCATCATCCACTCGGTAACGCCCGAGTCTGGCGGTACCACGCCGGGGCCCGGCTGGTGACGAAGCCTACCCATTTCGGCTACGCCGTTTCCCTGGTGGCCTAGACCCGGCATATGCCGTATAATGACGGCGGCTACGGGGCTTAACAGGCACGATATGCGCTGGTTGGGAAGACCATATCTATGATGCTATCGGGATGGGGAGGCAGTATATGGAAAGTCTTACCAATGTGGTGGTCTCAGAGGGAGATATAGGTAACATTGCCCGTGTCTTGGGGCGACTGACTCTCGATACTGGCGCAAGTCATGTCTTGCTCTTGGACAAGAGTGGTCAACTTATTACGGCCCAGGGACCCGCCGGGCAACGAGACATCATCGCGTTGGGCGCGTTGCTGGCCGGTGCATTTGCCTCCTCACGACACGTGGCGGAGATACTTGGAGAAAGAGACTTCCGCAGTATTCTCCAGCAAGGAGTGCAGGAGAGCATATATACGAGCCTGGTCGGCGAGCAGTGGCTGCTCGTCGTGGTTTTTGACAAGCAAACACATACGGGTCTGGTGAAGGTCTTGGCACGCAAAGCCGCGGAAGATCTCGAGCGCACCCTCGAACGAGTACGCATGGGGGGTAATCCGGCGAAAGAGCAAGTCGTCAATGTACAGTTTCGTAGCTCGGTTGGCAACACTATTGACCGCCTCTTTCAGGACTAAGCCAACGAAGGATGGATGCACACTTGTGATAGGCCGCCGCTTCTACCTCTCTACCACCAGGATCGAAATGAGCTATGGCGCTAATTAATGTCGCAAGCCACGAGATACATTGTAAGATCGTCTACTACGGCACCGGATTCTGTGGAAAAACGACTAACCTGCAATACATTCACGGCCATGCGCCCGCGCAGTCGCATGGCGACCTGCTGACGATCGCGACTGAGAGCGAGCGTACACTATTTTTTGATTTCCTACCGCTCGACCTGGGTCTGATTAATGACTTTCGGGTGCGCTTTCACATGTATACCGTTCCTGGACAGGTACTCTACGAGCGTACTCGTCTCGCGGTGCTGAGCGGTGTGGACGGGGTTGTCTTCGTGGTTGACTCTCAACCGGAGAAATTAGAGGAGAATTTCCAGAGTCTCATCGAGCTTGAAACCAATATGAGGAGCCTGAGCAACGACCTGGGAGATTTTCCACTGGTATTTCAGTGGAACAAACGAGATGTGGCAGGCGCGGTACCAGTAGCGACGCTCGACCGCTACTTGAATCGGAGACATAAGCAGGGCTTCGAAGCTGCCGCCGTCAGAGGCGAGGGAGTGTTTCCCACGCTACGCGCCATTTGTAAAGCGGTCATGGTCCGCCTCTAAAATAGAGGCGATACTCGCCATCAGGCCAATGAGGTGCGCGACCTGTAAGAACCTGCCGTGAAAGCGGAGGCCGCAAAGGAACCGTGGCACCCGCTATGCTTGACTAGGGTAGAAAAGTGGCAGGAAAGGAGCTGGCCATGCGCGCATTGATTAGCGTAGCTGACAAAACCGGCATTGAGACATTAGCGCGCGGGTTAGCCGCGCTGGGAATTGAGATTATTTCGACCGGGAAGACGGCGGAGGCACTGGGCGAGGCGGGTATCACGTGCCGGTTGGTGGCGGATATTACCGGCTTTCCGGAAATACTTGGCGGCCGCGTAAAAACGTTGCATCCTGCCGTACACGGCGGCATCCTTGCCAAACGGGATGACGAAGAGCACATGGAGGAGCTTGCCCGGCACCAGATCGTTCCTATCGACATTGTCGTCTGCAATCTCTACCCGTTCGCCGATGTGATCGCGAGACCAGACACAGCTCTTTCAGAGGCACTTGAAAATATCGATATCGGCGGAGTATCGCTGCTGCGCGCCGCCGCCAAGAACTTTGTGTCGGTGACCGTACTGGCTCGTCCACAAGACTACCCCAGCGTGCTGAATGAATTGGAAACTACCGGCGTGACCGGCGTGGAAACCCGCAAGCGGCTGGCAACCATAGCTTTCCAACATACCGCGCTCTACGATACGGCGATCGCCGATTTCCTGCGTGAGCAGACTCCAGGAGAGGCTATGCCCTCCGAATTTACCATTGGACTGCGACGGCTGCGCACACTCCGATACGGAGAGAACCCCCATCAGCAGGCTGCGCTGTATAGCTGGGGCGGTCACGGCTATGGTCTGGGAGAAGATGACCCGCCGGCAGAGGGGGAACACCCCGAGCGAGTCGAGCATGTGCCCACCGTCGCCGGCGCACACATGCTTGCAGGTAAGGAGCTCAGCTTCAATAATCTGCTGGATCTCGACGCGGCGCTGCACTGCGTAGCCAGCTTTACCGCTCCCACAACAGTCATCATCAAGCATACCAATCCGTGCGGACTGGCGTGTGCCGACTCATTGCTCGAAGCCTATCGTCATGCTCATGCTGGGGATCCCATCTCGGCGTACGGCGGCATCCTAGGCTTTAATCGCGATGTGGATGAGGAGACTGCGTCTGAGCTTTCCTCGATGTTTTACGAGGCGATCATCGCACCCGGCTACAGCGATTCGGCCAGGGACATTCTGAGCCGCAAGAAGAATCTCCGTCTCCTGGCGACTGACCTGCCCATCGGCCCCACCGGCTTCGCAGCTGGTCCCAGCGACCCCTATCGTCTGGACGTGCGCCGAATCAGCGGTGGCATGCTCCTGCAAACTCCTGATGTTATCACCCTTCACGATATCCAGTGCACTCCTGTCACCGAACGCACGCCTACCTTGGAAGAAGTGACTGACCTACTCTTTGCCTGGAAGGCAGTTCAACATGTGAAGTCGAATGCTATTGTCCTTGCCAAGAAGCTTATGGTGGTAGGAGTTGGAGCCGGCCAAATGAACCGCGTTTACAGTGTTCAGATCGCGGTGGATCGAGCCGGAACCCGGGCATCGGGGAGCGTCTTGGCGTCTGATGCCTACTTCCCGTTCTCTGACGGTGTAGAGACGGCGGCCAAGGCGGGCGTGACTGCTATCATCCAACCAGGAGGCTCCATTCGCGATGACGAGTCCATACGCATGGCCAATCGCTTCGGCATCGCCATGCTTGTGACCGGTAGGCGGCATTTCCGGCACTAGCACAACTTGCCTACTAACTGGTGCGTAATCTGTAGAGCCGGATTTCGGATCTGCCGGGATGCCGCTAAGAGACAGCGAAGTTTATTGTAAAGCAAAGAGTCGGGAGTAACCAGATGGGTACAGCGGGAAATGCCGACAATATCGAGACCCGTAACTTGGCCAGGGCAATGGAACAGGTAGCCCGCAAGCAGAACCGCGGTAAAGTCACCCGGCGAGCGCTAATTGGGGCCACCGGCCTGGGGGTCTGTGCTGGAGCGATTGTGGCTGCTCCGATAGCTATACAGAAGGCCGGCACCTATACCAAGCAGGAGCTTGACCAGGCTCTTCAGGACGGCATTGCACAGGGCAGGCAAGAGCTACTGGCCGAGCTGCGCAGTCTAGAAGGCGTGGGCCTGGATACTGCGATCGCAATCGCCAAGGTCACGCAGTTTGCCGTGCAGAACATCGTCAAGCCGCTCGCCGATCTATCTAGCGCCATACAGGGAGATATCCTCGGCAGCCTGGCTGTCGGAGTAGGCCAGGCACGGGGTATACTGAGCAGTGTCCCCGGTGTTCCCAGCAGCGCCCTAGACACACTCGGCCATATCGAAACATTGCTCCGGACCTGGCAGCACAGCGTGTCCCAGGACATCCTTGGACAATATGCGGTGGAAGACGTTACCGCTGCTGAAAAATACCTCGAGGCACTGCAACAAAAAATCAATGGCCAGTCTTCGTGAGATGTGGACCCAGGGAGAACTTGCTGGGGCAAAGCGGCTCCTGCGGTAGCGATGCCGGTCTATTTTTTTTTCCGGAACCTAGACTGTAGGAAAGAATCCAAAAAGTATGGAAGAGAAACTCATGCCCAACTTTGAGGTTGTGGCGCCGTTCATACCTACTGGAGACCAGCCGGTAGCCATAGAACAGCTGACCGAGAGCGTACAGCGCGGCCACAAGTTTTCAACGCTGCTTGGGGTAACCGGCAGCGGCAAGACTTTTACTGTAGCTCAGGTCGTGGCTCGGCTTCAGCGACCCACGCTGGTGCTTGCTCCCAACAAGACACTGGCAGCTCAGCTCTATGCTGAGTACAAGGAGTTCTTTCCGAATAACGCCGTTGAATACTTCGTCAGTTACTATGATTACTATCAGCCGGAAGCGTATATACCGCGCACCGATACCTACGTTGAGAAGGACAGCCAGATCAATGAAGAGATCGAGAAGTTGCGTCTCTCGGCGACCCGCAGCCTCTTTGAGAGGCGTGACGTATTGATTGTGGCCTCGGTGTCATGCATTTATGGTCTGGGCTCACCAGAAGAGTACGGAGAGGTTGTTCTCACCCTAAAAGTGGGCGAAACCAGGCGCCGCGACCGGGTATTGCGCCATTTGGCCGACATTCAGTATGAGCGCAATGACCAGAATTTCAGCCGCGGCAAGTTCCGAGTACGCGGCGATGTGCTGGAGATATATCCCTCCTATGAGGATCTAGCGGTTCGAGTGGAATTTTTTGGCGACGAGATCGAGCGCATGGTGGAGATTGATCCGCTGACGGGTGAGATACTGGGCCAGCGTAGCCGGCTCGATATCTACCCTGCCAAACATTGGGTCACCACTCAGGAACGCCTCAATCATGCCATTGTCGGAATCAAAGAAGAGCTTACCTTCCGTCTCCAAGAGCTGGAGACGGAAGGTAAGCTCCTGGAGGCTGCCCGTCTCCGACAGCGGACTAACTTCGATATCGAGATGCTGAGTGAAACTGGGCTCTGTTCCGGAATCGAGAACTATTCCCGCCATCTGGCCAACCGGCAACCCGGCGAGCAACCCTGGACACTCCTGGATTATCTTCCAGATGACTTTCTCCTCGTCGTGGATGAGTCACATATTGCACTGCCGCAGGTACGAGGCATGTATAACGGCGACCGCGCCCGGAAGCAAACCTTGGTCGACTATGGTTTTCGCCTGCCGTCGGCTTTAGACAATCGCCCACTGACGTTTAGTGAGTTTGAGCAACATATCCACCAGGCGATTTTTGTGTCGGCTACCCCTAGTCATTATGAGTTCGAGCATAGCTCGACTATTGCTGAGCAACTGATACGACCGACTGGTATACTTGATCCTGAGATCAGCGTGCGCCCAACCGAGGGCCAGATTGATGATCTGATGGCGGAAGTACGAGTTCGGATAGAAAAGCGGCAGCGTGTGTTGGTTACCACGCTTACCAAGAAAATGTCTGAAGATCTGGCTGACTACATGCAGGAGATGGGTATCAAGGTACAGTACCTCCATTCAGAGATAGATACCATACAGCGGGTTGAGATTCTGCGTGATCTCCGCATGGGGGTCTACGACGTGGTAGTGGGGATCAATCTCTTACGCGAGGGCTTAGACCTGCCTGAGGTGTCCCTGGTAGCAATTCTGGATGCTGACAAAGAAGGATTTCTGCGCTCCGAAGGGTCGCTGATCCAGACCGTCGGGCGGGCCGCACGCCACACGGAGGGCAGCGTCATCATGTATGCCGATACCATCACTGATTCCATGCGCCGAGCGATAGACGAAACCAATCGGCGCCGGAACACGCAGTCGGCATATAATACTGAACACAGCATAACCCCGGTAGGCATCAAACGCGAGGTTCGCGTGCTCTCCGAGCGTATCCGCAGCACTGAGGGCGCGACCGAGGGAACGCAGACATCAGGCGCAGCTCTGGGCCAACTACCCAGAGATGAAGCCATGCGACTGGTCAAAGACTTGGAGTCTCAGATGCGCCGGGCGGCCAAAGAGCTCGAGTTTGAGAAGGCGGCAACGTTGCGCGACCAAATAGTCGAGCTGCGCCGGGCTGCGTTGGATTAGCGCCGAACGGAAAATGCGGCTATGGCAACCAAGTATCCAAGTTACCTTGCACTGTACGAGACCGGCGAGCTCAGCCGCCGAGCAAATGAGGCATGGGAGATGCTGCGCGGCTGCACAGTGTGCCCACAGAATTGTCCCGTGGACCGAACCAGAGGCAAGACTGGAGCCTGCCACTCAGGTGTCGACGTAATTATCGGCTCGTGGAACGTGCACCGCAGAGAGGAGCCACCCATCAGCGGGACCCGTGGCGCTGGTACCATCTTTTTCGGTGGCTGCCAGGCGCGGTGTTCGTACTGCCAGAATTTCTGGCTCAGCCAGATGGGCAATGGCCTGCGTGTCAGTTACCAGCGCCTGGCAGATATGATGCTCTCTCTGCAGCGCAAAGGCTGCCATAACCTCGATCTAGTGACGCCAACTCACTTCGTGCCCCAGATTTTGAAAGCGCTGGAGGTGGCCGCCAGCAAGGGACTGTGTATTCCACTGGTCTACAACTGCGCTGGATATGAGCATATTCATACCTTGCGTCTGCTCGATGGTGTGGTCGACATCTACCTACCTGACGCCAAATATGCCAGTAATCAGGAAGCGCTACGTACATCGAAAATGCATCATTATGTGGAATTCAATCGAGCGGCCCTCAAGGAGATGTACCGTCAGGTAGGCGGGCTCGAATTGGACGGCGAGGGTATCGCCCGCCGTGGGCTCATCGTGAGGCATTTGGTCATGCCTGGTGGGCAGGCCGGCACACGAGAGGTATTGACCTGGATCGCCAACGAGGTTGGAACCGACATCGGTCTCAGCGTCATGGACCAATATTTTCCCGCCTATAAAGCGCTGAATGACCCGGTGCTGAATCGACGGCTTACCTGGAGTGAATATCGCGAAGCTCTCGATATCGTTGACGAATTGCCCTTCGAGAATCTCTTCTTGCAGGAGGATCTCACCGAAATTGATATGTCCGATGCAATTTGATTGACAGCGCCGCCACACGTACCCTGGCCCGTTATTGGTAGCTTGCACTTGAGTGCCAAAATTTTGCACTCAAGACATTGCATTTCTTTCGAGAACTTCCCCACATTATGTGACTTTCTTGGCAGGTGCTGCTATAATCAGGAATGGCCCAAAAGACCAGAGATTGGACACATGTCTACGAGGCTAGCCCCGTGCAGCAAAGCCAAGTAGGGGGAGGCAGCATGAGCGACACGGCCACGTTGAGCCGGCTATTCTCCAGTATTGAAGCCGATCTGGAAGTTGTGGATCACACCTTCCAAGAACGAGCGACGTCTGGACTCGACATCCTAAACTCCGCCGCAACACACGTTCTCAGTTCATCGGGTAAGCGTATACGCACCGCGCTCACGCTGCTCTCCGGGCGGTTAATCGAGTATCGATTTGAAAAGCTGCTGCCTTTGAGTGTCGCCTTTGAAATGGTGCACTTGGCAACGCTTGTGCACGACGACATAGTGGACCAGGCCGCCACCAGACGCGGCATACCTACTGTGAACGCCCGCTACGGCGACCGGGTCGCTATTCTACTCGGCGATTACCTGTTCGCCAAGACCGCAGGGCTCATCGCCGATGTAGAGGACTTTCGCATCGATCACATCTTCTCCGACACGGTGGCAAGTGTCTGTGAGGGCACTATCATCGAGCTACTTTCTTCCCACACAGTCGATGTCTCGATCGACGCTTATCTTGAGCGTATTAGCCGAAAGACCGCTTGTTTGATGTCGGCATGCTGCAAGGGCGGTGCCACTGTCGGCGGCGGATCAGATGCCCAAATCGCGCTGCTTGCTCAATATGGACACAACCTTGGGATGGCGTTCCAAATCGTAGACGACGTGCTGGATTATACCGGCAGCGAGAAGACGATCGGCAAGCCGTCGGGTAATGATCTGCGCCAAGGACTGATTACTCTGCCGCTGATCTACGCGTTGGAGAACGAACAGAACGGCCACATGGATAAGGTGCAACGCGTAATCCAGCAACCGGACAAGCATAGCACCGAAGCCGGTGAAATCATCGCTTGGGTCATGAGCGGTACGGCAATTCGTACCAGCCTTGACCTGGCAAACCACTATGCGGCTCGCGCCCGCGCGGTTCTCTCGGAGTGTCCCTCATCATCCGAGCGCCACGTGCTGGAGGAGCTGATAGATTTTGTCCTGGCGCGCAGCAGCTAAGCCAATCCTTGGATGCCCGCGACATCGGCCCGTATTGTTCCTCCCGCTCTTTGGAGAATAATGAAAGGACCTGTACTTCTCCCATGAGTACAAAGACACTGACTCCCGCTCCAAAGTTACGCGCCGACTTTGAGGCCGCTGGTGGCAAGCCCGCGTATGTACGCCGCATGTTCGGTCGCATCGCCTGGGTGTATGACCTGATGAATCGGCTGATGACCGGCGGATTGGATGGCCGGTGGCGAGCTTTTACCGTCCGACAGGTCGCGCTGACATCTGGTCAGATTGGCCTTGACGTCGGCACTGGTACGGGAGATCTGGCAATTGCGCTGGCCCGGGCCAGCGCGGCCGACAGTCAGGTCGTGGGCGTTGACTTTACCCCGGAAATGCTGGCCATCGGGCGAGCTAAGGTTGAGCGCCTACATCTGGGAGAGCGGGTTCATCTTCTCGAGGGCGATGGCGAGCACCTGGACTTCCCTGATGATACCTTCGACGACTGCTGCTCAGCCTTCGTTGTGCGCAATCTCGGCGACCTGCGAGCCGGCTTTGCCGAAATGTTGCGAGTGACCAAGCCCGGTGGCAGCGTCGCCTGCCTGGAAATGAGTCACCCGTATAACCCTATTTTCGGCGCCGCATTTCACCTCTACTTCGATTACCTCGTGCCGATACTGGGGCGCGTCGTCGGCAAAGCCTTCGACGCTTACAGCTACTTGCCGACATCCGTGGGCAGCTTCCCAGGAGCGCCTGAACTAAAGCGCATTATGGAGGACTCGGGATGGCGTGACGTACGCTATTACTATCGGCTCGGCGGTGCCGTGGCCATCCATACCGCGACGAAACCAACCTCGGAATAAGCTACCGCTACGTGCGAACACGTATAGCTAGACGGTAGAGGGGACACAGGTCTCTGGTCCCCCACAAAAAGCGCTGGCATCACCGGCCACCCACTTTATCGTTGGGCTAGCAAGCTGACCATTGTAGGTGAGAGGGTAGGCAAACGGTACAAACTGAAGAATGCCAAATGCCCGTCCCGGCCCGATATCTGTGCTGGGCATATCCCCATTGATGTCACCCGCCTGGTCAAAGGAGATGGCACCACTCATTCCTATGAACGGATGGAGCGTGCTGAATGACATGAGAGCCTCACGAATGTCGGTAATAGTCGGATATTCGGTGGCGACCTGGGCGTTCGTAATCGCAGATTTGCTGGCGGCCACCAGCAAATTCACCGAGTCATATGATAACAAGACAGTCGCGTTTGGGCCGGGCAACTGGTCAGGCGACAAGGTCGTGAAGTACTGCGTGGTAAATAGATGGAGAAATTGGTCTGCCGCCGTGCTCGGCAGCGTAAGATCGGTCCATTCCTGTAGATTGGCTGGAGTCTCCACATACAGATCCGAGTAGACGGTAGGAGATGCGATATTCGCGGCCAGAGTGGCGGCCGAACTAGTGCCTATGCCAAGTAATCCGGGGGTGTAAGCCCGGCTATCTACCAATACCGGAGGAGCTTTCTCTCCAATGCTTTGGCTCACGGCCACCACTGCTCTCGTTAGATTGAGACTGTCCACGTCGGCGCCTTGCGCCGCGGCAGACAGGAAAATGAGATTCGCCTGGTCGTGGACTACCGCCTCCTGGGCGACGGCAGTTAAATCCGCGCCGCTGTCTGACGTGTAGGCTATGGAGTGTGCTTTGACTGAGAGAGCGTATGGGGCAGCTACTCAGCTCAGACACAAAACTGTCTGCCATGGAGTTGCTGAGTGTGTTTTTGGGATCGAAAACCACAGCAATATTGGTTGCCCCCATGTCTTGTACCGCCACATCGGCCATTGCCGCTGCCTGCGCCGAGTCCAGCGATACCAGGCGAAAAAGCGAGGCGTCACCACTGGTCATGTTTTGGTCGCTGCCAGTTGGAGAGACAACGAACAGCCCGGAGGACTTGAGCTCCGAGCGTGCCAGTTCCGTTTGGGCGACTTCGGGCCAACCGACAACGCCAACAATATGTTGTGTGTTCCCGTTAGCGATTTGCTGTACCAGCACATGTGCGGCGGAGACGGCACCGTTCGCGGATAAACCGGAATTCAATACCATCACCTGAAGCTTCAGACCATGAGGCAGCGCTTGTCCACTGTTAATGCGGTGCTGAGCGAGATAAATACCCTCAAGCTCTGAACGAGCCGCCGCGACGTCCGCGGGATCGGCATTGGGGTCGAACGCGGTACCGACTGCAATGGTAACAAACGGTGAATGTGCCAGCGAAATTTGCAAATCTTCGGCGTAAATCGCCGCCTCAGCATCCGATGGATCAGCGCCTACCGCCTGCAAGTAAGACGTATGAGCACCCGCCAGATTTCCAGATGCCAGATAGCGAGCCCCCTCCGTCTTAAAACTACTATCCGGGCGGGCGGTGTCAAAGAAGAATTCACCGTCGCTCAAGCCGATGTTTTGTTGCTGCACCATCTGAGTTATCGGATTTGGAGTAGTAGCAGCGGTTGTGGCAGTCCGGCGCGGCAAGACGGCAATCAGGGCTCCAACCCCAACTAGCACAATGAGCGAGAGAATAATGCCCAGGAGAAAGAGAGGATTCTGAAGCCGGCGCCGTCGCGGTAGTTGGAGACGCCCTTTGGCGTCGCGCACCGCTACCAACCGAGCGGCGTCCACCCGCTCACGGAGGTCATCAGGTACATGGGTTGCTTTGCCAGAAGCAAGACGCTCCAGAGCATTCCGCAAAGCGCCCGCGGTTTGATAGCGCTGCGTCCAGGAAGGGCGCAGTCCCTGTCCCAGTATTTCCTCCAATTCGAGCGAGACCGCCGGATTCTGGCGACGTGCCGGCGGATACGGAGCATTTGCCCTCGCTACCGGTGCAACGCCAGTGATCGCGTGATAGATCACTGCACATACCGAAAAGATGTCTGATCGAGCGGTTGCTTGACCACGTAGCTGCTCAGGAGCGGCATAGCCGGCAATACCGCCGGCGGGTGGATAATCAACCGCTCCGTCCGGATACAGCAAAAGATGGGGAGAACAGCCAACCACAACTACCTGCCCGCTGGGGCGGAGAATAATGCTGGCCGGCGACAGATTACCATGTATAAACTGTGGCGATTGCTGCTCAAAATGTTGCAGCACCTCGGTGAGCTGTATAGCCAGACGCAGTACCACGTCCTCCGGCAGAGGCCCATGAGCGCGTTGCAGCCGATCCGCCAGAAGATCGCCGGACGGAAGCTCGAATATCAGAAAGTGACGCCCCTGCTGGCCAAATTGGTCAATGAGCCGAGGCATTCCCGGGTGAGACCTAAGTGCAAGCAATCGCTCCGCGATGAGACGGCGCGCGTTCTCGCTATCTGCCGGCCGGACAGCACTCAACAGCAGTTCCTGCACCAGCACCCGCCCGCTGGGTAACTCGGAGTCAGATGCGATCATCAGCGGCGGTTCGTTTCTGGGAGGCTGAATCGATCCTCCATAAAACGACTGAATGATGCGATAGCGTCCACCCTTAAGGCTGGACCCAGAAACCACTTGTCCGCTGGTTCCCGCCGCGGCGAGCGGCGCGAGTGCCCGGTTGGCCACAGGCAATCCCGGACCGTTAGGCGAGAGAGGCGAGTATCGTGCTTCGGGATAACCCGAAAACGGCGAGCCATCGGCTGAGTTGGGCGCCGACGACTGCCAGCTGTTGGGAGTGGGCGCCGGCGTAAGTGCTCCAGACGCCGGGGTGATATCGCGTCTGAAAGCGGGAGGAGTGGCAAAACCGGACTGCATGGCGTGGTGCTCTGATGTCAGAGAGCCGGAGATGTCGGATTTCTGTGGCTGATCTCTTAGGCCGGAGGCCCGCAAAGCCCGGAGAAGCCAGGATGGAGGGCCATCACCATTGGTTATCTGGCTAGCGTCTCCCGGGCCGCCATCGTCCTCACGCCAGACGCCGTCAATAGTCTGACTCGTCTCAAATCCGGGCATATTTTGAAAAGGCCGCTGCGAGGAAATGGACCCAGAGGTTGACAGCACCAAGCCACAACGAACGCACGTCTTTGCAGTGCCGTCGATTGGGTAGCCACAACGTGGACATTGCATTGGTAAACTCCCCGGAAGATAGAGCAAGCCACTTATGCGGAAGACGGCACTTCGCAGGCACCCAACACCATAGCACTGGGCAGCTAACCAACAGACATCATTGACCGCTACGTCCATTGTAACCCGATAGGTCAATCCCCGTATTCACAGCAAGCATATCTCTTTCATGCTACGACGTGGCCATTCCTGGAGTTCCCGGGGATAATACAAAGGGAGAGGTGCGGGGAGCTTACGAAACGTCGAGATCGGCATACGCGGTCTGTGAGAGAGGCGCGGGAGGGTAGTCGTGTGACAGAAAATGCCACGCAGTACAATCGGGTGGAGGATACCTGGAACTGGCTCTGGAAGGATACGCTGGGTCGCGTGTTGCCATTCGTGGCCGCAACGGCTATCTATGCCAAGGCCAGTGGGGGAGGCGCTCGCGGAGTCGGCTGGACACGTGACGGTTGGGCGCGCGACCTGGTGCTGGGAGTAGCCGCGGGTATTCCGCTCGCAGGAATCGCTGCCAGCTACCGAGGTATCATCGCGCCCAAATACCGTCTGCCCACACCAGCGGACCAGGCGCTTCAGACCACATTTTATCTGGGGCTGAACGCGCCGGCTGAGGAGCTTTTCTGGCGAGGCATGATCCAGACCCTGGCGATCGCCGGGTTGCGTCGGATCCCATTCGTACGGCCCGGTGCCACTGCGGTGGGCTGGGCAGCTACCACAGCTGTTTTTGGCGCATACCATCGGCTCGGTAATTGGAGCTGGCGCGCCATCGGAGGAGTAACCGCGGCCGGAGGCCTCTTCGGTATAGTCTATCTGGCGACGGGACAGCGACGCTCCCTGCTGCTGCCGATCATCCTGCATGGTTTCATGACCGCTGGATTCCTGAGCTGGGGTGATGTGCTGCTACACTGGCGCAGTCGCAGAGCGCGTAGCTAGCTAGCTCGGGCTAGTGCGGTAGAAGTAAAGGAACGAGAGCATGCGTTCCCTGGATGGTTTGCTCGGTCGCCAAGAAGCCGAGTATCAGCGAGGCCGCCAGCCCTAGGTAGAGTAGTGTTATGTAGCCGCGGGCGACCAGCGAGATCCGGTAGTATGCTGCGCCGAGACCTACTCCCGGTACTTGGCTAAAGCGACCCCGAATCTGTACGACAGCTAGCCAGCCAAGGATCAGTAACATCACTCGGGCAACCGGATTGTTCAAGTAGTAAAAGCCTACTGCAATAATCGGCACACTAATCAGCCACAGCCAACGCGAGATCGCACCTACGATACGGCCGCCGTCCAGAGGCGCAACTGGTAGTAGATTGAGAAGGTTGAGCAGAAACGCCAATTGTGCCAGCAAGAGCAGACTTAAATCCTGAGACCACTGGAACATCAGAAAACAGGCCATGCCGGAGAGCGCTCCTACTGCCGGACCGGCAATCGCGATTTCGGCCTCATCGCGGACTGTTGCCGGCATGCGGCGCATGGCCACATAGGCTCCTAGCAATGGAATGAAGATAGGGAGACTGGCAGGCAAGCCCTTAGCACGAATTACCAGATAGTGCCCGATCTCATGGACAAAGAGTAGAATCACAATTCCCAGACTCAGTTGCCAGGTGAAAAGCCAGGCATACGTTACCACACTGGCCACTAGACTCAGAGGCGGCAACACCGCGTGGAACAGTGTAGTAGTCTTCGACAAGGGATTCTCCTCCGCTCGGCGCTACTTGACGGCAAGCGATCTTACTCAGCGCGCTACACCTTCGCGTTGCCGAGCCATCAACTCACCTATCCCAGACTCGGCCAGAACCAGCAGTTGGTCCAGTTGGACACGCGAAAATGGCTTGCCTTCAGAAGTACTTTGCACCTCAATGAACTCGCCGACATCGTTCATCACGATGTTCGAATCAACCTCGGCATGGGAGTCCTCGGCATAGTTTAGGTCGAGTAACGCGGAACCCTCTACCAGTCCTACACTGATCGCCGCCACCTGTCGCCGTACTGGATCGACCGACAGTATCCCTCGATCTCGGAAGACGGCGCATGCGCGTTGAAGCGCTACCCAGGATCCGGTTATCGCGGCCGTTCGAGTGCCGCCATCAGCCTGTATGACATCGCAATCAAGGATAATGGTGTGTTCACCAAGGTCCGTCAAATTGAGGCAGGATCTCAATGAGCGGCCGATCAGGCGTTGAATTTCATGGGTACGGCCTGAGATTTTGCCCGAAGCAGACTCGCGCGCGGAACGGCTTCTTCCCGAACGAGGCAACATCGCATACTCCGCGGTCAACCAACCCTGACCGCGACCCTCCAAAAATGGGGGCACACGGTCTTCAATGCTGGCGACACAGAGCACACGGGTATCGCCAAATTCGACCAGCACAGAGCCTTCGGCGTAGCGAAGATAATCCACTGTCATGCGTATCGGGCGCAACTGGTCGTCCGACCGCCCATCAATCCGGGACATACGTATTCCCGCCTTAATGTTGCGACAAAGGCGGCAGGCACGTGTACTTCGTTCGCGTCCAGTCCGCCTGATCCAAGCTACGTTGACTACGGTACGATATCGCCGCTATCAGATCGTAGCGAGACCGAACCGTCCGGCGCCACCAAGCACGCCCAAGAATGAGTTCGCCAGAAATCCTCGTTCCACCGAATGGTAAACGTCACCAGATATCCGCCGGAGGCTCCCGTGTGGGATGCAGGAGCCACAATTGCACTGGTCGTGCCAGGATATGGGCCTAGTGTCCACTGGAAGTCGACATAATGTATCCAGTACGTCATCGGTAAGCTCTGACCTTGGGTGCTTGCGCTCAAGAGAAATGTATCCGGCGAAATGAAAGGCGGATCTTGGTTGGTATACGGCAAGAAAGCGGCAAGAGCCGCGTGCGCCAGCACTACCGCCGTATCGGCGTCGAGACGGCTTGCGCCAGTAACACTGGCGCCATGGACGATTACTATCTGCCCGTGAGCACCCGGCAAAAAGACTGTACCTGTTTCTCGATCGACCGGCAAAGGTGCGGGCCCTGACCAGCTAACCCTCATCGGTAAGGTAGCGAGAACTCTTCCGGTCTCCATGTTTCGCTCGTCAATACCGGTCGCCGTTACGACATACATGTCACCGGACGATCCAGCCGCCAGATTCCACCCGATCGCTCTCGCACCCCACGCAGCGGACATGGTCTCTGCAGCCGTAGCTGTGCGCAAGTCGCGCTGAATCGGTTGCAGAGCGACAGCTCCACTCGCTTCATACAGCGTAAGATCGCGACCATCCGGAGTCAGGGGGCCGAGCCCGGTAGCACCCGGCTCAGGGAAGCTGCGAGAGTGGTTTCAGCGTAGTCGCGTCATATGCGAGAAGCGTGGACTGCGTGTTTACCGTCCCGTGAGTCAGCAGATACAGCGTGCTGGTCTGCGTGTCTAGCACTGGGCCATCTGGGTACGTGCCGGGAGGAGCGGACGACAAAGGCACCTGCGCCTCCGCCAGAGTTGCACCGGTAGCCGCATCCAGTAGAGCCATCTGGCCGTCTCCAGCAAGGATCAACGTTCGGCTAGCAGGATCATAAGAGCCACCGGTCTCAGTCTGCCAAGCAAGAGAAGATGGAAGAGCATATCCTCCAAGCGCGGCACCTGTCTCGGTCGAGAAGAGCGAGACACTTCTTGGAGCAACCGCATACGCCACATGCGATTGATCATCCACCAGCAGCATCACGCTTCGCATCGCGGCAGTGCCTAGCGGCGTCTGGTCGAGAATAGCACCAGATCCAGCGTCGAAGACTACAAAACTGGTAAGCAGAGCCGCCGGCGGGCAGAAGCTAATCGGTGGGCAGATAGGCTGTCCAGTGCTGGACAAAGCCACGATATGACCCGCCGATTCGTCATCTGCGATCAACTCATAGCTCGGGCCAGGCTTCGTCGCGGCAATGACGTCCAACGGAGCCGCCGCGGGCGCTGCCACTGGCGGAGTGCCGCGAGCGTTGACCACAGAGTGATGCGCAATATAGGCGCTTCCCACGAGAAGCGCCACTACTAGAACCGAGCCCAGCGCAAAGACCCATGTCCGTGAGCGTCCGACAGCCGACACTATGTATTTTCTCTCCTTACCAGGCGGCCATGCTCATGGCCTGGTGAGCAGACAGTGATCACAAGCTACCCTACTGGGCATATTGGGATATTCCCTAGTGCATCTGCCCCGGCATGGTGGGCGGATCACCCGCGTATCCGCCCACGGGCGGGTACCCTATCGTTGGCTGCGAACTGGGCATATGCAATACCGTTGACGGCGTCTGAGTAGGGCTCGGCCCAGTAGCCGACTGGTAAGCTGCCGCCACCGGTCGGGCGGAATGCCGCCCGAGTAGTCGACCGGCCAGCCGAATCAACAGGCGCACCAGAAGCACCGCCAGTACTATGACGACAATGGCCGCGATGACTGGGGCTAGTATCGATAATATAGCTATCGCTGCCGCGACAACATCCTCAATAGTACTAACAATTGGGTTGCCGATTCCAGCGGTAGTGGCGCTGACTACCGGGCGGACAGAAGCTTTCGCGGTGTGGAAAACCAGCGCTGCCAGCGCGCCGACCCCTGCCGCCAACCAAGGACTCATATCGCTCAGGCTATTTTGGGTGCCGGCCATAATGATTGCTCCGGAGAGTGGCCGAATGACAGTATGTACCGCATCGCTAAAATGGTCGATCACCGGGACTTTATCAATGACAAACTCGAGGACAGTCAGGATCGTCAAAACGATAATGAGCGGAGGCGACTTCAGCGTCGCGAAATTGGGCTGGAGCGGCAAGGCGCTGCTGTCGATGTTGCTGCCGATGGCCAGAGCTAGCAGCGGTAAGTAGGCACGAAGACCAGCAGTGGAACTTAGAGCAAGCGAGGTTAGAAACGTCAAGATAGCCTGTGCGCTGAGTGCCTCAGGATTGGTGAGATGCGCTAACAATGAGGCAAGTACCATTACCCTACCCTCCCGGATTTCGGCGCGGCATACACTACTAACGATGCTCCAGTTTGCAGTAATGGGGAACTGTCACTGGTCCGTACAATCACCTGCCCATGCGTAAAATGCCATAAGTATACGAATCAGCGGGCGAGAAGTTCGCTTGGCTCTGTTGACAGTTGGATGCGCCGTGCTGAGACTCACAGAAGACCACGAATGGGGGCGCGAAAGGCGCTACGGCGACCAGCAAACCAGGGACCTATCGATGCTGTCCACGGTTGGGCGACCGGCCAGCGCCATGTCCAATTCCAGCTCTGCTCGTAAGAGTTCTAATACCTGGTAGACTCCGGAAGCGCCGCCAACGGCAAGACCCCATAGAATCGGGCGGCCGATCAGCACCGCGCGAGCACCAAATCCCAGGGCCGCGAGCACATCGGTACCTCGCCGAATGCCGCCGTCCATATACACTTCGCATCGCCCTGCCACAGCCTCGACCACTTCTGGCAACGCTTCGATGGTTGCTGGTACCCCATCGAGCTGGCGTCCTCCATGATTTGATACGATGATTCCCCGAGCTCCATGCCGTACTGCCAGCCTGGCGTCGTCCGCGGTGAGGATTCCCTTTATCAATACCGGTAGGTTAGTGCTGCTGCATAGCCAGTCAACCGTTTCCCAGGCAAGAGAGGCGTCGAAATTAGCAGCTGCTTGGAGAGCCAGCGCTGAGCGGCCGGGCTCGCGCACTGACAGGTCAGACAACTCATCTTTCGCGAAATTGGCCATACGCAGGTGCGGCGGAAGGCCAAATCCATTGCGCAGATCGCGCTCGCGGTTCCCCAGACGAGGGGCGTCTACCGTCAGTACCAGAGCCTGATATCGCGCGGCCTCGGCACGACGAACCAAGGACAGTGAAAGACTACGGTCGCGGTACATATATAGCTGGAACCAGAGGGGACGACTCGCGTCTCTGGCGACGTCCTCTAAGCTGCGTGTCGCCATAGTGCTCACCACCATGACTGTTCCGGCTTTTCCTGCCGCTTGGGCGGTGGCGCACTCGCCTTCCGGCCACGCCAGACACTGATAGGCGGTCGGGGCAACCATAATCGGCATGCTGACCGGCGTACCCAAAACCGTAGTCGCGCATGAGCAGAAACTGACATCTACCAAGACTCTGGGGAGCAGGCGCACGCGACGGAACGCGGCGACACTCGCTCGTAGAGTCACCTCGTCATCGCTGCCGCCGCTGAAATAATCCCAGGCAACAGCATCCATACTTGTGCGCGCCAGCGTCTCGTATTCTTGCAGGTTGATTGGTTGCATCGCTCATGACCTTTTGGTCTGATGACGCGCCTTGGCCTGTGCGGTGGCCAGGGAGCGCTGGCGGCTTTCCTCTATCAGGCGCCATGCCTCAGCTGCCCCCATCCAGTCTCTCACATCGGTCTGCTCTCCCTGCAGATTTTTGTAGGTTTGAAAAAAGGCGGATATCTCGAGCGGCCAGTGCTCGGGAAGGTCAGCTAAGTCATTGATTCCTCGGAAGCGCGGGTCATCTACGGGTACACCAAGGATTTTTTCATCTATACCTTTTTCGTCCGACATCCACAGCGCCGCTATCGGACGCACTCGGATACGGCAGCCGGGGAAGGTCGGCTCCTCGACAACTACCAGCACGTCGAGGGGATCGCCATCTTGACTCAGCGTTCCATCAATGAATCCATAATCGGTTGGGTAGTGCATCGAAGAGTACAAGACCCTGTCTAACCGGAAGACGCCGCGCTCGTGATCGTATTCATATTTGTTGCGGCTGCCGCGGGGAATTTCTATAGTAGCTTCTACCCACCCTGCCGAACTATCTCCATGCCAATACAACGCTTCCTCCGCCTTGGACTTTCCCGCCAGTTTGCTGTGTGCTTGCTGTTCCATTGCGTGTCGCCCGTTCCTATTCCTGTATAATGTACGCCGAATGCCGTAGACACAGTATATAATTTCAGGTACTTTCTTCCTAGCCACTCACCCTTGGGGACGATGAGCGTGAGTTGACTGTCACAGGCATGGAACCATGGTCAAGGCAAATACCGTGACGCTTGCTTCGCCTGGCACGTCATGCTACAATCGAGCTCTGGAGCTACGTATGATAGCCTAGCTTACCGGCCACAGGCAGCCTCAGCATCCAGGGCTGGATTCTCTTGCACCAGTGCAAATCTATTCTGGATTACCTACGGGGATGAAACGCCATTCTCTCGTGTGGTAGACTCTCCGCGTACCGCCAGGCCAGCCCAGGTCATATGTTTACAAGTTTTACAGAGGCAGCGGAGGACTATTATGGCAAAATCGGACAGTTCGCGAAAGGGCATCGGATCGCGCCTTCTCGGGCTGGTTAATCCGATCCGAGACCCCAGCCTGCTGATTGCCATTGTTCTGACAGTGCTCTATGTCAGTGGTGCGCAGCACGCCTCCATAGTGACCTGGTTGGTGTTTGGAGTTGGATTCTGGATCGCCGTAAAGGCAATTATCTGGCTACTAGTGAACTTCGCCTTCTCCTTTGTCTACCTTATGCGTAAGAGCGGTTGGGTGGTTCGCAATCCACGGCTTGCCTGGCGTCTGCTCGATGCGCTTGGTACTGAAGAGATCATCATCGGGGGACTGCGTCCAGACATGTTCACGTCGTCCGATGGATCGCTGCATGAAGGACAGCTGGGCGCGATGCCGGGCCTGGTAGGTCCTTATATGTCAATGCAGTACAACGGCGCTCTTGGCGGGCCGGGGTATGAGTATGGCGACTCCGCCTATGACCAAGGCGACAATTACCCGGGCTATGACCGTCAGGGTCCAGCAAGTGTGCGTATTGAAGAGCAAACGGCCGAGCTTCGCGACCTGCTTACTTCGTACTCAAAGCTGATCGACGATTGGATGGGGTATACCGAAGAGAAGTGGCGGGCTGTCAGTGATAGCCAATTAGGATGGAAACCGCTGCGAGGCCGGTGGAATGGCTGGGATGAAATATATCGAGACTCCTTTGGCTTGGTTCAGGGTTCACGCTATCTGGCCACAAGTGACACAGTATGGCGCCGATTCGAAAATTCTAACACCAAAGGTAGCGCGGCCAGCTCGGTCGCATGCTTCCTCCATGACCTGGACGCTCTACGTCAGAGTCTCAGCCATCTCAACGGCGATGAAGAGGGTCAAGAGCCACGGATGGGCGGCATTGAGTCGCGGCCGCAGATTTCACAGCGAACCGGAAAGAGCCCGATTATTCGTAATCCGATGATCGTTGACGCCGATCGGTAGCCGAGATCTTCCCCGCGGCACACGAGAATGACTGCGAGAACTAGCATGCGAGACGCGATGCTTCGCTGGGGACTAGGGATGGGATTAGCCAGCGCCGCCCTGGGGATTTTCGCCCTATTGGTAGGAGCCCTTTTCTTTCCGATTCCCGAGAACTCTTCGGCCGATTCGGTAGCACTGGCTATCCTCGTGCGAGGGATCCTAGCGCTAGCGGCGTTAGGCATTGCCCTGGGTCTCGCCTACTATGCTGGCGCGCAGGTTGAGCGTGCTCGGGTGCGAACGCTGCCAGCGGTGCCTGCGGACATCCTGCTCGGCACCGCCCAGGATCGGGCTGGCTCGCTCGTTGCCGGGCTGCTCGTCAGCTTTTGCTGGTGGTTTGCTACCACGTTGACGGGATACCTGCTGCCACTGCTTCCAGAGACGGCTAGTTCGGCTGCTGCCACATCGCAATTACCGCAACGACTCATCTGGGGAGTCTTCATCGTCGCCATAGGAGCTGGACTCGGCGGACTCGGCGCGCGGATGAGCGCGGCCCGGGCGCTGCTCGACCGGGCCATCATTTCGACGCAGGCCAATACAGTTCCTCTCGAACTAAAGGCTTCACCATCAAGCTTTACCCGAGGCCTCGAGGAGCAAGGTAACGTGGATATGGAGCCGTAGAATTAATGAGAAAAATGAGAGCGTAGCGCTATAACTCCAGAGAGACCGCGGGGCAGAGCACGAACGAAAACATGCATGACACTGAGTCGATATTCAAGCCATCGCTACACATATTCAGGCTGACACGTCGGCTTTTGAAATAATCACATTGAGTAACTGAGTTACATTGAACGGCTTAGGCAACGTGCCGTCAGCATCCAAATCGCGGGCTTCCTCCAGGTGTGCCCAGGCAGAGACGAGAATAATTCGATGCTTCTGCCGCTCCAGCGGGTCTTCACATAGCACGTTGATCACTTCTCGCCCGTTGACTTCCGGCATTAACAGGTCAAGCAGCACCACTCGCGGTCCGCTTTTTGCCAGTATCTCCAGCGCTTCTCGCCCATTGCTTGCCGTCTCGGTGGG
The DNA here is from genome assembly GCA_963810535.1 of uncultured Chloroflexia bacterium. GTDB lineage: Bacteria > Chloroflexota > Ktedonobacteria > Ktedonobacterales > JADMIN01 > JAJPKE01. The sequence goes on from CAWENW010000008.1 coordinate 116,341, forward strand.
GTATCCTTCCAGCGAGAGCACCTCGACAAGCATTTTCCGAATGGCAGAATCATCATCAACTATCAGTACAGTCGGCAGATGTGCCATGCCTTTTCCCTTCTCGCACGCCGCACGTGATACCCGACAATAATCGGTCCGGCGGCGCAGTCAGCCAGTCAGTCACTCCTAAGCTTATACCAGTGACGTGTTATCCCTCGGCCGGCCCCTGAGCCAGCGGCAAGCTAAACTGGAAATTTGAACCGTGCCCATACTCACTCTCAACCCAGATGTCACCTCCCATCGCCTCTATATACCGTTTGCAGATCCACAATCCCAGCCCTGTGCCCCGCACCGATGTAGTCAATGACCTTGGGAGCCTTACAAACTTTTGGAAGAGCTTGGGCCGATCCTCCGGCGCTATTCCTTCACCCTGATCTCGTACTCCAACCACTACCCACGCCTTAGCGCCGCTCTCTGTCTCCGCATGCGGAAAACCAAGATTTGCCAGCGACTCCCGTGTCTCTACCCGAGCGTCGATCCAGCAAGGAGCATCCGCAGGAGAGTATTTCACGGCATTGCTGAGCAGATTGGAGAAGACATGCAGCAGCCTCTCGCCGTCTGCCAGCACCCAATATTCGCTCCCCATCTCCAGCCGAAGTCGCGCCTTACTCTCCGGCGATTGCAAACCGATGGCTTTCTCGGCAATTGCTCGAATCTCCACTGGTTGGGGCGTCACTTTGAGCGGCTCATCTTCATTGTTGGCATCGTGAAGCCGGTTAATCATACCCATAAGCTGGCTGGTGGCCTGCCGAATTTCGCCGGCAAATTGGTCGAGTTTAGCCTGATCGAGCTTCTCGCCGTGACGGCTAATGAGCGTGACGTAACCTTCAATCGCGGTAAGTGGGGTACGGAACTCATGCGATACCGTCAAGATGAAGTCGTCTTTCAGGCGATCAAGCTCTTTCAATTTTTCGTAGGCTTCCTGGAGTTGCCGGAAGAGAAGAGCGTTGTTTATGGCAACGGCGCCCTGGCTCGCCATGCCCTGAACCAAACCAATCTCTTCCGAGCTGAAGTGGTGTCGCATTCCCGGCGTATAGATGGCAAGAATGCCGATTTGGTCCTGATTGTGGACGAGAGGCACTACCAGGCACGAGAGTATTTTCTGGCCGGACAGCACACGTCCCAGCTCGGTGTCATCTGACCAATCGGCATCGAGATTGTCCAGCAGAACAAATTGCCCCTCCTGTAGAACACTGTCCAGGCGGCTCCAGCTCAGCGGTATGCGAAGTATATCGCCTGACATGAAGGGCTCGGGCAGGCGGCGATTGGCCGCATGCTCAACCAGATACTCGCCGTCCTTTAGAAGGACCACACACATGATCGCCTCGGTGAGCGCGGAGGCTTGCGCCGCAATCGCGTCAACGGTAGCATCCAAGTCAAGAGACGCATTGAGGGTCAATACCGCGTTGTTGAGCAACGCGAGCTGCTGCTCTTTCTTATGCGTTCTGGCTATGACATGCCGATTCTTATCGGCGAGAAGCGCGTTCTGCACCACTACCGCTGCCGAGCGGCCAATAGCCGAGAAAAGCTGTGCGTGCTCGGGAGCATAGGCGTCCGAACGCGGGCTGCCCGCTACAATGGCGCCGAGCAAGACATTTTGGAAAATGAGGGGCGTAGCCAGTATTGAGAGAATGGGGGGATCTTCCTCCCAGCCAAGGTGGCAGTAATCCGGATGAAGCGCTCGGTCCTCCGGCGTTGAGACGCACACCGTCTCGCCGGAGGCAACTTTTCCCCACCAGGGTGGCATGCGTGAGGTTGGTGTATGCATGAGATTGATGGGCTCATCATCGCGCTCGGGCAACTCAAAAGTGACAGAGTCTTGCGAGCGATCATAGAGCAGAATGGCAAAGGCCGGAGCTTCAACCATACGCCGCACTACTCCCAGCAATCGGGTAAAGACGGCATCAGAGCCCTTCCGACCGTCTTCTTCCAGGTCAAGCAGATTCAAAAGCTCGGTTTGACTCTGATTCTGGCGAGCCAGCTCTTCACTGCGCATCGCATAAGCTACCCGATCAGCATGAAGTTGCAGCAACTCCACATCACGCGCACTGAATGACCAGAGCGGATCGCTGTTATAGATCGAGATGACGCCAATGACTTCCCTGCCTCCAGGCAGTGTAGCCAGCGAGTCAGGGCGGAACATGGGTACAGCCAGATGCCATGGCGCCTCGTGATCCGCAGGAACGGCCCCACCAGGCAGCTTTCGGCACTCTTCGTTGCTCATGACCAACGGCTCGGCACGCTGCCAGCATTGGCCGATCAGGCGCTCGCCCGGATGGTAAACTCGCGTGGTAAGTGCGGTTGGCAACAGTTGAGTCGACTGTACCTCGATCTCGTCCAACTCGCTTACTTCGTCTATAGGGGTGGCCTTATTGCCTTCGCCGGAGTGTCCTTGAGTATCCGCCTTAAATGGTATGCGCGCGCGCGGACGGGGCGATCCACCAGCAGCCCCGGCGCTGGAGTACGTGGCTGGCTGACTGGCACGGGACATGGCACTCGCAGTTCCTACCGTGTGGTCGATTCGCGGACGTGCGCGCCTCGCTCGCAAGACCAGTACCTGCCTGGATTCATCAAGGGTCGCAATATCGCCGCCGTCCGCATGGACCAATGCCAGCGCACCTTCCAGTGCGTCTCCAAAGAATTCGGCCACACTTCGCTCGCGTACCGGCTCCCCCTCACTGGCAGTGAAAGGTCTGGAACGCGAAGATGGCGTCACTGGCGGCATGAAATAATCCTCGCTGTTCGGGCCTATAGCTGAAAGCGCAAGGTGCGCGATTGTCCCCTGAACTACATCCTGTAGTTCAATCTGTGGCGCGCGAATGATTGGCGTTCTTTGATCAATGCGTCTTACCACCAGCGCAGTGCCCGGTGCCCGCGCACACTTTAGTAAGATCAGAACGATGTTTACGCCGCTCAGGATACCACACGAGAAACCTTACTGACAACACACCGCCTTGATCATCGCCTGGTAGCCATCGTTGACAGGTCCATGTGGCGCGGGCTATGATCCCTTGACAAAGGTTGCACAGGTCACTGGCCAATACGCCGGTTGGCGAGTAAGCAAATAGGGGTCTTCACTACCATGCCAGAAATGTCCGCAGAGAATGGTCACGAGTCTACCAGTCTGCTCACGCATATTCTCCCGAATGGTCTCCAGATCCTCGGCCAACAGATGCCGGATCTGGAATCTATCGCCGTGTGCTTCCATGTTCGTACTGGAGCCCGGGACGAACATGACCCGGCGCTCTTCGGGGTTTCTCACTTCCTCGAGCACATGGTTTTCAAGGGAACACAGAGACGCAGCGCTGAGGAGATCACCCTCGAGTTCAACATGATGGGAGCGGAATTCAACGCTTTCACCTCGGTCGAGCAGACAGTCTTTTATGCCCATGTGCTGGGCGAGTATCTCCCGCGTGCCGTAGATTTGCTCGCTGATATGATGCGCCCAAGACTCGACGAGAAGGACTTCGACATGGAGCGCAACGTTATTCTGGAGGAAATCGCGCGCTCGGAGGATGTTCCTACCAGCCAGGCGTATCGCAAGTTGTTCCAGGCCTACTTCCACGGCTATCCACTTGGTCATGAAGTATTGGGCACACGCAAGAGCATCGGTGAGCTGCAGGTGCAGCAGATGCGCGACTACCACGAGGGCCGGTACGCAGCCAATAACATGATTCTGGCTGTCGCCGGCAACTTCGATTGGCAGGAGCTTATAGAGCTGGCGGCCGAGAAATGCGGCCAATGGGGAAGCGGAGAGGCTGGACGTGACGCGTCCCAAATCGTGCCGGAGCAGTCAGTGGCGAACGTCATCGTTAAGCCGCAACTCAAGCAAGAGATTGCCCTGCTGGCATGGCCATCCGTGAGTTATCAGGACAAAGACATCTACGCCGCGCAGCTCGCGGCGATGGTGCTGGGGGATGGTAGTGGGTCACGGCTGTTCTGGAATATCTACCAAAAAGGCCTGGCTGAGACCGCGGTAGCCTCTCTCTCACCGTTTGATCATACCGGCATGATGTTCACGTTCGTCAGTACCACGCCTGATCAGGCCCCAGGAGTAATGGAACTGGTACATGCCGAGCTGCGCAATATGCAAGAAGACGGTGTATCAGAAGATGAGCTGCGTCGCGCCAAGGACAAGCTGGTTAGTCATACGGTGCTTGACGGCGAGTCGGCGTTCAGCCGCATGCAAGACCTGGCCTATACCTGGGTAGCCGAAGAACGCCTACGTACCATCGAAGAGGAGATGGAAGAGATTGAGAAGGTGACGACCACCGACGTGCGCCGGGTTCTCGATCGATTTCCGTATACCGATCGCCACGTATTCTTGACGTATGGTCCACTCGACGCGTCGGCGTTCTCGCTCCCGGCTGAGGTCGAGGCGAGTGAGGACGATGAATAGCACCATGCTAAGAGAATTCCGTAGAGGTACACTATGAGCGCGAGTGGAACGCCGGACGATCAGACGCCAGAGACGGTGCCGGAGCGTCGTGAGCAAGATGGCAAGGATCAATCTGCCGATCTACCCGCGCCTCCGGAGGCGCGGGTAGATCGGCAGATTGATCCTGTTCAGGAGGCGTCGGAGGAGTCTTTTCCGGCAAGTGATCCGCCCTCCTGGACACCGGACCATTCCTGAATCAACTACATCAGTCCACGCATGAGCTTTTCAAGCGACTCTCGAGACGGTCTAACATTCGCCTCCGGAAGGTGGACCAGCGGAACATCGGGTAGCCTCTCTAATTCCGGGAAAGCGGGACGCTCCTCGTTGACGTAGATCAAGCCGGTGATAAACTCCTGATTCTCATGAGCATTTTCCAGCAATCGTAGTGCAGCGTACTTGTCGGTTGCATCGTATTTGTTGTCGAGCTTCTTAAGCTTGATAACTGAGCCGTCATGCATTTCAACCAGCGTGCTTGTGCCCTCATCATAATCCACTGAAATCTCCTCACGGAAGGGAATGAAGGTAAAGTCGGAGATGACTTCCTCATGTGCCTTGCCCCAGGAGTAGCTCTTCGTTGAATCATCATTGTCGTTGAACGAGACGCAGGGACTGATGATATCCAGTACAGCGGTGCCCCGATGGCTTATGGCCGCCTTGAGAAGCGCCTCCACCTGACGTGGATCTCCGGCAAAGCTGCGTGCCACAAATCCGCACCCTCCGATTACCGCTTCAAGGCAGAGATCTATTGGGGGCAGTTCGTTGAGACCCGCGTATTTAATCTGCTGGCCCTCGTCCGCCGTAGCCGAGAATTGTCCCTTGGTAAGACCATAGACCCCATTGTTCTCGATGATATACACGACCGGTACATTGCGACGCACCATGTGCTTAAACTGGCCGAGACCAATGCTCCCCGTATCGCCATCGCCGCTGACCCCAATCGCCAGCAGCTCCCGATTGGCCAGCGTAGCGCCGGTAGCCATTGAGGGCATGCGGCCATGCAGACCGTTGAAGCCGTGGGACTGGTTCAGAAAATACGCTGGAGTCTTGCTAGAGCATCCGATTCCGCTCAGCTTGACGACACGAGTCGGCTTAATGGAGAGGTCATACGCCACCGAGATGATCCGAGCAGATATAGAATCGTGGCCGCAGCCCTTGCACAGCGTGGACGGCCGTCCCTTGTAATCGTTTCGAGTCAGCCCTATCAGGTTCAGATCCTGAGCGGGTGGTTCTTGAATAGCCATGTATCCTAGCGCTCCTGTTCTACTATAGATTGGGCAATCCAACGGCCGGTCAGCGGTAACCCGTCGCACTTCGAAATAGAGCGGAAACGCATTGCATGTTCCGGCTCCTCGCTCTCGAGAATGCGGCACATCTGCCCGTCGAGGTTATTCTCGACGACATACACCCGCTGGTAGCTTTCTGTAAAATCTCGCTGCATTTTGGTGGTCGGTAGAGCTCGCATGCGCAGATAGCTGGTCTTGATCCCATGACTTTCAAGCATACTGCGTGCCTCAACTATGGCCGGATCGGTAGACCCGTAAGCAATCAGAGCTATATCGGCTCCCGGCACTTCGTCAATGACTGGTGAGGGAACCAACGTACGCGCGTAGTCATGCTTCCGGGCCAGGCGCTTCAGGTTCGCTTCCCACTCCTCAGGTCGCTCAGTATACTGTGCATCCTGATTGTGCCCACTCCCTCGGGTAAAGTATCCCGCCAGTGGATGGTCGGTACCGGGGATGGTACGGTAGCCGATTCCATCGCCATCTACGTCCATATACCGATGGAATCCACCGAGCCGATCCAGGTCCGGAGCTCCGAGAACCTTACCGCGGTCCATCGGCTTCTCCGGATACGCAAACGGCTGGCTCATCCAGAGATTCATTCCCAGGTCAAGATCACTGAGGACCAAGACCGGCGCCTGGAGCCGCTCGGCCAGATCGAAGGAGGTCCACCCGCATTCAAAGCACTCTTCCATGCTGGCGGGGAACAGACAAATCTGGCGGGTGTCCCCATGGCCCAAATAGTAGGCCATCAGCACATCTCCCTGGGAGACTCGGGTGGGTAAGCCCGTGCTTGGCCCCATGCGCATGATGTCCCAGATAACCACCGGCACCTCGGCGAAATACGCGTACCCAGCATATTCGGTCATGAGCGAGAGGCCAGGCCCAGACGTAGAAGTCATCGCTCGCGCACCAGCCCAGCCAGCCCCGGTTACCATTCCCAGCGCGGCAATCTCGTCCTCGGCCTGCACGATGGCATAGGTAGGCTGACCAGTCTCAGGATCTATTCGCAGTTGTTTGGCATATTCGCCTAAAGCATCAATCAGGCTGGTCGAAGGGGTAATCGGGTACCAGGATGCCACAGTGAATCCGCCATAAACCGACCCCAACGCGCCCGAGCTATTTCCATTAATGATGATTTTGCCGGTATTCGCATCCATCCGCTCAACCCGAAATGGGTCGCGCTTGGTGATATGTTCTTTGGTATAATCGATGGCCGCTTGTACTACTCCAAAATTTAGGTCAATCGGCTTTGTCTTGCCGTGGAAGTGATCGGTGAGCGCTGCTTTGATTTCTGCTACCTCGATGCCCAAGAGCTCCGTCAGCGCACCTACATAGACCATGTTGGCCACATATGGGCGCATATCCGCGCTGGCGCCTGAATCTTTCGCCATCTGTTGTACCGGCAGCGAGTAATAGACGATGTCGTCCCGATCCTCGCTCAGTTTCCATTCAGATGGAGAGATAACCACGCCGCCCCGAGCCACACCAGCAATATCTTCAGCAGCTGTCTGGCGGTTGAGCGCAACCACTATCTCTGCCGTCTCCCGCCGGGCGATGAACCCGTCTCGGCTGGCTCGAATACTGAACCAGGTAGGCAATCCTTGGATATTGGAGGGAAAAATGTTCTTCCCGCTAACTGGTATCCCCATCTTGAAGAGAGCCCGAAGTAGGCAATTGTTGGCTGTCTGGCTGCCTGATCCATTGACAGTGGCGGCGACTATGGTGAAATTATTGATTCCAGCCGGGCTATCTTGGATATCTGCCGGTCGCACACCCCTTTGTACGCTTGTACTACTCATCGGCGAAATAGACCTTTCCATATTCGCTCTCAGTCTCCGTGGCAGCTTGAAACGCCGGCGCTTCATTAGAGGGCATTCGAGAGCCGTCAGCCGCTAGTCCAGTGACCACCCGCAGGAGGGACTGTCGGAGACTCTGATTTCTTGTCCAGTACCTGTTATTATAGCGCGTCGAGATACGACTCGGGGCAGCGGACGCAAAGATCGCTCGGTGGCTCCAGCGAGATCGCTTGCCCTATTGGCTAGCTGGCGGTGCGCAACCGGGCCAATTCCTGAAAAAGCTCGCGTTCCCGCGAGCTAAGACGCTGCGGGAGCTGTACCTGAATACGCGCAAAGAGATTGCCCGCTCCCTGCCCGCGCAAATGTGGCATTCCTTTACCCGAAAGCCTGAACGATTGGCCGTTCTGAGTCTCCGGCGGTATCGTGAGGATCAACCGCTTACCATCCGGCGTCGGGACCGGCGTCTCGCCACCTAGCACGGCAAGAGTCAGCGGGACCGACACATCTACGGTAAGGTCATCGCCTTTGCGTTCAAAAGCTGAATCCGGCTTAATGGAGACCACCAGAAAGAGATCGCCTCGCTGGCCACCATTCTGGCCGATCTGACCCTCACCAGCTACGCGAACTCGAGAGCCGTTATCCACTCCGGCGGGAATGAGCACTTCCAGTTTGCGCGCTTTGGTGATCGTCCCGGTACCGCCACAGTTAGTACACGGCCGCAAGCCGATTTTTCCGGTTCCCTTGCAGTTGGGACAGGTCTCGGGCGACTGCACGTTGTAGACTCGAGATGTGCCCGCATAAGCCTCGCGAAACGAGACCTCAACCGGCTGCTCGATATCCTCTCCTCGACGCTGTCCAACGCCCGCGGTAGGGCCGCCGGTAGTTCCGGTGTTGGGAGTGCCAGTGCGCCGATTGAAGAGCGCATCGAAGAAATCGCCCCAACCGGTCGGATCATCTACTCCAAATGCGTCGTCATCACGCGTATGCGTGCCGTAAGTTCGTGTGCGTGTGGCGGTTCCACTACGGGCTGCTCCCGGCATATTCCAGTTGGAGCCGAATCGATCATATAGCTGGCGCTTCTCTGGATCTGAGAGCACCTCGTATGCCTCATTGATCTCTTTGAAGTGCGCCTCTGCCGAGCGGTTGCCTGGATTGACGTCGGGATGGTATTTCCGGGCAAGCTTGCGGTACGACTTCTTGATATCGTCGGCGCTAGCGCTCTTTGAAACACCGAGAATCTTGTAGTAGTCTTTTTCGTCCATCAGGGTTCCTACTCGAAACGTAAACGGAAAGTAAACGGAGTGGCATACTACTCACTGGAACCTGCGCTCACCATAACTCGAGCCGGACGCAACAGATCGCTACCCATCATGTAGCCTTTGCGCACTTCTTCCACCACTGTACCCTCCGGGTGTTGACTGGACGGCACTTTGTCTATCGCTTCATGCAGATGAGGATCAAATCGCTCGCCAACCGTGGGAACGGGGGTCAGGCCTTCGGTCTTGAGTAGCTCATTCAATTGCCACTGCACCATCCGCAGGCCCTGCTGCAAGCTCTCTCGATCCATCGAATCCTCGTATCGCATCGCCCGATCGAGGTTATCCATGACCTCAAGCACTTTTTCAATAAGGTCCCGCTTGTAGCGCTGGGTACGCTCTCCGGTCAGACGCTCTTGCCGCTTGCGGAAATTTTCCATTTCAGCTAGCTCACGCAGATACTTGTCTTTATATTGAGCTACCTCCTCGCGTGCCGCCTGCAACTGCGACTCGCAATCGGATGGAGAAGTTGTCGTCTCCGATCCGGTTTCGGCGGTGGTACGAGAAACTCTCTCGCCTGAATTGTCTGAAACTTGTGCGTCTTCGGGTTGCGCCGTCTGCTGATCGTGTTCTTCGCTATTACTTTCGGCCATGCCGTGTCTCCCAAGTATGTCCTTCATATGAATATGTCTCACATGAATATGTCTCACAAAAAAAGTGCCAGTCTGCTCAGCATAGGCAGCCACGAGGTACCAAAGCCTAGCGAGTAGGTACCACGTATTCCCGCTCTTGCGTCACGGTGCAGTATAAAACTCGCCGGAAGTGGGTGTCAAAAACAGCGTGCCGTAGCTCTGGTTTCGAGATGATCCATCATCTGCCACGCAGCAGATTTTACGCTACTGAGTCTACGGCTCAAGGACACCGTTTGTTGCGGATCACCTATCGCTTTGTCCACTTGCCGACTGCTCATGGTAAAATCCCAGTGGAAATAGAAATTGAGCAGGAGAATTGCTGATGAAAATCCACGAGTACCAGGCCAAGGAAATCCTAGGCAGGTACGGCATCCCCGTGCAGCCCGGGAAGATCGCTACGACTCCGGAGCAGGCTGAGGAAATCGCACGCGAATTTGGCGTGCCAGTGGTCGTCAAAGCTCAGGTATATGTCGGTGGGAGAGGGAAGGCCGGCGGCGTCAAGTTTGGGAAGACGCCCGAAGAGACACGCGAGGTGTCTCGAGCAATTCTCGGCATGGATATCAAAGGTCTCACTGTCGAGAAAGTATTGGTTACACCGGCAATTGAAATCGCCGAAGAGTACTACGCTGGAGTTATCCTCGATCGATCCTCGCAAGCGCCGGTCGTGATGGTAAGCCGGGCCGGAGGCATCGATATCGAGCAAGTGGCCGAGGAGACTCCGGAAAAAATCGTCAAAGCGCCGATTGATGTGCGCTGGGGTCTTCTCCCTATGCAGGCGCGAGACATTCTCGCCCGCGCGGGCATGCCGCATAAAGTGATCGCCAAAGGCGGCCCTATTCTCGCCTCGCTGGCTCGTGCCTATATCGAGAGCGATGCCACATTGGCCGAGATCAATCCGTTGGCATTGACCGCCGATGGTCAGCTGTTGGCTGCCGACGCCAAGATTCTTATTGACGATAATGCGCTTCCTCGCCAGAAGGAATATGCGGGTTGGGCCGAGCCCGAGGAAACCAATCCTCTTGAATTCGAGGCTAAGTCCGAAGGATTGACCTACGTTAAGCTCGATGGTGACATCGGCATCATCGGTAATGGCGCTGGCTTGGTTATGACCACGCTCGATATGGTTGCAAGGTCCGGAGGGAGGCCGGCTAACTTTCTCGACATTGGAGGCGGCGCCAAGGCCGAAGTCATGAAAAAAGCGCTTCTCTTCGTGGCTAGAGACCCACAGGTTAAAGGCATACTGGTCAATATTTTTGGTGGCATCACTCGGGGCGAAGAAGTAGCCAAGGGCATTATTATGGCGCAGAGTGATCTGCCGGCCGGAATGCCTATTGTCGCCCGCCTCTCAGGTACCGGCGAAGCTGAAGGACGTGCGCTGTTGGCCGACGCGGGTCTCACATGGGGCTATGATATGCGCGACGCGGCGCAGAAAATCGTTGCTGAGGTCTCCAAGATGAGCCGTATAGGGGAAGCATCGTGAGTATTCTATTTGATAAAGATTCCCGCGTCCTGGTAGTGGGCATGACTGGACACGAAGGGACCTTCCACACCCAAGGCATGTTGGCCTCTGGAACCCACGTCGTCGGTGGCGTCACTCCTGGCAAAGGCGGCGAAACCGCGCTGGATCTGCCGGTCTACGATACGGTGCGCGAAGCCTGTGAGCAGACTGGCGCTAATGTCTCGTGCATTTTTGTGCCCGCGCTCGGGGCTGCCGACGCGATTATGGAATCCGCCGCCGCCGGCATCGAGTTGATCGTGTGCATTACTGAGCTTATACCAGTTGCCGACATGACACGGGTGGCCGCGTTTCTTAAAGAGCACCCTGCACGACTAATCGGTCCGAACTGTCCCGGACTGGCCACGCCAGGCGCGGGTAAAGTCGGTATTATGCCATACCACATCTTCAAGGACGGCAATGTCGGGTTTCTCTCCCGTTCTGGCACTCTGACATACGAAGTAGTGGCTCTCCTTACTGCGGCGGGAATTGGGCAGTCAACATGCATCGGCATTGGCGGCGATCCTATCATTGGCACCACATTTATAGATTGTCTTCGTCTCTTCGAAGCCGACGAGGCTACCAGCGCCGTAGTCATGTGCGGAGAGATCGGTGGCAGCGATGAAGAAGACGCCGCCGCGTACGCCGCCACGATGAAGAAGCCGGTGGTTGGCTTCATTTCTGGCCGCACCGCGCCGCCGGGAAAGCGTATGGGGCATGCTGGGGCAATCATCTCTGGCAAGACGGGAACAGCGCAAGGCAAAGTAGATGCGCTGCTGGCGGCAGGTGTCGCTGTTGCCGAGACAATCTTCGATATACCCGATCTTACCAGAGTCGCGCTCGGCCGAGCCTAATCCGCCGCGAAATCCTCGTCGGAAGCCTCAGCAGATGATGCAGCGTTCATGCCGCCGGTTTCATCCCAGAGCTGGCGCGTGACGCGTCGCACGACGTCATAATCGAAGCCGCGCCTCTGCAGAAATTGGCCGAGGCGAGTGCGAAACTCAGGATAGGAGAGAGTGGAGATGGCACGCAGACGCTGCCTTCCGGCGGCGAGTGCGCGCTCCTCGTCTTCCTCCGGCCGGCTGGCCTCCCGGGTGGTGTCTTTGTCTACGCCGCGCTGGCGCAGCTCCTGTGTCAGCGCACGCGCTGAGCGAGGACTGAACCGTTCGCGATTTTCAACCCAGAAATCAGCAAATTGCCGGTCGTCAAGCAAGTGTAGGTCTTCCAGACGATCCAGGATGCGATCGACCGCTATGGGGTCAGCCACGCCGCGGCTTTTCGCTCGCGGCGGTGCCAGCAGCCGGCGCCGTACCTCAGCCCGGCTGCGCGGGCGCGGGGCTAAGAAGTTTAGCGCTCGGTTGAGAAGCTGCTCTTCGGAGTTCCGTGTGCGCAAGTGCTCAAGCTCGGCAGCACTGAGCTCCCGGCCAACCCGCAGGTCCAGTTCCAGCACGAGATTACTGGAGACCACGCCGAAGAGGCGGGTGTCCACATAGAGATTGTAGTTATTTGCGCGTGGGTTCTGTGGTTCAAGGGCTGTGATGTACATGCTGACATGTTCTTACACAGGTATACGAAAATGGACGTTACAGGTCTACGAAAATGGATGTCCCGTCGCCCCAAGCGGCGGTGCTGAATATCGTTCGGCGTATGGTCCAATAACCGGCAACCGGAGATAGTTTCCCATCCATGCCGCTATCATCACGCACAACCAGGTAAACACAATCGCCAAAGCCAGCAGCGCGGATACCCAGATTCCTAGGTGATAGAAGATCATTTGGTTCGTCGCCCTGGTAAGGTCTTGCATAACGGCGGCAAAAAGCACATCCGAGACACCCACTATGGTCAGCACCCCAGTTAGGATTATGGACTGCAGAGCATGGAACCGTACGAACCGGTTGTTGCGCTCGCCGAAGTAGATAAGGAATCCCGAGACCCACCAAAAGAGATAGCTGACTCCAGCAGCGGTGCTAGCGCTGACAGTCAGCGTCGTCGCTCCCCAGGAATCTCTTGCCTCCCAAGGCACATGGGCCAGCGAAGGATGTCGAGGTGTGTTCCACGGCGGGCGCACCAAAGGAGCCAGGTCTGGATCAGCTGGCGTCTCCTGGATAGGCTGATGAGCCGGCGCGACCGGTGGGGCGGCCTTGTCGGCAGTTGCGGCGGAGCCGTCCGCTTGGCTTATGAACGGCTCACCGCTTGATTTATCGGTCCCATGGGCACTACTAGTGCCCGGAATTTCTCTTTGAGCGTCCGGCGCTTGGCGCTCGGCCGGGACCGGTCGAAATGGTTCCGGCACATGGTCATTCCGCATCAGTGTCCTCCGGGGTGCACTGATTCTCTGCCAGCTTCTTCGGCGTATTCCTTAAAGACGGACCACGTAGGTAGGTTAGCCACCCACGTAGCGTAAGTACTCATCTGCCAACGCACTGAACTGCCTGTGCGGGCCGGATCCGCCAAATTTCTGGCGCAGCGACGCTACCGGCTCCTCAACGTCTGCAGCTTCGGCAACCTCGAGCGCCTCGGTAATGATCGTATTGAAAATGGGTGGGTGAATACCAGGTATGGCGTCTCGGCGCATGCTCATTACCGTTTGCTTATGCAGGCGACTGGTCGGGCGGAAGCGGCAGATGACGATACCTAAGCCGAAGATCTCATGCTGCGCTCGTAAAGCAAAATCGGCCATACGGTCAAGCACCAGCGGCACGCCCAAAGTTGACAGAATATCAGGAACTACTGGAATCAGAAAGTACCGGCTGATAGCGATGCCGTTAAGCGTGATGACGCCAAGATTGGGAGGGCAGTCGATAAGGACGTGATCATAGTGTGACAGCACATCTCGAAGAGACTCGCGTAACGCGTATACCGGCCCGCTTCGAAACGTATCCAGGTCGGCAATCTTGGTGATTCGATCTTGTATCCGGTGCAGGCGAATGCTGGCGGGCAATAGGTCGAGCCCGGGCACGCCGCCGGCGACATTGGAGACGCGGGTCATAATTGCTTCCTGGGCCGAAAACAGGTGAGTGCCGTCGAGCTGATCTTTGAACATCTGGTACAGTGTCTGGCCCGACTGGTCACGCTCACGCCAGCGTCGCTCATTGACAAGAGCAATAGTCGCGTTGGTCTGCGGATCCAGATCAATGACCAATACACGCTTGGCGTGCTCTCCAGCGAGATAATGAGCGAGGGCCATCGTCAGGGTAGTCTTCCCCACACCGCCTTTGAGGTTAATAATGCTGGTTACCACCGCCATGTGACTTTCCTCCACTCCGCACCACCACAGTGGGTGAGAGATGAACCATTGCTCTTTATCTTCTGCTCAACAGTCTCTTCGTCTCGAGCGAAGGCATTTCCATACACTGCACGTCATCTTATCCTAGCCAAAATGGGGGCCGCTGTCTAGCCTTTGGGACCCGCCGTACGACGGCGCGTCCCTGGCACAGCACGGTTCAGCGAGGACGCTGCCACATGGCTGCGGCCTTCATACGAGGCTTTGAGATAATCTGAGCGCGGACGATCATCCATTGCTTCAAGTGCTTGTCCCAGCGCCAGCAGGCTGTCCAGCGTATTGGCAGGCAAGAATTCGTCAATGAACGGCAAAGCAGCGCGCATTCCAGCGGTGACCGGCCGGTAGTCTTCCTGACCCAGCAGCGGATTCAGCCAGATAATCCGGTGGGAGCGGCGCCGCAGACGGGCCATCTCTTCGGAGAGAATACGAGTGTCCCCCCGATCCCAGCCGTCGCTGATGATGAGCACCACCGCACCCCTACCTAAGACACGCCGCGCCCACAAGTAGTTGAAGGTATGAAGCGACTCTCCGATACGAGTTCCACCTGACCAGTCCTGGACGACTTTGGTGACGTCCTCGATGGCGATATCTACGTCACGCCGAGCCAACTGGCGCGTAATGCGGGTGAGACGGGTCGCGAAGACAAATGTCTCGACATTGGATAGGCCATTGGAAACCGTGTGGACAAAATGGAGCAGCAGCCGCGAATACAGACTCATCGACCCACTGATGTCGCAGATGATGACGAGCGGGCGGGGCTTGCGCCGTATGGTTCGGCGGGCCAGCACGATCGGCTCTCCACCCGTATGAAGACTTCGCCTGAAAGTTCGGCGCAAATCAAGCTGATTACCATGAATAGCCGGGCGCAGCCTTCGAGTGTTTCTCTCACTCAGCCGCCAACGCTTACGGGACATGAGCGCACGCGCTTCCTGCATCTCATCCCAGGTAAAGTGCTCAAAATCTTTGCTGCGCAGCACCTCCTCCTGGCTATACGTTCGCCTGCGTTCGCTCTGGTCATCCTCCTCATCGTGGCTACGCCGCCGAGCTTGCGCAAGCCTAGAGGAGGGATGCCTCTGCGTAACCATATTGCTGCGCAATTGGAATCGGGCACTGGCTTGTTCATTCCTCTGACGCCTACTCTCGGGTAACGGCAGCGTACGCTGCCCGCGCTTTCGCTCATGCGGGAGTGGCTCCTGATTGGAGCTGCCGGAGCTGCGCGCCTGCCAGAAGTACCAAAAAGCCTGGTCGAACAGTGCCTCTTGCTCATGCTTGGAGACTAGGCTGACTTTCAAGAACGTATAAAATTCGTCCATTCTTCCGACATTGATCAGCGGCAAGCTCCGGACCACATCCACTATGCTGTCCGGCCCAACATCCAGCCCTAGCTCCCACAGAAGCCGGGCAAAATCTACAATGCGTGCCAGTAGCAAATCCGCCTGAGCACGGTCGAGCTTCGTTAGAGCCACTGGCTCCGCATCACGTACGTCACGGATATCGCTCATGCCTCGCCTCGATAGCACTTATGTATATGTGGTGGAACAGATAGATGGATGGTTACATGGATGAGTACGGATCACCTATCACGACTGTGCGTGAGGCAATGCGCCTCGAACCCTATCTACCAAACGGCTGAGCAAATTACCGGACGTTACTTTTTGAATGTCGTCTTGATACTTTAAGAGCGCGCCCAGCGTGTCGTGGGCAACCGACTCGGAGAGCTCAGTCTGCTCCAGAGTTACCAGAGCCGCTAGCCAATCAAGCGTCTCAGCCACACCTGGGGCCTTGAACAAGTCCTCGCCACGCAGGGACTGTACAAATGCGACCACCTGACGAGCCAGGCGCTCGGGCGCTTCCGGGACGCGTGCCAGCACAATGGCGTACTCTTTCTCAAGAGTAGGGTATTCTATCCAGTAATAGAGACAGCGGCGACGCAGAGCGTCATGTATATCACGGGTGCGGTTTGAGGTAAGGACAACCACCGGCGGCACCGCGGCGCGATACGTCCCTACCTCCGGAATGGTAATCTGGTAGTCGCTGAGCAACTCGAGCAGATATGCCTCGAACTCGGCATCCGATCGATCCAGCTCATCTATTAACAGGACCGGCGCTTGCTCACGGCTAGCGTCAAGTGCCTGCAGAAGTGGCCTCCTAATGAGAAAGTCCGGTCCGAATACGTCGGTGACGGCGCCGGTACCGTGCTCATGGTTAGCTGAGCCTTCCAGCGAGCGAATATAGAGAAGCTGGCGTGCATAGTTCCATTCATAGACCGCGGTCGACTGGTCAATACCCTCGTAGCATTGCAGTCGGATCAATCGGGTTTGCAGGACATCGGCAAGCACACGCGCCACTTCAGTTTTGCCGACTCCGGGCTCACCTTCAAGCAGCAGCGGCTTGTGGCGTTTCAATGCTAGATAGATGGCGGTAGCAAGGCCGCGATCGGCAATGTATTGACATGCGGCGAGAGCGGCTAGGACATCGTCGATAGTGCCTACCGACCGGGCAGGGTTGGACGATGCGGCGCCTTCGGCCGTAGGTTCTTCGGTCACAGACTTCTCCTTGGAGCGGCAAGCCCCAAAAATCTTGTGCTTCGCTTACCGTTGAATTGTAACACGCATACGTAGCCAAGATATCTGTACCTTTGAAGACCCTCATTCGTAGAAGTAGTGCCACAGGCGATGAGGGTTAAGCCCTTCTTCTGCTTCCAGGCAGAGAAGATACCGGCATGGGTACCGTTAGTACGGGCCCGACGCTGTGAGCTATAATAGTTGCATTCCAGTCTGATGGCTGCTCTGGCACCACCGGCAGGCAGGGAGCATAACCTTCAACGAGAGGTGTGCGCCTGGGGCGCAAGAAAGCGGGTACCAAGAACCATGTTTGGTCAGCGATCACATCGAGCAGAAAAGCAGCAGGACCGAGAGAACGGACCAAAAAAAGCCGGTATACCCGCTGCCACCAATGCTCTCAGAAATACAGATGGAGAGCCGTCGAATCGGCCGCCAGGCGGACCTGAGCGTCCATCTCAGACGGGGCCCAATGGCACTGGACAGCCGCGAAGCAGCATGGGATGGATTTCGAGGCTCATTCTATTCATTCTTTTGTTGTTTGTCGCATATAACGGTTACGTGTACTTTACCGAAAATAACTCCTCTCAGCAGACGCTAAGTTTTCCGTATACGGAATTTCAGCAGCAGGTGCTCGCCAATAATGTGGCAACGGTGACAATCACCGACCATCAGACCATTACCGGTACATTAAAGTCCAACGAGACATACAACGATGTCACCTCGAATACATTTGCGACAACCTTTCCATATACAAATGATGGAAACCTGCAGAACTTGCTGGATAAGTCGTCGGTGGTAGTCGAGGGCAAGATTTCTAGCGGCAACGATCTGCTGGTCACGATTCTCATCGATGTCGTTCCGTTTCTGCTCCTTATACTCATCTTCGTATGGCTCTCGCGACGCGCGACTCAGAGCCAGCAGAATATCTTCAACTTTGGCCGAAGCCGTGCCAAGCTCATTATGGAGGATCGCCCAAGCACTACATTCGCGGACATCGCCGGAGTTGATGAGGCAAAATCGGAACTGGAAGAGGTCGTCGAGTTTCTCAAGACTCCCATGAAGTTTCAGCGCTTAGGCGGAAAGATTCCCAAAGGCGTGCTGCTGGTCGGCCCTCCGGGAACCGGCAAGACGCTTCTGGCGCGTGCGGTGGCCGGGGAAGCGGGAGTACCCTTCTTCTCGATGTCGGGCTCAGAGTTTGTTGAGGTCCTGGTCGGCGTAGGTGCGAGCCGCGTGCGCGACCTTTTTGATCAGGCAAAGAAAACCTCCCCCAGTATCATCTTCATCGATGAGATCGATGCGGTTGGACGCCAGCGCGGCACCAGCCTGACGACTAACGATGAACGAGAGCAGACCCTGAACCAGTTACTGGTTGAGATGGATGGATTCGACTCTCGGCAGGCAGTTGTGGTTGTCGCCGCAACTAACCGTCCCGACGGGCTCGACCAGGCGCTGTTGCGTCCCGGCCGCTTCGACCGGCGAGTGACGGTTGATCGCCCCGACTGGAAGGGTCGCCAGGCAATCCTGATGATTCACACGCGGGGAGTGCCGCTGTCGCCGGATGTCGATCTCCAGCAGCTCGCACGTGCCACAACCGGCATGGTTGGAGCCGATCTGGCGAATCTGGTGAACGAGGCGGCTCTACTGGCGGCTCGCAATAACCTCGATCGGGTGAACATGTATTGTTTCGACAAGGCGCTCGACCGCATCCAGATCGGAGCCGAACGCCCGCTGGTGCTCAGCGAGGAAGATCTGCGAGTTGTCGCGGTCCACGAGGGTGGCCATGCGCTGGTCGGACTGCTTACGCCGCACTCTGATCCAGTCACGAAGGTTACCATCGTACCGCGCGGCCAGGCTCTAGGAGTCACTCAGTACACGCCGCTGGACGACCGCTATAACTATTCGCGCGACTACCTGTTCGGCTTGCTTATGACAGCGCTTGGCGGTCGCGGTGCCGAGGAAGTCATGCTGGGCAGCATTACAACTGGCGCTGAAAATGACCTGCAGAAGGTGACCCTTATTGCGCATAACATGGTCGCCCGCTATGGGATGAGCGATCGCCTGGGTCTCATCTCGTTCAGCGAGCGCAACAGCCCCTTTGGATCAGGTGGAGACTTTGGCCAGCGCGACTATAGCGACGCTACCGCAGCGGTCATCGACGAAGAGACCCGCGAACTGGTGCAGTCCGCTTACCAGCGCGTGAAGCAATTGCTGATGGAGCACAAGCCGACGTTGGAACGCATTTCGGCCGAGCTTCGGCGTCATGAGACACTGGACGCCCGGCAACTCAGCCAGATTCTCATCGAGACTGGAGTAAACCTCGCTGAGGTAGCGCCGACTCCCAATGCGGAGACGGTGGGGCTACAACCCCTGCCGGGAGACGTGGACCAGACGCCGGCGCTGCCGAGTGGCGCCAACGTTCCTCAGTCACCCTTAACCGGTAGTCTTGGTCCGGTGCAAAACTAGAACTAGAGACTACCCGTCACTTCGGTGCCAGCGGGTTGGGGAGTAGCGGATATGTTACCGCACACATCGGGGCAAGCAGACGGTGCAGGGGGGCCGGGGATTGGGCATCTGCCCGGTCCCCGGCCGGTCCGGGCGCCGCGTGGCACGGAATTGTCTTGTCAGGGTTGGCCGCAAGAGGCGGCCATGCGCATGCTGATGAACAACCTCGACCCAGAAGTGGCCGAGAACCCCGATGCACTCATCGTTTACGGCGGCATTGGCAAAGCGGCGCGGAATTGGGAATGCTACGACCGCATCATCGAGACGCTGAAAAACCTGGCACAGGACGAAACCCTGCTCGTACAATCCGGCAAGCCGGTGGGCGTGTTCAAAACCCACGCCGACGCGCCGCGTGTGCTCATCGCGAACTCCAACCTGGTGCCACACTGGGCGACCTGGGAGCACTTCCGCGAGCTTGATCGCAAGGGGCTGATGATGTACGGGCAGATGACTGCCGGATCATGGATTTACATCGGCAGCCAGGGCATCGTGCAGGGAACCTATGAAACGTTCGTGGAAATGGGCCGCCAGCATTTCGGTGGTGATTTATCCGGGAAATGGATACTGACAGCGGGTCTGGGTGGAATGGGCGGTGCGCAACCATTGGCTGCCACAATGGCAGGGGCCTCTATGCTTGCTGTTGAGTGCGATGCAACCCACGTCCAGCGCCGCTTGGATACCGGCTACTGCGATGCAATCGCCAGCACGCTAGACGAAGCTCTCGATCAGATCCGTGAGGCGTGCGATCTGGGACATCCCATCTCTATCGGACTGCTGGGCAACGCGGCTGAAATCTATCCTGAGCTGGTGCGTCGAGGAATTAGACCGGATATGGTAACCGATCAAACATCTGCGCACGATGTCCTTAATGGGTATGTCCCAGCCGGGCTGAGCCTCGCGGAAGCCGACGACCTGCGCAAGCGTGACCCCCAGACCTATGTTGAGCGCGCGAAGGAATCAATTGTGAAGCAGGTGCGCGCTATGCTGGATTTTTATCACCAGGATATCCCTGTGGTAGATTACGGCAACAACATCAGGCAGGTGGCGTATGATGCTGGTGTGAAGAACGCATTTGATTATCCCGGCTTTGTGCCCGCTTACATCCGCCCTTTATTCTGCCGGGGCATCGGCCCGTTTCGCTGGGTGGCACTCTCCGGCGACCCGGAAGACATTTATAAAACTGACGCCAAGGTAAAAGAACTGATCCCGGACAACCCGCATCTACACCGCTGGCTGGATATGGCACGCCAGAAAATCCATTTCCAGGGCTTGCCTGCCCGCATCTGCTGGGTAGGACTCGGCGAGCGTGCCAGACTGGGACTCGCGTTTAATGAAATGGTCGCCAAAGGCGAATTAAGCGCGCCCATCGTCATTGGCCGCGACCACCTTGATTCCGGCTCCGTCGCTAGCCCCAACCGCGAAACTGAAGGGATGAAGGACGGCTCCGACGCGGTATCGGACTGGCCGTTGCTCAATGCACTGCTTAACTGCGCCAGCGGCGCGACCTGGGTGAGCTTGCATCACGGCGGCGGTGTTGGCATGGGCTACTCGCAGCACGCGGGCATGGTCATCGTCGCGGACGGTACGGAAGCAGCAGCCAGGCGCCTGGAGCGTGTGCTTACCAATGATCCGGCAACCGGCGTCATGCGCCATGCCGACGCGGGCTACGACATCGCCATTGAATGCGCCAGGGAAAACGGGCTTCATTTGCCGATGATATCTTGACCTGTCATCGCCTGTTGTTCAGGCAGGCACGGCGGTGAGTGCAGCCAGGGACTGCAACTTCCTATACCGCAGACGCTTGAGCCTTCCACCGCTTAAGCGCTCAGTTCCCGATATACTTCGCGTATAGACTGCGGGCAACCACGGTATCGTCAGTTCCTTTTATGATAGCCCGAGCGTCGGGGAATAAGGTGATATCGTAGCCATCCACCTGCAAGCGCAAGAGAAAGCCGTTTGTGGCCACGATCCCTACCGGCGCGAGCCGTGCGGCCATACTCTCGAGGTCGACAGGTCCGGCTCCCCGGATACTGGGCCGTACCTGTACGGCATTGCGACCACAGAGAGTGATACCGCCTTCGCCGAGGGGAGCGTCGAGGTATTCGTATTGGCTTTGACCGCAGACCGGACAGTCCTCCTGGCGAGGCAACTCGATCTGGTCAAACGTATTCTGCCACAGATCCACCCACGTCATACCTTTAGCTATCTGCGGGCTGCCCACCAGCAACTTCAACGCCTCCGTAGAGGCAATGCCGGCAATGACGCCAACTATACCGTTGAGCACCCCAGCGGTATCGCAAGTAGGTGTAGTGCCCGGAAGTGGACGCTCGGGAAAGACGCAGCGCAGGCAGGCAGTATCATGAGGGCGGATCGTCATGGTTACGCCGTACGACGCGATTACTCCGCTGTAGATCCAGGGAATATCAAGCTTCACACTGGCCTCATTAAGAAGGTAACGCGTCTCGAAATTATCAGTTCCATCCAGGACCAGGTCAATCCCTTCCAGAAGCTCATCGATATTATCGGCGGTGACGTCCGTGACCAGCGGCTCGATATGTATGAGGTGGTTCACTCGCCCCAGCTGCTCCGCGGCCGCGATGGCTTTGGGCATCCTCCGCCGGACATCATTTTCGTCATAGAGAATTTGCCGCTGGAGATTATTGCCTTCTACATAGTCGCGATCTGCGATGCGCAGGCTTCCGACCCCAGCGCGAGCGAGATTATTGGCCAGGATGGTGCCTAGCGCCCCACAACCCACGATCAATACCCGTCCCTGGCTAATGCGCTCCTGTCCCCGTTGCCCGATGCCGGCAAAGAGCGTTTGGCGAGCGTATCGCTCAGGGGCGTCCAAGCTGCGTTCCAGACGCTCATCGTCATGAAAGGCGAGAGGGGAACTCTCGTGGATATCCTGCGTACCGCGTTCGTTGTCGTGCGGCATGAGCAACGACCACCTTCTTTATAGGACTTTCTGGTAGAAACGAGGCAAATTCACTCTATCACACGCGGATGTGGAGCCGCACGGCGTTCATCTGTAGGACTATCAGCCTGCTTGTCTGTGAGGATTACGTATGGTACAATGCGCTTCAGTCTCTGCTAGCCGGCACATCATGCATGAAGTGCGCCAGGGAATGGCGTGGCACACTACGCAAGAAGGATCACTCAATTTGGCGGCAGTAGGGAGGTCGCGCTGCGTGGGTCGATGATGAAAAGGCGAAGTGTCTTTGCTTGGGAGGAGTGGCAAGGTGATGGGGCAGATGACACGTGACGCGGAGCCAGGTGCCAAAGGTGTACAAAAGAAGGTGCTCGTGATCGACGACAATCCCACCATTGTGGAATTGATACGGCACGCGGTCAATATGCAGGGCAAGTATTCGGTGGTGGTGGCTTATGATGGTGTCCAGGGTCTGGAGCGATTTAACGCCGAACGGCCGGATTGCGTCATCGTCGATGTCCGCATGCCACGCATGGACGGCTATCAGGTAGTTCGTTGTATCCGAGGCGACAGCATGTCCGCGCATACACCACTCATTATCCTCAGCGCTATGATTGAGGAAGACGACCAGCTGACCGGTCTCCTCTCGGGCGTTGACGAGTACCTGGCCAAGCCGTTTAAGCCCAGCGTTCTGTGCGCCACTCTGGAGCGCGTCATGCAAATTACGCCGGAACAGCGTACCAACCGCATCGAGCGACTGGCAATGCAAGATATAGCGGATCTTCAAGACGAGCTTCACAATCGTCAGCATGAATCGCAGCTTGTCACTTCTTCTTCAGTCTCGTCCCAGGCGCACGCGGCGCGACATGAAACTGATAAAGGCAGCAAAAAAGGCGCTGATCAGCCGCATGACACGACGTCAGAGTAGCTCGCTTCTCGCGGATTCCCGGCGAAAAGCAGTAGTTTTGGAGGAGCACGAAGTGGGAGCGGAGCGCGGGGCTGCGAATTCAACTCCGGAAGACGAGCTAGATGTGCTGGTAGTCGAGAACAACTCCTCGGCTCGTGAGCGCATGCGAGCCGCTCTTCGCGACGGCTACACTCTGCGCTTCGTGAATGGGACCAGCGAAGCTATCGAGGCAATTCAGATTCGACCGCCCGATGTGCTGGTAAGCGAGATTGACCTTCCCGACGGCGATGGATTGCAGCTCTGCTCCTGGGTGCGAACCTCCCCTGAGGCGGTACAACTTCCTATTATGCTGGTTACGGATCGAGGCAGCATTCAGGACAAAGTCGCTGGCTTCCAGGCCGGTGCCGACGATTATGTTGTCAAGCCGGTAGATACACGGCTGTTCTTCGCCCGAATACGCCTGCTGTATCGTATCAAAGGCATTGAGCACCCACGTTCAGATAAATCAGCGTAACCCTCCAACCTACCTAGCCACCACCCTCCCCGCTCTCTGACCGGAGGACGGTGATCCGGCCCGCTGGACCGCCTCATAAGCCCGCCGCTATCGTCTCGACGAGACGAATGGGAAGGCAAACGGATTGTCTCGACGTTGCCGCCACTGGTATACTTGCGCGTACGGAGAAGTGGCAGGAGAGAGGGGCTCAAATGAGCGAACGCACGCACACGGAACATATAGAAGCAATAATCGAGCAACACGCCATCGACAACGTCAAGGTGGGCGGAGCTGACTATGACGGCATCTATCGCGGTAAGCGCCTGCCGGTCGACGTCTTTCTCGATGGAATCGAACACGGGTATGCGCAGGGGGATGTGCTCTTCGGGTGGGATATCGCCGAAGATCTTGTGCCCGGTCTTCGCTTTACCAATTGGGACACTGGCTATGCTGACCTGCGTATGAAACCGGATCTAGCTACATTCCGCACCGTTCCCTGGGAGCGAGGCACCGCTACGGTAGTCTGCGATTTCATGACCGAGAGCGGCGAGCCCGTTCGTGTCTCGCCCCGCTATGTCTTTAGCCGCGTGCTGGAGCATGCAGCAAACCTGGGCTATCAGGCGGAAATGGCGCTGGAACTCGAGTTTCGCCTCTATCGTGAAGACCAACGCTCGCTGCGAGAGAAAAATTGGCGAGACCTCACACCCCTCAGCCCAACTACAAGCTGCTACAGCATCCACCGCTCTACCGGCGACGATTTTCTGGTCGGAAAGATACGCCGGCTTATGGACGCTCATGAGGTTCCCATAGAAGGCTATAACCGCGAGCATGGACCTGGCATGTATGAGATGAACTTGCGCCATTCCTCCGGTCTGGAAGCAGCTGACCGCGCTATGCTCTTTCGCAACGGCGTCAAAGAAATCTGTCTGCTTGATAATATGACGGCCAGTTTTATGGCCAAGCCTTTTGCAGGCGAAGATGGAAACAGCGGGCATTTGCACCAGAGCCTCTGGAGCAGTGCGGGGGTGAATCTGTTCTACGATGCTTCCAGCCACCACCACCTCTCGGCTCTCGCGCGATCATATATTGCCGGCGTTATGCAGACGCTGCCCGAGTTCATGGCACTCTACGCTCCCAACATTAATTCCTATAAGCGATTCGTGGCAGGATCGTGGGCGCCGACGGTAGCAGCATGGGGAATTGAGACACGCACCCCCGCGTTACGCGCAATCACCGGCTCCCCCAGGTCCACCCATTTGGAGAACCGGGTTCCGGGCTCGGACGTCAACCCGTATCTGGCCATGGCGGCAGCTCTCGCTGGTGGGCTACACGGCATCCAGCACGGATTGGAAGCTCCACCCCCGATAGAGAGCAACGCCTATCTCCTGCCCGAGGCTTCCGCACCTCGCCTGCCGCGGTCACTTGACGCAGCGATCTCCCGGTTCGAAGATAGCGAGATCGCTCGCCAATGGTTCGGTGATGACTTTGTACAGGACTACGTCACCATGCGGCGCTGGGAGATCGAACGATACCAGTCAGCCGTTACTGAGTGGGAGCGGGAGCGTTACTTTGAGATGATCTAACCGGTGGTCTAGAGGTCCCAACCGGGTTGACCAGGCCGATGTTTGCCCATATAATAGCGCCCTAAACGTAGTCTTCATTGCCAGGAGAATGTTGGTTGCAACAGCGACCGGCAATGGCCCGGTTCGTGCACCAGTGGCCACCTAAACCTAAGCCAGGACTGCCTGCAAGAACACGGCATTGTGGATGACGACCGAAACCCAGTTCCAAAGGAGTAGCTACCGTGCAGCGCGTGAATGCAAGAATCGAGGTTCGGCCGGAGATTGCTCGGGTCGAGGCGTATGTTCCAGGTGAATCACTTGATGCGTTCAGCGCGCGCACTGGCGTTCCTATGGATAGGCTCATCAAGCTCAACAGTAATGAGAGCCCCTACCCACCTTCGCCGCGAGTAGCACGCGCCCTGGGCAACTTTCCAGGTTACAATCTCTACCCCGATCCTGACGCCACCGCACTTAACGCCGCACTCGCCGGCTATGTCGGGGTGGATCCCAAGCATATCATCAGCAGCAACGGCAGCAATGAGCTGATCAACGTGCTCTGGCATGCCTTCCTCGGTCCTGGAGACAGCGTCGTAACCAGCCCGCCGACATTCAGCCTCTATACCACAGCTACCACGTTGGCGGGTGGCGAGATCGTGATGGCGCCGCGCCGCGAGAACTTTGACCTGGACGTTTCGGCGGTCATCGCCGCGTTGCGGGAGGACACCAAGCTCATTATGGTGTGCTCGCCCAATAACCCTACCGGCAACTATGTGCCGCGTCGAGATATAGTAACTCTCCTCGACACTGGACGGCTCGTCGTGGTGGACGAGGCCTATATCGAATTCGCCGGGGCCGAGGCACTGGCCGAAAGCTCGATCGCGCTGGTTCCTGAGCATGACAATCTAGTCGTCTTGCGGACTTTCAGTAAGTGGGCCGGACTGGCAGGTATGCGACTGGGATACGGCGCGTTTCCAGTATGGCTCGTGCCGCACGTGCGCAAGCTCCAACTCCCCTTTGAGGTGAATCTGGCGGCTCACATAGCTGCCCACGAGACACTGGCCGACCTCCCTTTCTTGCAGGAGCGCATCCGGCAGATTATTGTCGAGCGAGAGCGGCTGTGCCAGATGCTGTCTACCCATTCGTTTCTGCGCGCGTTCCCGTCACGGGGAAACTTTGTGCTACTTGAAATAACCGATCCCGACTTGCCGTTGTCAGAACTGCGCCAGCACATGGAAGCAAACGGCATCCTCATTCGCTATTTCCGCACGCCCGATTTGGCTCGCCACGCTCGAATCACTGTAGGCACGCCGGAGCATACCGAGGCCATAGACACCGTGCTCACGCAAATCGGCAAGGCGCGGATGGCCGCCACAACCGCCAGCATCGCCCACTGACTACCGGACGATCATATCGGCAATCTGATCAGCTATGGCTTCCAATCTTGTTCCAATTTCCATCTCGTACAGTTCTTGCAAGTCGTGATCCCACCGGTGGACACTCCGGGACATGACAGCAATAACCGAGAACAAGAGTGAGGCACATGCATATTCTCGTCGTAGAGGATGAAAAGCGGCTGGCTGCGCTGCTCCGCCGTGTTCTGGTGGAGGAGCGCCACGTCGTGGATGTAGCGCACGACGGTGCCACCGGACTGGGGATGATCCTCGGTAGCAGCTATGATCTTGTGGTACTTGATCTGATGCTGCCGGAGATGGATGGGATGAGCGTCTGTCGCGAAGTGCGTAAGGCCAAGATTGATGTGCCCGTTCTCATGTTGACGGCGCGCGGCGCGGTTGAGGACAAAGTAGCCGGTCTGAAAATCGGCGCCGACGATTATCTGGTCAAACCCTTCGCAATGGAGGAGTTTCTGGCTCGCGTCGATGCGCTGTTACGCCGGCGAAGCAGGCAGCTCGACGGCTCGTCACAGCTCCAGGTGGCAGACCTCTCACTGGACCTCCTGCGGCACGAGGCCAACCGCGGCGGCCGTCCTATCGAGCTTACCGCCAAGGAGTTTGCGCTGCTCGAATATCTCATGCGCCATCCCGGGCAAGTGCTCACCCGAACACAGATTCTCGATCACGTTTGGGGGTATGATTTGGACACCCTCTCCAATGTCGTCGATATCTACATCCACTACCTCCGGGATAAGATCGACCGCGGCCCCTCGCAGCCGCTCATCAAGACGGTACGCGGGGTGGGCTACAGGATCGAGTCATGAGAAGTACTCCTCCAGGTAATGTCTCCGACACCGAGCTGCAAGGCGCCGAAGAGTCCCCACTTACTTCCGGCGTGCGACGGTTGCGCGAGGCGCTTCGACAAACTACTAGTCCACTGCAGCGGCTGCGCCACGGCGACCAGCCGGGAGCGGCAATCTCAGGCGCCTCCGCCGCGATGTTCTCGACTATTCGCAACCGTCTGATCGTCTGGTACATCGGCGTCCTGGCCGCTATCCTCCTTATCGTAGGCATCGTGCTCTACGTCGCCATGCAACAGACGCTCGTTGGCAATGTCAATAACAATCTGGCCACCACCGCACAGATAGCGAGCCGTGTCTGGCAGCAGAATATACTGGATCGGAGCGATCTGACCCCACTGTGCCAGGATGGAGGGGCAAGCAGTATTTTTCAGAGCGACGTCGAATCACTGGACATCTCTTATACTTTATATGTCGCTTGTTTCAACTCAACGGCCAACTTATATGGTCCGGCTACAAGTGGTTCAGCTACAAATTGCGCAAATTCCCCCTCTCAAAATTCGCAAAGTGTTTGCCAGTTTCTTACGAATACTTCCCTGGCGCATGTGGCACTCTCCAGCAGCACTGGCACCGCAACCGATCGCGTTACCATCTACGGTCTCGGCACCCTGCAGCGTTATGCCCAGGTCGTCTACGGACCGGATGGCAGCATCGTCGGGATAGTGGAGACCGCCACACCTATCAACGGGCAGCTTCAGGCGCTAAATACGCTGGGCACACTCCTGCTCATTTGTGGTCTACTGACTCTGCTGGGCGCGACCGCCGGAGGCATCTTCCTGGCGCAGCGCGCTTTAGAGCCGGCCCATTTGGCGTTCCGGCGCCAGCAAGAATTCATCGCCGACGCTGCCCATGAGCTCCGGACGCCGCTGACGCTGCTGCGAGCAAACGCCGAGGTGTTGCTGCGCGGGCGCGAGCATCTGGACGACGACGACGCGCTTCTGCTGGAGGACATCGTCGCCGAATCAGCGCACATGGCGGGCCTGGCTAACAACCTGCTGACGCTGGCTCGTCTGGACGCCGGACAGGGATCGCTGAAGCGTGACGTGGTAGACATGGCGGAGATCGCCGCCGATTTGATACGGCAGGCTCGGTCGTTTGCCTCTGAGCAGCAGGTAACGCTCAGTATGGTACAGCCGGCAGGTCCGGCGCTGGTGCTGGGCGACGAGACATTGCTCAGAGAGGCAACTCTGATTCTGATCGACAACGCCATCAAATACAACAAGCCAGGAGGCAGCGTCACCGTTACCGTAGAGACCGGGCCGCGAGAAGTCACCGTCGTGGTGCGAGATACTGGCGTCGGAATACGAGCCGAGCACCTGGCGCATCTGGGCGAGCGATTTTACCGGCCGGATAAGGCGCGA
Organism: uncultured Chloroflexia bacterium; assembly: GCA_963810535.1. GTDB lineage: Bacteria > Chloroflexota > Ktedonobacteria > Ktedonobacterales > JADMIN01 > JAJPKE01. The sequence goes on from CAWENW010000008.1 coordinate 145,195, forward strand.
TCACGCGAGATGGGTGGTGCCGGACTCGGCCTTTCCATCGCCCGAAGTATCGCGACCGCGCACTCCGGCTCGTTGTCTCTCACCAGTACACCAGGAGAGGGGACAAGCGCCGTGGTGACTCTAGCAGCAGCACAGGCGCTCGATATAGATCAGGCATAGGACGAGGAGCACGATAGCATGCAAAGCGAGAGACGCCGCCAGGTGCCGTGCGCGGTTCATGAGAATATTCAAATCTTGTTCCAATACTCCTCCTATTCCACGCTGATACTCTATTGGTGATAGCGATGAGGCAGAAAGATACCGTTACATAGTCCACTCGCCGAGACCTAGGCGAAAAATCAGGAGGCATCATTTCGCTATGGAACCCAACCAACCTTACATCCCGTCGCAGATGAATCCAGCTGAAGATCAGACTATAGGTCAGACTCCGTCTGTCGGACCTATCACCTATCCGAATACCATCTATCCAAGTCCTGAAATCTATACTCCAAGCACGTTATACGGCAGCCCTACCAGTAGTATGGCGCCCTTCCCCCCCGATGCCCCCAAACGGAGGGGAATGGGCACCATCCTTTCCGCTTTAATCGGCGCTCTGGTCGCCGCCGCGTTGCTTCTAGGGGCCTTTGCGCTGGGCCATTCTACCAGCAATGCTGCCTCCTCTACTACCAGTAGCGGGGGCAGCGCGAGTAATGTTGCGGGACAGGTTGTCGCTCCTACTGTGGCAGTCCCGGCCACCGCGGCGGACCTACAGCAGACGGTCATCAATGTGGTAAATACCGATCAGCCGTCAGTCGTGGAAATCACCGGGCAGAGTAGCCAGGGCGAAGATATCGGCTCCGGCGACGTCGTTCGCTCCAACGGCTATATCGTAACCAATGATCATGTCGTCAACGGATTTGGCGACTTCATGGTCACACTCGCCAGCGGATCTCAGCTCTCGGCTTCGGTAGTTGGTGAGGATCCCGGCGATGATCTGGCCGTCCTCAAGGTCTCGGCGAGCAATCTTCGGGTCCTTCCTTTCGCCAATTCGAGTAAAGTCCAGGTGGGCGCATTCGTGGTAGCCCTGGGCACTCCACTGGGGCTTCAATCTTCAGCGACCTTTGGCATCATCAGCGCGCTTAACCGTACCGCCAGTGAGGCCTCGTCAGGCACCGGGGCAACGCTCACCGGGCTGGTTCAGACCAGCGCACCTATTAATCCCGGCAACAGCGGCGGCGCGCTGGTTAATCTACAAGGCCAGCTGGTAGGCATTCCCACACTTGGCCAAACGAACAACGAGACTGGCACTCAGGCCGACGGCATCGGCTTCGCGATACCCTCCAATCGGATCTCTTATGTGGTAAACCAACTGATCTCCAGTGGACACATTACCGCCACTGGTCAGGGCTTTCTCGGCATTCAGGGCGAAGACGTCACCCCACAGCTGGCATCGTTAGACAACCTCTCGGTACAGAGTGGCGTGCTGGTAGCTGGATTCAGCAACGACTCCGCCGGCAAGAGTCCTGCCCAACAAGCGGGTATTCAGCAGGGAGACGTCATAGTCGCGGTCAACGGCACTCAGGTCTCTAGTAGCACCGATCTAGCGGGCATACTACTCAACGACGCGCCGGGAACCAAAGTCTCGGTCACTGTGGCGCGCGGATCGAGCCAGAAGACATTCTCGGTGAGCCTGGGAGAGCGCCCAGCGAATGGGTAGTGGGCGCGGTATTCGTATTCACGTAAATGAGTGGGTGGGGAAAGGACTTCCACCCACTCATTTACGTGATGGCCGTCACGAGCGCGTAGAGCGCGAAAGCGAGCAATATAGCTCCTGAGATATAGCCTACCAAGCGCATCCACATAGGTGTAAACCGGGATCGGAGTGTATTCACCATGCCGCTGAGAACAAGCCACCATAAGGCGGAGCCAAGGAAGATACCGAGCACGGTAACTCCAGCTATCACTGGAGTAGCGTTTTTCTCTCCGACAATGCCGATGCCAGCGAAGATAGCAATGAACGAGAGGATGGTGGTTGGATTGGCCAGGGTCAGCAAGAGAGTGCCCGCATAGGAAGCGATGAGGCTGGTACCGGCGGTGGTTGCCTCTGCCTGGGTAGCCGGAGCAGTCAATATGGTTCGTACACCCAGCCAGCAGAGGAATCCCGCGCCGATCAGGTGGATCCACAAGCTCTGACCAATAAGCAGCGACGAGATCACGCCTAGGCCAAACGCGGCTACCGCGCCATAGAGCATATCCGCGGTAGCCGCTCCCAGGCCCAGCACCAATCCGGCTAGGCGCCCGGCGATCAACGTGCGCCGGATACACATAATGCCGATAGGACCAACCGGAGCGGCAATTGAGAATCCCAGAATGATCCCCCGTACAAGGGACAGCACAATGGTCTCGATGGTCATGGCGGCTCTCCCGTTCTTGGTAATCTGTGTCCCTCTACTTTATGCCCGCCTCGGTCGGGATGAGAGACATCCTGCTGTAACACAAAAAGCCCGCCGGATCGGTGGATCCGGCGGGCGCTGGCTCAACTGGTTTACTTTCCAACCAACAACACAGTGCAGCTATCCAGATCCGCTGAATGGCTGCTGGCGCTGCTGCAGAGTAGTATGTCGCGCGGCGGCGTTGTTACGATTGTGCGCTGGCATCTGCGATCTCCAGTTAGTCGGTAAAGATGATTGTCACAACTATATCACATCAGGGGAGCTGAGCAGACAGGCACATCGCACATTGACACTGTTTGCGCACCTCACGTACCATTGTTTTGGATAGACACCGCGTGGCCACAAGAAACCAGAAACCTAACGAGAACAGTCATAACTGGCCGGTGCTGGTGCGGCGGCGGTAGCCGCCTAGAGATGCCACGCGGGATATGGGGAGAGGAATGAGCGAGAGCCAGAAAGCCGACATGAGCAGTATCGGTATTATTTACCGCGAACGATCGCCGGAGGCGGCTGCGCTCGCACTTCTGCTGACCGAGCAACTCCGTACGACGGGCAGGAGGGTATGGAGTTCCAGCCGAGGGCAGGAGGGATACATTAGAGGCTCACTACCCGATACCGGCACAGTATTTGTTCTCGGCGGTGATGGTACCATTCTCTCCGTACACGGCTTTGCGCTCCGGCCAACATTCCCATCCTGGGCATCAACTTTGGCAGAGTCGGCTTTCTTACCGAGCTTGAGCCGGGAGAAGTAGAGGAGAAGTTACCACGCTACTTGAATGGCGATTACTGATCGACGAGCGCTCGATGCTCCACGCCGAGGTTGCCGGTGACGGTGGACCGAGCATCTGATCGCGCTCAATGATGTGGTGGTTGTTCGGGGCGGTGAACCGCGCGTCATTCGCTTGAATATCTGGATCGACGAACATCTCTACCACTCGACGGTGGCCGACGGCGTGATCGTTTCCACCGCTACCGGATCAACTGCGTACAACTTGGCGGCCGGTGGCCCTATACTCCATCCACAGGTGAAGAGTAACGTGATTACACCGATTGCGCCTCACCTGGCAGCCGACCGGTCACTGATAGTAGAACCTGGCTCGGTCATAACACTTGAGCTTGGAGGCGATTCCGGCACAGCACTGCTCTCGGCCGACGGACAGATTACGCGGCAGTTCGTCTCTGGTATGCGAGTTGCCGTTCGTGGCAATGCCCATGTGACAAAATTTCTGCGCCACCGGCCACCGACTTTCTTTTATCGCGTTCTTTCACGGAAGCTACGGGATAACCTGTGACATGCTGCTCGAACTAACGATCACCAATTTCGCCATTATCGACGAGCTCCCGGCTAACCCTTGGGCCCCAGTTCAATGTCTTTACCGGCGAGACCGGCGCGGGTAAGTCCATCATTCTGGACGCGATTTCCGCGCTGCTGGGAGTAACTAACAGCGACACCGTGCGAGCAGGCAGTGAGAGAGCCATTGTCGAGGGTGTCTTCGACATCGGTGCAGGGCGGAGTGGTAAGGCACGCATAGCACCTGTCACCCCGCTCGTCGCGCACGCAGAGCCCCAAACTGCTGTGCCGACGGACGAGACGGCGGAAACGTTGGCGGACGTCCTGGCACAGCT
>CAWENW010000009.1:0-126576 GCA_963810535.1 uncultured Chloroflexia bacterium
TGATCGAACTGCCCGCGCCGCGACGCTAACGCATAGATGTCGTGATCGCCATTGTCATACGCCGTGAGGTAACTGCCGCGATAACCGGTCACGCCATCCCAAAACACGCCGATGCCGACATAATAGCGCACGGTCAGGTTCTCGACGATGTCGTCGTCGCCGCCCGGACCGATAGAGATGCCGTCGGGAAGCGTTTTTTGTGCCCATCGAGGATGACACCGTTGCGGTCACGCCCGCGGATGGTGAGATGAGGTGTCCTGACGCGCACCGCTTCATGATACTCGCCGGGCGCGATGGAAATAAGTTGCCCCGGCACCGCGTGATCAACGGCGGCTTGAATGGTGGAATAATCCTCGGGGACGCGAATGATAGCGGGAACGTGAGCGGGCAATGCCGGCGGCATGTCAGAGGGTAGCATGGCGGGAACGCGCGCCGAGATGACATCGGGGGTGATGCGTTGCGAGACAGGGTGATCCGCACCGGCGCATCCGCTGAGCAGCAGCACCAGAGCGATGGATAGCATGCCGAGTCGCGCCGTCCTTGCGAGGGGCACACTACGGAGAAAGGTGTGCGCCTGTCGCGTGCTACGCTGAAGGAGGTCATCGCACATAACGAAGGCTCCTGTTCAACCGCGCGCTGCATCGTTGATACTTTCTCGCTGGTCATGCTCCTATGCTACCATGCCTACCAAGCCTCCGTTTATACTACAGCGACGCGTCACCATCATCCACTCGATCCACTCAATGTCCCGATGCATGGCGTGCTGCCGAAGGCGTCACCGCTACTGCAGAACTGCCCGAAGGCTCTGCCCGAGCCATTGGATATTCTTGGCTGCATTGTGGTCCCGGTGATGCCGGTGACCGATTGGGCGAAGCTGGTGGAGGAGGCGCTCACACCTCACCTGCTGAGAGGGCATCCTCATATTCCAGCAAGACCTGCTTCTCGAAGAGGTGACTGAGCCGTTCCGCTTCGGCTCAATCCCTTTTCGGATCGAGGCTGTGGATGGGAGAACAGGTTTACCTTGACGAGGTTTGCGAGCGCCGGATGGTAGAGTGCCAGACTCCCTGGATGGAGCCGTTGACCAGAATGACTGCAAAGGTCCACCCCTGAGGTTGAAGACCTGGCGCTTGTAGGCCTGAGCGAGCAGGGGTTCGCAATCGCGCGGCACGCCGATCGTGTAGGCATCGAATAAGGGGAGCAGGTGGATCTGCTCTGCTGGTTCAAAGCTTTGTATGAGCGGAAGGGTCGAGCGAGGGCGAAGGCTCGCCACCCTTCTACCTCGACTTCTTCCAACTCCTCTTCTATCGATTGGAAGAGTTTTTTGCCAGCGTTCTCGCTACATCCCCACCAAAAAGCGAAAATCGTCTGCGGTCGCCGGGCCATAGGCCCGAAGATACCGACGGGCTATTTCCTGAAGCGCCAGCTTTGGCTCGATTGGCTGCCAGGTCCCCATCCATCCTTTGGGGTTCATGAAGGTGGCGCTCTGCCCCTGGCCTGGCCCGAAACAGAACTCCCCGCGATAGGCTGATGGTTTCAAGGGAGTCCCCCAGCTCGAAGAGAGGATGAAGTCGCGCGCGTGAGCGATCCCCGTGTGCTTGGCGACCGCGTCGGCGAGTTGCAGACGCGTCAGTGGTCCCTGCTCCAAAACATGGGGGATGGCAACCAGAAAGGCCTCCTGTTGCGCTCTTGATAGGCCGAACTCAGCGAAATAGTTAGACCAGTCGCAGTATGGTGCCAGTCACGCGCCGCTACATACAGAGGCAGATCTGTTGCGGAGAGGAAGTGTAAGGTGCCGCGCATCGCCCAGGTCTTCACCAGGCGGTGTTCCTGCCAGAGCGCGGATCGGACAGAGTCGTGGAGAGAGACCTTCCACACGGGTACACAGCGCCAGCTCGGCAGCAGACATCACCTGTGCCTGAATCCCCCCAGTGCGTGTCACAGCCTGAATGAAATCCTGCGAGGAGAAACGGGGGAGAGGCCATGTTGCTGACAGACGCCAGGCATGCACCTGGTGCCATTTCAAACCAATCATCGCGTATTTTCTTCCTTTGCTGAGGGGTGTATGACGTGGAATAGCGATCTCGCCCATCAGTGCCTGGCGGGACCGGCGCGAGCCCGTCAGTTTACGTGAGACTCTCAAGCCCAGGCAGGGCAGTGTTCCTCTTCCGCCTTCTCGGCCCTGCTATGTGACGCGAGGAAGCCGATCGTAGTCCTCCGCTAGGCGCCTGCCCGAGCCTGTTTAGATCCAGGTAGACTGGTAGCGCGAGCGCGGAGTCGTTGCTTACTCTGCAGGATTCTCGGCTATGGGCTGGTTGATCTCCCAGAGGTTGCCCTCTGGATCGGTGAAATGCGCCGTACGCAGCCCCCACGACTGATCGGTTGGGGGGCGACTAACGTAACGCCTTTGGCTTTGAGATCGGCGTAAGCGCCATCGATATCCGCCACACTCACGGCGAGCAGTCCACGTGATCCGCCCTGGTTTTTGAGCGCAGTGACCTCCATGCCCAACAGGCCTGCGGCTCCTTCGGGAGAGAGCAAGATTAAGTACAACCCCTCGTGCAGACCGAACGTGGCAGACTGGGCATCACTTCCTTTGTAGGGAAGTGTGAAAGTGTCCTGATAAAACGCGGTACACCCTGCCAAGTCCTGGACGAACAGGACGATCGCTTCAACCCTATTGATCATGCAGTACTCCTCTTCTGTCGTACTCTCGGTCACCCTGGTCCAGTGGATCAGTCCAACATCTCCGGCAGTGTGCCGCAGGGCAGCCAGGCGTTCGCGCCGTAGGACGCCGGTACTCGACAAAGACAGCATAGCAGAGCGAACGGGGGCACATCTTCTCCTCTATTGCTTTTTTGCCTCAGGTAGAGGCGCTGGGCATCATCATGCGCCAGGCTCATACCGTGTGACAGCCGTTACGGCACCGTTGTGTATGACGACCTAACCGTACCAAAAGGGGACTACTACGCCCCCGTCTCCGTCACTGTTGCGGTACCCGGCGTTATCCTGCTTTACGCAATCCGCTTGTATGCCCTCATGGCTCGGAGTACTGCTCAGGATGCTCGCATCCGAAGTGGGGGATAGCCTGGTTCGTCTCTGTTCGCCACTGCTCGCTCGTGTTGGTGTCAGGGTTGGTGTCTATGGCAGAAGCGTTGGCTCGTGAACTTGTACTAACTGGGAACGCGCCGACAAGTCCACCCGGTGCCGGCTATCGATCCTTTGCCGCGAGCAAGAGGTCAGTACCTCTTGCTTCCATTGTCCGCCCGGCTGACCTGTGTTACCATTGTCACTAGCTTGGCAACAGACGGTCATCATACGTTGTTCGACGCCGGCTCGTTGTGCGCGTTTCCTCCGCAAATATCATGCTGGAGGGTCTCACTTGGATAACTGGACTACTACCAGCCCATACACCTATCCACCGCCTACGGAGCAGGCACAGCCAGGTGCGCCATCAAAGCTGCGGCGACGCATGTGGCCCGTTCTGCTCACGCTGTATTTTCTCTCTCCACTCTTTGCCGAGGTTTTGTCGGGCTCCACGCCTCCACTCTTGTTCATACAGCCTTTCGGCTTTATTTTCATCCCTCTGCTCTACGGGTCGAGCGCTATCCTGATTCGTGAGATCCTGGTGCGGCGTCTCCTAGGCTGGGGTAACGCACTGGTGCTGGGTGCGGTGTTCGGGGTGTTCCAGGAGGCGCTCGTCGTCCAGACCTGGTACAATTTCATGGCCAAGAGCTCGCCCTCACACCAGGACGGCCTGTACGGCGTCGCGCTGGGAACGAACTGGGTCTGGGCGCTGAACCTGACGATCTATCATGCCGTCATCAGCATCACCCTGCCGTTGATCCTGCTCGGCCTGCTCTTCCCCCAGCGCGCACTCACGCCCGGGCTGAAGCGACGCGGCGTTATGCTCTTTCTGCTCTGGCTCATCATCCCCTGCGGCGTGCTCGCTGTAGCGGTGGCCGGGACGCAATACGCCAAAGAAGGGTATCACGGCCCTCCACTGGCCGGCTACCTCATCGCCTGCGCACTGACGGTGGGACTCATACTGATAGGGAGCTTCCTCCGCATCCCATCGCCGCGTTCACGTTCGAGAAAACATGCGCCCGGTGTCTGGACCGTACGGGTGACCATGTTTGGCTGACAGTCCTGCTCTTCCTTCTCTCCTTTGTTCTCCCCGCCACCAAAATTCCGCCACTCCTCACGATCGCCGTTGTCGTCGGCATCTTCAGCCTCGGCCTCTGGAGAATCGCCAGCTGGTCAGCGCGCGACGGCTGGAGCGACCGGCATTGGCTCTCACTCATGATTGGTCTGGTGGGATGGTATCTCTTCATCTGGGGACCGCTGGTGGAGTTTGTCGTGCGGTTGCCGCTCCGGAACGGGCTGACGCTTGCCAGCTTCATCGTCATGATCGCGCTCTTCCTTCTCGATTGGCGCCTCAGACGTCGCCGCACCCTTTCTGCGCCGGCCTGAGTGGGCAGCGAGACATGGCCGAAATGACGCTTGCCCCATCTGGGCAGCCGGCCGGAAGCGAGGTGATGCCCTGGTGGGTGAGCAGGAATCCGTCCTACACGACATCCTCAGCTGCCGCACGCTCGCCGACCAGCACGTATGCCAGGCGCAGAGCCGCGAAGAGGCTCGCCGACGCGGAAGAGGACATCCTGGCTTATATGGCGTTGCTGCCCGGACACTGGACTCGCCTCTTACCGAGTAACCCATTAGGGCGACTCAACCGCGACGTGAAGCGGTGCCCCGAGATCGTCGGCGTCTTGCACGATCAAGACTCAGCTATTCGGCCTGCTAGGTTGCGGCGTCAGCGACGAACGCGTGTCGGTCCAGATAACTGCTAGGGTCGAGAATTCCTTGTCCTAGCCCATGGAATTCGAGCGTATACTGGTGGAGATGGGGCAGAGTCGAACTCGACTCCTCCTGTTCATAGACGTCCGCTGACATTCACGAGTACCCATTTTCCACTCTCTCGAGTGGTGCCATGTTCGTCCCAGTTTGTGGCTATTTATCAACGCTGGGGTCCGGTTGGAGGCAGATGTGCTGGAGTCCTTTGGATCGAGGGGACTCAAAGCAAACATACGGCCAGCGATTTTGCAGCGCCCTTTACTTCGTATGCCACTGTTCAGGTGAATCTGTGTTGGGATCAGATTTGGGTGAGAGCAAGGGATAGGCGCCGCCACGATCTTCGCCCCGGGAACTGTTGTGACGCGATGCATTGGCATGAAATGTGCATCGCGGATCTGGAATGCTTCCCTTTTGTAAAGCGTACTCGATACCATAGCAAAATATCTCGTGCGGTGTCTACGTGGATTGGAGCAGACCGATGGCAGAGAGCCGAACAGACCAGGGATCTGGAACGGGACGACAAGTGAGTCCGACGCCACCTCAAGGTGGACCCTTGCCAGCAGTGGCGCCGGGACGCATCGTGGATGCAGAGGGACTGGGGCGAACAATTATCGCTGATGGCGTGGTTGCCAAGATCGCTGGGATTGCTGCACGCGAGGTTGATGGCGTGCATGATCTGACCACGAGTGGCGCAGGCGCCGCATTCGCTGGACTTGCCACTCGTGTCACCCGCGGCGACACCCGCGGTCAAGGGGTCAATGTGGAAGTTGGCGAGCGTGAGGCGGCGGTTGATCTGGCGATGGTCGTTGATTTTGGGGTGAGCATCCCGCAGGTTGCCGAAGCGGTGCGCCGTAACATCATGGACCGCATTCGCTCGATGACGGGATTGACCGTCAAAGAGGTCAATATTGATGTCGCTGATCTCTATTTCGCTGACGACGCAGTTGCACAACAGTCACGGGTGCAATAACAGGTTCAATAGTTGTCTCGTCACCCTGGCAAGAACGAGAGATACACCCTACATTTTACTGTACCCTGCACTGTCGTGTTCGACTCAGTAGAGAGCTAACCTCTGCCGAGTCGAACACGCTCGCTTGTTTGAATAGGGAGAGATAGCCAGATGTATTCGTGATAGTGAGTGAGGAGCGTGGAAACGAAGAGTACGAAGGGCACAAAAAGCGCAAACGGTCCCCAGGGTACCAGGAGCAAATCATTGACTGGCCCCGCGCGAGCAAGACGCAGGCGACAGCCAGCACAAGAGGCAACAGTGACTACAGGGATACCAGCTGTCTATACGCCGTCCACTGGCATACGTGATCTCACCCTGGCGAAAGCACTGGCACAAGGCGTCCGTGTGGTTCCTGGCATCGTCGAGGTCGCAACAGGCGGTGCTCGGGGTATGCTGACGACAGCAACCTATGGGCCAGGTGAGCGGGTATGCGGGATAGGCATCACGCATCCGACCGCGGAGACGCTTTCGATCACGATCCAGGTAGTGATCGCCGCCTCGTTCTTTCACCCTTCGTCGCCAATGCTCGCCTTCGAACCCGTGATGTCACCGACGAATGTCACTCCTACGGCAAGTACCAATGCAGCAACATTGCAGCAGCTTGCGGCTCAAGTACGAGTCGTCTTGACTGATATTGTGCTGCGTTTGGGCTTGTCGACTCCCGCCACGATTGATGTCGTCATTGCTGATCTGCGCTAACGTCCTTACGCCAGACGGCATATCTGGCGCTTACTCTACGCGGAAATAAACGCGCAGGTGCTTGCACGCAGAGATTGCTCCTCAGCTTGGAAGGAGAGGGTTCCATGCACGTTTTCAACCGCATCTTGTTGCTGCTGCTCGCGTTGATAACGCTCGCGTTTGGCATTATTAGTCTCCTGCTATTGTTTGGGAGTATCCGCCCGAGCGCGGTCAGTCCAGGTAGTGCGCTCCACGGTCAGTGGCACTTCTATACCACGTTGCATGGATCGGACGCGACCACTGCACTTCTTGTATCGGGCGCACTCATTGTAGTGGGCCTCCTCGTGCTCATCTTGGAACTGCTGCCTGGGAGACGTGAGCCTGCGCGCTACTTGGTACGACAGGACGGCTTGGGACGGGTCACGGTGACACGGTCAAGTGTGCGTGCGCTCGTGCAGCATGAGGCCGCCTTAGTACCGGGCGTGATGGAAGTAGACCCGAGAGTCACCGGGGGATCCAAGGGATTGCATATCTATTCCCGCACCTCCGTCGCCCCAGAGGTGGAAGCACAAGCAGTCGGCCAGCAATTGCAGGCGCGCATCCAGGAAGCGATCCAACAACACCTCGGCCTACCAGTGGCAGAAGTCCAGGTAGTGGCGCACATTGGGCCACTGAATACACGACGGCGGGTGCCTCGTGTGCGCTAGTTGGTGGACTGCTACGAGGTGATGGGGAACTGCTCAGGAGCGATCTATCACATTGACGCGACATGATAGATAACAGGACATGATAGACGTTCAGCTGAATGCAACAAACAGAAGCGAGGGACGAGAATATGTCTGGCAAAGTCATTGGTTTACTGGTGGGATTAGTCCTGGGGATTGTCTGGATGTGGTTAGGATTCGGCGCAGCTGTGCTGGTGGGCTTTCTTGGTCTCGTCGGTTGGGGTATTGGCTGGTTTGTCAGTCGCGTAACGCAAGGTACGGTGAATGTCGCTGATCTCTGGCAGGAACTCCTGGGGCGCGGATAGCGCTTGGTCAACTCGCAGTCACCGCAATGTCCGCAAGCCCGAGGCTCTCCCGCAGCACGCATACTGCGAAGCACGGATTTAAGCCAAAGTAAAGCCCCCAGTATTGGTGTTGGGGACTGATAGGTAGCGCATATGGGATTCTCACTCGCTTGTCGTGTTGCGTCGTAGATGGTCGTATCACTCTGGATTTTTCCCACTTCTGCTTGCTCTAGAGTCGTCTGCTCTCGCGTTTCGTCGTGTCAAGTTGCGGTCAGCGTTGCGGTCACAACGCCGCGTGCGTGCCGACTGGTAGTGTGACACCTCTAGGAGAGGGGCCGGTCAGTGATGATTCCACTTGTGCAGCTCTTCACCATTGACGGCGCCTTACTCACGACATGTTTTCCTGTCGCGGTCTTGGTTGGGATGTCCAGACCGGCAGTCCTATCAACTCACGCAAGCTGTTAAGGATAGCGTGAGGATGACCAATAAAGTCTCTAGCACCGCCCTCCTGCACTAACCACACCTTGTTACAGGTTGCACCCTCGTAGATCTGACGTAGCACACCATCCTCTAAGAACGCGAATTGATACCTGTACCCGTCGATCATCACAACCCCACCAGGCCCAATCCGTTGCAGCTGGTTGAATTGCCGCTGGAGATCGGTTACGACGTTCTGGTCCTCCAGGGTCTTATCAAATACCATGTCGGTATTGGGTTCCGGCTCATCCGCAAAGTGGCCTGGGCTATAGTTCCATGCGGTAATGCAGAGCGTCAGCATGTAAAACGTCTTCCTTTCCCACCAAATTCGGCTGCACAGGAGGAAAATGCCTAAGGTGACTCAGCGACAGAACCGACATTCTCACAAGATTACTTCAGATAAGGCTTCGTGCTCCAACACAAGACAAGGGGATTGCCGGTCCTGGCGTCGTAAGACCTGCAAACGAAGGCTGGACCACCCGGTGTGACTGGTCTTTGGCGAATGAGTGTTGGGACATGTTCCCGCCATACGCCACGAATCTGCACGACACAGACAGGTGCGTCGTGAGCGACACCGAGGTGGCTGTTATTGAGCAGTTTGCCACCCTCGGCGCTAGTCATGAACGCTATCGTGATGTCGTCAGCGGTGGCCGTCGACATGTTCACAAAGGCGTAGGTTGGGTGCGCCAGGATATAGGCCTTTGCATCGTCAGCGGTGAAGGCCGGTAGCCTAAGGTCGTCTGCATTGAGATGTGGCGTAATGGCTGTGTGAACTACTGGCTGCCAAGATTTCACCTTTTGCCCTCCGATTAGTCCATGTGCTCGTCGTCTTCGCCAACGAGCCCGAGGCTCTGATATTTCAGTGTCTCCAAGGCGTGTAGTGCTGAGTTCATTTCCAGGTTCCCAGTTAGACAGTCAGAGAGGATGTCTCTTGCGCCATCTCGGTAGACCAATAACCGACGAATGATATCGAGCCGGCCACGCAAATCTGCTTCATTCAGCCCTTCTGTGCTCGCCATGGCGAGCCGCCGGATCCCCTCGTAAGAGGTATTTTCTACCTCTTGCACGATCTCTCGCACGGTGTCGAAGCGTGCTTCTTCCATCAGTTGCACCCGTTCTCCAAAACCTACCCAAGTATGGACAAGCCACCCTTGGCGTTAGGTTCCTGCTTCTTCGCCGCCAGTTTCACACGAGGTTTGCGACCTCGCGCCAGCGCTGACAGCTCCACAGGCGTTGTGACTGTCCGAGGAACTCTCGGCCAGTTGCATCAGATTGATCGCGGCATTCAGGTCCCGATCCCGCACCAGCCCACACTGCTCGCAGTGATAGACCCGATCCGAGAGGGTCAGCTCCGCATCGACCCACCCACAGCCACTACACCGCTTGCTGGAGGGCTCCCACCGATCCGCCAGGATCACTTGCGACCCATACCAGGCTGCTTTGTAGAGCAGTTGCCGCTTGAACTCGGAGAAGCCCACATCGCCAATGGCCTGAGCCAGATGGTGGTTCTTCAGCATCCCGCTGACATTCAGGTTTTCGATGACCAGGACGGACTTGGTTTTCGCCAGTCTGGTCGTGACCTGATGCAACGTATTGCGTCGTTGGTTCGTGATCTGCCGATGCAGCTTGGCGAGCTTGCGGACCGCCTTCTTGCGGTTGTGGCTGCCTTTCTGCCGGCGGCTCACCACTCGCTGTAGGCGTTTGAGCTTCTTCAGCCGCCGTTTCAGATGCCGAGGATTGGCAATCACCGTCCCATCGGAGAGGGTCGCCAGCTGCTTGATCACCCAGATCGATCCCGACGACGGGTCCGGTATTCTCGGGTACCGCCAGCTCCTCTTCCACCTGCACGGACACGTACCAATGCCCAGCCTGCTCGCTCACGGTAGCTGAGAGGATCTTTACCCCTGAGGGCGGAAGGTACTCGCGCTCTTTAAGCCGCAGCCGCCCCAGCCGAGGCAGCACGATCGCTTTCTCCGACACGACGATGGAGCCGGTGAGCCGGAAGCTGCCCAGTCCCCTCTTCTTGGTCTTGAAACGGGGATACCCGAGCGTGCCGGTCCACTTCCCCTGTTTCTTGAGGGCACACCGTCGAAAGAACTGCTGGAAGGCGGCATCCAGGTTCCACAAGGCTTCTTGCGGCGCACATTTGGAGACCTGATACATCCAGGGCACGTCTGTCTTTTTCAGGGCATTGAGCTCGCGGTGCAGCTCAATGGCGGTGGGACTCCTCTTGGTGGCTTTGTAGCGTTCTTGCTTGATCCGGAGTCCCCAGTTGTAGGCCCAGCGTGCGGCGCCAGCATGCTGGCGGCAGGCCGTCATCTGTCGATCGTTCGGGTCCAGCTCCGTTTTGTATGCCCGCTGTACCAGCATCCCGTATCTCTCCGACCCTCCCCGGCCATCCTGTCGAGAGCGAGGTTTTCACTCCTCGATTGCTAGAACAAATGTATCATATCCTGCTGCTCTGGTCAAGGAGAACAGAAAGAGACACCTGGGTACACATGGGTACACATGGGTACACATGGGTACACATGGGTACATTCTCTGCAGCTATTCATAACCCTTTGGCAGATCCACTACCACTTGACATGTTGGCATCGTGGTGGCACTGATCTTGCGAACCATACCAGTGTCTGTAAGGCTATCACCAGCCGAGCCGACAGGTGCCTTCAGCTCATCGTCCTCGAGGTAGGGGTGGGTTCAAGTGCGCCGTCAAGAATTGGAAGGAGTTCAAAGATGAACATTTGGATGTGGGCCGTCATTGCCGTTGTAGTTGTCATCGTCGCGCTGGTCGTTGCGTGGGTCATGAGGCAGCGGCGCCAAAGCCAGCAGCTGCACGAGACATTTGGCCCCGAGTATGATCGTGCAGTATCGCAGTATCACAGCCAGGACCGCGCCGAAGCTGCCCTGCAGGCACGCCAAAAGCGCGTGGAAGCTATGACCATTCGTCCGCTCACGCCGGAGGACCGGACGCGATTCGCCCAAGCCTGGCGCGCGACGCAGGCGCGGTTTGTCGACGAACCCGCCGCGGCGACAGCTGAGGCTGACCGGCTTATCGCCGACCTCATGGGAGTCCGTGGCTACCCGGTCCGCGATTTTGAGCAACGCGCCGACGATATCTCCGTTCACTACCCCAATGTGGTGGAGAACTATCGCGCCGCCCATGCGATTTCGCTCTCGAGCACGCGCGGCGAGGCGAGCACCGAGGACCTGCGGACAGCGATGATTCACTATCGCGCGCTGTTCGATGAACTCCTCGAGACCAAAGCTACTGATGGAGCTAAGGCGGATGGAGCTAAGGCGGATGGAGCTAAGGCGGATGGAGCACAAGCTGAGCGAACGGAGGTCAGATGATGGACCAGCAGATCGATCCCATGAGCGAGCAATCCCATGACCGGCAGGACACCGTCTCCGCCGACCATCCCCGTGATGCGGCGCCAGACGTCAAGCAAGCTCCTCAGGAAACGCCGACGACGAATCAGTCAGCGGATATGCCTGGCGCACCGGTGAACCAGCAGGGCCAACCGGACCAAGAAGCGGCACAGGCTCAGCGGCCGCAACAGAACGCCGCCGATATCGCCGCTCCTCCCGCAGGGAGACCACCGAGCCCGGATGGCCCGTCCGACGTCGAGGCCGGAAAAGCCAGACCGGGGCCGGACGCGACGCCAACGCGCGCCGCAGAGAAGCAGGAATCGGGCGACGCGCAGCCGATTCCGCTCCTTTCCGCTGATGTGGCGAGCGCGTTTCTGGCACGCTGGGACGCGATACAAGCCACGTTCGTGGACGAGCCACGCCGGGTCGTCGAGCAGGCCGATAGCCTTGTCGCCGAGGTCATGCAGCGGATATCCGAAACCATGGCCCAGGAGCGAACGGGCCTCGAACGCCAGTGGGCGGCGGGCGACTCGGTCAGCACGGAGGACCTGCGTCTGGCCCTGCAACACTACCGCTCCTTTTTCAAGCGCCTCCTCTCAGCCTAGGGTACCAGCCGCAGGCTGCCAATGACCGACGGAGCTGCCCGGTGAACTCCCAATACATGGGAGCGTTCACCGGGCAGCTCCGCATAGAGACTGATACGTCGGCGCCAGTTCTGACCGGTTGGCGCCGGCCACGATGGTCATCATGCCTTGCGGTGTCACCACCATCCTGCTATCCTTGCTGTTAGGGAACTGTTCGAAGTATCCCTAACACCTGCCAACGTTCTCCCGGAGTGCTGTCTCATGCAGAAACCTTCACCAACCGCCGGAACCGTTCGGAATGGGTGTCTGGTGTATGAGCAGCAGAGTCAAAGTGTGATGGTGCTCCTTGATACTCCTGCCTGGTACGCCTGGCTGGAAACGGCGACGGCCTTCGCGTTTGCCTGCGAGGAGGGCACCTTTACCGCGCACAAAGCATGTGCTGGCAATCGGCGTGGCGGGTGGTACTGGCGCGCCTATCGTCGCAAGCAAGGACGACTCTCCCGTTGTTATCTGGGCATCTCATCCAATCTAACGTTGTCGAAACTGCGCGAGGCGGCCCGCCGCCTGGCAACCGATGCGGAAAACACTGGAGGCGGGAAATCAGGCGAAGACGCGCAGACAGTTTCGCATGTTCCCATGTCGTTGCAGCGGCTGACGTCGACCGTAATCATCCAGACCAACATTATCCCTCCGCGTCTCCCGGTGCCGCATGTTGCGCGCCCACACCTGCTCGCGCTCCTGGAGCAGGGTCTTCAAGGGCCGTTGATCCTCGTCTCGGCTCCTGCCGGCTCTGGCAAGACCACGCTGCTGGCCGAATGGGCTGCCATGACCACGCGGCCAGTGGCCTGGTTTTCCTGCGAGGAGGGGGAGAACGACCCGGCGCGCTTGCTTTCCTCACTCAGCGCTGCTCTGGCGAGCCTCGACAAGCGCCTGCGCGCCGCGGCGGAGACCGATCGGCCCTGGCAGCCCTCCGAACACGAACGGGTACTGACCCGTCTCCTCAACGATCTTGAACGCCTGCTTCCAGATGACGCGGTCTTGATTCTGGATGACGTCCATCAGCTCACGAGCGAGGCGAGTCAGGCCCTGCTGCTTTTCCTGCTGCACCATCTCCCCTCGCGCCTGCATGTGATGATCGGCACACGGTCGGGTCTGCCACGACTTCCGCGCTGGCGAGCCCGCAATCAGGTCTTCGAACTGCGCAAAGAGGCGCTGGGGTTTGTGCCAGCCGAAGTCGAGGCATTTGTGCGCGCGATGGGACTCCCACTCGGCTCCGAGGCGCTCCGTCTGCTGGAAGGGCGTACCGAGGGCTGGATTGCGGGAATCCAATTGGTGACGCTGGCCCTGCGCGGCCACGCCGATGCCTCACGCGTGCTCCAGACGACGAGTCAGGCCCACCGCTTTCTAGTGGACTACGTGCGGGAAGAAATCCTGATGCAGCAACCACCGGAGACGCAGCGCTTTTTGCTCCGGACCAGCGTTCTTGAGCGGCTCACCGGGCCGCTCTGCGAGAGCATGACTGGAGAGTCTGGTGGCCAGCGGAAGCTCGCGTCCTTGCTCCAGAACAATCTCTTTGTCAGCGCGCTGGATGACACCGAGACCTGGTATCGCTACCATCCGCTCTTCGCCGAAGCGCTGCGCACCCTGCTCCAGCAGCAGGAGCCGGCGCTCGTGCCGGAGCTGTATCGTCGGGCCGGTCGTTGGTACGAACAGCACGGGTGGGGAGAAGACGCCTGTGAATATGCCTTGCGCTCTGGCGACCTGCCCCACGCGGTAAGCCTCCTGGAGGCGTTGGTGCCGAGCCTGGTGGAGCAAGGGAGGCTCGTGCTTCTCCGCCGCTGGCTGGATCGGCTCCCGCATGCGTTTGTCACGGCCTCAGTGTCCCTCTCGCTCGCTATGATCTGGACAGAGCCTTTGCGCACGTCGGAGCCACCTGACCCAGAGCAGATCACCCAACATCTTACCGCGCTGTTGGAGGCGCATGCGCAGGACGACACCGAGTCACAGGCAGCACTGCAGCGGGAACTGGCGCTGCATCAGGCAGCGCGAGCGCTGGCCCAGGGCAATATCCCGCAGGCGCTGATCCACGCCGCGGAGGTGACGCGTTCGCTCACGGGTCCTGAGACGGCCTGGAGCCGTTTCACCCTGTGGCGGCAACAGGTACTGCTTGGGGCGGCCTATCGCGCGCGTGGGGACCTGCGGGCCTCGGAGCAGATGTGGCGGAACGCCTTTCCTGTTGGCGGAGCCATCCCCAATCAGTTGGTCCTCTCATTCCTCGACGGTTTGTACGAGGAGCAAGGCCGATTACGCGAGATGGGTCGGCTCTACGAGGATGTGTTCCGCTCCTGCCGCGAGCAGCAGGGTCCGCCGCTCACACTTCTTGCATGGGCACATTGGCGCTCTGGCGTGCTGCTCTGCGAGTGGAATCGGCTGCAAGAGGCTGAGGCCGCTGCGCAGCAGCTCCTCGCGCTAGACCTACTCCCGGAGAGTGTTCGTCCCAGTCCTGAGTTCACGCTGTTCGGACTCAGAATACAGGCGCACGTGGCGCTGGCGCAAGGCAAAAGCGAGTGGGCGAGACAGCTGTTGGAACGCGAGGAGTTTGATGTGGCACGGTTTCCCATCCCCCAGGCGGGGAAGGACGTGCTGATCCTGGTTCCTGTCCGCCTTGCCCTCGCCTGCGGCCAGCTCGAGCCAGCCTTGCACTGGGCCGCGACCTGCGGCTTGCGCTACGATGACCCGCTCACGACCCCGCTGGCGAAGAAAGATCACGTACGTTACGTCATGTTGGCGCGGGTCTTGATCGCGCGTGGACGCGGCCACCGGAACGCCTCGTCGCTCGCGCAAGCGCGTATGCTGCTGGAACGTTTGCTGGAGACCGCCGTTGCCGCAGGGGCTCAGGGCCGACGCATTGAGGTCCAAATGCTGCTTGCGCTGGCGCTGTACGCCCAGGGCAAGACCAAGCAGGCACTTTTCACGCTGGGGCCCATCATCGCTCAGGCCGAACCGGAGGGCTATCTACGCCTCTTTGCCGACGAAGGCGAGGTGATGGCGCGCCTGCTCGCGCTGATGGCCCCATTTACCACCGCATCGCCTGACTATCTTCGGCGCATCCTGGCGGCGATTACCCCCGTGTGGCAGTCTCAGCCCGATGTCTCGGCACAACCAGCACCACGCGCGATACCCTCTGATCCACTGAGTGACCGTGAGCATGACGTGCTCCAACTGGTAGCCGAAGGGCTCTCCAACCAGCAGATCGCCGAGCGTCTGGTACTCAGCCTGCACACCGTCAAACTGCACGTCAAGCATCTCCTGGCAAAACTCGGCGCAACCAATCGTACCCAGGCAGTGGCCCGTGCGCGTGCGTTCCACCTCCTCACTCGTGAAGCGGAGATGACGCTCTCCGATTAACTCTTTCGAGGGAAGACAGCCTTGCTTTGTTGCCGTAGACTCCTCAGAAGAGCGGGGAAATAACACCAGCGTCTTCGCCACTCGTGGAGGAGTGCGGCGGCCATCGGCACCGCCATGACTAGGAGGCGAGCTCAATGAGGTTCTTCTCGCGCGTCTGGACAGTCATCCGTAAGCTTACCGTCGTCTTGGACGTGGTGCCGGGGATTCTCGTGGGGGCCGTGCTGGCATTTGTCACGGCGCTTTTGCTGATCAGCGCTCAGGTCCACGCCATGCAAACGACAGTCAATGGCTGGAGTATCACCATGACCTGCGGCAAGGCCAGCAACGGCCCTCTGCTGAAAGCCGCCTGCGCCCAGGCCTTCTTCGCCGTCAACCTGCCGGACGAGGCGGTATACTACACGGCGACAGTGGACGGCGCGGGGCAGACGCTCGCGGGAGCGCATGACTATATCCTGCACTTCCCGCCGGGCGGACTCCCGCCCAATGATGCCTTCTGGTCGCTGACTATGACCATTGCGCCGGGCCACCTGGTGGCCAATCCGAGCAACCGCTACAGTGTCAGCGACCGGTCGGGTCTGGTGGCGAACGCGGATGGCTCCATCGACATCTATATCCAGCACACCGCTCCGCCGGGACACGAAGCGAACTGGCTCCCATCCCCGAGCGGGAACTTCGAGCTGTGGCTGCGGGCCTATCAGCCCGGCACAGCTATCCTGAACGGCACGTATCACGTGCCGCCCGTCGTGGAGATGCACTAATGGCGAACAGGGACAACCACGACATCAACAACCAAGAGAGACCAGCTTCCTCCGCCTCCTCGCCGGCAGCCAAGGCCAGAAGCCGGTGGAAGGCCCACCTGCTCACCTTCGCCGTGACCGTCCTGGTGGTCTGGGCAGTCGGCACCTGCGCCTCCATCTACTTCTATCCGCGTCTCCTCTACAATGGGGTAGAGAACGCGATGGTCAACCACGGCCTCGGCGGCAAGGGTTCTCCTGGCATACCCATCAATACGCTCTACACGCAGCCGACCCTCGCTTCACCCTCTTCGTCCAACACCTTGGAGAGCACCGAAAACCGCGACACGCTCTACACCGTGGGCTGGCTCGATCTGAGCAAAGGGCCAATGGTGTTGCACGTGCCGGACATGGCGGGCCGCTACTACGTCGTCGAGTTTCTCGACCCGTGGGGGACGGTCTTCGCCTATGTGGGCCGGCGCACCACCGGGACAGAGGCCGGTGACTACCTCATCAGCGGACCGGGCTGGAAGGGAGCGGTGCCGGCTGGAGTGAAGCAGATCGTCTCGCCGGACAACACGGTGGGGCTGATTGGACGCACGCTCGTCTACAGTGACAGCGACCTTGCCACCGCCTACGGGCTGGCGAAGCAGATCCAGGTTACCCCACTGAGCCAGTGGCACTCCAGCCCGTAGCAGGCCAGTGGCATGGCGTCTCTCGCCGACCCGTATGAGGGCGTGTCCGAACGAACGTAGGTATCGTGCCTCCCTGTGAGCGGAGGCGCAGGTATAGTGAGGAGTTTCCGATGAAGCGACCTGTAGGCGTCACCATTCTCGCGGTTATCGGCATTATCTATGGCATCTTCAGTCTGCTCCTAGCACTCCTGGGACTGCTAGGTTCAGCTCTTCTCGCATCCGGTACATACGGTGCGGCTGTCAAGTACAGTGCGGGGA
Organism: uncultured Chloroflexia bacterium; assembly: GCA_963810535.1. Taxonomy (GTDB): domain Bacteria; phylum Chloroflexota; class Ktedonobacteria; order Ktedonobacterales; family JADMIN01; genus JAJPKE01. The sequence continues at coordinate 17,073 of CAWENW010000009.1, forward strand.
CACTGGCCTACGCGACGATCTCGGATGCCGTCCTTGGCATCCTGTACCTCGCCTTCGGCATTGGCGCCTTCCAGCTGAAGGGCTGGGCCTGGACCACGGGCGTCGTCGCGCTCGTATTGGATATTCTCAGGAACATTGTGTCGCTCGTCATCCGGGGATTCAGTGCCGGTTCAATCGTTGTCCCCATCGTTACCATCGTGATTGCCCTCGTGCTGCTCTGGTATCTCTTCCGCCCGAACGTGCGCGCCGCCTTCGGGAAGGCAGGCTAGCCTCCTCATCGTGGCGGTGCACCACCCGAGCGCCGCGGCGCTATCCCATCGATGAGATTGCCCCCGGCGCGACGTCCGCATCGCTCGCAGGGTAGAAAGCTCAAGATGCTGCTGTGATTAAAAACATGGCGAGCTCATTAGGTTTCTGTATGGAGCAATCCATTTGTACCACCAAGAGGCGGCTGTGCGATTGTCATACAATGGACTACAGAACAGCGCGGGGAGGTGAGATCCTGGGTACAGACAATGCGACGCCCAAGCGACAAGTGGGCAAGTAGCGAAGGAGTGACGTGCCATGGGACTTGTGCTATTGGGAGGGCTGTTCACGGCCAACCGCGCCTCCGCAATCCTACTCGTCACCGGGGGGCTAGCCGTCGTCTATGGCGTGCTCGAGCTCGTCGGGATTGCGCCTCGAAGGAGCTTTATAGGCCGAAACCTCGATCCAAAGATCCAATCCCTTGTGATCGTGCTCATCGGCGTCGTGTTGGTGGTCCTCGGCCTCGTACTACGATGAAGATGCGGATGCTGGCACGGTCGGAAACCGTCCCCACCAAGCAATGAATTGCTGCGCTGATTCGGCACAGGCACAAACGGGAGCGTGCATGCGGGGAGTGTAGGGAGTACCTATGAACGCTATCGAAACGAACCACTTGACCCGTACCTTCGGCAGCCTGGTGGCGGTGGACGACTTGACGCTTGCCATTCCAGAGGGAACCGTCTTTGGTTTCCTCGGGCCAAATGGCGCAGGCAAAACAACTACCGTGCGCATGCTCTCGGCCTTGATTGCCCCCACGCGTGGGAGCGCTACGGTAGCGGGCTATCGCCTGGGCGAGAATAATGAGGCGATTCGGCAAGCTGTTGGGATCCTCACCGAGACGCCGGGCTTATATGACCGCCTCAGCGCCTGGCAAAACCTGTTGTTTTTTGCGGAGTTGTATGATCTCCCTGCCAATCGCGCCGCCGCGCAGGTTGAACGCTACCTGCGTCTGCTCGACCTCTGGGAGCGGCGCGGTGACAAGGTGGGGGGCTTCTCGAAAGGCATGCGGCAGAAGCTGGCGATTGCACGCGCCTTGCTGCATGAACCCAAGGTAATCTTCCTCGACGAGCCAACGGCTGGCCTCGATCCGGAAGCGGCGCGGGTGGTGCGCGACTTCATCAAAGAGTTGCGGGCCGAGGGACGCACCATCTTTCTCACTACGCATAATCTGCCTGAGGCCGATGAACTCTGCGATCTGATCGGGGTGTTTCGCTCGCAGCTCCTGCGCCTGGGCACCCCAGCGAATCTACGTTCCGGCATGTTTGGCTCGGGGACACAGGTGCGGGTCGTCGGAGACGCGGCGCACTGGATCGAGACCGCCCGTGCGCTGTCCTTTGTCCGGGATGCGACGGCCGAAGACGGCACCCTCTCCGTCAGTCTCGCTGATCCCGATGAGCAGAATCCTGAGTTGGTACGGGCACTCGTGCAGGCAGGTGCACACATACGCTCGGTTGAACCAACCTCCCATTCCCTCGAAGAGGTGTATCTGGACTTGGTGGAGCATGAGCCGGAAGCGGCGGCAGTCCGCCACTGAGCACAAAGAAAGGGCATGACCTCGTATGCGCAAAGTCTGGGTGATCTTGCGGAAAGAGTTCCTCGACATGCTCCAGCAGCGGACCCTGCTGTTCACGATTCTCCTGCCGCCGCTGCTGTTTGTGGTGATTCCCCTCTTCTACTTACAGCTAGTGGGAAGTGGGTCAAGAGCCAGTTCGCTGAAAGTGCCGTCCCTCCAAGGGTTGACTTTGCACGAGTACGCACAGGCACTGGTCGGAACGACGTTCTCCAATATCTATATTCTGCTGTCGATGATCGTGCCCAGTACGATTGCCGCCTACAGCATCATTGGAGAGAAGAGCAGCCACACGCTCGAGCCGCTGCTGGCAACACCTGTGCGGCGGTGGCAATTGCTGGCGGGCAAGATTCTAGCGGCTTTGCTGCCTGCTGTGCTGCTCACGTGGATGAGCGGCGGTCTGTTCATCGCGGAACTCGCGATCTTCACGGATGCGAATGTCGTCTCCCATGTCGTCACACAGGGCTGGCTCATCCTCTTCATCGCCGGTACACCGCTACTCGGGCTGATCGCGGTTGCCATCATGACGGCCATTTCGTCCCGGGTCAACGATACCCGCACAGCGCAACAGCTCTCAGTATGGGCGGTGGTTCCCATCATCGGGATCGTCCTCGGCGAGCTCTCCGGCCAGTTTGAGCTAACAGTGCTCGTGGCCATCATTGCCACCGTAATCCTGATCCCGGTCGCGATCCTCTCGATCTGGGGTGCCGCTCAGCTGTTTCAGCGCGAAGCCATTCTGACACGCTGGAAGTAGGAGCGTCCGATACAAGCGACGCTATGCGCTCGCTGGACATCTACAACTGTGGGCCATCGTTGACCGGATACTGGAGGGGAATGGCCGAAGTTCCAGACGATGTCAGCTCGCTCGCCAGCTGACGAACGGGCGCGTCCGCCACCAGCATAGACGGATTGAGCAGGTGAGCTTCGCTGCTCAACGCTAGCAATACCCCAAAGCGCTCGAAATACTCCACTTGCCCGCCACCTGCCGCCATGGTAGCCTGTATCAGACACCCTGCCGAGATGTTCGGTCCGGAGACAAACCGCACCTCGGCGTATTGAGCTCTCTCACTGGAGCTCAGGTACTCGGCAAAGTAGGACTCTGCCGCAGAACAGGCGGGATCGACCAGGATACGCTGCGTGGGATCAGCAACACTGGGCGTGAGCAGGTGTGTGCCAATATAGAGCTGCACTCGCCACGACCCGTCCTGCCAGCGCGCGCCGATGAGCAGTGCCTCGTCGTAAAAGGCATCCTCTCCAGAGGCGAGAGTTTGCTCTGGGTAAGCAGGTTCGCCCGCATTACTTTTGTAGTCTCGCCACATCTGCACTCCAGCAATTGCCAGCCACTGGTCGGGTGGCAGCTTTGATCCCACCGACTGGCGCTCATTGTAGTCAAGTGAGCAGATCGGAAAGCATTGATTTGGCATGAGACTGCAGTTTAGCGCCGCCGAGTGCAAATCAAGCTGGCAGATAGGTCTTGATCCTTGAGCATCCAGCTGCACCTGGGTCGCGGCGGTATAGGTGCCGTCATCCACCCCAGGTCCTCCCAGGTAGACTGGCTCGCCAGCGTATACCGGACTACTGTCCACGACCGTGCTGAGAGTAGCCTGTATGCTGGCTTCGAGGGACGCATAATTGGCTGGCAGCAGGTCCCCGGAGTCGTCTCCAAGGCGCAAAATTTGCGCGGCTGGCTCACCGGGAATACGAGCAATGCCTTCGAATGCGGCGGGACAGGTATCGTCCGACGCCACAGGTACCGAGAGGACACATTGCTGTACGGGAAACGGGGCTGCTTGCCACGAGATAATATGACGGCCAGAAGCAAGCAGCAATGGGGGCTGGGAACCGGGTTCCCCAGCCGACACCCGGTGACCATCCACCAGCATGGTCGTCCAGGGTACATCAGGATCAACATACAACCGATTGGAATCGGAGAGTACCACGGTGCGCGATTGGGAGCGAGCGGGCGCTCCCGAGTGCAGTGCGGGTCGAACGACGAAGACCGCTACAGCCAGGACGGCGACGAGCGGCACTATAGCAAGCGGCCAGAAGCGCGATCGCCAAGTCAGTCTGCCAGCTCTTAAGGATCGGGCCCGGGCATATGCCAAACCTTGCGCAGAGCTAGCGGCGTCCGATGGTGGGTCTTCACGCACGGACGCTTTGCTGCGCTGCGACCGCAGGGAGTCTTGGGCCAACATATGCAACGCCTCAATACGACGTTGGCGTTCCGACTCTCCACGCTCTCTCCACTCGTCCTCGAGACCGCCGTCAGGCTGCCCAGCTGGATCATCTGGCTGGCTCATAGCATCTCCTGCATCTGTCTGTCAGACGCCCATCAGTCTTCTCCGAGGCAAATTGCCGGTCCCAGTCCAGTGTGAAGAGCGACGTGCAGACCAGCCATCAGTGCAAGAGCACATGCCTAAGGCTCCCCCGCGCTACTCCGTAGCTTTCATAATACCTGATACTACCTGCGATCGTCAGCCTGAGTCCTAACGCAGTGACAATTTGGATCTTATACCAAGTCCACGTACACAGGTGTAGAATAGAGCATGTCGACCAACCGTCTGGTAGCTCATGCGTGGGCTCAAGACTTATCGGCTGGCGCATGCCGGCGAAACACGCTGCCATCATGTGGATCGATGTCACGGTCCGATCTCAGCTGCGCAATATTAGTGTCATTTCCCTAGATCGCCTATCGGCTCACGATTCGTGAGGACCATTGACTCATGTCCTATCCCGCAGCCTTTCTGGAACTTCAGGTTCGCTTCGCGTGCCGGCTCGCCAAGTTGTCTGGTCAGCCACTCAGTGAGGTGGTCCTGCACCACACAGCCCTCTATCGCATTCTGGGACTGGATTGGAGCTTAGATCCACACCATCTCGTGTGGCAGCAGTTCGTCAGCCAATTGGGTACCGATGGCTCGGGCATTGATCTGGCCTATCGGGTGTATGAGGAGCGCCGCAAGCAGGGTCGCATCCCTGACCACGACATGAGCCGTCCTCACTGGGGATGCTTCTCGTACGAGCATCACCTTGACGAGCAAGCCGTCCGCATCCACTTCTCCAACTGTGATACGACCGGCTTAGGACCGCTCAGCTCACAGCGTCGGATTGCCCGCCTGGCAGAGTTGCAGGCGATGTTCGCACATATTCGGCACGTACATCCAGAAGTCACGCTCGTCCGGGGTGGCTCGTGGTTATATAACCGTGAGGCCTATCTCCGGCTGTTTCCGCCAAGCTTCCGCGAGTCCGCCCGCGTGGACGATCCCCATCTGATCGCACGGGGACTCTGGGGGCAGTTCCTTCGCCACGGCAACCACTTGAACGAGGAGGTCTCGGCACGCTTCACCGATCGCCTAGTCACACTATCTGATGCCGCCGAGTATGCGAGATGTTTTCCCTATCAAGTGCTGCTCACGCAAGCCCCGATCGTCGACTTCTACGCATTCTATGGTGTCAACCCGCCACCTGGATGACGTCATGCCTGCTTCGGCGCAAGCAATCGGCAGGAGGCATGGCAGCGAGCCATGTGAGGGCCTGCTCGGCCAACTCGATAACATCCGCATACCGCCTGGTTAGCGGCGACCGCCGCTCGGGCCGAGTTGCAATTGTCGGCGCGGTATGGCCTACTCACTATCGTGGCGGAGAGGCAATTGGAGCCTTACGCCCGTCGGTAAGACACAAGAGGAAGGCTTTTTTTCGTGGCAAAACAATACAGCCGTCAACCGGCAATGCAAATTGACCCGAGCAAGCACTATACCGCGACGTTCCATACCAACCGAGGCGACTTTACCGTCGAGCTGTTTGCCAAGCAAGCTCCCTTAACCGTCAACAACTTCGTCTTCTTGGCACGCGACGGGTTTTACAACGGCACGACGTTCCATCGGGTGCTGCGCGACTTCATGGCACAGGCAGGCGATCCCACCGGGACAGGACGCGGCGGCCCCGGCTATCAATTTGCCGACGAAGCGGGAGCGCTGGCGCTCAAGCACGACGGTCCAGGCATTCTGTCCATGGCCAACGCCGGGCCGAATACAAACGGCTCCCAGTTCTTTATTACGTTTGAGCCGACGCCCCACCTCAACGGAAAGCATGGGGTATTCGGTCGAGTGGTCTCGGGGATGGATGTGGTGAAGTCGATCCGTCTGCGAGATCCGGACCGAGACCGCCAGCCCGGCGATACCATTGACAGCATCGATATCAGCGAGCAGTAGGATACGCGCTCGCCTGACGAGCGGACTGGTGCGCTGGAACGAGGAGACGATTACTGCGCGATCTCGCTCTTAATCTGGCGCACCTTTTCCTCGGGCAAAATATCAAACATGACCAGCAGGTCGGCCAGGGTGTATTCCAGTGCGGAATTGGCCAGATCCTGTTTGGTGCGACCCAGACTGGCGATCTGCTGGGGGGTCACCAGACCACGGCTGACGAGCAGCGCCGCCAATAGCTGGTCGGGGCTTAGAAACTTGAAGAGGAGCGCCAGCTCGCCAAGCTTGAAGTCGATATCGACATTGGAGAGCATCTCCTGCACGCCTCGTAGCGCTTCCAGTTTCTGCTCGCTGAGCAAGGACCCCTCTACCAGAACTGACCCGAGCGCCTCTTCGGTTGGCGTGGCTTTGCGAGCGGGGGGAGTAAAGGCGCTCTGCCGACTGGCGAATTCTGAGCCGGTTCCGGTGGACATCGCCACCGCGGGGGCATATTCGGTCGTGGTAAACGCGGCCTCCTGATCACCGGCGGACATCCCTTGGCTCCGCGTTACCATGGTAGGATTCGAGGTCTGGGAGAGACTTCTCCAGTCAAGCTCGCCAGCTCCAGGGGGAGTCCAGGAATCGAAGAGCTCGGGGGAGTCCCAGGCGACAGAGCTCGGCTGGGCGCCGGCTCTGCCCATCGCCTCGGGATTGCCGGCAACGCCGGTGCTTGTGCCGGCACTGCCCATCGACGTATAGGGTTGCGTCCCCAAGATGCCGAACTGGGAGGCATACGCCTCGCTTAGCCGGGCGGCGCGCTCTTCAAAGGATTCAACTGGCCGGTCTTCGGCCATCTGGTAGCTAAAGGCATGCGAAGGCGCGCCGGAGAATGGGAGGGACTGCGACTCGGAGGGCGGGGGCGGTACCGTCGCGGCGAATGGGTTCGTCGAGTATGGTTGAGCAAACGGCGAATCTTCAGATTCGTGTCCGATAGCTCCCAGTAGCTGCCCAGTCTCGATGAATGGATTGGAAGTGGCTGGATGGGCGAACGGGCTCGAGTCCTCGGGCATTTGCGGGACACTCAGCTGCGGCGCCGCCGGCAGAGACATGAATGGCGACGGAATGCCGAGCGCCGCGCCGATGGGTGGGATGTATCCAGGCTGGCCCGCGGACAACAGCGAGATGGAAGGCTGCGCAAACGGCTGGGGAAATGGATCCGCCATCACCGTGAGTGCTGGGCTCGCCACTCGCCCCCGCACGCCATCGATGATAACCTGGAATTCGTGGGCGCCGTGAACTTCTACGTCGGCCATGGCACGGGCCGATGGCTCGAAATCGGCGTCGAAAATGCTTCCGGGAGCGGTGTATCGGAACGTCATCACCTGTATCGAGCGGCCGCGACGCGCTCCGTCGAGCGCTACCCAGAACTCGCGCCGGCCGGCGGTAGCGCCGCCCAAATCGATGAGTATCAGCGCTACCAGCTGCTTGGAAGTCACATCAAAAAGCTCGACTGGCGTGCGGGCCCCACGCACATCATAGCCGGCTATTCGCAGCTGTGACAGCAGCGGCACAGCAATAGCATCGTCCCGTTCAAAAAGTACGACGAGCGGCGTCGTAGAGGATTGGGCATCCATATCGAGGGCAGGTCCAGGCATCTGGAAAGTCGTCATTTTCTACCGCATTCCCCCAAACGCTACTAGAGCTGTACAGCCGTCACGACACCTCACGGTTTCCTTCCAGGCAGTCTTTTCTCCCAGGCCAGTATAACATATGCGTATAGGGGCGGAGAAATCTCCGCCCCCATTTGACATAGGTCACCCGGCCGCCGCGCAGGTGCGTGTGGCCCTACTCCCACTTGAAGAAGCGCGCGGCAAGCAGTGAGCAGACGAGCGCCCACCCGGCCAGGACCAGCACGTCCACACCCAGCGGAAACTGGGGCACGCTGCCTACCGCTACCTGCCGGAAGGCGTCTCCCAGGTAGGTAAGCGGCAGAGCATTGACGATTGGACTCAGGAAAGCGGGCAGAAACGCCAGCGGGAAGAAGACTCCCGAGAGGAAGAGCATGGGGAAATTGATTGCCTGTGAGATGCCGTTGGCGCTCTCCACCGTTCTGGCCACCGACGCGATCAGGTAGCCGAGCGAGATAAACATGATGGCGCCAAGCACCACCAATCCCGCCAGCACCAGCGGATTTCCGATGATCTGCACATTGAAGAACGTGATACTGATGGCGAGTATGATTGCGCACTGCACGACTCCAATGGTCAGACGGAAGAGGACCTGGCTCACCAGCAACTGCCAGCGCGGCAGCGGTGTGGCTCCCAGCCGGCGCAGCACCTGCTCCTGGCGCAGCGTAACCAGCGGTGCGACGGTGGCGAAGAGACCCAGCTGCATCAATGCCATAGCCATGATACCGGGAGCGAGATAGCTGACGGAGTTGACGTTGTGGGCGACCACGCTCTGCACTTGCAGCGTCGCCGGAGGGGTATAGGGCGCAACGCTCTGATTAAACCCCGCCAGTACCTGTTGAACCAGCTGGTTCTCCACCTGAGAGCTGGCGTCATTGCTGCTGCCGGCATAGACCATCTGGACGGAGGCTGGGGTCCGCGTGCCCAGCTGGGCACCGAACCCGCTTGGGATCACGACCAGGATGTCGAGGTTGCCGTTCTTAATATCGGACATCGCCGCCGATTGCGATTCATGCTTGATCTTGAAAAAAGGCACTGAGAACGCCTCGGCCAATCGCTGGCTGCTCACGCTGTTATCGTGATTTACTAGCACGAGACTGTAGGAGATAGAACCCGTGTTTCCATAGATGAGGCCGAAGAGGACGATAAATATCAGAGGAAAGGCGAATGTCCAGAACAGCGCCGCGCGATCCCGGACGAACTCTCTCACGTTGGCGCGGTAGAGGCTCCAAATCGTAGACATAGCGAGCTTCTTTCTACTTCCGATGTATTTTTCTGTTTCCCAGTATCAACGGGAGGCTAGTCTCGCAGCGCACGTCCCGTGATCTTGAGGAAAACGTCTTCAAGCGTGGCGCTCCGTACGTTGAGGTCATTGAGAGAGCTGCCGCCCGTGCCGGAAGGACCAGCATCTAAAAGCGCCGCCATGGTTTTGGGGACGTCGGAGCTGTAGAGGGCCACATGGCCGTCCTCGCTGCTTGCGTGCGTGACGCCTGGTATATTGCGATACGCGTCGGCTCCGCGATGATCCGGGTCAAGGAATTCGATGGCGATATCTTTGAAGTAGCGGTGGATCAGCTCGTTGGGTGAGCCGGTTTCGATAACGTGCCCGTGATCCACGATGGCGACGCGATCGCAGAGCTTCTCCGCCTCTTCCATATAATGGGTGGTCAGCATCAGCGTCTTGCCCTGGTGGCGAAGACTCTGCAGCACATCCCAGAGCTGGCGGCGGGCCTGTGGATCAAGTCCGGTAGTGGGCTCGTCAAAGAACACGATATCAGGATCGTTGACCAGGGCCAACGCCACGCTCAGCCGCTGCTTCTGTCCGCCGGAAAGCTCTTTGCTGCGGGTGTGTCGCTTCTCTCCCAGGTCCACCATATTGATCAACTCTTCGGTGGAGAGCGTCTTGCGTCCACGATAGAACTGGTGGAACAGGTCAAGGAGCTCGGTGACGGTGAGCCGGGGATAGAGCGCGGTCGTTTGCAGCTGAATGCCTATTCGCGTCTTTATGGCTACGGCGTCCTCCGGCTGGCGGAGTCCCAGTACACTGATGCGCCCGGAATCAGGGGTGCGTAACCCTTCTATCATTTCAATGGTGGTCGACTTTCCTGCACCGTTCGGGCCCAGCAAGCCGAATATCTCGCCGTGGCGCACCTCGATAGTAATGCCGTCCACTGCCTTGGTCTGCCCGTATGTCTTGGACAGGTTCTCGGCGCTGATCGCCAAGGACTGGTCCGGATCAATGCTCATAATTACCTATGCCTCCTTCTCGCGAACAGAATAACACGCCCAGTCCCTCGCTGGCAGTATCGTAGGTCACGATGAAGGTCACTTCGCGTGTTTGCGTACCAGTGACCAAAGTCATATTCGGGGCGTAGCTTGACAGGCCGCTTTACCACAAGACACACTTCACGGTGGCGGCCAAGGGGCACCACTGGGTGCCGCGACCTCGACGACTCAAGAGCTTGGCGACAGTGTACGTAATATTTCAGGCGAAACGGGAGGCAACACATGGGTCTCTTTGATTCTATCAAGCAGGCGCTCAAAGGAGCGGCCGGCGATGCGGTACAGTCGGCAGAGCAGTCAGTACAGGAGACCGTCACCAATTCGGCACAGGGAGCGGTCGGCAATGTGCTGGGCCATCTCGGCAACGTTCCGGGAGGGCAGACGGTCAGCGACGCGCTTGCGGCAGGAGCGAACAGCGCTATTGGCGGGGCGGTAAATAGCGCCACCGCGGCGGCAACCGGGCAGGGCGCAGGCAGCCCATCGCTGGGCGAGACGGTGCACAATGCCGTACAGGCCACAACCCAGACCGCGACCGGAGACACCGCCGGAGCTATCAGCGGCGCAGCCGAGAGTGCCGTCGGCGGAGCGCTTGGCAACGTGGAGGGATCTGCCGCGGGTCAGGTCGTAGGTGGCGCCGCGCAGGCCGGTGCCGACTCCGCTATTGGGAACGTCGCCGGGCAGGCGGCCGATGCCGCCGACCGGCGTCTTCCGTAACCGGGGAACGGGCGCACTATGCCGGCTCGCGCTGGGCTTTCGTTACCCCCCCGGCGCTTGACGCGGCCGCCCTATGTATGGTATCGTGGGATGACATCGGGGCGTAGCGCAGCCTGGTAGCGCACCACAATGGGGTTGTGGGGGTCGGAGGTTCAAATCCTCTCGCCCCGACCGTGCGAAGCGACTTTGACGTGTACACATACATGTACACACCAAAGTCGCTTTTTCGCGTCTAAGAGTCTATTTGGAGAGACTATTTTTTGCCGCAGTTGAGCATGGAGTTCAGGTTGTTCGTCTTCGTCTGCGCCGCGGCGGCCGTGGACTTGATGCCTTGAACATTGACAGAGGTCTTGCTGATCGGCGTCTGATTGGGATAGCCGGCGATCTGCGCGGATAACTGTGTGTTTGCCGCGCTGATCTCACTCACCACCCCAGTCTCGGAGGCGGGGATGAGCGGCTTGATGAGGGCCACTTGGGCCGTGACCTTTGCCTGCGCAGTTTTCACTTCGCCGACAGTAGTGTTTGGGTTGACGTCTGAGAGCGATGTGAGAGACTGATTGACCTGGGCCACCCCATTACAGGCGGCGGTATAGGTGGTGGCCGCTGTCGTCGCTGTCGTCGCTGTCGTCGCTGTCGTCGCTGTCGTCGCTGTCGTCGCTGTCTTTGTTGTCGTCGCTGTCTTCGATGTCGCCGCTGTCACCGTTGGAGCGACGGCTGCGCTGGAGGTCCCGCCGCAGGCCGCAACCACCAGCAAGCTCGCTACAACTGGGATAAGAAGCAACACGTTACGAGATCGCCCCATGGGCGCATTTCTCCGTTTCTAGCTTTGTAGCTGGTAGAGGCCGCACCGGATGCGGCACTCGGTGTAACACCTTGGCAGCATATCCTGCTACTGCGCCGCACACATCCGACATAGGGCGAGTCTCAGAGGTTAGGCGAATGTAGGAGTTAGGGAGGGGGGATCCCATAGGAGAGGGAGTCCCTCTCCTATGGGATCCCCCCTCCTTCAGCGCGGGACCGGCGTCCTAGCCTAACCCGATCTCGGCGGCAAAACTGGTGCCCGACTCAAGCTTCGCTACCCCAAACGCCTCCGCCAGGGTGGCTCCCAGATCGGCGAACGACTGGCGGGCGCCCAGATTTACATTCGAGCGAGAAATCGCCGGCCCCACTCCCAGGAGAGGCACCGCCTCTCGCGTATGGTCGGTGCCTCGGAAGGTGGGATCGGTCCCATGATCGCCGGTAATAAATAGCGCGTCACCAGGGCCCAGCCCGGAGATCAGCTTCGGCAGCCAGGCATCGACAACCTCGAGCGCGGCGGCATACCCGTGTGGATCCCGGCGGTGGCCATAGAGCTGGTCGCAATCGACCAGGTTGACAAAAAGCAGGCCGCTGAACTTCTTGGCCACCTCGGCTTCGGCCGCCTCCATCCCTGCCTGGTTGGTTCCGGTATGGTTGGATCTGGTCAGACCTCGTTCGGCAAAAAGGTCTTCGATCTTACCAATGCCGGAGACCGTGTAGCCAGCTTCCTTGAGGCGATCCAACAGGGTCGGCGCCGGCGGATCCAGCGAGAAATCCCGCCGGTGGGGGGTTCGGATAAAGCTGCCCGGCCGGCCGATGAATGGCCGGGCAATGACTCGACCGACGGCATTGTCTCCGGTGAGGAGTCCGCGAGCGATCTCGCACATCCGGTATAGCTCCGGCAGCGGTATCACCTCCTCGTGCGCCGCCAGCTGGAAGACGCTATCGGCGGAGGTGTAGAGAATCGGCATGCCGGTTCGCAGGTGCTCTTGGCCCAGCTCCTCGATGATGACGGTGCCCGAGGCCGCCTTGTTGCCAAGGGTGCCCCGGCCGATAGCTCTCTCGAACTCCGCTACCAGCGGGGCGGGAAAGCCGTTTGGATAGGTCGGCAATGGCCGTTTCAACGTCACTCCCATCAGCTCCCAGTGACCGGTCGTGCTGTCCTTACCGGCAGAGGCCTCCTCGAGCCTCCCATAGACGCCTAAAGCGGTCCCTACAGGTGGGGTGCCCTCTATGGGCGTGACATTCCCAAGACCCATAGCCTCAAAAGTAGGCAGATGCAAGCCGCCGACCGCATGCGCGCAGTTGGTGAGGCAGTTAGCCGACGAATCGCCGTAGGCGCCGGCATCCGGCGCCTGCCCAACCCCCACACCGTCAAGTACGATCACGATTGCCCGTTCCAGCTGCGCCATCGTTCTATGCTCCTCTCGCTACTGGTGCGCTCACCAGGTCACCACCGGTCCCCGTAGTCGGACCGGCCGCGGCAAAGGATCGCCCAGCAGAGGTAACGCATAGTCGCGAAAGGCCCGCGTTATGCCCCTGCCACCGCTGGAAACAAAGGACGGTGGAAGCGGCCGGTGCTGGTTGGCGATGAGCGCTAACGCGGCGAGACCGGTAGTCGCCCCCTGCCCATCTCGGTCGCGCCCAAGCGTGATCATCTTGTCCGTTTCTCCGGCAAGCGCCGCATCTACCGCCACGCGTCCAACCATCTCGGCTTCCTCCCGGTCGGTGCGGGAGACACACGCCGACGACATACGTTGCAAATCTCCTGGCTTGTCGTAGCGGGCGCGCAGGCCCAGGCGGCTGCGTACCAGGCTCACCAGATACGGAGCGGCTCCTCCAAGCAGCCGGTGCCCAAATGCGTCTTCACCCTGTTGCTGCAGAGCGCCGAGCGGCGCCCCAGCTAAGTCTCGCACGGTTTCGGCCACCACCACGACAACCTGGCCGAGACTTCGGTACACCCCCTCCACATCCGAGAGGAACGCATCCGGGTCCAGAGGATACTCCGGCAGATAAATCAGGTGTGGAGGGTCCTCCTCGGTTTCTTTTCCGAGCGCCGCCGCGGCGGCCAGCCAGCCGGCGTCACGCCCCATGACTTCGATGATCTTCACTGGGTAATGGGTTGGTATGGCCTCGGTGCAGAGCGCCGAATCCTGAACCGCCAGCGCAAGGAAGCGGGCGGCGCTGCCATAGCCGGGACAGTGATCGGTCTCGGGCAGGTCGTTGTCGATGGTCTTGGGCACGCAGATGATACGTAGATCGATTCCCGCAGCCGCGGCGGCCAGTGCCATCTGGTGGGCGGTGTCGGCCGAGTCGTTTCCACCGATATAGAGGAAGTATCCGGCGCCCAGCGAGGCCAGGTTAGCTACCGCCTGCTCCGCCTCACCCTCCTGTAATCGGTAGCGACAGGAGCCCAGCGCCGCCGAGGGAGTACGCAGCAATGCCGCGAGCGAAGCGCTGTCCAGCTGCCCCAGGTCCAGCGCCTGCTTCTCCAGCACGCCGCGTATGCCGTACCGCGCGCCGAAGATGCCATCCACTTTCCCGGGTTGCGCAAGTGCCCCGCGAATTGCCCCTACCAGGCTGGCGTTGATGACCGCCGTGGCCCCTCCCGATTGTCCTATCACCAGACGCGTTCCCACATCACTTCTCCGCTGCTCTTACGCTCACCTCGAGGGTCCACTTCGACCTGCCATCGCACCGATATGTCCGAGATTCCCGTGCAAACGTTCCCAACATAAGCACCTGGGACCTACGCAATCACGAGGGCAGTACAGACGCAGTATAACCCAGCCAGACCTTCCTGGTCACAGACGAGCTAGGTCCAATGGTCCTCCTTGCTAGCGGCGTGGAGAGCCGATATCATTAGTTTGATTTGTCTCCCTACATCTATCATATCTAGAATCAGAACGTCACAAAGGTGGGTTACGATGAAACCTCCTCAGCAGATAAACCACGCTCGCCATCATATCTGGCAGCCATCTGATCTAGGTGACAAGGCCGCAGACATAATCACGGGTTTCGTGGGGTCGTGGGTATTTGTCGGCATTCACGCCTTCTGGTTCATTCTTTGGATTATTCTACGGATCGAGCCTTTTCCATTTGGGCTCCTCACCTTACTGGTGAGCCTCGAGGCCATCTTCTTGAGCACATTCGTGATGATGAGCCAAAATCGGTCAGCAGCGAGAGACCACATACGTGACGATCATGAGGCTCAAGAAGTGGACGTGCTCTTCCAGATCAATCAGACGCAGTTGGAGATCCTGCATCTGCTGCGCCAGCAAATATGCCCACCGGACGCGGTGAAGCCAACGGAGAAGATTACCGCTGCCAAAGCCGCAGAAACTCAAGAGGTACTGCGAGCAGCTGAGGCCCGAGCTGTATCGGCAGCGGCTCGGTCCAAGCAGTTGCCAAGACGACGGCGCTAAAGACACAGTTCCGGCTGAGGGCAGGCGAGATGCAAAACAGGATAAGTCACTTTGCGCTCTTACTCCATCCACTGAATTTCTCTCTGCACATGTAGATACTAGTCCACCATATATGTTGCGGACTATCAGGATTTGAGGGATACTGCTAGGCAGATTCGTTGAGGAATTTGTGTAGGAGTTCTGCCTTGGCAGCTCGTCCACCAATCGTGGTATACCCGAACAAAACCAAGCTTGCTGCACTATGTGCAGGTCAGGTGCTGTTCGCTCTAGGATGCCTTGCTGTTTGCGTGTGGATAGTAATTAGCCCACCATCGTATACAGCCGATGCGGCAGGAGCGGAGACAACGAACGTAGTGATGATTTTTTGCACGACCATTCTCGTACCAATTCTGGCCTATCTCGCTGCTGGTGAGTGTTACCAGCTTCTTCGGCACCAACCAGCAGTGACGGTGACAGAGGAAGGTCTGATTGATAACTGCTCACTTCTTTTCTGTGGCGTCGGACTGATCCGTTGGCAGGAGATGTACGCAGTGCTGGTAGTTCCGTATAAGACACCTGGACTGATCCAGATGACGCAGTGGTACTTGACCATCGTCCTCCGAGACGACAACGAATTTTTCCGGCAACGCAGCGCAGCCCTGCGAAGGCTGCGCTGGATTGTCACAGCGCTATCATTCTCGCATGCTATCCGCCTCAATCTATGTCTCAGCTATAGGATGGAAGAGTATGTCTGGGGCTCACTGCGCACCGAATACGAAACGCAGTGCCGCAAGAACCACGCACTTCGGCAGTTACCTGAAATTGCATTTGGTGTCCGGTAGTTGCTGAAATCGGAGTCTGGCATCTATAGAGCAAGATGGGCTGCTCACCTCCGAATGGCAATTCCCCAAACTGCCCATGATCCGCCACCATTGCCGATCACGTACTTCCCACGCCATCATCGGCAGCGCTGAATTCCTGTTCAAGGAGGCGAAGAAACATCAGCGGACCGCTGGCTATTGCGCCCGGCTGCATTGCGCATGTACACTTTTCTTACGTGTTGCTCTGCCTGTCAGGGAGGTAGTCAATGGCCGAAGCTGCTGGGATCTTTGTCGGCCATGCGCACGAGGATAACACCTGGTGCCGCACTTTTGTCGACACCCTAAGGAGTGCAGGGGCGTCCGTCTGGTACGACGAGAACACCATGGGTTATGGAGGACCAGAGGAAGAAATAGAACCGGAATTGCGGCTACGGCCCATCTTTGTGCTAATTCTCTCTCCTCACTCGGTGGAGAAGTCGTGGGTACACCGCCTGATAGATGCGGCCACTCGGTTACGTGACCAGCAACCCGAGAGTGTCATCTCGTTAGTGGTAGCCGAGCAAGCAGATATCTCGCAGGACTGGAATGAGTTCCCGCGGGTGAGTGGGGCTGGGGATAGCGGGCTCAGCGCAACTGACGCGGCGAGACAGGTCGTTCGCCTGCTCGGGATTCTACCGGCCCAAGCGCCTGCGGCTGCCACACCACTGGCTGGGACTGAGACGGCAAAACAAGCCATGATCCGTGGGAATGGGTTGGCGGCGCAAAAACGCTATGAGGAGGCGCTTTCAGCCTACCAGCAGGCGCTAGTCCTGGATTCACGAGACGTCACTCTCTGGACTGCTACTGGCGCTTCGTTCCATGACCTTGCCCGTTACGAGGACGCCTTAGGCGCGTTTGACCAGGCACTGGCTCTAGAACTCACATCCGCTCGATCCTGGAACAACAAAGGCGCTGCACTGGTAGGATTGAAACGGTTTGAGGAGGCACAGGTAGCTTTAGATCAGGCACTGACTCTTGACTCTCACTTTGTCCAGGCTTGGATCAATACCGGCACAGTGCTCTCCAAATTGCAGCGTACTGTGGAGGCGCTCGAAGCCTACGAACGGGCACTGACGATTGACCTAAAGGCTCCCGGCGGCTGGACTGGCAAAGGCACTATACTCTTACGCTTGGGCCGCTACGAGGACGCTTTGGGGGCATATGTGCAAGCTCTGACCCTTGATCCCAAGCTTGCTTCTGCCTGGAACGGCACGGGCTGGGCACTCTACAGACTGCGCCGTTACCGGGAGGCGCTGACATCCTTCGAGCGAGCCCTGGCATTGAACGCGACAATTGCTCAGTACTGGACAGGCCTGGGCTACACGCTCCAGAGCCAGCGTCGCTATGAGGAAGCTCTCACAGCCTATGAGCAGGCAGTAGCTGTAGATCCTCAATTGGCCTCAGCCTGGAGTGATGCAGGTATTGCGCTGAGACTTCTGCGCCGGTACAAGGAGGCGCTGGCCGCCCATGAGAAGGCCCTCTCTATAGATCCTCAGTATGCTCCCGCCTGGCACAACAAGGGCCGTGTGCTCTATGACCTTGACCGCAATACGGAAGCCCTTAGGGCTTTTGAGCAAGCCTTGGTCTTGAATCCAAAATCTGCCATCTATTGGAGCAACCTCGGCGCCACGTTCTCCAGACTCAAACGCTGTGAGGAAGCTCTGTCAACCTTTGAGCAGGCTTTAGCCCTGGACCCGACGAATACCAGCACGTGGAGACATAAGGTGGCCGTGCTCAAAAAGCTGGGGCGCAGAGACCAGGCGAACGAAGCCGAACGCCAGCGGGACGAGGCGCTGCGTCCCTCTGGCAGTTGACTTTTGGAATGAGGTTGCCAAGAATATCGATGGATGGGCTGCGGTGGCTACCAGTAAAATGAGGCCATCGGAGCTTCGTGCCGAGACCGTCTCAACTAGTTCTGTGGTTCTTTGGGCGCTTGCCACAGCAGGTCATAAGGTAATGGAGAGTTATCGTCAGGACTAGCAATAGCATTTGCGACGACTGATACCGCGTCGCACCATACTATTGTAGTTTGTTGCTGCCGCCAGGTCGTGGAGTCCCTCACGCCGGTGAAGGGGCGTTCGCCGACGGATTGACGCGACCATGTCGTATCATTGGGAAGAAGCAACCACACCATCCGCTTGGACCAGGGGCGCTCATACATTCCGCAGCGTTCTGCTGGTGCGAGCGCGCCTTCCTGCGACGGCGGAGATACGCGAGCAGCTCAAAGTGATGTGATCATGAAGGGAAAGGCGCAATGCGACTCAGGCTGAGTCGAGTGCCCTGCCAATCAACGGGGACCTGCCGCCGAGTGCTCCTCCTGAGCGTGATCTGGCCACTCTTGCTGCTTGCCGGGTGCGGGGCATCGGTGGCGGGGAGTACCGCAGTGCCTAGCCCCACTGGCACCGCGGCGAGCCACCGCCTGTCGTCGCTGACATGCTCCACCGTCCGCACAGCGATACCGACTCCCATTGTCCCGCCGCCCACAGTTCCTCCGAGTGCCCATCTTTGGTATGAGCACCTGGCCCTCGGTCCCGTGCCACTACAGCTCGTTTACCACCCCGGTGTCACCCTGCGCGTGCTCTGGTGTGCGCTGCCCGAGCCCTCTAATGCCAGCACACAGCCCGTCCTTGAGACGCTGACCGCCGGCTTCATCGGTCCCTTCGCCACGCGCGCTGCCGCCCAGGCTGACGAGCTTCCAGCCTCACCGTCGAGCGGGCCGCCGCACGACTTTCCGCCTCCCGGTCCCGTCGTCGCCAGCACGATCCCCATCCACACCACCACCTGGAGCAGCACGGACGAATCCGTACCACTCACCGTGCCCGCAACACTGGCTCCTGGCTACTACGTTTTCTTCGCGCAAGATGCCATCTCGGCGCAAGCCTTGCAAGCCTGTTTTGCCGTCACTGTGGGCGGGTGCCCTGTCAACGGCGGCGTGAGCAACATTGTGCAGATCACCCGAGCTTAACGTGCGCACCTCTCCAGCAGGTACGCTCCTCGACGGTGAGGCATTGTCGCGTCGCACCGGTGTACTACGCATTTCGCCCGGGACCTTGGCGTTTCTTGATTCGCTGCGGCCACCAATGGAAATGCGTTGTGGAGCGGATGAGGTCGGGGTGGGCTTGCAGCGCCACGCAGCACTCGGCGTGGGCGTCCTCCAGGTCGCGGGTGGTGGCGACGTGCCGGTTGACCAACACCGTGTTCGTCAGTGGCCACAGATGCTCGGCTGGCTGCAGCTCGGGCGAATAGAGTGGCAAGAACCGCATGTGGACATGCTCGGGCACCCGTACCTTGGGACTGTCATGCCAGCCCGCACAGCCCTGCACCAGCACGATCTGTTTGGTTGGACCCGCTCCGACCGTCTGTGCCAAGGCTTCCAACTCGACCGAGAAGAGCTCGATAGTGACCGTCGTCGCCAGATGCCATACCGTGCGCGAAGCCGGCAGGATGCACGAAACCGACGAGGTAGCGCCAGACGAAGCAGTGCAGGGCGGTGAACAACGGGACGTTGGTCGCCAAGCGTCCGGATGTTGTGCACCAGCGGCTTGAGTCCGATGCGGTGCTCATCGATGGCCCAGAGTTCTACCTTGCTGTGAGGAAAGGCAGTTGCTACCTGCCGCAGTAAAGGACGCAGGCGCTCCTTAGAGTCGCGTTGCGCCTCTGGATCAGCCGAGATGTGGCGTGGGCGTGGCTTGCGCCAGTGTGCACCGATTCGCCGCAGCCAGCGCCAGCCCACCTGGCTGGGGACTCGGCGGCCCAGGCGCTGGCTGATCCAGGCAGCCACGGTGCGCCCACACCACTGATCACCGCCGGGAGCTGGCCCCGAGACGGCAGCATGCAGTTCTTGCTGATGTTCTGCTGAGAGTGACGGGGTACCTGGTTTGGCGTGGTGCCTCCGATCTCGAACTCCGTCGGCACCTTCAGTATTGTAGCGGCCGGCGATTTGGCCGATCCAGTAAGCGGAATAGCCCGTCATTACAGCAATCGCTGTCGCCGTAAAGCCACGGCTGAGCAGCCAGAGAAACTGCCAACGGCTGCGCCGGGTAGGGTCGCAGGCGCTGCGATAGCGCGTTGCCAGTTCGTTTGTGGTGAAATGCGGTTGGAGGTGAATATGTCGTGCCATCCTCACGTTTTACAACGGTAGGGTGCGCCAGCGTAGGATACCGCGTCGCATCAGACTGGTGTCGTTTTCTCCTGGCCAATCTACCGAGCAGCCATGGCCGCAGAGAGCTATTCTCCAACTGTATGCCACAGTGGCAAATGACACGCCTGGTATCAGCCAGCCTCCCCCGGTCCCACCCCTACGACCTACTCACCCCGGTGATCTGGATACCGCCCGTGATCTCTACGCCGGCAGCGACCGTGACGGAAACATCCGTGTACGTTTGCCAGCGGACCGCGCCATCCTGCTCAGCGAGCGCATAGACGTGGCCGCTGTTCACCCCGAAGTACACCCGGCCTTCGCCCACGACCGGTGCAGAGAGCAGAGAGCCTCCCGTCTGGCAGGACCACCGCACTGTCCCATCCGCAGCGTTGAGCGCGTACAGGCATCCGTTATCCGCTCCCACGTAGACGACACCGCCCGCGACTGCCGGCGCGGTGACGCCGCGAGCGTCGGTGTCGGCTCCCAGCCGCTGGCGCCAAAGCAGCGTGCCGTCGGTAGCGCGCAGCGCCTCGATGTAGACGTCGAGGCTCGATTCGGGTGGCCGTTGCCCGCCGGGCAGGTGCCGCCGCCACTCACTGTAGCTGACGTAGATGGTGTGGTCCAGCAGACAGGGCACTGAGGGCTGGAGCCAGCGGGCGTCACGTCGCCAGAGCAGCGTGCCGTCAGCAGCACGTAGCGCCACACACCCCGCGTGCGTGCTGGCGTAGACCACGCCGCCAGAAGCGACGAGGGGCACTGTACTAGAAGCAGGGAGCTCGGCTTGCCAGCGGACCGTGCCGGTTTCCGCGTCCAGCGCCTGCACGGAGGGGACCTCTGGCGCGTTCACCGCGCGCGAGGTGTACAGCACACCGTCCCCACACGTGGGCGCGGAAAAGAGGAGAGGCCCCATCGCACGGCGCCAGAGCAGCCTGCCATCTGATGCCTGCCAGGTGAACACGTCACCCTCCGCGGTGCAGGTGTAGACGTGGCCCGCCACGACGAGCGGTGCGCCTGACGGACGCCCTCCCGTCGCGTCGCGCCAGAGCTCGTGGCCGTCACTCACCGCAAGTGCCTGGACCCACCCCTGCATGCCGTGGTTCACATTCACATAGAGCACGTTTCCTGCGATGGTATGGTTGCCGTGTACGCTGGGCACCGGATACTCGCGCACCAGCGTACCCGTCCCCGCATCCAGCGCGTAGATCTTGCCCAGCCCGGCGTACACCACACCGTCCACAAGGGTCACGGAAGCCGGCAGAACACTGCGCGTGATGTGCATCTTCTTGCTCCTGTTCTGTGTCATACGCGGTCGCGTGGCATCGTTGCCATGTGACGGCCACCCCAACCGAGTGTGTGCGGGACTAGTGATGGGACATGCTACAACTGTATTGCGCGACACGGTATGAGACATATCGACTGGCGAAAGACCAATGCTGTGTGACAGGGAATTTGTATGTTTGGGTTGGACATCGTTACTAGACGCCAAACAAAGCAAGCCACAACACAGTTCATTGAGCAAAAGCTGGAGCAGGTCAATGCCTAGGGTGGTCTGCTGTGAGGGTATGATCAAAGGGCAGTACAGTGGTGGCGAGTAAAGATGCTCATGAGAATGTCCGCAACTCTGCTCACCTGTTTGGTCAGTGCGATGACGGGCACAAGACTCGGAAATCATCCTGACAATGGCAGCACACGTGACGAGTGAACGGAGTTTGAGCACACCTTAACCTGTCCCGCCGAGATGCCGGATCTGGGTCCGCCCCGTCGCGCGGCTGAAGGCAACGTAACTACAGCTCCACTTTGCCGGGCCGGGCGAGTTTGTGGTATACTCAACGGTCAAGAGAGACCTCCCTTTAATACCGGCACCGTGAGGCCGGGAAGGAGAAGTACACCGATGTTGCGTGCCCAGTTGCCCCCACCTTCTCTCCACTTCTGGAGGCGAAGGTATTTTTTTGCGGTGGAAAGGTGACCTCTTGTCAGGTACCCTATCCCCTGGAAGGGGATGGGCTTGTGAGGGAACGATACCCAAGCACGCCTGAACCTGACCAGACTCAGTCCGAACTCGGCAACGAGTTCTCGGACTACGATACCGGCGAATGTATAGGCACCTGTGGGTGACGTTCCAGCCCACAGCTCTGCGGCTCGTAGTTAAACCGACAGACAGGGTTCGAGTCCGTGCTACGAGCACCTGAAACCGCTGGATATCTTTGTCGAGGAAAACATCACCTGGACGCCGCAAGGCAACCAGAGGCCCACACGGGCAGAAACGGTGTGCGCTATGACCTACGTCTTTGTCGTCGATACCCAGAACCGTCCCCTCACCCCCGTTCACCCTGGAACTGCCAGGCGATTGCTCACGCTTGGCAAAGCGGCGGTGTGGCGACGCTACCCCTTCACCATCATTCTCAAGCAGGCCAAACCCGACGAGGCTGCTCCGCCCCTTCGTCTCAAGATTGATCCCGGCTCGAAGACCACGGGACTGGCCATCGTCCACGACCTAACCGGGCAGGTTCCGTTTGCGGCAGAACTGACCCATCGCGGCCAGCAGGTCTGCGATGGCTTGACGGCGCGTCGGGCCGTTCGCCGTGCTCGTCGCGCGCGTCATACACGCTATCGGCCGGCACGCTCCAATAACCGGACCAGAGCCGAGGGGTGGCTGGCCCCCTCGCTGGAGAGTCGCGTGCAGAACGTGCTCACCTGGGTACACCGGCTGGCACGCCTCTGCCCCATCACCGCGCTCTCCCTGGAACTCGTCAGGTTTGATACCCACGTGATGCAGAATCCGCAGATCAGCGGAGTGGAGTATCAGCAGGGCGAGCTGGCGGGCTATGAAGTGCGGGAATACCTATTGGAGAAGTGGCATCGGACCTGCGTGTACTGTGGAGCAACCAGCGTCCCGCTGCAGGTCGAGCATATTGTGCCCAGAAGCCGCGGCGGGTCTCATCGCATCAGTAATCTCACACTCGCCTGTGCACGCTGCAATCTCGCCAAAGGCACACAGACGGCTGCTGAGTTTGGCCATCCTCAGGTCCAGGCACAAGCCAACGTGCCCTTGCACGATGCTGCGGCGGTCAACACGACGCGGTGGGCACTGTATCAGCGTCTTCGGAGCCTGGGTCTCCCGCTGGAAACGGCAAGCGGTGGACGCACCAAGTGGAATCGCATCCAGCGGAACCTCCCCAAAACACATTGGCTGGATGCGGCCTGTGTGGGGACCAGCACCCCTGTCACACTTGGCGTTGCCTCCGTGCGGGCACTGCTCATCACGGCCAGGGGACGCGAGTCGCGGCAGATGTGCCGGATGAATTCGTATGGCTTCCCCAGGACAGCGGCCAAAGGCCAACGACGGATCAAGGGGTTTGTGACGGGTGATCTGGTGCGCGCCGTGGTGAGGTCTGGGACGAAGGTTGGGACCTACACCGGGAGGGTCGCCGTCCGTGCCTCCGGTTCGTTCAACATCACCACCCGTGGGGTGACCGTTGCGGGCATCAACCACCGGAATTGTCACGCCATCCAGCAGGCTGATGGCTATTCATATGAGAAAGGAGAACGCGCTTTCCTCCCGATCCCCGAAAGGGGATGGGTCTCCAGCGCGAATGTGCTATGAATTCCACGAATTCTATGGATTCTAAGAACCCGCCGGAATCCCCAGATATCTTGGAGTCTTCGCCAGACCAGGCAGGGGATGCTCCAACGGAAAAGGTCATCTTAACCGAAGAAGAGATGCGGCGCGCCATTTCGCGCATTGCCCATGAAATCATCGAGCGCAATTCCGGCGCCGAAGATCTCCTGCTGGTCGGATTGCAGAGTCGCGGCGTACCGCTTGCCGAGCGGCTCTCGGAGCGCATCACCCAGTTCGAGACCGTCACTGTGCCCACCGCGGCCCTGGACATCCGTCGGTATCGCGATGACCTTCCCGACCGAGGCACGAGGCTCACCGAGCCCCACCCGCAGCTCGACGTGACCATCGACAACGCGATCGTCGTGCTGGTAGACGACGTGCTCTTCACTGGTCGCACCGTCCGCGCGGCGCTGGAGGCGCTACTCGACTACGGGCGCCCGCGCAAGGTACAACTGGCGGTCCTGGTAGACCGCGGTCACCGGGAGCTCCCGATTCGACCCGACTACGTGGGCAAGAATGTACCGACTTCCATGAGTGAGAGCGTGCGGGTACAGCTACGCGAAACCGATGGACGCGACGCGGTGGTGCTCGTGCGCCAGCCGGAGTAGACGCGTGAAACCATCCATATCATCTCAACTTGAGCGACCCATCGCTCGCCGGCATCTCCTGGATGTCGACGACTGGTCGCCAGATGAAGTCGCCGCGCTGCTCGAACGGGCCGCCTATATGGGCACGCTGCTGGAGCGCCATGAACGGCCGAGCCCGGCGCCGCTGCTCGGTCACCTTATGGTCAATCTCTTCTACGAGAACAGCACCCGGACCCGCGTCTCGTTCGAGCGAGCTGGAAAGCAGCTAGGCGCCGATGTCACCAACGTTACCGCCTCTGCCAGCAGCGTGACCAAGGGCGAATCAATAGTCGACACGGTTCGAACCCTGCAAGCGCTGGGTGCCACCATTATCGTGGTGCGCCACAGCAGTTCCGGGGTGCCCGATCTGATTGCGCGCCACTTCCACGGAACTGTCATAAACGCCGGGGATGGCTGGCATGCTCATCCCAGCCAGGCGCTGCTGGATCTCTATACGCTACAGCGCCATCTGGGCCCGATCCTCGGGCGTCGCATCGTGATTCTCGGGGATATTTTGCATAGCCGGGTAGCCAGGTCCAACGCGTGGTTGCTCTCTACTATGGGAGCGGAAGTCGTGCTCTCGGGTCCCCCAACCTTACTACCGCCGGCCGCGGCCGAGCTGTACCGCCATCACCCAGTACCGGTAACCGGCCAGCCGCGCCAGGTCATCGTGGAGCCGCGCGTCGAGGTGGCGCTGGCCGGAGCCGACGCCGTCATGGTGCTGCGATTGCAGAAGGAGCGGCAACAGGCGGGACTGCTGCCGTCGCTGCGGGAGTATACCGCACGCTACGGGCTC
The DNA here is from genome assembly GCA_963810535.1 of uncultured Chloroflexia bacterium. GTDB lineage: Bacteria > Chloroflexota > Ktedonobacteria > Ktedonobacterales > JADMIN01 > JAJPKE01. Next base: position 42,059 of record CAWENW010000009.1, read on the forward strand.
ACTCCCTCGCGGCTTCAGCTGGCTAGAGAGGGTGCACTCGTGCTGCATCCCGGCCCCATGAATGAAGGGGTCGAGATCGATCCGGAGGTGGTAACTGGCGACCGGGCGGTTATCACCGAGCAGGTCGCCAACGGTGTAGCGGTGCGCATGGCACTCATCGACTGCCTGGCCGGCGGAGAAGAACGCGGAGACTCTTCTCGAAAGGTAGGGAAGTAGCGATGCGAGAGGATGCCGAGCAGCCGCGGGCCATCTGGTTACGCGGCATGCGACTGGTAGACCCAAGCCAGAACATCGACCGGCGCGGGGCGCTGCTAGTGGTGGACGGCAGGGTCGCTTCGGCTGGAGATGAAGAGTACGTGGCCACGCAGGTAGCGCCAGAGTACGGGCCGCCGCTGCTCCGCGACCTGCCGGAGCGCTGGGTTCTCGCACCCGGCCTGGTAGACTTGCATGTGCACCTGCGCGAGCCGGGATTTGAGGCCAAGGAGACCATCCGGACCGGCGGAGAAGCAGCGGCGCGCGGCGGCTTCACGACGATCTGCTGTATGCCCAATACTGATCCAGTCATCGACACCAGCGCGGTAATCGAGCTGGTGAGAAGACGAGCCCAGGACTCCAAAGTCCGCATCCATCCTATCGCCGCCATATCCCGGGGCCAGCGGGGCGCGGAGCTCGCCGATCTGCTGGAGCTGGCGGCGGCCGGCGCGGTCGCTTTCTCCGACGATGGCCATCCGCTAGTGAGCGCCAAGCTGACGCGCTCAGCGTTGGAGTACGTTACCCCACTCGGATTACCGTTGGTGGAGCATTGCCAGGATCTGGAGCTTGCCGGCGAGGGAGTGATGAACGAGGGGCAGGTCGCGACCTGGCTGGGACTGGCCGGCTGGCCGGACGTCGCCGAAGAGGTGATGCTGGCGCGCGACCTGGCGCTGGTGCGTCTCACCGGCGCTCGGTATCATGCCGCGCATCTGAGTACCGCCGGCTCGGTGGCGCTGATCCGCGAGGCCAAGCGGCAGGGGCTGCCGGTTACCGCCGAGGTCACTCCTCATCATCTGCTGCTTACTGACAATTGGGTCGCCGGCCTGCGAAGCGGGCCGCTGGCGGAGGCGCTGCTCTCTGTCGGGATCTCACTTCCCTCCGGCCATCGCTACGATACCGCCTGCAAGGTGAATCCGCCATTACGCCGGGCTGACGACTGCCAGGCGCTGCTGGATGGACTGCGAGACGGCACCATCGACGCCATCGCCACCGACCATGCGCCCCATACTCTGGTCGAGAAGGACTGCGATTTCGATAGCGCCGCATTCGGCATCTCCGGACTGGAGACCGCGCTGGCATCGCTGCTCTCGCTGGTGCATGCCGGATGGATAAGCCTCTCGCAGCTCATCTCCGCGCTCAGCGAGCGGCCCGCGCGGGCCTGGAATCTCGAGGGCGGCACGCTGCGGCCTGGCGCTCCCGCCGATTTTGTTGTCATCGATCCCGAGGAAGAATGGGTTGTCGACCCGGCCAGCTTCGCGTCACTGGGCCGTAACACGCCGCTCGAAGGTCTACGACTGCGTGGACGCGTGCGAGAGACCTGGGTCGGCGGCTCTCTGGTCTACACCGAACGGTAAAGGAAGCGGAGGAGACGATTTGGAACACCTACCTAGTGGTAGAAATGACATGGGGGCGGTTCTCGTGCTGGAAGACGGCCGGTGCTTTCACGGCCGGCCCTTTGGCGCGGTGGAGGCCCTCGCATCCGGGCGTAAGGGCGAAGTAGTATTCGCTACCAGTATGACCGGCTACCAGGAAATCTGTACCGATCCCTCCTACCGCGGCCAGATGGTGGTGATGACCTACCCCCTCATCGGAAATTACGGCGTCGCTCCCGACGATGCAGAGTCGCGCCGGCCCTGGCTCTCCGCCCTGATAGTCCGAGAGTATACTGATGAGTACAGCAACTGGCGCGCCGCCGAGTCGCTCGACGCCTATCTCCACCGCTTCGGTATACCTGGCTTGGCCGACCTGGATACTCGTGCCCTAACCCGTCACCTGCGCGCCCATGGAACCTTGCGCGGAATCATCATGGGCTATTCAGGCAGTAACCAGCCCGACATCACCAACGCTCCAAGCCGCCGCCCGTGAAGTGCGGACCGTGACCGAGCTGGACGTCGTCGACGAGGTAGCCGAGCATCCGGGCGGCGAGGTGAGAACCTGGATTGGATCAACGCCGCCCGATGCGCCAAGCGTCCTGCTCATCGATACCGGCTATAAAGAAAATATCGCCCGGTGTCTCCTCGAGCGGGGGATACGCGTCATGATCGCGCCGTACACCATCGACCTGGACCAGATACGACGGCTATCGCCCGACGGCATCGTGCTCGCCAATGGACCGGGCGATCCGGAGAGTCTCTCCCAGCTCACCCGCGTCGTCGGCGCTCTCATTCGGGAGCCGCATCCCATTCCTCTCTTCGGCATCTGTCTGGGTCACCAGATCATCGGACTGGCCGCCGGAGCCCAGACCAGCCGGCTGCCGTTTGGCCATCATGGGGGGAATCATCCGGTACGTGAGCAGCGCACCGGCAGAGTCACCATTACCTCACAGAACCATAACTTCCAGGTAGATGCCGCCTCCCTACCGGTAGAGAGCGGGTTTTATGTCAGCCATACCAATCTCTCAGATGGAAGCGTCGAAGGGCTGGCGCATAAACAGCTACCCATTTTTTCGGTACAGTACCATCCAGAGGCCGCACCCGGTCCCGAGGATAACCGGCTGCTCTTCGATCGTTTCGCCGGCCTGATACGGGCCCAACCGACCGCGACTTCACCGGACTCGCCACATCAGGAGGAGATGCCAAGCCGTGCCGCTACGTAAGGACGTCAATTCGGTGCTGGTCATAGGATCAGGACCGATCATCATAGGGCAGGCCGCCGAGTTCGATTACGCCGGCACACAGGCCTGTAAAGCGCTTCGCGAAGAAGGCCGGCGCGTCATCCTGGTCAACTCCAATCCCGCGACCATTATGACCGATGAGGGAATCGCCGACGCGACCTACATCGAGCCGCTTACCGTTCCGGTGCTGGAGCGGATCATCGAGCGAGAGAGGCCCGACGGCCTGCTGGCTACGCTCGGGGGGCAGACCGGTCTCAACCTGGCGGTCGAGCTGTCGCAGGCGGGGGTACTGGAGCGGTACAACGTCAAGCTGCTGGGCACCTCGCTCTCAACCATACTCCGCGCCGAGGACCGCGAGCTCTTTAAGCAGCTACTGCTCGACCTGGGCATCGAAGTACCACCCAGCCGGACGGTCACCACCCTGGAGGGTGCCCTCGACTTTGCCGGGACCATTGGTCTGCCGGTCGTCATCCGTCCCGCCTTTACGCTGGGAGGGACCGGGGGCGGCGTGGCGAGAACCCGCGCCGAGCTGGCCCGCATCGCCGAATCGGGGCTCGCGGCCAGCCCCATAGGTCAGATACTGGTCGAGCAGTACCTGCGAGGATGGAAAGAGCTCGAGTACGAGGTGTTGCGGGATGCGGCGGATACCTGCATTACCGTCTGCAACATGGAGAACTTCGACCCTCTCGGCATTCATACCGGTGACAGTATTGTGGTGGCGCCCAGCCAGACTCTCTCCGACCGTGAGCACCAGATGCTGCGAAGCGCCTCACTTCGGATCATTCGCGCCCTGGGGGTCGAGGGCGGCTGCAACATCCAGTTCGCCCTCGATCCGCATTCGCTCCAGTTTTATGTGATCGAAGTCAACCCCCGGGTCAGCCGGAGCTCGGCGCTGGCCTCGAAAGCGACCGGGTATCCCATAGCCCGGGTGGCCGCCAAGATCGCCCTGGGATTACAGCTCGACGAGATCAAGAATCAAATTACCGGCGTGACGGTAGCGGCCTTCGAGCCCGCGCTCGACTACTGCGTGGTGAAGATACCGCGCTGGCCGTTCGATAAGTTCCCTCAGGCGGATCGGCTGCTGGGAACGCAGATGAAGGCAACCGGCGAGGTCATGGCCATCGACCGTACCTTCGAGGCCGCGCTGCAGAAGGCCATGCGTTCCCTTGAGCTACGACCGCCTGGCGGAGACTCCAGCGGATGAGCCGGAGGCCGGCACCGAGCCTGCAGGCGGAGCCGCCACCGGAGCTTCCAGCGGTGCCGACAACGGTACCGGAGGCCACTGACCTCCGCCTCTGGCGACTGCTACAGGCGATACGGGGCGATACCTCCGATGCCCACCTCGCCGAGCTGGCGAGCCAGACCGGCATCGATCACTGGTTTCTTGCCAAGCTACGCAACATCGTGACCATGGAGCGGCGTCTCTGCGAGGAGCCGCTCTCGCGCGAGCTGCTACTCGCGGCCAAGCGTCTCGGCTTCGCCGATTTTCGGATTGAAGAGCTAAACTTAGGCGCGCCGCAAGTGCCGCCAAACCCCAGCTACGAGTCCGGCAGAACCCACGACGGCATGCGTATTCGTTTGCTGCGGCGGCGGTGGGGCATCCGCCCTACCTACAAGATGGTAGACACCTGCGCCGCCGAGTTTCCGGCGCTCACTCCATATTTCTACAGCACTTATGAGGAAGAGAATGAGGCCGAGCCGCTCGAGGGACCACGCGCGGTGGTACTGGGCTCAGGTCCAATCCGCATTGGGCAGGGCATCGAGTTCGATTACTGCTCGGTACGAGCGGCGCTTGAGCTGCAGAGTGCCGGGACGAAGAGCATCTTGATCAACTCCAATCCGGAGACGGTCAGCACCGACTTTGATGTCTCCGACCGCCTCTACTTCGAGCCGCTTGATCTAGAAAGCGTCCTGAACGTCCTCGAGAATGAGGGGCGTGACGGCGAGCTTCCGCCAGTGATCACCCAGTTCGGCGGCCAGACCGCTATAGGGTTGGTCTCGGGTCTTTCCGCCTATGGGGTGACGCTTCTCGGTACCGGAGCCGAGAGTATCGACGCGGCTGAGGATCGCTATCGGTTTGACGCGCTCATGGAGGAGCTGGGAGTGCCGCGACCGCGGGGAGCCGCGATCACAAGCGTCGAAGCCGCGCTCGAGACCGCGTCTGACATTGGCTATCCGGTGCTGGTGCGGCCCTCGTATGTGCTCGGGGGCCGCGGCATGGAAATCGTGCGTAGCGAGGCTGAGCTGCAACGGTATATGGCGCAGACGGTAGCCGAGTTTGGCGAGCATCCCATCCTTATCGACCGATACCTGAGCGGTCGTGAGGTCGAGGTCGACGCCCTGGGCGACGGCGCCGACGTGCTGATACCGGGAATCATGGAGCACATCGAACGGGCCGGCGTTCACTCCGGCGATAGCTTCGCCGTCTATCCGTCGCAGCAATCTCACCCAGGATGAGATCGAGACTATCGCCGGGTATACGCGGCGGATAGCCCTGGCCCTGGGAGTACGGGGGCTGGTCAACGCGCAGTTTGTCGTGACTGCCGAAGGCGCCTTCGGTGGTCACGACAGTTCGGACGGCCATGTCTACGTCCTGGAGGTTAACCCGCGGGCATCTCGAACGGTACCGTTCCTCTCCAAGGTTACCGGCGTCCCAATGGTGGCGTTGGCGACCCGTATCGCTCTGGGTGAGTCGCTGGCGCAGCTGGGCTACGGCGGGTTGCCAAATGGTCTCTGGCCGGAGCCGCCGCTGGTGGCGGTGAAGGGTCCAGTCTTTTCTATGGCCAAGATTACTGGCGGTGAAATGGCGCTCAGCCCTGAAATGAAAAGCACCGGCGAGGTGCTGGGAGTAGACCGGTCGTACTCCGCCTCGCTCACCAAGGCGCTGCTAGCGGCTCACATCGAGATTCCCGTTCAGGACGGTGTCGCCTTCGTCTCGCTGGCCGACCGAGATAAGCCAGAGTCTCTGCCGATTCTGCGCCGGCTGTCACGAAGCCGGCTACTCCTTCTACGCCACGCCGGGCACGGCGGCGTACCTGGCCGCCGACGGCATTCCCTCCGCCCCGGTGAGCCGTATTCGCAGCGGCGACGATACGATTCTGCAGCTCATACGGGAGCATCGGGTACAGCTGGTGCTGAACACGCTGACCGGGGGCGGCGGCCGACTGCGGGAGGGAAGCGAGATGCGCGACGGATTCGAGATTCGCCGCAGCGCAGTTGAGAGCGGCGTGCCTTGCCTGACGTCACTGGATACCGCGCGGGCGGTGGTAGAGGCACGCTTCGGCGCCAGTGGCTACAGCGTCCTGCCGCTGATTGAGTACCGAGATGGCGTCCGGTCGAGAGAACTGAGGATGCGCTGCTACCTGCCCCCCTACTTGCCTCGCCGTATGAGGAAGAGCGTTACCCCCTCAACCAGCAGCGCGACCACTATAGCGCTTATGAATGCTCCCGCTATAGACATACGGCCAAGCAGCAGCGAGAGCGAGAGAAAAAAACCCGCGAAAGCGAACTGCCCCAAGAGGAGGCCACGCAGCACGCGAGCGGCATCGTGTGGGCCCTGCTGCTGGTGGGCGAAGATAACCAGTATCGAGGCATACAGAGGGAAAGGGGCCAGGAGGCCCGCCAGCTGCGGACCCAGCGCCGGGGCCAGACCGGTGAGTAGCAGCACGAAGATGGCGGCGATGACCATGCGAGCCGGTAAATCCCAGGCCGGCGCTCCGCCAGCCTTCCCCCGCCGCGGCAGCGTCTGCTCTTCCCCGTAGGCCGGCTCGCTCTCCGCCGCCATGGGCCGCATCCAGACGAATGCGCACGAGAGGACGGTGACCGCGACCAGAAAGAGGGGTAGCGGCGGTACGCTATGCAGGTGTGAGAAGACGAGGTTGAGGAGTAGGGTCGAGATCAGGAATCCGGCGACCGCTACCGGGGCTGCCCGCCACCATTTCCAGCGGAATGCCGCCCATCCATAGACGAGCGCGAAAGCCGCATCGGAGATAGCCCCGGCCAGCGTGCCGGTCGCGGCCGCGGCGGCGAAGGCGGCGCCATGATCCAGGGCGAGGAAGAAGATGACGGGTCCGGAGGTGAAGGGTTATGAATAGTTGCAGAGAATGTACCCATATGTACCCATGTGTACCCATGTGTCTCCTTGTGTTCTCCTTGACCGCAGCAGCAGAACATGATACACGTGTTCTAGCAATCGAGGAGTGAAGGCCTCCCTTTCGACAGGATGGCGGGGGAGGGTCGGAGAGATACGGGATGCTGGTACAGCGAGCATACAAAACGGAGCTGGACCTCAACAATCGGCAGGTGACGGCCTGCCGCCAGCATGCTGGCGCCGCACGGTGGGCCTACAACTGGGGACTCCGGATCAAGCAGGAACGCTCTACCGCGAGCAAGAGGAGTCCCACTGCCATCGACCTGCACCGCGAGCTCAATGCCCTGAAAAAGACAGACGTGCCCTGGATGTATCGGGTCTCCAAGTGTGCGCCGCAGGAAGCCCTCTGGAACCTGGATGCCGCCTTCCAGCAGTTCTTTCGCCGGTGTGCCCTCAAGAAACAGGGCAGGTGGACCGGGAAGCTCGGGTATCCCCGTTTCAAGACCAAGAAGAAAGGACTGGGCAGCTTTCGGCTCACCGGCTCCATCGTGGTGTCGGAGAAAGCGATTGTGCTGCCCCGATTGGGTCGACTGCGGCTCAAAGAGCGCGAGTACCTGCCGACCTCAGGGGTAAAGATCCTCTCAGCCACAGTGAGCGAGCAGGCTGGGCGCTGGTATGTGAGTGTCCAGGTGGAAGAGGAGCTGGCGGTACCCGAGAATACCGGGCCGGTCGTGGGGATCGATCTGGGGATCAAGAGTCTGGCGACCCTCTCCGATGGAACGGTGATCCCCAATCCGCGCCACCTGAAACGGCGTCTGAAGAAGCTCAAGCGGTTACAGCGAGTGGTGAGCCGGCGGAAGAAAGGCGGCAAGAACCGCAAGAAGGCGGTGCGCAAGCTCGCCACGCTGCATCGGCAGATCACGAACCAACGACGCAATACGCTGCATCAGGTCACGACCAGGCTGGCGAAAACCAAGTCGGTGCTGGTCATCGAAGATCTGAACGTCAGCGGGATGCTCAAGAACCACCATCTGGCGCAAGCCATTGGTGATGTGGGCTGGTATGAGTTCAAGCGGCAGCTGCTCTATAAAGCTAGCTGGTATGGGTCGCGAGTGATCCTGGCGGATCGGTGGGAGCCCTCCAGCAAGCGGTGTAGCGGCTGCGGGTGGGTCGACGAGGATCTGACGCTCTCAGATCGGGTCTATCACTGTGAGCAGTGTGGGCTGGTGCTGGATCGGGATCTGAATGCCGCGATCAATCTGATGCAACTGGCCGGGAGTTCCTCGGACAGTCACAACGCCTGTGGAGCTGTCAGCTCTGGCGCGAGGTCTCGGCGTCGCGTGAAACTGACGGCCGTGAAGCAGGAACCTAACGCCAAGGGTGGCTTGTCCATACTTGGGTAGGTTTTGGAGAACGGTAGTCCAATCAGCCAGCCGCTTACGGTCGGTCCCCAGCGTCTCCCGACCAGACTTGCCAGGCCGATTAGAGCTGGCGCCAGGAATATGCGGAGCGGAAGGCTCATGGTTTTCGGCAGTCTCTTTGCGCTCCCGTGGATTAGCGTATCCAGTGATTGGCGTATCCAGCCGGAGAAATCAACCGCCCTGCCCAAGATACCTCGAGCAGGGCATTACCAGCAGGTGATGTAGGCGAGTGGATCGGCGTATTCGGCTTAGACCGTGACCTTCATCTTCTCGAAGTTAGATCCACTTACTGAGATCTTCGCCTCCGCAGACGTGATTGGCGCCCCCTAGACTATACCACTTCCTTGCAGGAGCCTCTGGCCATGTGGCTGGGGTCCCTCTTGTCGCTGCCGGTGCTTTCCACATTGAAGAATCGCCTTGGACGGAGGAACAAATCATGAAGATAAAGGCAAGAAATAGTCTCACTCCTATAGCTTGGTTAAGGAATGGATAGCATGTGGCGCATGGACAAGTTCGAGCGAAGATCGCTGCTAGTGGGAAGCGTCTCCCTGGTTGTCATAGTGATCGTAGTTGCAAGTTGGATTGCCTTCGGACCGCAGGCGAAAACATCGGTTGCAGCAGTCCCAGACGTAAGTAGCTTGCCGGGAGCAACTATCTGGGACCAACAGGCATCCTCGCTGATGTTCGGCACGAACGACGCCTATGATTGGTCGCCTCGCAATGTGGAGACTCAACTCGCAATCCAGTCATCACTGCATGAGGCGGGGGTTACACTGGTTCGCACCTTTATCCAGGAGAATGCCGACGACTCCACCATTTCGACGCGCATTAAAACCATAGAACGCATTGGGGCAACCTGTCTAGCAGTGCTCACCAACATCGATGACACCAGTTTTGACGAGCACGTGGTCTCGTATCTCGGCAACCGCTGCCAGCTTTACGAGTTCGGAAATGAGCCCGATTATACCGGCATCTCGGTGGCTCACTACCTTGCTGCCTGGAACGCAACCATTCCTCTGCTTCGACGCATCAATCCCTCTGCCGTATTCATCGGACCGGTTGTAGAGACTCCACTGGGACTCAACAAATTTCTTCAGAACTTTCTGCTCGGCGTCAAGTCATCTGGTATCCTTCCGGATGCCGTCAGCTTTCACCTCTATGCCTGCTATTACGACACCGAATCCTCCTGTCTCGCCAAGGCTGGTAGCTACATGTCGGCGACTCTCAAAGTGCGAAGGCTCGTCAAGCAGATTCTCGGGAGGGAGCTTCCTGTCGGAATTACCGAATGGAATTATGATCCGAACAACCCACCACCCGCCTATGGCGACAATTCCAGCTTCATGACGAAGTTCACTACAATAGCTCTGCAGTCTATGATTGAAGGTGGAGCCGCGTTTGCCTGCCAGTTCGATGCCGCCAATTTTGCAGGCAATGGTCGACTGGATATGTTCAACATAGCTACTGATCGGGGAAAGGCGCAATTTGTTGCGCTGGCGAAAATGATCAGGCAGTACAAAAACGTACCCAGCTAGACGGGAGAGTGGCAGGTACTCTCATGACTTGCTCTCTCGGCCTGGTGAAGCCGTGCGTGGCGCCTGTGGCGACATATTGGCCTGGCTGCTGTTGCCAAATACTGGGAGCGGCGCATTGGCCGGGAGAGCTTCCCAATGGGCATCGGCGAGTCCAAATCGGCATCGGTCATTGCGGCTCTCGTAGAAAAGGCGGACGCCTGCACCCAGGAGATCAACGACGCAACCGAGAAGCTTACCGAGGCACGGCTTAGGCTAGGCTCGATTGACCAGCACAATGCGGACTTTGACCTGACCATCACATTGCTGGAACAGTGGCCGGCTGGTGCCCTCTTTGATCAACCCCCGGAAGAGCGGCGTCGCCTGTTCCGTCAGATCGGGCTTCACGTTGAGGTCGCACCAGCGGGCACATTGGGCGCACATGCAGGCGCAGCGCGGCTTTCAGCCACGTACGCGGTTCAGGAGGACCGTACCGAAAGTGTAGCCATCTTCTCAATGATGGCATCGGCGACCTGAGAGGTGCCTACCGCGGTTGGATCATCGGGCCGCGGCTTGAGATCATAGGTGACGTTCTTGCCCTCGGCTATCACCGCCGCCAGAGCGCCCTCCAGGCGATTCGCCGCTTCGCGCTCTTTCAGGTAGCGCAGCATCAGCACTCCTGAGAACATCATGGCCATGGGGTTCACTTTGTTCTGGCCCGCGTACTTGGGGGCGCTGCCGTGCACCGGTTCGAAGACAGCGCAGTCGGTGCCGATATTCGCCCCAGGGGCGACTCCCAGTCCACCGATGAGACCGGCGGAGAGATCGGAGAGAATATCGCCGTAGAGGTTGGGCAGCACCAGCACATCGTAGAGCTCGGGCTTCTGGACCAGCTGCATGCACATGTTGTCGACGATGCGATCCTCGAACTGAATGTCGGGATATTCCTTGCTCACTTCTTGCGCTACCGAGAGAAACAGGCCATCGGAGAACTTCATGATGTTGGCCTTGTGCACCGCGGTCACCTTATGTCGCCCATTGTCGCGCGCGTAGTCGAAGGCGAACTTGACGATTCGGCGGCTGGCGCCCACAGAGATGTACTTGATGCTGATGGCGGCGTCGCGGCTCAGATTTTGCTTGGTCGTTCTTCCGATGAAATCAAGCAGCTCTTCCAGCTCAGGCGTGCCGCGTTGATACTCGATGCCGGCGTAGAGGTCTTCGGTGTTCTCGCGGCAGATGATGAGGTCGATGTTCTCATAGCGGGAGCGGAGGCCAGGAAACGACTTGGCGGGTCGAAGGTTCGCGTAGAGGTCAAGGCTCTTGCGCAGTGCTACGTTGGCGCTGCGAAATCCTTTGCCTACCGGAGTGGTAATCGGTCCTTTGAGACCGACCTTGGTCTGCCGTATAGACTCAATGACCTCATCTGGCAAGACGGTGCCGGTCTTCTCGAGCACGCTCAGGCCCGCCTGCAGCACGTGCCATCTGAATTGTACTCCCGTGGCCTCGAGCACGCGGCGAGTGGCTTCGGTGATCTCCGGTCCGGTACCATCGCCCGGGATCAACGTAACGTCGTAAGGCATTGTTCCTCCAGGTCCGTCTAGGGCCTCAACACGGGATAGACGACCATTAAACCTTTCGGTCGGCCAACAGTGCAGCGTGACCGAAAAAATATGCTCCGGACGCTGCAGACCATGTGTGATTATAGCATAAACGTCACCCTCACCCCGGGTCACCCGGTCTCCTTCATGAGAGTGAACATGCATCTACCATCGACTCGTCTCGTGGTCGTCGGAGCCGGATATTCCGGGCAGAGTATTGCTGAGATACGGGGTTATGAATAGTTGCAGAGAATATACCCGTTTGTGCCCATGTGTATCCTTGTGTTCTCCTTGACCGTAGCAGCAGGGTATGATACATGTGTTCTAGCAATCGAAGAGTGAAGGCCTCGCTCTTCGACAGGACAGCTGGGGACTGGCAGGGAGATGCGGGATGCTGGTACAGCGGGCGTACAAAACGGAGCTGGATCTGAATGATCGGCAGATGACAGCCTGCCGCCAGCATGCCGGCGCCGCGCGCTGGGCCTACAACTGGGGACTCCGGATCAAGCAGGAGCGCTATGCGGCAAGCAAGAGGAGTCCCACCGCCATCGAGCTGCACCGCGAGCTCAACGGTCTTAAGAAGGCTGAGATTCCCTGGATGTATAGCGTCTCCAAATGTGCGCCGCAGGAAGCCTTGTGGAACCTGGATGCCGCCTTCCAGCAGTTCTTCCGCCGGTGTGCGCTCAAAAAGCAGGGCACGTGGACCGGAAAGCTCGGGTATCCCCGCTTCAAGACCAAGAAGAAGGGGTTTGGGGAGTTTCCGGCTCACTGGGACGATTGTGGTGTCGGCTAAGTCGATCGTGCTGCCGCGCTTGGGGCGACTGCGGCTCAAAGAGCGGGACTATCTGCCGACTGGTGGAGGGTGAAGATCCTCTCGGCCACGGTGAGTGAGCAGGCTGGGCACTGGTATGTGTCCGTGCAGGTGGAAGAGGAGCAGGCGGTACCCGAGAATACCGGATCCGTGGTCGGCATTGATCTGGGTGATCACGAGTCTGGCCACCCTCTCCGATGGAACGGTGATCCCCAATCCGCGCCACCTCAAACGACGCATCAAGAAACTCAAGCGCCTCCAGCGGGTAGTAAGCCGGAGGAAGAAAGGCAGCAAGAACCGGAAGAAGGCTGTCCGTAAGCTCGCGAAGCTGCATCGGCAGATCAAGAACCAACGACGCAATACGCTGCATCAGGTGACGACCAGGCTGGCGAAAACCAAGTCCGTGCTGGTCATCGAAAACCTGAACGTCGGCGGGATGCTGAAGAACCATCATCTGGCGCAAGCGATCGGTGATGTGGGGTTGGTATGAGTTCAAGCGGCAGCTGCTCTACAAAGCCAGCTGGTATGGGGCGCGAGTGATCCTGGCCGACCGGTGGGAGCCGTCCAGCAAGCGGTGTAGTGGCTGTGGGTGGGTCGATGCGGATCTGACCCTCGCAGATCGGATCTTTCACTGCGAGCAGTGTGGGCTGGTGCGGGATCGAGATCTGAATGCGGCGATCAATCTGATGCAACTGGCCGGGAGTTCCTCGGACAGTGTAAACGCCTGTGGAGCTGTCAGCGCTGGCACGAGGCGCAAACCTCGTGTGAAACCGGCGGCCGTGAAGCAGGAACCTAACGCTGAGCATGGCCTGTCCATACTTGGGTAAGTTTGGGAGAACGGTATCGGCAATCCTTGCAGAGGCTCACGCATCCGCATGAGCGTTGATGATATACTGGCTATTGGTTTCGAGGTAGACAGGCAATCGCGCCCGTGGCGCTGGCAACAGGCTACGGTCGAGGAAAGTCCGAACTCCACAGAGCGAGATGCTGGCTAACGGCCAGTGGGGGCGACCCCAAGGACAGTGCCACAGAAACATACCACCGGCAGCCGGTCACGCGACCGGCTGCCGGCCAGGGTGAAATGGCGAGGTAAGAGCTCACCGGCAGCCGGGTGACCGGCTGGCCGAGGTAAACCCCATCTGGAGCAAGGCCAGACAGGAGGAGTGGTAGCCGGGAATTCATGTCCCGGCTCCCCGCAGGCGGCTCGTCTGTCCACCTCCGGGTAGGCCGCTAGAGGCGCCGGGCAACCGGCGTCGTAGATAGATGATTGCCGCTCTGCCGCTCCCTCGGGACGGCGAAGCACAGAATTCGGCTTACGTCTGCCTCGAAGCCGCCCAAGTCTCTTCAGCAACCAATCCCTAAACCGTCTGACTAGGACGATTCTGAGCGAATTCAATAAAGCACTGCGGCTGACCAGCGGGATCCTTGACGGCAAAGACCTTGCCGAAAGGCATCTGCTGGAGGGGGACGCACAACTCAGCTCTCTGTGACAACATGCTGCAGGCAGCTTCGGCGTCATCCACCAGCCAGTACAGTTCCAGGCCTCGAGTGCCGGTCAGCGGCTCATCACTGGCGATGGCATAACGGATGCCCGCTGAGTCCTTGAACTGGATGAATACGGGGGCTTCGCGCTCGACCCGCAGGCCGAGAATCTCAACATAGAATCGTTTTGCCGCTTCGATATCCTCGACATACTCCAATGCGAACGCAAACCGAGGTGTGATGTCAGTCATCAAAAAACCCACTCCTTACCTTTCATGTGGATGTACGCGTCACTGCGTTCACTCTACGACCGGGTTGCGACAGCATTATGTCGGGAATTGTCCTTGATGATTCTAAGGTGAGCTCATGGCTGTTTCAGGACAGGCTGAGCAAGTTCGTATGGCAGATCGACCAGCAGTGTATCGAGCATGCGTGGGTTGATTCGCTCTGGAGTCAGTGTGGCCTCAACGATCCGATCCAGCCGAAAGCTGCGCGGTGCCTGACGCAGCCGGCACCATGCCGCCAGATACCAACCGTGCGGTGTACTGATGATCCCGCCGAGCTCCACCGTCCGCTGCGTCTGATTTCCTCCAAAATCACGATAGGTCAATGACATAGCGGCGTGCTCATCGATCGCGTGCTGAATAACATCGAACACCTGTCCTTGCGGGCTGCTCGGGTCACTAACAACTCGAATATGATTCACGAGATTGGCAGCGGCGTCCCGGGGGGCCCTAGCCATTACCGCGACGATTTTTTGCAAAGCAGATTGACCAGCCTCGGCCAGCGGCATAGCATGAGTCGAGGCCAGGGCAATGGCCAGCGCGGCTGCTTCGGTGGAGGTGAGATTCAGCGGTGGGAGGGTCATGTCGGCATGGAGGCCATAGCCACCACCAGGACCGGACTGTGACCAGATCGGTACACCGGCTTCCTGAAGGGAAAGCAGGTCCCGCTCGATGGTGCGGACGCTGACTTCAAAGGAAGTGGCCAGCTCTACGGCACGCAGCGTTCGCGGCGCACGAGCTCGCAGCTTTTCGACAAGGGCATAGAGCCGATCAGTGCGGTTCATATCAGGTCCAATCCGCCGTCCGGGCCACAGCTGTGGTTAAATCGTCAGAGATCGAGCGGCCAGACGCACGCTTAGCGTGCTACCGCATGTGTTGCAGAAAGCTGCCGATACCGTTGAGAATGAACTGAGCGGCCACCGCCGCGAGCAGCATGCCCAGTACTCGCGAGAGCACCAGGATGCCGGTGGTACCCATACGCTTCTGGATCGGCAAGCTGATGCTCATGGTGATCCAGGCGGCTACCAGGGTAAGCCCAGCCGCCACCGCCACCGCCGCCAGCGCCGTTACCTGTCCCTGGGCGTTGTCTATCAAGAGAGTGGTGGTGACCAGCGCGCCGGGGCCGGCAATGAGGGGTATAGCAAGAGGGAAGACCGAGACGTCTTCGCGGGCCCGGGCGTCTCGGGCCTCTCGGGCAGTCTCTCGGGCGCCTGACTGCCGCCCGAAGAGCATGTCGATAGCAATCAGAAAGAGGAGTACTCCGCCGGCGATGCTGAAAGCCTCAGAGGTTACGCCCAGTGACGAGAAGATGAGATGGCCGGCTACGCCGAAGCCGGCCAGAACGATAGCGGCAATCACGACCGCACGAGTGACGACGCGCCCGCGCTCCTCGTCGGGGAGCCCCGAGGTCAGAGACAGGACTATCGGCACCAGTCCGATGGGATCGATGACGGTAAAGAGCGCTACTAGAGCCTTGACAAAGAACAGCATCCTACGTACGGCCTCGGGTCAGCCAGCAGAGCGCGCGAAAGAACACTGGTCCCGGCTAGCGTTCGGCGCGTGCCGGCGCGCGAGAAGGAGTGCGACTGTCCATAGTCCCGCCGCCATAGCCGCAGAATGGGCAGACATTCCACTTGAGCTCCAGCAAATGCTCACAGCGCGGGCAGGGACGGCGAAGCTTGGTTCCGCAGGACGGGCAGACCTGGAAATCATGCTCGACACGGTAGTGGCAGGTGGGACAGGTTTGTCGCTCAGTCATCTCCGCCAGCAGCGATTCTTCCTCGAGCTGCCGTTCGTAGAGCTCCGCCAGAGTCTGGCGCGGCCGGATGATGAGATAGATAAAGAGACCACCTACATTGAAGACCGCGACCAGCACGGTGGCGGAGATCTGGAGTATGCTGTCCTGGGTGCGGGCGCGCACGTCGCGCCATGTCCAGTAGACGAGAGCCAGCCAGAAGATCACGGCAAACGCCACCGCGAAAAAAATGACCAGAGTCAGTAAGGGCTTTACGCTGTCGAGAATCGAGGGCGACGAGGACGTCGACGACGCCGGGACACTCGGGGCTATCGCCGCTGCCGTTGCCGTAGCGGTCGCGGTCGGCCCCGCGGCAACGACGTTGATGAATTGATGAATGGCTGGCTGCAGCAACATACTCACGCTGTTCCACCTCTCTTAGCCGCACTTTTCATAATATTCGCTTTGCCGCAGCGACTTGCCGCGAGTCAGCAGTGGCGGCCCATCCAAACGCATGCTTCGCATGCTACGCACGTAATCCTACACCTGCAAGAACGAGGCGTGCGGCCACAGCATAGCAGGTCAGTCTCATGACTGTAAACTGGGCATGCCTACCGGGCTATTACCCCGGTCGCTTCCCCAAGGTAGACTCCGCTGGGCTACTTACAGCTGCTTTACAAAAGGCGCCATGCGGAGTCTCAACGTCTGAATTTCTCCCGCACGCAAAGTGGCGCGTAGCTTATTGTTCAAGACTCGTGCCAACGGTCGTCCGGTCGCTGCCGCCGAAGGCCGCTCGCCCAAATCTACTACTTGCGCGTCCTCAAAGGGCGATGCCAACGTAATCTCAGCGCTCACCTCGCGTCCCATAGGATTGTACAGGCGCAGGATAAGCGCATCGCCGTCGACGGATCGCTTAATGGCGCTAACCGAGAGACTGGGCGGCGTGACCGAAAGAAAACTCCACGCCTCCGGCAGCGAGCCGGCGCGCTCCTGCTGCTCGGTGACCATGGCACGCAGAGGAGCCTCGAAGCGATCTGCCTCCCGCAGCACCTCCGCATCGCCGGTCTCCCAGGTTCCGGCGTGCGGGACCAGCGCATACTCAAACGTTTGCCGGCCCCGACCCTGGGCTTCCGGTGTGGCAATCTGCGGACCGGCGTGGCCCTGCCGCGTTGCGAGGTCGTTGCGGGAAAGCCACCCAGTACACCGGAGCAAGGTAAGTGCCACGCCACAGCCGCCAGGCAGTCGAAGTAGCTCATATTCCGGTAAGCCGTGTGAGAGCAGCGCCAGGCCAAGCTCTCCGTCGCTCACGTCAACGAATCGCCGCTGGGGCTGGGTGTCTGCCGGCATCTCCGCCCAGGTGCTAACTGGCGACTCGCCAGCGGCGTCTGGAGTCTGGGCGCCGGCGGCGTACGGCGCCGGGCGGCGGGTGACCTCAAAGGCTCCTTCGGCGTATGCCGAGTCTGCCAGAAACGGTAGCGGAAACACCACCCGGAGCCGATGGTCCTCCGCCTCGTTCTCAACGCTGGTGCGGAATTCCACTCTCCGGCTACCGGGCGAGAGCGAAATATCGGTCGTTATCTCGCAGTCGACGCACTCCTCCGACCTCCCGGTACGGTCTTCCAGGCAGCGAGCTGGCAATCGGTAGGTCTGCCGTACCCGGAGTGAGGCGCGTGCCGGTCCGTTCTCAAGCAGCTCCACGGCGGCCGTCCCGGTTGGAGAGTCAACGGTGACGTCGTGAGCGGGCGGGCAGTAGGTATAGAGATCGCCGACGTCCCCGCTGTCCACCAGCCGGTTCAAGCCGGAGTAGCGAGCGTTGCCGGCTTTGTCGTAGATCGTGACCAACCCGGAGTCCGCCTCCACCTCGACACGCAGCCGCTCGTTCTCCAGCCAGGTAGGCCCTGCGCCCAGCTCCAGCCGCTCTCCGGCCTCCCCCGCCACCGGTTCCCGGTGGTCATCGGCGAGAGTAGCCGAATCCGCTCGGACCGGCCGCAGGTAGAATGTCTTGCCGCCATAGGCAGGCACATTCTCGGCGACGAAGACTAACTCGGTGACGGGGGCCTCACGCGCGGTGACGTAGATAGAATGTACCCGCTCGTCTTCCGCGAGCTCCCGCAGACGCGTCAGGGCATGCTCTATCGCATCAAGGTCTGGGGCTCCCTGTTCGGCAACCAGCACCTCGATCGGCACGCTACCCGCTTCGTCAACCGGGCCGACCTGGGCATCCAGAATGGTATACCCAAGCGCTCGGCCTTCGTGTATGATGCCGAGCATGCCGACCACTACCTCTTTGTCGGCGGACTGCTCCAGCAGCACACTGCCCTGCCGGCCCATGACCTGGTGCGGCATGACCACCAACTCCGAGTCCACCACCTCGAAGCGGGAGAAATTCGTCTGCGCCGAGCAGCGTACCGCCTCGGTTCGGGGACCGCCGGAGACATTAAAGACCACGACCGGCACACTGTGCTCCGGCCCCGACGTATCTACCTGGGAAGCGAGCTTGCGAAGAGCCCTCTCGACAAGCTCACCGGCAATCTGCTGGCTCTGGGCAAACCGCGGCATCATCTCGCGATGAACCTGGTCGATACTGCAGCCGCAGATGCTGTCGTGGGGATGATTCTCCATGAGGAATTTCCAGGCAAGGTCGAGCTGGGTAGCGGGATACGGCTCGCCCAGCACCCAGGCCCAGCAGGTAGCCGGCTCCGCCCATCGGGTAAGCAGCGCTTCGCTGGCCGCGTTCTGCTGCTTCAGCCACAGACGGGTGGAGTAGACTCCCGCCAGTAGATGCGACCGGTAGCTGCTGCGCAGCTCGCCGGAATGGATGGGCAGTTCCTTCTGGTACTCGTGGAGCGAGGCAACATACTGGGGAAGCGTCGCGATTCGCAGAGTCAGTCCTCTGGCCGCCAGCTCTGTATTTGCCGCCGCGATCGCGCGGGGTAAGCCCGCCTGGGGCATCAGATGATCTCCGCCGTTCATGAGCAGCAAGGTTCGCCTCTGCCCTGCCCAGGGCCGCATACGCGAGGCCATCACCTGGACCCTCGCGGCAAGGGCCTCGGGGTCGGTCGGCAGCAAGGCGGCGTTGGCGTAGCCGAAGTCATCGCAGAGCCAGGCAACCAGCACCTCGCTCCCATCAGGGGCGAGCCAGCGGAAGGTGTCCCGCTTGATGTCCGGTCCCACACCGCGCCAGAAGACGGCGTTGTCGATGCCGAAACCCTGGAGCAGCTGAGGCAGCTGGGCAATGTGGCCGAAGGTATCGGGAACATAGCCAATCGGCATAGCCCCGCCGTAGAGGGCCGAGATCGCCTGACCTTTCTGCAGGTTGCGTATCAGCGATTCCCCACCGACTAAGAATTCGTCTGGCTGCAGATACCAGGGACCGACCAGAAGCCTTCCCGACTGCGTGAGCGCCTGCAGGCGCCTGGCATTCTCGGGCCTGATCTGCAGGTAGTCCTCCAGGATAATGGTCTGGCCGTCCAGCATAAAGAACGTAAAGGCCGGATCGGATTCCAGGGTCTCAAGCACGGCGTCCAGGGTATCCACGAGCTTCATACGGAACTGCTGAAACGTCAGATACCATTCACGATCCCAGTGCGTATGTGGAACAACCAGCAGCTCGGTCTCGTTCTCGTTCATTGCAGCTCCTTTGACTTGGGAGTACCCACCAGTATCCTATACCATTACCCTATACCGCGGCGCGTCGAGCCCGCATAGTCAATCTGGGTTATCGCCAGTGCGGCGGGATAGTCGTATGTGACTGTCGGTCGAATGTGTCTAAAGTAAGGTATTACTGGATTGGTTTACACAAACATCCATATGCGTCATCGCAATTACGCACCGAGTGTGGCCGGCAACTCTACTTTCTAGAGGGGGACCAGTGGCGGACGAGCGGCAAGTGGTGGGTGGTACTGGACTCGAACCAGTGACCTCGTCGGTGTGAACGACGCGCTCTGCCGGCTGAGCTAACCACCCAGTAAAGTGTTTCCGGCGCCCGATCAGCATATCACGGCCGGTTCGAAGCGTCAACGTACACGCAGTGCCGCGCGGGAGCGGGTCGGCATAGCCGGCAGATCGCTCCCTTGACAATCGATTTGCCCAGACGGTAGACTGCGGGCACTATCGAACCGCGAGACCGGTTTTTTGGCTACCCGGCGACTTGCCGCTGGAGAGTGATTCTCACAGGATGGATACCAAGGACGTTACACGGCGTATCCTTGCACAGCGGGCTGCCCGTTACGGGGACCTCGGTCCCGACTTCGGACAGGCAGGGACCGCGCGCTTCCGGCTGGAAACCGATCGTCTCAGGCTGGGCTATGCCCGCGCGGCCCTGGGTAGATCACCCGAGCTGGTGGCCCGGGTCATAGAGTTTGCCCAGCAAAGGCGGCGGCCGGTCCAGTGGATGGTGGTACCGCAACGCGCCGGGGAGACCGAGCTGGTGGCTGCGCTGGAGCAGGCAGGATTTAGCAAGACCGAGGATCTTCTGCTCATGGCGTGTGGAGAGCCGATCTCCGTGCCGAGCAGCCCGGGCATCACCATCTCAACCTTGCTGAATGCGGAGCAGATGCTGGCCTACGAGTACGCCAACCGACTCTGCTTCTACGATGATACCCACCCGCTGGCGGTCGCGGTGAAGCAGCGCGCCACCGATCGGTGGCGTGAGCAGCTGGGCGGATGGTTTCGCTACTACGCCGCGTTTGTGGGAGACCGGTTGGTGGCGGGCTGCTATGCCAGCCTCTTCGAGGATATACCGACCATCATGGGAGTTCTGACCCTTCCCGAGATCCGGCGCCAGGGTGTCGCATCCCAGCTGCTTTCAACGGTCGCCTCGGATCTACTGGGAGTAGAGCGGAGCGCCTGCTGTCTCTTCGTAGAGCGGCGTAATCCCGCGCAGTACTTGTATCGGAAGCTCGGCTTCGTACATCTGGTAGACATGCTGACCTTCAATCTCGAGACGACAAGCGTGAGCGGGACGACCGCAAAAGTCGAGGGCTAGGAAGCTGACAGATAGAGTTTGCGAAAGCGTTCGCGGCCCCGGGTAAGAGTCTGGCGAACATTCGCGACCGATATTCCCAGTGTACCCGCTATCTCCTGGCAACTCATCCCATACACTGTGCGTAGGACCAGCGTCGCTCGCTGGCGCTGCGCCATCTGTTCCAGCGTGTGCTCGACTACTATCTTGTCGGCGATCTCTCGCTCAACGTCCAGCGGGTCGGCAAGATACGGCGAGTCGAATGCAGCTTCGTCGAACTCGCCGTCACCCATGGAATGCTGGTACACATCTGAAAAGCAGAGCGACTTCTTGCGCCGCAGATAGCTGATTGCCAGATTGGTGGCTACCCGATACAGCCAGGCCTCGGGTCGGTCATAGGTCTGAAGCTCCGCGAAATGCTGCCAGGACCGTAGGAACGCCTCTTGGGCCAGGTCCAGCGCTGCCTCGTTGCACGGCACCATGCGCCGCAGATAGCCGCAGAGCGGCTGCTCATACTGAGCAAAGAACGCATCAAATTCCAGGCACTCTCCCTGCGATCTCAGAGATTCCGTCCGTGGGCTGGCGACCGGCTCTCCCACACCGGCAGATGTCTCCAACTGTAGTGTCGCCACGCGGTGCTCCTTTATACCAGACAGAAGCTGCTTGTAGTCTGCCTGGACACCTCTCCTACTCTGCTTTCACGCCGCGACTGTCAGCATACCTACTGGATCAGGACGTATCGAGTGTAGATGCCCATACACAGTCTGGCTATGTAGCGCTTCACACTTTGTGAAGTATGATTACAGTGGCGCTCGTGTTCCGCTAGGTGACTTTTTGGCCATACTGGGGTGGGACCAGGGCGGTTTTGTCGGATGCCGGCACAATATGCTACACTAGCCGAGTACTCCGGATGGGAGCGAGACGAAGGGAAGAACACCGGCAAGTCCAGGCGGAAGCGAGGTGGGCCCTGTCGCGGGCGGGAGAGGGATGCTGTCGTGCTACAGGTCTATGCTGGCATCGCCTATGCCGCGCTGCTGATCTGCACCATATTCAACGGGTATGTCGCCATACGCGGGCGCTCCAACGCTACCGGACACCGTATTGAGGCGCGGCTGCTGGTGTGGTGCAGCGCTTGCGCCGTCATTGGAGCGGTGATTCTGGTCATGGCGATTGCCGACTAGGCCTTCCGGCCGGTTGGCTGTATACCACAGAACCGTGGTTCGAGAGGAGCGCACCATGGAGAGAAGTCCGGCGAGGAAATTCATTCGAGTAGCTGAGCGTAGCCAGGTCCCACCCGGCCGGTTGCTGCGTGTCGAAGTCTCCGGGCGCTTGCTCTGCCTGGCCAACGTAGCCGGTACCATCTACGCGGTAGATGACGACTGCACCCATACCAGTGGGGCGCTGGATCAGGGGGAGCTGGAGGGCTACGTTTTGACCTGCCCGCTTCATCTGGCGCAGTTTGACGTACGGACCGGCACTGTACTTCGCGGGCCAGCCCGGGACGAGCTGCCCACCTACTCGGTCCGGATGGACGAGAACGACATTCTGGTGGAAGAGACGGCAGCGGATTAGCGGGAGAAGCTATAAAGAGAGGATCGGTGGCAATTGGAGGGATCGTCACATGTGGTATTCGGTCTGGCGGGAGCGGTGGTGGCCGAGAGCCTGTTCCATATAGCGACTCCGCCGCTGTTTCCGTTGCCGACAGATCCAGGTATACTAGCCAACACCGTGGCGATCAAAATAATCTATTATGGATTCGCCGCGCTGGGGGCGCTAGCCCCGGATATCGACAATGCCCGAAGCACCATAGGGCAGCGCGCCGGCTTGGTGAGCAAAGGAATACAGCACATAGCCGGCCACCGGACCTTCTTTCATAGCCTGCTCGGCCTGGCGGTGGTCGGGCTGCTCATTTGGGCGGCGCAGTACACCATCGGCTTGATCCTCTATAACCAGCTCGGCCTGGTGGCCGGTGAACAGCTGGCAAGCGGTGTAGGCCCGGGCGCCGATCTTCATTCGGGAGCCGGAGTGGCCTTCGTGGCCTTCCTCATCGGCTATTTCCTCCATCTGGTAGCGGATAGCCTGACCCTTGGCGGGGTACCCTGGCTCTGGCCCAATCGCACGAGGTTCGGCTTCCCCCCCGAACGCAGGTGGCGTTTCAAGACGGGAACCGCAGAGGAAACCATCGTAGTGGTCGTGGTTGCGGTCCTCGTCATTGTCGGCGTCTTCTTCGGCCACCTGATCGTCTAGGGCCCTGGCTATCAACTCAACATGGACTAGGGAATTGTCCCAGCCACGGCACGCGCCTGATTTGAAACTGATTTAACTGGACGCGGTCGCTGACGGGGTGGCCAGCAGCTGATTGGTATCGGCAGGCACCCAGCTGACGTTTGGCTTGAGGGTGCTGAACAGCGCCTTTACCTTCGCGCTCGATTGGCTCGACGCTATAGTAATGCCGGTATTAGACACGGTACCCAGGCAGATCGCGGTGGTAGTCTGCTGAGAGCTCTGGGTGCATTGCAGGGAGCCGGAGAGATTCGCTCGCTTGGGCGCCTCCGAAAAGCTCAACGGTATGTCTCCGGGCAGGTTCCAGGTGACGACGAGATGGCCTCCATAGACTGGGTCGTGTATCGTCCCGCCGGCCAGGACCAGGCAGGTGCCCAGGGGAAACGAGTCCGGAAGGTACGGGGTAAAGCCCAGCTGTGAACTGACCGTCTGCCAGTTCGTGAGGGTGGTCTGGCTGGAGCTTCCATTGTCGATAAAGGTAAGGGACACCGATCCGCCGCACCAGGGCACCTTATCCGAGGCCAGAGTCGTAGGAGCGGCGGTGGTGGATGAACCACCAATGCTACATCCGCTGACCAGCATCAATGCCGCAAGTAAGGCGGTTCCGCCGAGTGCTCGCCATCTCCGGTCGACGGCTGCCCGCTCTGGCGCACTCGGCCGAGGTTGAAAGCGCACGAAATGGTGAAAGGGCGAAGAACGCATACGAAGATCATCTCCCTGCCTTACGGCACGTCAAGAAACTGGTGAGCTATCCGGCATACACACGCGGATACACTGCCCGTCGATTGAGTATAACGCACGAGCCTCGCTAGATTGTGCGGGATCAAGACTTTTATTTACTTCTTTACTTCTTCGACTCGTCCCAACCCACCCCTCTCGTCCCCTCTAGAGAGTCACCGCTGTGCTATCTGCTACGAATCAGTCGTGCCATCCGCCGGGTCAAGGCCGCAGATTCGTCTGGCGAGAGCGATCTGGCGGCGCTCAGCCACCCAGTCGTGTCGCCCGTCGGGCAGCTCCTCGATAGGGGTTTCCAGAATCACCAAGGCATGTGTTAGACCAGAATAAGAGAGAAACGCTTCTAGCCCCGCTATTGGTATAACTCCCTCGCCAATGCGCGCGTGGTTGTCTAGGTGGCTGCCCAGCGATTTGGGGGTATCGTTGAGATGAATCACCGACACTCGCGAGAGCGAGATGGTCTCATCTACCTCGGCTAGGACCTGGCGAGCTCCGGCGGGGGTCCCAATATCAAAGCCCGCGCCCCACAGATGGGCGGTATCCAGGCAGACGCCCAGACGCTGGCGGTACCTGGGGAGGCTGTCGAGCACGGTTGCTAGATTCTCCAGGCGATAGCCCAATTTTCCCCCTCCGCCGACATCATTTTCCAAGCAGCAGCGAGACGTCGTCGGGAGCGGATTCGAGTACCTGCTCGAGGCCGCGAGCCAGTCGCTCCAGTCCTTGCTCCTCACCTGACCCCATGTGACTGCCGATGTGAAAAACCACGCTGCTGCCGCCCATATCTTTAGTGCGCTCCATGGTGGAGCGCAGCAAATCGACCGATGCGTCAAAGATATCCGGGCGGGGCGATGCTAGGTTGATGAGATAGGCGGCATGGGAGACGATCGACCGAATGTCGAATTGCTCTGCGGCTTGCACAAAGGCGTGTGACTGCTCGGGATTGGGACTGGGCGGTTTCCAGCCGCGTGGATTGGTGACAAAGACCTGCACGGCGTCACAGCCGAGCTCGCTCGCGGTCTCCAGCGCCTGCACCGGCTTACCCTCGAGGGGCATGTGGCGTCCCAGTCGCACCGATTCCTCGTCACTTTCCATTCAACCGGACATATCAGCCGGACATGCCGGTCTCGCCGTCTCCATCTTCGCCGACACCAGCGCTGGACACGTCTACCGCTTTGCGGATACGCCGCGCCGCCCGCAAACGTCCGGCCTCGAGCGCTTCGGTCTCGGGGCTACTTGGCGCGGGCAGAGCGTCCAGGCTGGTAAGTCCAAACTGTTGCAAGAAGTCGGCAGTGGTGCCAAAAAGTACCGGACGGCCCACGGTGGGGGAACGACCGACCTCGATGACGAGTCCATACTGTACCAGGGTGCTGAGTGCGCGGTCGCTGTTGACCCCGCGAATGAACTCGATCTGGGAGCGGGTGATCGGCTGGCGATAAGCGACTACCGCCAGCGTTTCCAGCGCCGCCTGGGTCAGCTGTATATGCGACGGCATACCCAGCAGCGCGGCGACGACGCGGGCATTTTCCGGGGCGGAGACCAGCTGCACCTGGTCCTGTATCCATTGAACCAGCAGCCCACGTCCTGGTTGCCGGCAGCGATCGCTGAGAGCGGCGACGGCTGTCTCTAACTGGCGCGAGTCTATTTCCAGCAACTTCTGCAGCTCATTCCGGCTGAGCGGGCGCCCGGCTACAAAAAGCAAGCTTTCCAGGGCCGAGCAGGTCCGGTCGATATCCAGCCTGCCGGCGGCGGCGGGCAAGACGTCCCGTGTCGCTTCGGCGACACTGTGGGAATCGTAGAGTGAATCCTGTCTATAGTCGGGATCCCGCGACGTTGATGGGACTGCGCGTGGTCTTGGCATATCGGCGATTATAGCATGAGCAGGCAGTGAATGCGAGCGCTGTTGCATCATCTCAACTGCGTGCTATACTAATTCCCGCTGGTGCACATGGTCAGCATGCCAACGCGGCCAGGCACATCAGGGGAAATTGAGGGGGCAACTGCATGCGGCGCTCGATGGACGTTGATACGACAAACCAGACGAGGTTGAGATATTCAAGACCGGCGCGTCTCCGGCTGCCGGCATTACTTCTGGTAGGAATCTTGGCCCTGGTCGGCATAGTACCAGCCTCGCTGCTTACCGTGAGCGAAGCGCATGCCGATCCCGGCAGCAACGGTATGGTCCAAATCGTGGTGCCGAACAACAACGGTTCGTCGCAGGGTCCGGTGGGAACCAATATCACCATAAGCGGCACCGGCTTGACGCCCAGTGACACCTACACGGTCGGGTACGCTCCCCAGGACACCGGCGGCTGCAGCTCCGGGGTAACCCCTCTGGAGGGCGTTGGCACCGTTATGACCGACGGAAACGGCAACCTGACCGCCGACGATACCTTCCAATGGCCGCAGTCGCTAGCCAATGTGGGAAGCGCATACTTCATCTGTCTGCAGGACGCCGCTAACTCGGTGGCTCAATCTCAGACGACCTTTACGGTAGCCGGCAGCTCTCCACCGGCGATCCAGATAAAGCCGGCGGCGGTCTCCAGCCCCGGTACCACGACCCCAACTCCGCCGTCAGGGTTCTATCCCGGCGGAGCAATTGAGGTAGACGGCAGCAGCTATTTGCCGGGCGGTACCGAGCTCCAGGTGTATCTTAGCAGCACTCCGATCTCGACGACCGCTCAGCTGAGCCAGGCTACCCAGCTTTCACTGGTGCAGGGCCAGAGCATCACCTCGTCCAACTCGGGACAGGTGACCGCCGTCGTCCAGATCCCCACCTCGGTGGGGCCAGGCCAGTATTATCTGTACCTGGTCAGCACGGATAGTCAGGGCACTGCGCTGCCTTCGCTTATGAACAACGTCGGCATCTCCATTACCACGGCTCCCGCGCCGACCCCCACCACGGTGCCCGCCACGGTGACGCCGACACAGGGCACCACGTCGCCCATCACGCCGTCTGCTCCGAGTGGACCCAGCTCCGGCCAGCTAGCTGCGGTCGTCGGGCTTGGCTTCGTAAGCTTCGTGCTCTTTGTCGTCGGCATCTTCCTACTGGTCTCGGCCTCCATGATGCCGCGTGAGGCGTGACTTGATGCCGCGTGAGACGTAAGATGGTATAGTCTCCAGTGTTGGGAGTACAGCGGTCGAGACACAACCCTTAGACACAACCCTTAAAGAACGGTAGCATCATGCGAGCATCTGGGGAGGTAGCGGAGCAGCCGGCGGAGCATGCTCACGGTGCCGAGACGCCGGAAGAGGTCTACCAGGAACGGTGCCAAAGCTACGGCGAAAAACAGGAGCATTATAATCAGCTCAGCCAGCAGACCGGCGTCAGGAACGTGGTTCTCTTCTTCGCCGCGGCGTTCTGCCTCTTCATAGCCGGATTCGGCGGCAGCTGGATCTTCTTCATCTTCTCACTGGCGCTCTTTGTCGCCTTTGTAGTCTCGTTCCTGCGCCTGGGCAAGATTAACCTCGAGGTCAAACGCTACCGCGAGTACGTCAAGATCAACACTGAGGGACTGAGCCGGCTCGATCGTGACTGGGCCTCCCTGCCGCTCCGGCAGCCCAAAGATGACGCCTCCGCCCAGCCGTATGCCGCCGATCTGGACCTGCTGGGACGCGCCTCACTTCAACACCTGCTGAGCACCCCCACCACGGGCAATGGGCTGACCAACCTGCGGAACTGGCTGCTGCAGCCCGCCGCCGCCGCCGAGATACGCGAGCGGCAGAAGGTAGTGGCTGAGCTTGCGCCACTGATTGATTTTCGCGACGAATTCGAGTTGAGCGGCCGGCTCATGGGCGACGCCTCTGAGAGTGTCTACCAGGTATTTCTGCGGTGGGCGGAGAGTGAGCCGTGGCTGCTCCACCGACCCGCTCTGATCTGGCTCAGCCGCCTGCTTCCGGTCGCGACCGTTCTGCTGCTGGTTGGACAATTGACCGGCCTCGTGCCCTATCCTTTCTGGCTCGCCCCCCTTGCCCTCAACGTACTCATCTCTCAGGCACAGGGCAAGGTGGTTGAGGAGCTCCTCGACCAGGTCTCCGATCGGCAACGAGTCTTCCAGCCCTATAGCGATCTCTTTGCATTGGTGGTGCAGCAGGGCTTCACCGCTCCCCGGCTGCGTGATCTGGTCGACCGTTTGAGCGACGGCGGGCGCCGAGCCGACGAGCAGATGGGCCGGCTCGCGCGAATCTTGCAGTTTGGCGATCTGCGCCGGTCACTCATCTTCCCTGCGATTCAGGCGGTACTGCTCTGGAATTTCCACACCCTCTGGCTGCTGGAGCGGTGGCAGCGGGACTGCGGCGACTACGCGCGTAACTGGCTGGACGCGCTCGGCACTATGGAGGCGTATTCCGCGCTGGCGACCCTTGCCTATGACCACCCCGCCTGGGCGTTCCCCGAGGTGACCGATGGCAGAGCAGGGAAGAAGTCTCAGAGTGGTCCGATTCTGGAGGCGCGCGACCTCGGGCATCCACTGCTACCCGATCATCTCTGTGTCGGCAACGACGTCAGTATCGGGCCGGCGGGTACGTTTCTGCTGGTAACCGGATCCAACATGTCGGGGAAGAGCACTCTGCTGCGGGCCATTGGGGTCAATGTGGTGCTGGCGCAGGCTGGTGCCCCGGTCTGCGCCTCCTGGCTCCGGCTGGCCCCGGTGACGCTGGCGACCAGCATTCGCGTGCAGGACTCGCTGGAACAGGGGGTCTCCTACTATATGGCCGAGCTGCAGCGGCTCAAGCTGGTGGTCGACGACGCGATTGACGCGCAGGAGGCCGGTGATCGGGTACTTCTCTTCCTGCTGGATGAGATTCTGCACGGCACCAACACGAGCGAACGCCAGATTGCCGCCCGGCACATCATCGGGTATCTGCTGACTATCGGCGCCACCGGAGTGGTGTCAACTCACGACCTGACGCTGGCCGACTCGCCCGAGTTCACCAAGCAGAGCACGCTGGTGCATTTTACCGAGCACTTTGAGCGGGGTGAAGACGGCCGGCCGGTTATGTCTTTCGATTACCAGCTCAGGCCCGGCCTGGCCACCTCTACCAACGCGCTCAAGCTTATGGAGATCGTCGGGCTGCCGCTTCCGGCTGCCGAGGACGATACGGCAGCAGAGCCGCAGCCGCAGCTGTCGTCTCAGGTGGAGACTGGAAGCCGCAATCTTCGGGGCTCAGTTTCCAAAGATACTCCCTAGGTTGAAGCCTGGCGTCTGGCTTGCGACGTTCTGGTCGTCGGCGCCGGTGGGCATATGCATGTACATAGACTGTATCCCTACTCGCCCCGGTCCGGTGAAGCGATTGAAGACCAGGTTGCCGGAGCCGCCGAATATGCCGGTCTTGAGCCCGTACACCATCGGATCCATCCGTACGGTCTCATCTCGGTAGATCCAGCCGCCGGGCTCGATATCGATCTCTTCGCCCTGGGCCAGCACCTTCTCGAAGACGTTGCCGTAGCCATGGAGCCAGACTACCCCTTCACTCTGGGTCGCGGCAAATCGATCGACGAAGAATCCAGTGGAGCCGAGCAGCATATTGCCGATGCCTTGCTGGCGCGAGAAGCCGTAATCCAGGTTTCCGGTCGCCGCAAGATACTGATGCTCGCGTACCTCGATAGCGGCGCCCGGCTGCAGATGAATGGGAAAGACGTGTCCGGCGCCGTCGCGGGAGAATGCGACTTCACCGGGGCCACGAGCCTCGGTGAGGAAGATGGGCATGCCGGCGATCATACGCTTAAACATTCCCTTCATCTGGTGTAGACCTATGGTGAGCCCCGGATCTTTCCAGAGCACCACGTGATGCTCGAAGATGATGGGAACGGTGCCGTCAAGCCAGACGTGCAGCACCGGTACCAGCTCACCTTGTATATGGTAGCTCAGGCCGGGGGCCTTGCCGTCGAGAACGCTGGTGGGCAGGAGCTGGGGGGGATTTGCTTGGTACTGATAGCCCATAGGGTGTATGCCTTTCTCCGTAATCGCGCCGGCGCACGCTGGATCGAGGGCGCCGGTGCCGAGGCCGGCGCATTCACAGTGGCATACGCTCGCCACGCGCCAGCGGTTGCAACCGATACCAACTGCCGCTGGCCGGCGCGTAGTTACCATGAGCGGCATATTCACAAAGTCCCAAGTTTACCCGCTACAGCGGCATGATACAATAGCCTCAATGCCGTATCATTCGACTCGTGTGATTCGTTGCAACAGTTAGGCGACGTGAGCGCGAGCAGGGGACCTGAGCCCTTAGCGTCTTGCCGGGGGGAGGAGATCGGGTGGTGGGCGATAAGATCATACAAACGGCCGGACTACTGGTAAAACATGTCCTCGGAGTGTTCCTGCTTGCCTGGCAGCGAATGGCGCGTGCGGCCCTTATTGCCTTCGTCGTCGGGTTCCTGCTGGTCGAGATCGTTGGCGCCGTCTTCCTGGGATTCTTTCCGGCCTCCACACTGACCCATGTGGTAGCGCTGATCTTCGCGCTGGCGGCGGCATACGCGGTCTCGCTGACCGTGTTTATCGACGAGCTGGTCATCGGCGCCATCGATTTGATCAAGCTGCTCGAGGGTGACGCTTATGCCGACGCGCGGGCAATGGCCGCCGCCGCTGAGCGACACGCCGGCGAGAGAGGCAGCGGCCTCATGCGGTGGCTGGGCCACCGGCCGGCGGCTCCGCCAGAGGTCGCGGAGCAGCGGCGCCAGACGCGGGCCGACATCGACGCCACGGAAGTCTTCGTGAGCACGGCGCCACGCCAGCGCGTTAACGCCCGTCCAGTTGAAGCGAGCCAGCTACCTCGCATTACCTGGGCAATGGAGCAGCTGGATCACCAGGAGCAGGATCAGCCCGTGAAGCCGCGGGTGACGCGGGTGCTCGACCAACGATGGAACAGGTGCTGGACCAACCGATGGAGCAGGTGCTAGAGCTAGCCGCGGTGGCGCCGTTAGCCGCTCCACGCGCGTCTCCGACAGGACAGGCGGCAACTCCGGAGCTGGAGTTACCCTCCGCGCCGAAGATGGAGTTCCCTCCGCGCCGTTACCTCCTCTGGAACCAGCGGTGACGGCCACGCTGGCCGCGACACGCGAGCCCGCGACACGTGAGCCAATGCCCGAGCTGCGGGCGCGGGTGACGCGTCCGATCACGCGGCCACTAGACGGGGAGAGCGCCTCCGGCACCATAGAGGGGCAGCGGAGCATCTGGTCCCGCATCAGCAAGACGCTGGTGGGTAGTGTACATCCTCCACTTGAGGACGGTGGCGACACCGAATCAGGCGGCGAGTAATAAAAGGAGCTTTCAATGGAGAAAGAACGTAAGATTCGTGTGCTGGTGGCCAAACCGGGACTGGACGGCCACGATCGCGGCGCCAAGATTATCGCGCGGGCGCTACGGGACGCCGGCATGGAGGTGATCTACACCGGTATCCGGCAGACACCCCCGATGATCGTGGAGGCGGCGATACAGGAGGATGTGGACGCCGTCCTGATGAGCATTCTCTCCGGCGCTCATCTGGCTATTTTCCCCAAAGTGATGCAGATGCTGGCCGACAACGGCGTGGACGACGTGCTGGTCATGGCCGGCGGCATCCTACCGGATGAGGATATTCCCGCCATCGAGCGATTGGGTATCAAAGGTAACTTCGGACCCGGCACCTCGATGTCCACCATCATCGACTTTGTACGGGCCAACATCAACCAGGAGCGACTCAAGCAGGAGCTTGCGCCGCTGCGCCAGAGTACCGACAGAGCCGCTGGCGACATGGCAGCCCGAAACGTCCCCAGGTCAGGCGGCGAAGTAGCATGCCGACACAACCCATTGTTGAGCGATCTGCTTGCCGGCGACCGGCGTGCGCTGGCACGAGTAGTGACATTGATCGAGAGCAACGCCCCCGAGACCCGCAGCATTCTGGCGCAGTTGCATTCCTACGGCGGGCACGCGCACATCGTGGGGCTAACCGGCTCGCCGGGTGCCGGCAAGAGCACATTAGTGATGCAGCTGGGCCGGGAGCTGCGCCGCCGTGGGAAGCGCATCGGCGTCGTGGCGGTGGACCCGAGCAGCCCGTTTACTGGAGGCGCTATACTGGGAGACCGTATCCGCATGCAGGAGCTGGCCGGTGACCCCAACGTCTTCATTCGCAGCATGGCCAGCCGGGGCAGTCTCGGGGGACTGGCGCGGGCTACCCGCGATGTGGTGCGCGCGCTGGACGCCGCTGGATTCGACACCATTCTCATCGAGACCGTTGGCGCGGGCCAGGCGGAGGTGGAGATCGTGCGCGCCGCCCAGTCAGTGATCGTGGTGACCGTCCCTGGTATGGGCGACGACATACAGGCGATTAAGGCGGGCATCCTGGAGATCGCCGACATCTTTGTGGTCAATAAGGCCGACCGGCCCGGAGCCGACCAGACGGCCGCCGAGCTCCGCATGCTGATGAGTCTGGATGAACGCCGCAAGGAGCACGTCTGGCGCGTTCCGATCGTCAAAACCTCAGCCTCTACCGGAGAGGGCATCGCCGAGCTGGCCGATAAGCTGGACGAGCACCTGGCGTCGCTGCGCGAGACCGGGCAGCTGGCTGCCCGCCACGGACACCAGGCACGTAGCGAGATGCTTGCGCTCCTGCATCAGGCTCTTCTGGAGAAGCTTGAGGCCACACTGACACCCGAGGATTGGGACCAACTGGTCGACGAGGTGGTCGAGCGGCACCTTGACCCCTACACCGCGGCCGAGGAGATCGCCCGGCGCATCGGGCTCTCACCCGAGGAATCGAAACCCATATAACAAGCCGGAACACGTATCAGCGACCCCACCAGATAATGCAGTGACGCTACCGCCGCCAGGTCGTTTATTTAGCAGAATTACTTCACGAGGTGTAGTGCGTGCGGCATCGGGGCTACTTGCCAGGATGACTCTGGAGAAGGAGGGAATTCGTGCTCCGTGTGGTCCACCGAAGTAGTGCCTGGTTGGGCAGATGGCTATTGGTAGCAGTAGCACTCAGCGTTGGCGCCGGGGTCTTCGTTACCCTACTACCAGTGCCGCCAACGACCCTGGCCGCCCCGTCGGGTGCCTTTCGGACGTCAAGCAGCGTCTCCTGCGGCGGTACCGCGAGCACTCATCTGGCGGTCCCCGCTTACCAATCGGGTGCGAGTATCCGGCTCAGCCATACCAGTGGGCCGGCTCAGGCCGGGCTTTCGATCAGTGGCACCGGCTGGCCGGCGGGGGTCGACATTTCGATTGACGCCTATGGCGACAATAGCACTGGCCAACTCGTACTCGGTCAGCTCGCAATTGTCCGCGCGACCACCGATGTGGAGGGCAGATTTCAGTCCGCATCGTTCGCGGCGCCTGCCATACAGTCTTGCTTTGAGACGGATCCGAGCTACGGCCAACCCGGCTCATTCGTGACCTTCGTGGCTCATACTAGCGACAACATCGTGAGCGCTGAGGCGCGTTACCACTACCTGGATGTGTTCCTCAGCTCTCCCGACACGCCCGAACTGGGCGTCCTGCCGGGCAGCGTCATTCCTATCGCGGGAAAGACCTGGATACCAGACGGACAAATCACTGTGACTACTCTTCTGTTGCAGTCTGACCCAAACAGCACGAGCGCTCAATCGTTGGGAAAGCCGCCGGTGCATCTCACGACCGATGGGCAGGGAGCGTTTACTATCGACGTCGTCGTACCGGGCAATCTCACGCCACAGGACGCGTTGGAAGTGTATGCCAGTGAGTTCGATCCTGGCTACGGAAACATCGATGCATCTCCGCTGATATTCGACGTCCTGCCCGATCTGGTGCCGACCTTCATTGCCAATTTCGTAGAAGGCTACCCTGGATCTACGGTGACGCTGACAGGCACCAACTGGCTTTCTGGTACGGTTATCGCCGAATACTGTCGAGGGCAGACGCTGGGTGGAGATATTCTGGTTCGCCAGTGGCTGATGGGGACTGCGCCGCTCAGCTGTAATCCCGAACTTTCACAAGGGCTCGGCTCCATATCAGTCCACAGCGGAGACTTCCGCATCAAGGTAACCATACCGGAGAACGCCCGTCCCGGCCCAATAACCATACAGGTGCGTGCCGATAGCGATATCTGGCCCGCCATCTACGTGTTGGGAATACCTTTTACCGTTCTGGCGCCCTGGCAGCTCGTGCATCCACGCCTCGCCAACATCGTCCACGTCGCAGAGGTGGCGCTTCCGATCGTCCTGCTTGTCGCAGCCGGAGTTGCGGCTGTGGCGCTCTGGCAGCGCCGCCGGAGGCGGCGACGTGCTGCTCGAGGCCCGCTCCTCGCGAGTGGTACACCAGCGCCGGCATTCATGAGTGACCGTGTGGTATGTGAGACAGATGGTTTTTCGGGAGGACGTCATGCAGGACTGGAACGAGCAGCAGCTGGAATGGATAGCGCGGCAGCAGCAGCTGGCGATCTGGCTCGCAACCCCGGGCAGCGAGAGTGAAGCGCTCTCATTGGCGCTACGCCAGCACGCTCAGGTGCACAGCGCCGCGCGCTCCACAGACGGTCTATACTCCTTCGAGGATGAGGTGCTGGACGGACTCGGCGACGAAGATCTGCGCCGCACCCCAGCGGGCGCAGTAAACTCAATAGCGTGGCTGCTCTGGCATTGCGCGCGCATCGAGGACGTCACCACCACGATGCTGATCGCCGACCAGCCGCAGGTGCTGGAGCGCGAACCATGGCAGAGTCGTCTGCTGATTGCCGCGGTCGATGTAGGAACCGGCATGGGCGACACCCAGGTCGCCGGCGTGACTCAGCGAATCGACCTACCTGCGCTGCGTGAATACCGCCAGGCGGTCGGCGACAGCACTCGCCAGATTCTGCAAGAGCTGACGCCGGAGCGCCTCCACGCCGCGGTGAGCTCGGCGCCGATCGCGCGCTTGAAGGCGTGTGGAGCGCTAGGTCCGGGTGGCGAGGAGCTGGCCGACATCTGGGGAAGCTGGACGATCTCCGATCTGGTGCGACAGCCGGCCATTCGCCACAGCTTCGTGCACTTGATCGAAGCGTTTGAACTGAAGCAGCGAATGCCTGGCTAGTTTAGCGTTCAACAGTAATTACCGTCGCTTTTGTCTCTTCACGCGTTGAGGGGAATGTGTAAGATGCTGGTTCCTGGGACGTGATTGCAGCAAGGTGAGTCCCGTCTTGCTGTACCAAGACCGTCACGAGCTTTCTGCAAGCAGCTGTTGTAACTTGAAACGGGTCTCTGGCAAGGCGACGAAGACTTTCAGATGTACATCCGGCGCAATCGGGGTCAGGAAGGTGAGATGATCAAATGCCAACTCGCCCATCTGCGGATCGGTCAGGGTTCGTGTTCCGTCTGGCAACATCTGCACCTGCTGTTGCTCCCACCACCGACAAAAGTGTTCACTGACTCGCTGTAGATCTGCCAGCAACTTCTGAAACGCTGGGTCAGCGGGATAGCGCACGTAGGCCGCACGAAAGGCGGCCGCGTAGTTTTGGGCGAGCCGCACCCAATCTGGGTCGTGCGGCTGCGCTTCACGGGCATAGAAGCGCCAGATCACGTTCCGGGAGTGCGGCGGGGAGGGATCATCGAAATGAAACAACAGCCTGGCAGCCTGATTCCAGGCGAGAGCATCCCAGCGCCGCCCGATGGCAAACGCGGGATGGGGATCCAACGCCTCCACGACGCGTTGTAAGGCCGGCGTGATCTGGTCGGCTTCTCCGGCAATGACGGAGGTGGATTCTTGGTGCGCCAGATAGAACAGATGCTGCTCTTCGGCTGGGGTAAGGTGGAGCGCTTTGGCAATGTTTGCCAGCACACTGCGTGAGGGATGCACATCGCGCCCTTGCTCAAGTAAGGTATACCACGATATGCCTACGTTAGCTAATTCCGCCACCTCTTCGCGTCGCAACCCTGGGGTCCGGCGTCGGGGACGGGCAGGCAATCCTACCTCATCCGGCTGAAGCCGTTCGCGCCGTGTGCGTAAAAAGTCTGCCAATGCTTGACGCCGTGCTGTCTCATCAATTGGGAACATCCTTAGCCTACTAGTGGGAATCATATGATAGATGGGCATCTGGTTCTCGGATACATCTCCCCGTATCATAGTCGATGGTGTGATTAACGACAAGGGAGGCAATACGATGATTCTGATTCTTGGCGGGCTGGGGTTTGTAGGGGCGAATACGACTCAGGCACTACTGGAGCTGGGCGAAGAGTGTGTGCTCACGCAGCACCAGACAACCCGCGTCCCGGCATTCCTGCAAGACGCAATCGGGAAACGGATCTTCATTGAACCCCTGGACATCACCAATGTGCAGGCGCTCCGCAATCTGGGCAAGCAGTACCCAATGACAGGCATCATCCACCTGGCGACTGGTGGATTGCCGATGGGGCCGGGAGCGTCAGCGCTGGACCTGGTACAGGATGTCCAAATGACGCTGGCTAGCATTGCCGCGGTGTTTCAGGTCGCTCAGGAGTGGCAGGTCAAGCGTGTGTTACTGGCCAGCGCGCCAGTGGTGTATAACGGGATCACCGCCCTGCCGTGGCGCGAGGATCAGCCCCTTCCGATGACGGCGATGTTCTCCATGGAGGTTGCCAAGAAATGCGGCGAGCTGGTGGCGAGCTACCTAGCGCGCCACACGCAGGTGGCATCGGTAGAAATGCGACTCGCGGGGATGTATGGGCCTAACTATGACGTCACTCGCAGTTCGCTGGCGGGGCGATTGGTCCACGCTGCGGTCACGGGCGGCCAACCCAACCTGGATGGTATGCGGTTTGGGTCGGTCTTTGCGCAGGATGGGGGCGATCTGTGCTATATCAAAGACGCGGCGCGTGCGATTGCGCTGCTCCAGACCACTACGACCCTCAAACAGCCAGTCTACAATATTGGGAGCGGGCGTGCTACAACCAATCAGCAGATCGTGGAGGCGATTGGGCAGGTGGTTCCCCGTTTTGCCGCGGAGCTGCCTTCCCGCCCGCTCGCCGATGGACCAGCCCCCGGATGGCACTTTGATATCACCGCCCTGCGTGAGGACACGGGTTTTGCGCCACAATTTGACATTGAGGCCGGTATTGCTGACTATATCGACTGGTTACGGGCTGGGAACGAGCGGTAACGTTTGTAGGATGCATCCCGTTGTTGAGTCGGATTCCTACATAGAATCTACATAGACATGTCGTGTCGTAACGCTTGCCGTAACGAATACCGAATACGCCCCGAGCTATAGTTGCAGCAGAACAAGACCAATGCTCACTGACCAGAGGAGGTCTACAATGCGCAACACACTCGCTCGGGACGTCGTTTCGACACCGCCCGAGAACAGCACCCCTACTCGTTCTGTCGTCGTCAACCACATGTCCAGCATCCATCGCACCATCGCCCGGGTGCTGCTTGGCGGCATTGCAGTGCAATTCTTCTTTGCCGGCCTCGGTGTCTTCGGTGTCACCAGCTTCCTTCCCCACGTGATATTTGGATCTCTGATAGTGCTGGCTTCGTTCGCACTGCCCATCATTGCCTGGCGCGGGCGTCTCGCCGCCGGAATCCAGCGACGCTCGTGGCTGCTGGCGGGGCTTATGATCTTACAGGGACTCTTGATCGATGCCGGACATCTGATTCCTCTTATTTCGGCGTTTCATCCAGTCAATGCCATGCTCATCGCACTCCTCACCTTCACCCTGATATAGGGGTTCTATGAGCCGTGCTCACGTTTGTGTGCACCGTTGTCCGCATTGTATCTGGCCGGAGCCATGACTACCCCCCATACTATCTCTGTCACGTGCGAGCCATATATCGCACGGTCAACGACTATCATGAGCCCGCGCATATCCACGGGCAAAAGGAGACAGCTCATGAACACGGAAACTTCGCGTACTGCAACAACATTTCGGAGCGATTGGCCGCTGCCAGCTACCTATCTTCCCAACTTTCGACTGAGCTGGGCCGAGTGGACCCGCAAGCTACATGATAGGTACACCAGCCAATCACAGCAGCGGCATGCACTGGC
The DNA here is from genome assembly GCA_963810535.1 of uncultured Chloroflexia bacterium. Lineage (GTDB taxonomy): Bacteria > Chloroflexota > Ktedonobacteria > Ktedonobacterales > JADMIN01 > JAJPKE01. Next base: position 79,779 of record CAWENW010000009.1, read on the forward strand.
CGACGCCGCCTAGAGCCAGGCTCAACTGGCAAGTATTCAGGGACTCGACCGATGGTATATCAAACTTCGAATCAACTCTTGCCCGAGGCGGCAGCCCAGCTCCGGGGTCCACTGGTTCTGCGCGATGCGTCGACGGTGCATGTGCGCCCCATACGAGCCGATGACGCTAACCGGCTACGCGCCTTCCATCAACGGCTCAGCGCCGATACCGTGTACCAGCGCTTCTTCGCCATCCTGCCAGAGCTCCCAATCGAGATGGCCAAGCGGCTTGCGAGCGTTGACTACGAAAACCAGATGGCACTGCTAGCCACCATCAAGGTAGGTGGCTCGGAACGTATCATAGGGGTAGTGCGCTACGCGCGGACCGGGGCGTGCTCCGCTGAGCTTGGATTCGTGGTGGAGGACGACTGGCAGGGGCTGGGCATCGGCACGGCATTACTCCACCGGCTGGCAGAGTACGCGCGCAATCGCGGATTCCAGACCTTTTCAGCCCTCACCAATACCATGAATATGCGCATGATGAGACTGCTTCGTCACTCCGGCTTCCCGTGCGAATCGCGCATCGCCTGCGGTGAACTGGAAGTCACACTGGATATCAGCTCGCCGCGGGCGCCGGATATCCGATCTACCAGTCGGAGCGAACAACAGCCAGCGTAGAGAACAATGGTTATAGGCTCGTCTCAGCTCCCGTTTCTAGCTGAAAGTATCCCGTCCGCATAAACTGCGGAAGTAGATCAGTCGCGCCTTTACTACTGGCGCGCTCGAACTGAGTGTCGCCGAGCTGGCCGCGCAAATCTGCCAGTAATGCCTGCCGGTGAGGAAGGTCTACCGGGTGTACCGCGATTCCTACCGCTTTACGGATACCGCTGGCCGCACCTACCAGCATAGTTGCGTACTCCGCCTGCCCCTCGGCGGCGCGGATCGCAGCGACCCCGTCAAGACACCTGGCTATTCCCTCCGGCGCCCCCAGATTGCGAAAGACTCCCATGCTCTCCTGGTAGCAGCGCGACGCAGACTCGAGATCGCTCCGGCTGAGAAAGAGATCTCCCAGACCAACCAATGCTGCCGCCACGCCGCGCCGGCTACCGATATCCCGCGAAATTTCCAGGCCCTCGCTCAGATACCGGTGTGCGCCATCGAAGTCACCCGAGGCCCTGACGACATTGCCCAGCCCGATCAAGCACATCGCGGTATTGAGCGCATCGCCAGCCGGCGGAAGCACTTAAGACTCTCCTCCAGGAATGTGGCCGCTTGACGAGATTTCTCTCCCTGCCAAAACGCCAGATAGCCAAGACTCTGCAGGGCAATGCCGCTCCCCGGGAGTCGTCAAGCGCTCGCGAGAGCTCCAGCGCCTCCCGGCAAAGCGAGCCACCGCTCTGGTAAGCCCCTTCCAGGCCAAGGAGCGTGCCCAGTCCATTTTTGGCGTTAGCGATATAGCGTCGATCACCGATTTTGGTATAGAGCTCCAGGCTTTCCGCCAGCAGTCCCGCGGCGCGGCCATATTTACCCTGTTCCTGATAGATCTCAGCCATATTACCGAGTAGGCAAGCTACACCCCAGGAGTCGTCGAGAGACCGGTACAATCCCAGACCCTCTTCGTAAAAGGCGAGTGCCCTGGCTGAGTTTCCCTGCTCGTTCAGAACGACGCCAAGGTCATTCAAGGTGGCGGCCAGCAACCACTGATTCTCCAGACCGCGCGCAAACTCAATCGCGCGTTGGAGCAGCATGGCGGCGACCTGGTAATCGCTCTGCTGGGAGGCGAGGATACCCGCTCCCGCAAGCACCTTCGTCCTCGCGGCGGCACTCTCGTCAGTCTCGACGGCGTTACCGGAGGCTGGTTGCGGTCTCTTCCGGTTTCGAGTCGTCAGTAGGACGGATTTTGGCCTCGGCTAGCAGCTGTTCCAGCCAATGTCGTCCCTCGCTAAAGTGCGCATGCAAGTACCAGAAGCGCCATAGTGACGCTCCCAGCCTCAGCCCGGCCTCGACCTCATGGTGTGCCAGCGCCCACTGAAGCGCCGACCGCAAATTATCATGCTCTTGTTCCATCCGGGCTAGCCAGGTGGGCTGGTCAGGTCCTCGCAGCTCCGGCTCTGCTCGCTCGGCCCACTGCAGAAAATACCAGAAGTGGCGCCTCCGAGCCGACTCCAATTCTCCCCGTTCGACCAGCTGCTCCAGCGCATAATCGCGCAGCGTGTCGAGCATGCCGAAGCGCGGCTCCTCAGCCTCAGCGAATCCTCCCACAACCAGATTTTTCTGCACCAGACCGCGTAGCGCCTGGAGCAATCGGTCGCCGGTCCAGCCCCGATCTCCTGGGATATGTACCGATTCTACGGCTTCGAGTGAACCTCCCCCGACGAAGACCGCCAGTCCCCGGAACAGGGCTTTTTCGTCATTGCCCAGAAGATCATGGCTCCATTGTATGGTGCGCCGAAGCGTTTGCTGGCGCTCGGGCAGATCATACCCTTCGCCCACCAGCACCGCTAGCGGCCGATCCAGTCGTAGCAACAGCGCCTGCGGAGACAGAACGGAGATCCACGGCGCCGCCAGCTCGAGGGCAAGGGGTACGCCATTCAGACGCTGGCAAATGGCGGCAATTGCCGAAGCGTTCTCAGCGGTCAGGCTAAAACCGGGGCGCGCCACCTGAGCTCGCGCTAGAAACAGCTCGACGGCGGGAATCGTGGCAAGCTCGGCCAGATTGATCTCCTCCGCAAGGAGCTCGTCCCGCGGCACATCTAACAATGGGACCGGCAAAACATGCTCGCTGCGAAGGAGTAGCGGCGCACGGCTGGTGACTAACAGTTTAAGCCCGGTGCAGGCAGCCAGCAAGGAACCAAGTAATGGAGCGGCATCCAACAACTGCTCAAAATTGTCCAGCACCAGCAGCATGCGCTTGTTGACCAGAGAAGAAGTCAAGGTGGTGGAGATTGGCTCGTTGGCCTTCTCGCGCACACCGAGCGCCGCGGCGATGGTGTAGGCTACGAGATCGGAGTCGGTGAGAGCTGCCAGTGAGATGAAGAAGTCTCCATCGGGAAACCGTGAGCGCATCGTCAAAGCCACCTCAAGGGCGAGACGAGTCTTACCGACGCCGCCGAGCCCAGTGCAAGTCAGTAGACGCACTTCGTCGCGGCACAAAAACTCCACCGCTTGCGCGATCTCGCGCTCGCGTCCAATCAACGGCGTCGGCGGCAAGGGAAGGTTGGTGGGAGACAGGTTGGTGGGAGGCTGCTCCAGCTGGTATGCCGCGTGAGTAGTGGGGAGGGATGAGCCAGCGCGGCGGCGCGCTGCCGCCAACAGGTCAGACTGTTCCCCGCTCGAGAGACCAAGGGCAGCTGCCAGCAACTGTACGGTGTCTCTCCGCGGGTACCGACGTGAGCCTCGCTCCAGCGCGCTAATAGCGTTGCGAGACAGGTGTGCGCGCTCGGCCAGTTCCTCCTGGGTCAACCCAGCCGCCTTGCGGTACTGTGTCAGCATGTCGCCAAAAGGCAGAGCGTACCGGTCGGTCTCCATGACTTGCCTCCAGGCGCCCAGCGCTTGGCTCAGTCCCAGGTCACCGAGTAGAACGACCGCGTGATTCCTGCATCACGCCAAGGTTGATTATAGCACGCAGGGACGTGACGTTCGCTTTTGCAGGGATAGGTACAATCGTGTTCGCAAATGTGGTCGCAAATGTATGCATTGTGGCTGGGCGGCACGAGCTGTCGCGGTCATAGTAAGACCAGCACTTCGCACATGGGCCGGTGGCCCGTGTATCAGCCGGGGCAATAGCACCTGATCTCTGCGAAGGATAGACGTAGAAGGCTTAGACATAGGAGGAAGCAGGAGAAAGACATGAATCGAACCGTATTAGATCGACAGCTCGCCGAGTTAAAGGCTGCGGTAAACGGAATGGGTGAGCAAGCCGAGAGCGCAATGGTTAACAGTATGGAGGCATTGGAGACCGGTGCCGAACTCACCGCCTTCACGCCCTGTGGGCCCGAGCAGTTGCGCCGAGAACGCCAGCGCATCGATAGCCTGGCCGCGCTGGTGATTACGCTCCATCAACCGACACTCGGCGACCTGCGCTCCGCGCTTGGCGCTATGTCCACCGCGGGCGAGCTGGAGCAGATCGGCAACCTGGCTCTAAAGGTTACGGCACGAGCGACCGATGAAATTGAATCAGCTATGAGAGTGGAGCCGCTATCGCAGGCGCTGATCGCGCTTGTCCGGGTGGCGCACCGGCAGCTGCAGGCAGCGCTCGCCGCCTATGAGACGTCCAACGTGGCTGCGGCGGCAGCCGTCTGGAGGGGGGATGTCGACGTAGATTATCTCTACTCGACCATTGTCACAAGCTGCAAATCTGCTCTGCGAGCGGAATCGATTGAGGTATTGGCGTACTACTACCATGCTGGCCATTGCCCATGACCTGGAGCGGATTGCCGACCATGCCGCCAGCATCGGCGAACGCGTCATGTATATCGCAAGCGGTGACCCGACCATGGCCGACGTTCTTGAGCACGCTGGTCCGATGGCGGAGCGGAGCGACGGCGAAACGAAGATGCCTACCCTGTCGAAGAAAGAGGAGCCGGCCAGGACCATCGACATCCCTGTGAGTGGGCCGGTACCAGTAGTAGTGCGGCTGAGAACCATGCTCTACAACGCCTTCCACTCGGTGAGAGACCTGATTACCGGTGCGGATTCAACTCCCAGGATGATGTCTACCGTCCATAAAGGGTAGGAATTCGTGGAATAAGGGGGCCAACTTTCCTATGATGAGCATTGAGAAAGAGTGGCGGCCGGGAGACTACTTGCCGCTACCACCGAGTGTTACCTGGGTACAGCCCATTGTGTCGTCCACCGCGCCGGTGTTACCACTAGGCAACCCACAATCGCAGCAGCCAGCCGACGGAACACGAGAACGAGTGCGAGTAACTCTGTTGGCCCGTCTCCTGAGACGAGGTCTAACGAGCCAAAGGAGTCGGAGCCATGGCACGACTTCCGTATCCTGATCCCGACCACGTATACGGCGCTATGCATCACCTGCCTGAGCGCCTCCACCAGACACATATCGGACGCATGCTATCGTATGCACCTTCGGCGGTAGAGTCTTACTACAGCTATTCAGCGGCATTGCTGGACCAGTTACAGCTGGCGCCGCGACTGCGAGAGCTTGCCATTCTCCGCGTGGCCTACCTGACCGATGCCTGGTACGTCTGGACACAACACGTCACACTGGCTCGCATGTTCGGCGTGGGCGACGACGAGATTCTCGCCATACAGGCGAGCCAGGTCTCGGACGCGGTCTTCACCGGCAAAGAGCAGCTGGCGATTGCCTTTGCGACCGAGGTGCTACGTGCGTCTCGTGTCTCGGACACGCTCTTCGAGCTCATGCGCGAACAATTCACGGAGAGGGAGATAGTCGAGCTGTTGCTTGTCATCGGCTGGTACTGGGCAGTTGGGCGCCTCACCACTACCCTCGATCTTGAGCCCGAGCCGGCGCTCGGAGCGCGGACGCTCGAGCTGCTGAACACTGCGAGATCGTCTCGCTAGGCCGGCATCCCCCAGAGCTCCCGAACGGTCAAGAACCGTTTTCGGGAGCTCGCTTTTTCTGGTAGACCAGCCTCCACTGACGACGGCGCAGGTCACGTGCTTGGGACACAAACATTTGAAGTTCCGGGCCGCGTTCAGATCTTGAGACAGGCCCACTATAGATGACCATAGTGCATGGGGCTTGTGCGCATTGGGAAAAAGCGATATCTTGGTGGCCGAGGTGTTGCTCATGCAGAAGACGCATATTCTATTGGTACAGAGCGTATTTACGCTTCTACTAGTTCTTCCAGTTATCGCTTTGCCGCATCGAATCTCAAGCGGCCATCTACGCACAACAGTCAGTGCTTTATCACGACCCACGGATGGATTCGGAACGTATGAAAGTTGTGACCCTCACCTTGCGAGTATCTGTGATGCTCGACTCAACGCTATCGCTGCCGGCGGGTTCAGCGAGGTAATGAATTACGCAGCCTTCTCCTCCGACACGACTATAAGCGATGTCATCGCTTACGCTGCATTCGCTCATCTAATTGGGTTGAAAGTCATTTGGCCACTTGGGGATTTTGTTTATTCTAAGAATGACGCAGCTGATGTCCTATCCCAGTATCCGACTCTGGTAGATTCCATAAACTCCTCCGGACTCTGCTCGTATTCAGTACGTACAAACTATTGGCTGGTGGCCTGTGTTACTATCGTTACCAGCGGTCAATCCGGTACCTGGGGTTACTATATTGGAGATGAGCTACCTGCCAGCGAAGAGCCGAGCGTGCGGCATGTGGTTGATGCCATCCTCGACTGGAACAGAACCGCTCCGAGGATGTTCATGGCGGCAGGTATTGGCCCGCAGATGGACGCAAGCGAGGTAGATGCATACGGTCGATTCTACGATGACGGCGTGTATGCCACCGCAGATGCCAATGTCATCGCGCAGGACTACTACCCAATCGGCACTCCTGAGCAAAAGAGCGCGGCCGCTATTACCGGACAGATTGCTGGGTCTCTGCAGTCCTTTGCCAACAAGTATCACACCTCATACGGCATGGCATTGCAGGCCCATAGCCCTTGCAGAGTACAAAGCATTATACCCATGGTGCAAGACAGTTGAAGTTTGCCCATATCCGACTGCCCCTCAAGAACTATCAATGCTGACCGCCGTTCTAGCCCAAGGACAACCACGAATTGTGATGTGGTACAGCTACTTTGATCTCTTAGATTCAGGTAACTACACACAACTTTGGAACGATCTTACCCAGGTAGTCGGCGCTGTGCCAGATCCTTATGTCGTTACGGCGCCAACGCCACCCTCCGGTGCCTTGCCTTTTGCCTGCCGCCACCAGAGTGTGGCAAGTTGTAACGGCTGACCATCCGGCTCACTTCCGCAGTATCGCTGCGTCACGCCCTGGTACATTTCCGTGGGGCAAGCGGTCCCGGGTGGGCTGATATTTCAGTTAGAAGGAGCACACAATAACCTGTCCCGCATAACCGTAGGTCAAGGCGATATGGCACATATGGACCGTTGATATTGCGCCAGCAGAGGATCAAGGATAAGCTTTGAGCGTTTCTAAATCGCGCCCAGCAACGGCCGGTCAAATCAAGCGGGCACTGGTTGCCGTATCGCGCTTTCACGGCGGATATTGCCGATTCGGATCGCGACATTGCTGGGCATTTCATTGCATATGGAGGATCTGATGGCGTTCTCGAAGGATGAAATCGTTGCGCAATTGCAGCAAGCAATTGAACGGCAGGCGGCGCAAATTGCCGACTTGCAATCCAAAGTGACTGAATTGAGCACGCGTTCTCACTCGCAGCGGAGCGCCCGTTCTCGCGGCGTAAATACCAGCCGGCGCCGCTTGCTCAAGCGCCTGGCAATGCTGGGCGCCGGGCTTTCCCTGGCCGGTGCCGCCGAGCTCACCGTACCGGCGGTGCAGGCGGCGCCGGCCGACTCAAGCGATGGGTATACCTTACAGTCTTCGGAAATCTTTAGTGACGGACCATTCGCGGCACTCGCTGCCGCCGCTCGATAGCCGCATAACCTGGTCACGGGGCATCAACCATACGGACACCGGCGCCCATATGGCACAGCAGCAGGCTGCACAGCATATTGCCAACAACTCGAGCATTAGCGGCGAACCTCCTACTACCGTGCAGTTGGCTTCCCTATTCCGGAACGCATGAGCTACTGTCGCTCATTTACGAAGTGACGCCGGCGGCTTCGGAGTTCTACGCCTATCCACTCTACGTACAGCTCCGTACAGCGCATGACAGTGGGGACTGCACCGGCATCAACTCGACCATGTTCCAGACGGGTGGCGGATGGGCAACCGCCATACATGCCGAGCCGCATCAGGATGAGGGAGCGGGGATCACTATCGGAGTCAATGTCGAGGCGAACCGTTCGGCCGGTAACCGGGCGAGCTCATCGGCGCCAACGTTTAGCCAGCCAGGGCGGCTTAGATCAGGCGGTCAACATTCAGACCGGTGATGGCAGCGCATGGGAGACAGGACTGAACTTCGATTACGGCTCGCAAGGAACTCGAGCCATCTGGATACAGGGGAAGTGGGTGGTGGGACATCGACTTGGGCAATAATCACATGCGGATGAACGCGGGACAGAAGATCTGCCTGGAGGATACTGAAGGCGTGTACCTCACGTACAACCCGCATTCCCAACGGATAGAGTTCTGGCGATTCGGCAGTCTCGTCGCCTCGTTTTAGCGGGCGGTGTGTACACCAAGCGTGCCGAAGCGGCGCTCGGCCGCCTGAGAGAGACGACGAGTATAGTCATTACTGTAGCCCGAGCCGATAAACAGATGCAGCACTCGCGGCGGAGTGGGCGGTGCGAGCTCTTCTCTAGAGTCAACCAGCCCACCCCGCTCGCCAAGCCGCCCGCTTGTCGGCCAGAGTGGAGGCAGCGCACGCACCGCGTTTGACACCAGCGCGTCGAGTATGACCTCGTGGGGTGCCAGCCCAGCCTCCGCCGCGAGTTCTGCCTCGAGTCGCAGCCGTTTGCTGGACGTGTCGAGCAAAGACGGAATCTCCGAACTGTTGGCATCGGTGTGTGCTTCCCAGACACAGTAATGCCACCGATCGAAACCCGCTTGCACTCGCTCCACCAGAGCAAGCAATCCTCGGTCCAGCGCCCGCCCAAGCGCCGCAAACGCCTGGCAATCGGTGAGATCAAAGAAGTCATCGGGAATGACATTGGTCACGTTTGCCAGGTCCAATGCCTTACGCAGCATCGCATGAACCGCCAGATTGCGATGGCCGCCGTCATCTCCGTGCAGGAAGCTGTAAACACGCAAGCGATCTTGCTGCCAGGCCAGCCCATCCGTCTCGGCGGTAGCCAGAAGCCCAACTGGTGATGGCGCTCGGGGTGTCGGGTGGGACTCGCCATAGTTGGGAATCAGCCGCAGTCCACGAGCCAGCTGGCGCGGATCGTAGCTCGGCTCGCCGAATCCGGCATGCAATTTGAAGCGAGCTACATTGTCTGCGTTGTCATAGTCAAGGCTTCCGGCAAGCAATACTCCTCTTCCCTCACCCCGCATCAAGCTGGCTACCTCGTCCCAGTCCAGCCAGTCAAGCCGTCGAGACGCCGATTCGGGCAGCGCTTCCCGTACCGCCTGAAGTAAGCTGACCGAACGGGCCTCATGATCCTCCCCCAGCCTCTCCAGCATCAAGGGCTCACATAGATGAGAAAATGGACCGTGTCCCAGGTCATGGGACAGCGCCGCCAGCTGCAGCGCCCGATCGCGAGGGCGAGCCAGACGTGCCAGGTGATACACCCCGATGGCATGGTCAAGCCGAGTGGGAAAACTGTGCCCAAAGAGCAGATCGCCGGGGACGCTCGAGAGCGAGACGCCGGCCAGTCGAGCGAATGGTGGCGTTGCCAGCAGAGCCGCCGCCCAACCCGAGACTTTCACGGCACCATAAAGCGAATCATCAACAGTTAAGGGGGCGCCGGTTCGCCGCCCGGTAGCCGCAATCGTTTCTGTCTGGTCAATTGTCGACATCCACACGTGCTCCCTGAGACGGAATTCCCAGCCCCTTCTAATGAGAGGCTGGGAAAGCTGCGCGAGTCAGTCCGAGAAAGATATCAGGCCGCCCGGTCTCCAGATCCGAGCAGCTTGTTGCTACGCTGCCTCCGACTGGTCCGGCCGATTCGGAGCGCCGGGTCAGCGGCGGGCAGTGTCCACCGAGATCTGGCGCTCTGCCGCCTCCGGCCAAACAGCGGGTATAGCTGTGTTCCAGAATAGGCCAGAACAGGAAGGGCAGGCAGCCAGATAAACGCTAACAAGATCAGTATCCAGCGCCAATCACGGCCGAATCGAAACGCACTGTAAATCGCAGTGAAGAATGCGGTAACCCAGGCTATCGCACCGACCAGCAAGATACTTGTCACTAATCCGGCTTCGCGAAGCATGTTGCCTTCGCCGGAAGTCAGCAGCAACACCAGCAATCCAAGATCCGCGAGCGCCAGTAACAAAGCCAGGAGCTTACCCATCGTTTCGGCACCGTCCCTTTCTCTCTGGATTGGTCGATCGAGGCGGATGGCCTTAGCATAGCAAAAACTGCGGCCAAACCACAATGTCCCCTACCTTGCGGTCATGGGGAACGCCCACCTCGACCGGAAAATCCATTCACGAGACTTACTTTCCAACCATCTACATATTCTTTTTCGGGCATGCCAATACGGCGAAATTCTGCCGGTACGAAGCCGACAATCGGCTGTGCATAGCCGAATCTAACCGCGTATGTGCTATGCTGTTTGGACTGCCGGCAAGTCAACCAGTGCCCTGCGCGTAACCTGGGCAGCGTCTGCCTCTCCCTAAGGTGGATGTTGGGTCACATAGATAGTTAGATTGCCGATCTGGAGAAGTCCCCTGCTATGCGAGTTGCTTTTAATGGGCTTTTTTTGCGAGAGCCTCACACCGGAACCGGACGTTACGTCTTTAATTTGCTGGAGTCGCTTGGGCGAGTCGACGGAGTCACCGAGTACAGCATCCTGAGTCCCGAAATGCTTAAAGAAGTCCCCGAGACGCCGTCGACCTTCCAATGGATGACCATCCCCATTGGATACGTGCGTCGCGGTGGAGATAATCTGGTCAAGCTGGCCTGGGAGCAGCGAATCTTTCCGCGCGCGGCCAAGAAGCTCGAAGCGTCAGTCATGCACATTCCTCACTTCGCTCCACCCATCCGAACCTATGGTATCCCGACTATCGTGACCATACACGACGTGATTCCCCTGCGGCTACCAGCATATCGCGCCTCGCCCGCGGTCTCTGCCTATGGCCAGCTGGTAGCGCGAGCGGCTCGCAATGCCGCCATGATCGTGGCCGTCTCCGAGCACTGCAAGCGAGACATCATCGAAGTACTGAACATACCCGAGCAGCGCATCCGAGTGATTCGAGAGGCGCCAGCGCCGGGACATCGCCCGGTGACCGACTCGGCTCGGCTCCGGGCGACTCGGAACAAATACGGACTGGGCGAGCGATACGTCCTAAACGTCGGCGGCATGGATCAGCGCAAAAACATCGCCGGTCTGGTAGGCGCGTTTGCCGCCGTCTATCACGACTCGCACGACCCGGAGCTACAGCTCTTCATCGCCGGTGACCCCAGGCGTCTGGGAACCTCACCACTCTTCCCTGACTGGAGACCGCTCGCACGTACCTTCGGGATAGCCAACGCTATTGTCTGCGCACCCATCGACGAAGAGGACTTGCCCACGCTGTACAGCGCCACCTCCTGCTTCGCCTTTGCCTCTCTCTACGAAGGATTTGGGCTGCCGCCGCTCGAGGCCATGGCGTGTGGCGCCCCAGTGGTCTGCTCTGACGCCACGTCGTTGCCCGAGGTCGTGGGGAGCGCAGGCATCCTGGTCAATCCCGAGGACCCGGATCAGTTTGGTCGGGCAATCGCGCGCGTGCTGAGCTCCCCCGAGCTGCGGCAGGACCTCATTGCGCGAGGCCTGGCACGGGTCAAGCAGTTTACCTGGGACCGCGCGGCGGTAGAGACCAGCGCCCTCTACGCCGAGGTTACCGGCACCGCGCTCCGGTGAAAGGGTCAATCAACCGCTATGAACCTCTCCGCTCCTGGAGTGGTCGACTTACATCTTCACAGTATCTTGAAGCATAGAGAGCTATGCTCGCGTTGGTAGGGCCGCCGCTCGCTCCCGTGCCCGTGACGGGATAACCGGCGAGATCGACAGCCCTAGTGGCCGTACTGCCAGGGCGGCCTCTATCCCCTGCCCGAAGGAGTTGGGGAATGCTTTTCTGCCAATGTTAAAGCTGGCGTTGACATCCGCCTGAATCCGTCGCCCACTCTTCGCCCGATACAACCCCCGTTCTACCCGCTTGCCGCTAAAGACAGGCCGCTCTTCCCGCTTGGGGTCGTAGACGGGCAAGGGGTCCAGATCAAGGAAAGACGCCTTGCTGGTGTACGATTCCTCCTGCACGTTGACCGTGATACCGGCGAGTTCGGCCTTGTACCGCAGCAGCTCGATGAAGCGGGCATGTGGGATTTGGACGAAATGCTGATTGGTGACGCGACCAAGTTCGACCTCCTGTTTCCACAGGAGATTCTTGCCAATGACGAGGGTGCCAATGCCTTCTTGTACCAGCAACTCGATGATCGTCTTGCTGGCCGCGTGCAGGTAATGGTTGATGCGGCGCGTCCGTTTGCTGGCGAGGCGTTCCAAGCGTGCTGTCGTCCCAGGATGGCCTAACGCTGCCTGCAACGCGGCTCGTCGTTTGTTGTAGAACTGGTTGGTAGACTTGATGGGGCGACCAGTAACCAGACGTGGGACAAAGCCCACTTGGTTTGAAGTTATCGCGGCCAGCGTGTCTACGCCCAGATCGACCGCAGCATAGAAAGCAGGGTTGCCAGAAGGAGCAGCCTCGTGCTGTTCATAGACAATCTCAAGCATATAAAAGCCACTGCGGGGAACGATGCGGGCTTGCTTGATACATTGATGGGTCGTCGGAACTTCCATATCCAGGCCAGAAAGACGGAGTCTGCCACGCCCTAGCGCGCGGCGGGAAATCGCTTGCAGGTCGTAGGTGAGCAGGAAGCGGCCCTTCGATTTGTCTTTATATTTGGGCAATTTCGGGCGGCCGACGAACTTGGAGGGGTCTTCCCGGTAGGCGTCACAAGCCGCAAAGAAGGCGCGCCAGTTCTTATCCAGTTGGCGCAGAATGTCGTTGGAAACTTTGCGTGGCAAGGCTTTGTAGGCTTCGTGGTGTTTGATGAGATGGAAAATAGCAGCGTACCCCAGGTAGCGGCGCTCAAAGATGAACGCTTGCCGTACCAGATAATTTGCAGCATTATAGAGGTTCTTCGCTTGAAACGCCGCCGCATCAATGGCTGCGAAGCGCGGGTCAGCCTTGGAGATGACATGCTGCTCTACCAGTTGCATACGTGCCCTCGCGAGAAGGTGAGGATGAGCCCCTGTCCAGGGAAATCAGCGTTTCTGTTTCCACCTCAATCCTGATTGAAGAAACTCCTGCCCCCTGGTTCTTCTTTTCGAGCCGCGAAAAAGCGGAAAGGTGCACGGTGACAAGAGATGACCACTCTTGTCGGTACATGTCAGTATTTCCTAAAATCAGTCCCTACACGACCTATAGCGACGGCCAATGGCTGCCGGAGCAGCTCTTCGACTATGTAGCCGCCGAAGGGTTTGATGTGGTTGCCGTCACCGACCACGACACACTGGCACATCTGGATGCGGTGCAAGAACAAGCGGCGACTCACGGCGTGACTGCCCTTGCCGGTGTCGAGGTGACCTCCCGCTGGCGCGGCCGGATCGCGCACGTGCTCTGCTACGCCACCCCTCGGTTCCAGCCTGGTCCCCTCTCCCAGCTGGTGGATGAGACCAGGCTCAAACAGCTGGAGAATACTCAGCAAGTCCATGCCGAGCTGGAGCACCGAGGATACCGATTTCCTCGGCGCGACCAGATACTCTCGGCTCAGCAGGGGCAGCTTCTTCGCCCAATTGACAACGCGCGTTTGCTGTTGGATCATGGATATGCGAACGAGTTGGTGGAGGCGCTGGACCTGATAGCCGCGGCCGGCTACGTTATCGTAGCGGCACCTATCAACAGTACGATAGAGGCGGCGCACCAGAGCGCGGCAGTGGCGTTGCTGGCACACCCCGGTCGTGGAGGAGATGGCGGTGAGATTCCTCGCTACGAGCCGAAGATGGTGGACCAACTGCTGCACGACGTTGCGCTGGACGGCGTCGAGGTCTACTATCCCAGCCATACCGAGTCGCAGACCGAGGCCTACGCTCAGTTGGCAAGGGAGCACGGTCTACTCGTCGGCGCGGGCTCCGATTCACACGGTCCAGAGGGACGGCTCCCGATACGCTACCCGGCTGCTTTGTGCCAAGAGCTCCTGGTCAGAACCGGAACTATAGTCTCCTGACACGACATCTTCACCAACCGGGGCCACAGCTACGTTCCGACTTCCCGACGACAGCATCACAGTCTACTTCTTCAGGATTATACAGCCCTCTATGATGAGGTCTGGGAGAAGATCGCTAGAAAACTGGCAATCGAGCTCTGTGAACACGTCGCGCACCCACTGTGGCAAGGCATCGAATGTGCTTTGAATGCCGAGTTTCATGAAGGTGTTCATCTGATTACTGAATTGCCTATCCGAGCTATGAATTGGATACACCTCAATTTCGGTGAAACCGGCATGAGACGCTGCAGACTGCAAGTATTTGTGTGTGAAGAGCCACTTGTCATCGATATGTTGGAAAATCTCCGCTTGCTTATCACTTCCCTTTCGTACTTCGAAGTCGTGGACGAGCACCTGGAACAGCCGCTTTGCATCTTTCGGCAGTCGCGGTATGGTGAAGTAGGAGGCGTTGCGCTGAAGGACATACTTCATTGCTAGCGATAGGAGCTGATACCCAATTTCAAAAGGCTCAAAGAAGATTGCAGCACCTCCAGGCTTGAGAACTTTGCGACATTGCGCCAGTGTCAGCTCTGGATTATATAGATGGTGTAGTATCGCGCCACCCACTACCATATCGAACTGATTTTCCTCAAAAACTAGATCCTCAGCATTGAGTTGCACGATCACACAGTTGCGATTGCCCGCATATTGTAGATCATAGAAGTCTTTGAGCGCCTTCAACAGGGGAATAGAAAGATCGCTTGCAACTATCAAGGCATCCGGGCACAAGTCCAATAGTGCAAAGATCGTGTTGCCGGCACCAGACCCAATGTCCAAGATCGTTTCCGGGTGTGAGTTCGTCAGATGGCCAAGAGAAGCTCTAAGCAACTCCGTCCAATACCCGACAGCTTGGTAGCGCTCCACATACTGCGAGGCGTCTTCGAGAAACTGTGCATGGATGTACTTCGCCACATCATCGTCGCCATAGAGCGGCGACAGAATACCAGACCAATTTGATTGAATAGTACCCAGGTCATGCAGTTCTTTAGTCGTCTTGATTGTATCGATACTCATGTTTCAGCATCCTATTCAGGTCTTCTCACACATGCCAACAAAAGCAGATTTTCACTCATGGGCAAATTGTCTTACCATTATAGTGGCTGTTAAGAACTAATGAGAGGTGAATTTCCAACCTGCGGCCTTACATGGTTTGGGAGCACAGTCACATCCACGTGACAGCCTATGTACCCCGATTGGAATTCTTGCCGCATTCACAGTTTACACATCATGAAGTAGACAGCAACTCGAACCACCCATCCTTGACGGACTTGTACAGCTGTGACCAGGTGTTTACGTCCATGCCTACGCTAACTAATATCCATTTGAATTCCTGCGACATAGTTCAAGGCTAGGCTTTGCACGGAACGAGGCACAAGTACTGCATGCTTTCTTGATGTATAATCGTCACTACGAGGTTGCGCTCGTCGCCGACCATCTGCTGAAGATTCATCCCCAGCAGGTAGCAGAGTGCATGCGTTAGCTCCTTTTTTCATAATATTGGTGGCAAGCGGCGTTGCGTTTGACTACTGGCATAGGGCTTGCTGAATCACTTCCGATGTAGAGCCACGGCTCACGAGGAGAGACGGCTAGCGAGCGCTAGCACATGCAATAGGTGGAGGGGAAGATAAACCTATGAGAACTATACGGGCGTTCATTTGGGGCAGCGCCATCGGTGCGGTACTAGGTCTGTTGTTTGCTCCGCAGCGTGGCGACGTGACTCGCGCCCAACTGCAGGAGCGGTTCAATCAGTGGCAGGGGCAAGCGCAAACGCAGCTAGACAGCCTGAAGGATACGGCGTCCGGTGCCATCGAGAGCAGCAAAAAGACGGTAAATTCTGTCCGTGACCAGATGCAGAGTGTGTCAGGCTCGACCAAGTCGACCACCGGCTCGTCCACGTTGCAGGATGTGAGCGACCGAACTCAGAATACACGCAATTCGTCGCCGACACCATCGATCTAAATCACGAGTCTCAAACAGTAGCGTGCTTATCGCCGTCATGCCCGGGAAAATCTCCCGAGCTTGGCGGCGTTGCCATTTTCTTGGTAGACACGAGCGCTCTCGGCGATACCTCGGCCTACATCAGTCGCAATGCCCTTTGGCTTGGCTGTACCTTCCGTGCAATAAACAGAAAGTAAGGGAAGGCTTCCGCTCGAAAGGCACTATGGTATCATAGAGCGCGATTGGCTGTAGCAATGCACACGACGGCATCATGAGAGAGTGGTTGAATACGGCAAGAGCTACCGCGCAGACAGGCAGTCCTGTTGGACCTGAGACCGACATTCTGGGCGGGAGGGAGTCACCGCATACCGTGCGTGGCGCACCCCTACGCTGGGAGACATATGTCCTGGCAGCCGTTCTAGGTCTCTCGCTCCTCGTTCAGCTTCTGGCAGCGCCATACCAGGGCTTTGCCGGGGATTTGCAATTGTATCTGCGCTGGGGCTGGGTATTTGACACACACCCACTGACAGTCTACACGCTCAGCGGAGCGAATTACCCGCCACTCACCATCTACATCTTCGGCGGGCTAGAACTAGTCTATCACGCGATCGGCCATGTGCTTGGTTACTCTGATACCCAGCTCGCGCTGCCGCTGCGTGATCAGTTCTCAGTCCTGTGGTTCGTCGCCAAGCTTCCCATCATAGCTGCCAACCTGGGTGCCTCCTGGCTCATTTTCCACCTGGCTCGGCAGGCTACATCGGCAAAGTGGGCGCTGCTGGCCGCGTCGGCGTATGCGTTGGCGCCCAGCATGCTCCTCGACGGTGCCGTGTGGGGGCAGACCGATGGGGTGCCCGTTTTCTTAATTTTGCTGGCGATTGTCGCCATCCAGGAGCGCCGGCACGGTTATGCCGGCGTTCTACTGGGCCTCTCGATCATGCTAAAGCCGCAACCAGTGATCTTTGTTCCGATTGTGCTCGTTTACATTCTGGTCACCGCTGGGTGGCGCGACTGGCTCAAGTCCTGTCTAACCACTATCGCCACCGTTGTTCTGATATGCTCACCGTTCCTGCTGCCGCCGAACCTGCAGCTGCTCGTCTTCTACCATAACACTGTCGATCTCTTCGCGGTAGTGACTAGCTTCGCCTACAATCTCTGGTACTTGATTGAGGGGTTTACCGGCACCCCGTTGTTGTATAACACCACTGTGATCGGAACTCTTACCGCAAGCACGGTCGGTCTCATGCTCTTTGCTCCGATATATGGGCTGGCGCTGGTGCTGATTTGGCGTCGTCGCTCGCTCGCCTCAGTATACATAGCGCTCTCGATTGCAGCAATCGGCTTTTTTGAGCTCACTGCACTGCAGCGCGAGCGCTACCTTTTCCAGGCTCTCGTCTTTCTGCTGCTGGCAGCAGTCTACTACCGCACGTTCGTCCTTCATTTTGCGGTAGCCAGCGTGACGGTGTTCGTCAACATCCTGATCGTTGCGTCGATACATGGTGTCGCGTACGCAAAGGACCCGCGGTTTATGCCACTGTATCAGTTCTTCGCCCAGCATCCTCAGATTTCGCTATTGGTCGCGCTGCTCAATTTGGAACTGCTGCTCGGAGTCATAGGAAGCAGTATCGCCTGGACACGGTCTCCGCTGCCTGAAGAGATATCATCCGCGGACGCTGCCGCGCCTGCGCCACTCGCCCTACCCGGCAGCTAAGCTCCGGCACCGGTGGGACTCGACTCCAATTATGGCCAGGTGAACGTCTCGTACCTGAGACTACGCATGTCCACGACGAAGCTGCCTGCAGGAAGATTTTTGCTGTCGCTCGCGGTAATAATCATTACGGTCACAGTCTTGTCGGCCGGATCGGACTGCTGTAAAGTCAGATACACCATGCCCTGCGGTGCCCACACCTGATACGACGATGGCAGTCCGAATTCGTCGTACCGCACGACCGGCGCGATCGAATCGGCCTTGGTCGGGGAAATGAAATAGATACTCTGCGGGTGCCGCTGCATGACTGGCTTGAGCTGGCTTCGCACGAGCTGAAGCTCGGCATACTGTGGCAGGGCAAATTCCAGCGTCACATTGGAAGCTGCGGACATGCTGCTGTAGACGGCAAAAAAGCCCAGCGTAAAAGCAATGGCAGTAGCTTTCCACTGTGCCAGTGACACATAGTCCATGAGGCTTATGAAGCCAATGACCGCAAGCACGAAATACAGTGCTATCAGTGGGCCCAACGCGAGCAGCGTCCTGTACGATGCCCAATCATCTGCGACGACAAGATTCGGTAAGTAGCACAGCGGCATGAGCAATAAAGCTAAGAGCTGCTTCAAAAGACGGTTGCTGACCACTCCGCCGAAATAGAAACCTATACCTATTAACGTAAAGATGCCGACGACAGCAGCAGTAAAATAAGACACATCAATGTTGGTCAGATTCAATGCGTTGACCAATGGCTGCGCAATAAACCAGACCACTTTCAAGAGGATGTCTGGCGCCAACGTGCCTCGTCCGGTTACCACATTCCGCCCAAGTAGGAGCAGCGGGATGATTCGCAGCGAATTATAGGCAAGAACAAAACCCGGCAGAGCAGCTCCGAAGTAGAATGCAAAGCGCATCCATGTCTCGCACAGGCTCAATCGCCGCACTAGGAGTAGCACCGCGGCGAAGAACCAGTACATGGTAGCGGAGGGCTGGTAGACCAACAGCGACGCCAGGAGCATGAGAGTGGCAAGCGCGATGAGCAGCCAGCAAGACTTTGAGAATCGGACCAGATACGCGCGCTCGACCAGCAGGAGTGCGCCGCCGGCAAGAAGAGCGGAATACGGAAAGTACGCGCATACTGCCCAGGCCGCGAACACCTGATAGGTCGGCAGCGAAACGATGATGACTGGAAGGAAGAGAGCCGGCCAGTAATTCATACCGGCATGTCGCAAGGTCAGGAACAATGCCCAGGCGCACAGTGCGATGCCAACGATGCCGATCATTCGCAGGTAGGCGAGGCTGGTGACACCATGCAGTGCCGAGAAGGTCAGCTTGTAGAGGTATGCCTGGATGGGACGTCCATTCTCAACCGAGTTGGCAAACTGAGCGCCAAAGTTTCTGGTATCGGCCCCATACAACAGGTAATAGTCATCTGAGAAGCCGTATGGTATGGTATAGCATACCGAGTAAATCAAGAGCAGTACCGCAATGTAAGCAAACAACACATAGCTTTGACAGAGACGCCTAGGAGGTCTACTGACACTACTACTGCCCGGATATTTGACTGGAACTGTAACTATCGCTGGGTCAGTAGTACCGCCACCTGGCGTCTTCCCCGAGACAGCTGGAGGATCAAGAGTTTCACTCAAGCGAATCGTCCCTCCCACGAAGGTGCACCATGATACAATCGCAGGCTATCCACCATCAAATGGGCTTACTCAGTCGGCAAGTGGAGCGCGCTCAGCGTATCAGAGCGCGCCAGGCCAGTCAACAGCGATGATAGGAACATTCTAGCAACCATTATCTAGCAGCCATTATATGTGCAAGCGACGCAGACTATTTTCGAGTTCTTCGATATCTGGTACAATCGCCGACGTCGACATTTGGCGCGAGGCTGTGCAAGCTCAGCGGCTTATGAGCAGATTCGGGACTGCTCTCCATGTTCTCATACTTCAATAAATCGAGCAGGCACCAAGTTCTCGTCGACAAGCAATTAGGATATTAGGCAAGGAGCAATGATGACAACCGCGCAGGCTAAGTCGGTCGCACACTCACAAGTACTGTCGAGTGTGAAAGGCTGGGCGCAGCGGCACAAAGCACTAGTCCCCTACGCGCTCGCAGTGTTTTGGGCCATAGTGGTCAAGTTCCCTATCTTGAACAACAACATTATTTTCATCGATGAACCTAGCTACCTCAACGAAGCGGCACTGGTCGATAGTCCACAAAAGTTCTTGTTCTCCTTTGTCTACCTGTCCGAAACAAAGTTTCCACTGGGATTATTTCCATATATCGCGGCGTTGTGGCTCAACCACGCGCAGGCAATCCTATTACTTCATATATTCGGCACAGTAGCGGTGGCTGCCTCCTGTGTGCTGCTACTTGCCTTAAGTCGCCGTGCTTTCGGCAGCTTCTGGCCTGGCGCTCTGGCCGCCTTGGAGTGGGGAATATTCCTTAATAGGAATGACCTCACTGTCGCGGTCCTGCTAGAGTACTTCCAGGTCCCATTAATCTTGGGCTCGTTGTTGGTGTTGGCAGTATGGGCAAAGAAGTACTCTTCGGAGGCGCCAGGGCATCTGAGGCACTTGCTTCCCCTGGTTGGAGCTGGAGCCTTAGCTGGCGCTGCCGCTCTTGTTAAGCCTCCCGGTATAGTCATCTTGCCTCTCCTTGCAGTGGGGGCATACTTCGCCCTTGGTAGCAGCTCGCTACTGCGGAAGCGGCTGTTGGTCGCACTTGCTCCACTTGTCGGGGGGGCACTGCCTATAGGAGTGACCTTGCTACCGTACCTCTTCTGGGCACAAGCACGGGATGCGCTGCTGTTCAATATAGTTGACCTCTCCACACAATACGCCTCGTACCAGTACGAGGGTTCAATAACGCACCGACTTGCCTCGCTACTACGAGATTTCAACCTGATAGACGTGTGCGTGCTAGGGATCGCTTTGTTTGGTCATGTCCTCATCTACACTCTCACGAGAAAACGCTGGACGAGAGTAGATAGGCTTGAGAACACCTTCCGATTGGTCATCTTAGGCTCAGGATTGGGGTTATTGGTAGGTTATTCGAGCGGGCAGACTAAGGATAATTACTTGATAGCGATCCTACCTGCTCTGTCTCTCTACGCCTGGAGTGTCATTACGCTTGGCTACAGATGGTTCCTTAACCCGGAGCCACCCACCGCGAACCACATCATATCTTCCCCGCGGATCCTTCCCCGAATCGCATATAGCTTATTGTGGGTTGTGTTGATCATTAATGGATCGCAGGCGTACGTCCGCCACTACTTGGCCGAGTACTCCCCGGCAGAGGCGGGTGGCCGCGAGTACGCCTCCACAGGCCTTCCCGGCGTAGACCCTCATACTTTGGCAGCAGCGATAGCGGCTCGCACTCACCCTGGTGATTCAATCTGGGTCTATTATAACGCGCCTGAGATTTACTGGATGGCCAACCGCAAACCTGCAACCGATGATCCTGAAGGCACATGGCTAGTAGACTATTACGATCAGTTCTGGTTCGAGCGAACGCTTCACCAACTGCAGCATGACCATCCTACCCTGATAGTTGGGTTTGATGATCCAAGATACCCTCGAGCGTGGGCGGCTACGGTCGAGGACTTGCCTCTTATCGGTACATACCTCAAGAGTGCGTACAGTTGCACTCAGGCATCGCCATCTGATGTGGGCGGTCCAGCGGGGGTGGTGTTCTGCAGCTTACGACACGATCATGGACCTTGACTCCGTGGCGCTATTTTTATACCAGTTACCACCACAGCTGCATCACTTGGCTACGAACCGACGTAAGAGTCGCCGCAATTAGATCAAGGACATGAGCCGGCAACCATCTGCGCAATCAGTTCCTTGTGGCGGTCAGTTTGAAGGAAGAAAAAGTTGGTCTGCGCGCATGAGTCGTCCATCTGCGTGAGCTCGCTGAAGGTTCCCGCTTCATAGGACCAGCACTGATACCCATATCCTCGCAAGAGAGCAATAATGTCATTAGGATGGTAGTCGAACGCTTGGCTCCACTTGCGCAACATCTCGAGCATAATGATGGGCTGGTACCGCTTGATTGAGTCGATCCCGCCGCGTAACACCAGGAGTTCGGATCCCTCCACATCGCACTTGATCAGGTCCAACTGCTCAAGACGGTGTTGGCGCACGAGCATGTCGAGCGGAACGACCATACATTCGACCGTCTCGTTCTCCTCATTTGGGAACAGCGGCCGCCGCGACGCGGCCACGCTACCAGTGAAGGCCGGAACGTAGAAATTCAACATCGTTTCCGACTCGCCCAGCGCGTGGTTGACAGCGCGTATGGTACCACCAAAGTCGTTGAGCGCAATATTATGCGTCAGTTCAGCGAAGGTGCGTGGAATCGGCTCGAATGCATAAATCTGAACAGGTCTGCCGCGCAGAAAGTGGGCCAGGTGCAGGCTGTACCACCCGACGTTTGCCCCAATATCAAGCAGTACCGAGCACGACCTACTCAGAAACTCGAGCACCGCCATCTCGTCTCTCTCATACTCCGTGCGGTTGATCACGATGTTGGGGACGGTACGGACATCTTCTGGATCCCATCGCAGCTTCAGCCCGTTACGCAACACCACGCGCATTTCCGAAGCGTCAATCTCCAGACGCTCGAGATTGGCGTCCCTCACGAGCTGGCAATACTCGCGTAGTTGTAGATGGCGCTTCTGCATCGCGCGCCAGTAGTCATCGCGCGCCATCGCTCCCGATTGATAGCTCTGGATGATCTTACCCAAGCGTTGGCTACGCACCTTTACCGCTCCTCCTTTGGCCCTTGCGCTATTGATAGCACCGCTACTCACCGGTGGTCGTTTTGGACGTCATTCACAAGAAATGAGGGACGCGCCTTCACCTCTTCGAAGATCTTGCTCAGATATGCTCCAATGATGCTCAAACACAGCAGCTGGACCCCTCCAAGGAAGAGTACTGAAACCAGTAGGGTCTCGAAGCCGTGAGGAGAACCAGGAAAGATGAAGTAGAGGGCAGTGTAGACAACAAGCGCCACCGCCGCCAGGGCGACCACTGTGCCAGCTAGATACGAGATCAGACTGAGCGGGGCAAACGAAAACGAGATGATACCCAGACTCGCCCATTTGAAGAGCGCGCGAATACTGTTCGAGGACTTACCAGAGAAGCGCTCCTGTCGAACATATGGAATCCCAGTCTGGCTGAAACCCGCGAAAGCACGAAGACCACGGATCAGGCGGCTGCGCTCGGGCATGGCATTGAGTACTTTGACTACACGGTGATCCATGAGAGCAAAGTCGCTGGCATCCAAGGGAATATCTACGTACGAGACCTGGCGGAGCAACCGGTAGAACAGCTTGTATCCGATTCGTCGCGCCAAGCTCCCTTTGCGGCGCTCGCGTATCCCATAGACGACGTCGTAGCCTTCAAGCCATTTCGCTATAAATTCGGGAATCATCTCTGGGGGATCTTGGATATCGCCATCCAGGCCAACCACACAATCTCCCGAGGCATAGGCAAACCCAGCAGTGTAGGCACCCTGCGCACCGAAGTTTCGCGACAGGTTGACGATCGACACCCGTTGGTCGGCCGATGCAAGCTCATCGAATATCTCCGCTGACTCGTCATAGCTGCCATTGTTGACGAAAATCAGTTCATAGTTAGTCGTCACTGCCCGCAGTGCGGCGGTCAGCCGTGCATACATTGGGCGAATGTTCCCCTCTTCGTTGTAGCAGGGAACAACGACGGAGACATACGGAGGACGGTTTAACTCGCGTCTACGCAGCTTGAGCCTAGGTAACTTCTGTGTCGGGCTTGCTTTGGTAGTATGCTCCGGTGGTTGGACAGGCTCAATCTCGGCTACTGACAGAGAAACGCTGCCGCTGTTTTCAGGAAGCCTCGGCCATGGCTGCCGGCTCGACTCCACTTAGAGCTGTCTCCGCGCCAGAGATGGAGCTGCACCAGTCGCCATGACAGGAGTATACGCTCATTTGGCCACATCTCTTCGAATCGCGCTGGCAGGAGTCCTGAGACCATACGTGCTCCTTCCACCTGTGTCTGTACGAAGAACCCAATGCTGAACAAGAGAGCCAAACAGTTCATGAGACTGATCTGCCATGCGTCGAGGTGCAACATCAGCAGCTGTTCAAGTGCTGGTGACCATACCTTGTAGACCGGAGAACAGGGGCACGAAAGAAAGTTGCTTCAAAGTTGACCGCGAAGGTGACCGTCACGATTCCGTACAGAATCCAGAATCGCCGGTCATAGAGTGCTGCCAGGAAAAGCAGCCCAAGTGCAGGAAAGAGATTATCGTTCGAATTGCAATGTGGTGACGGTAAAGTATGCAAGCCCAAGAATCGCGGCGCCAGCCCAGAGCCGGCCAGGGCTTCTATCATGCCAGATGCCTATGCGACAATCACAAGCAGCACTACTGTGAAGATCGCTCTCCCCAGTCAATGTAAGTGAGAGCGGTCCATGATAGGGTACGGTGGCGTTCTGTCCTTGTAACCCTAGAAGCCACCACATATTAAAGGCGCCATGTGTCGCCAGTCTGCCCTACGGCAAGCATCTACGCGAGAAATATTGGCTTTCAGCGCCAACACCTCGAAACTCGTTGGTAGTAAATAAGGGAGAAACACTGACGAAGGCAGTGGCTACAAATGCTGCTGGTGCTCGCAACGTCTGTTTCAGGCCGGACCACCGGAAGAGAAATACACGCGCACGAGTGGGACATAGATCGCTGATGTCAGGTTGAAACAGACTGCAAGCGATAAGGCTATGCCGCACCATATCGGCCTGTTGCGCAGCAGCACAGAGGAAACCAATCACAATCTAACAGGAGAACGATTCCGTCGGTTTGCCCCCTGACAATCACACTAATGAGGATACCAGGTGAGAATGCATAGGTTGCGGCTGCCAGCCAGGCGAGCCAGCCTGGCAGCACCCGATTTCCTTTCACATAAATGAGTGCGATGAAGACTTCGTCGGCAATAATGCCAGGTAGTTTCAAGGAGAAGTGTGAGCGGCTGGGATGCGACGACAAAATTGGAGAGAGTGTGACCAGTTAGCAGCGACCCCAACCCAAAATAGACTTTATCTATGATGCCGAAGAGATACAGCCCTAGTGGAGGGTATGTCGGCACTAACAGCCAGTTCGGGATCAGCTCCGCCCACTGAATAGACGTGGAAAAAGTGGCTGTCGAGCAGTTCTCCCCAGTGCTCGTAGGCCACCAGATCAGCTGAATCCAGCAGGCTAGGCTGCACCAATCAGGCGCAAAGCCAAAGCTATCGCGAGTAGTATCAGGCAACCAATGCCATTGGAGTGAGACACCAATGGAGGAATTTCACCATTTGGAGGCGAAGATCTCCCTGATTTAAATCTTCATGTCGCCCATGCTTTATGAAACCCTCCTAGCATTCCACATTATCCAGTTTCTCAGTGATATGTGCTCAATTGCGACTGTCCGCAGAATTCGTTTCTACTAGATGCACCGCATCAAGGCCGTTCTGCTCTCGCAGGTATGCAGGACTGCCTACTGATCGACGGCGATGTATGACCCCGCAATCGAACAAGTCGTGCACTGACTGCGTCAGCACTCGCCAGCACTTCCGCTACTGCGCTTCCAAGGCCACCGACTAATCGGTGCTCTTCGATTGTAAAGAGCAGGCTGCTTAGCCTCGGCGGCACGCTGGACGGCATCCACGTCGAGCGGCTGGATCGTCGGCATGCTGAGCACTCCAGATCGCACGTCCTTGCTGTTCGAGCAGATTGGCGGCTTGGACAGCCTCGGCGAGTAGCGGTCCCGACACGATCAGCGTAACCTCGTCGCCCTCGCGTATTCTGATGGCGCGGCCCAAGCTGAAAGTCCGGTGTCTGCTGGTGAACGATCGGCTCGCCGCCCTTTCCCAGACGCAAATAGCCGGGCCCATCATGCGCCAGCCAGTGCATATGTCGCCAGGATCGTCTCGATTGGGTCTCCTGGAGCCATGACTACCATGTTAGGCAGTGCCCGCATGACTGCGATGTCTTCAACGCCGTGATGCGTGTATCCATGCGTGCCATAAGCCAACCCACCGCCCACCGCGACAGTCTTTACATTCAAGTTGTGGTAGCAGACGTCATTGCGAAGTTGTTCGAGACAGCGCATGACAGGAAAATTGGCGATCGAGTAGGTGAACACGATTTTCCCCGAGAGCGCCAGACCAGCTGCCACACCAGCCATATTCTGCTCGGCGACGCCCATGTTAACATAGCGACCAGGGAATCGCTCCGAGAAGCGTTCCAGCACCGAATAGCCGAGGTCTCCGCAGAGCAGCCACACGCGTTCGTCTTGTTCGGCAAGGTCACAAAGGGTAGTCACGAAGGTGTTCCTCACTGAGTATTCTCCAGTTCGCGCAATGCCTGGGCCAGTTGGTCGTCGCTCGGCGATTTGTAGTGCCAGGCCAGCAGATCTTCCATGAAGCTGACCCCTTTGCCCTTGATAGTATGCGCCACAATCGCGGTCGGCTTGCCAGGCTCATGAGGAACTGCCCCGAGGGTCGCGCCTATGGCCTCGTGGTCGTGTCCATCGATCTCTTGGCACGACCAACCGAATGCCCGCCACTTCTCGGCAAGCGGATCGAGCCGCAGGACTTCGTCGACGGTGCCGAAGCTCTGAATCTTGTTGTAGTCCACGATCGCGACGAGATTCTCCAAATGATGGTGCGCTGCGAATAGTATGGCCTCCCAGTTAGACCCTTCATCCAGTTCGCCATCGCTGAGCAGCACAAAAACCCGTGCTTGGCTCCCGCCCCGCTTAGCAGCCAGCGCCATTCCCGCGCCCACTGGCAGGCCATGGCCTAGCGATCCAGTAGAAAGCTCCACACCAGGCACAGTGCGTGTCAGATGGCCAGCCAACTTCGAGCCATCTTGGCAATAGGTCTCCAACCAATCCACTGGAAAAAATCCTGCCTCAGCCAGTACTGCGTAACCTGCAGCGGCGCCATGCCCCTTGCTCAAGATAAATCGGTCACGCTCCGGCCAGTCTGGCCTGGATGGATCCACCCGCAGAATGTCCCCGTACAGGACAGCAAGCAGATCAGCCATGCTCAGTGAACTGCCGATATGAGATGCATGGGCGGCTGTGCACCATGCGCAATGCATGAGAGCGAACGAGACGTGCGAATCTCGTATGTCTCGCGATTTCACGCTCATTGCTCCTACTCTTGATATATTGTCCATATGTCAGCCTGCACAGTCTTCTGAGCACGCAACCATGAGATCGTGCGCTGGAGCCCTCGACGCAAGCGGTACCTGTGGGTGTCTTACCCAATGAGTGATCGAATCTCTTGTGAGGTCAGGGCAGGCACGACATCGGCGACATTCAGGTGATAGCATTGTGTCCGACTCGTACCGGCTGCCGAATGTGCGAGAAGTCCCCAATAGTGTGTCGCCAGCTCAAGAGATACTGGACGAGTTCCGGTATATCCGCTCCTGGACGTTAAAAACATCACCGTTGGCGTCGCTGAGCAACACCACGAAAGAGACCCCGAGCATGTTAGCATCTGAGATATGCCGCATAGAGTTCGCGTAGCCTTGCCATCACTTTGCAGCTCAAGCGGTTTGCCGCTCAGAGCCCTGCGCAAGAAGTTAGTGCCGCAATGATTCGTCCATCATCAGGTCGGAGGCCAGGGCCATGAATGTGGAACGGCCGAACCGACTTGACAGGAATGCCGTGCTCCGCATGATAGGCTGCACACATCGTCTCGCCGAATCGCTTAGCCTCACCATAAAACGACCGTATGATCCCTAAAGTCGAATCGTCCAAGGTAGCCTTCTGGTGTAGGAATATACTCCAAAGGATCAGGAGTACCATACACCTCGCTGCTGCTGAAGAACAGGAAACTCTCGACCAACTCTTTCTCGCAAGATCAAGCAGCTGGCGTAGTGCCATTGAAATTGCGTCTAGTGTTCCAAGCGGATCCTGTCGACAACGCTCCGGCGTGGCTGGCGACGCCGCATGGATGATGAAGTGAATCGGATTGCTCAAAGATGCGGGTCACAAACATCTTGGACAAGAAATGTCACATCCGAGCGTCCAACGAGATGCGCAAGCCGTGACATCGGGCGAGGAGGATGCCGAGTTAGAAGTAGTAAGCGCGCAGAATCGATCAAGCTTGAATTCATTGAAGTATGCTAAAGCGTCCGTCAAATAGCCTCGGTAAGCATACCATTTGCGCCAGTAATCATGATCGTCTTGTTAGCAAAGCGATAGACCAAGTCGCCAAGCGAATCTGTTATCTCAGCCATATCACTCACCACAATTGGCATTCCCGGGTTGGGGGTGAGACGGTCAGCTTGCATCGCTGTACCCTTTGGCAGTTCTAGAGAACGTATGGGCAGGAGGCAGTTGCACTCGCAATATCGGAGTCAACAGTGAGGAATCGGCGATACCAGTGGACCGTCTGCTTGAACCCTTCATCGAGTGTGAAGAGCGGGGACCATGCAGCAGCGTCCGAGCCTTCTCGGCACTCAGATACTGATGGAGTATCTCGTTGCTTGCCTCATTGCGCACATCAGGTACTAGCGGAGAGTCCATGATATCGAGCAAACGGTTTACCAGGTCAAGCACAGGGATCTGCAGCTCGTTCGAGAAATTGAAGGCTTCACCCCAGAGTATCTGAATCGTGCTGCCATTTTCTCCGCGAGCAGCATGTAGGCCGCCGCGCCATCTTCGACGTAAAAGTAATCTCGGATATAGCTGCCGTCGGAACGAATGACCGGCCGCTCGCCACGTAGCACTGAGCGAATCGTCCCAGGGATGATGCGGTTCCAATTGAGATCGCCGCCGCCGTAGAAGTTGCCACAGCGAGTGACACATACCGGTAGTCCATACGATTTGGCGTATGCAAGGGAGATCAAGTCAGCGCACGACTTACTCACATCGTACGGATGCTGGCCCTGCAGGGGGGTCGTCTCAGCATAGGGGAGGACCGGCTGGTCACCATACGCCTTATCTGAGGACGCGACGACGATCTGCTTTACGCAGGTGAACGCCTGCAAGCTTCCAGCAACACCCATGTGCCTTGAATGTTGGTCTCAAATGTCGAGATAGGGTTGCGATTGGCGATGCCGACGATGGTCTGAGCGGCGAGGTGAATGACCGTGTTGATTTCGTACTCGCCGAGTATACGTTCGATCAGAGCCTGATCGCGCACGTCGCCGCGCACGACCTTCACTTGGTCGATCAGCCTCGATTGAACTAACTCGGAGCTGGGGAACCCAGTCACGGATCAGGCATACCACATCGGCTTCAGCCTTGACCAGCCTCCTCACAACCCAATTTCCGACAAGTCCAGTGGCGCCGGTGACGAGGACCGGACGATCACGCCAGAATGTTGCCGAAGTGGGAGAGTGTGGCAAGCTGGGCAAATGTGTTTCGGCCATCGTCAGTTTGACCCATCTGTAGTGCTCTTGCTGAAGCAGACGTCATGTCCGCCCATCCGGACTCAATGACTAGAGTTTGCGGAAGAAGTCCGAAGCGGTCTCTACCATGTAGTCAATCTGCCCGTTGGTCAGGCCAGGGTATACACCTAGGAAGAAGGCATCATTCATCAAGCGGTCAGCACCTGGCATAGTCGCCAATCGTGCGGAAAAGTGGATGGTCTCCGTGTGGATCGGCCGTCAGATACGCCGGCTGGCGCGCAAGATTTCCTCCAAAGAGCATCCGCGTCTGGATGTTGTGAGCTTCAATATACCCGACGAGATCTGTCCGGCTGAAGGGCGCGTCAGGCCGCACGAGCAGCAAGAATCCGAACCAACTCGGCTCCGCGCCAGGGGTCGCCCGTGGTAATTCCAAGAATTCCTGGAACGGAGCGAATCCCTCGTAGAGCCGAGCCCAGTTTCGCTGTCTAGCCTCGACAAAGCCAGGCAGCTTTTCTAGTTGCTGGCAACCAATGGCGGCCTGGATATCCAGTGGCTTCAGATTATAGCCGATGTGGCTATAAATGTACTTGTGATCGTACGCGTGCGGCAGGTCACCGAGATCCCATTCAAAGCGCTTCGCACACGTATTCTCTTTCCCTGATTCGCACCAGCAATCTCGTCCCCAATCCCGGTAACTCTCGACCAAGGTTTTCAGCAAGGCCGAGCGCACGATATTGACGGCCCCCCCTTCGCCCATGGTAAGGTGGTGAGGAGGATAAAAAGACTGTGTAGAGAGATCACCAAAAGTCCCTGTCAACTGCCCCTTGTATCGCGAACCCAATGCATCGCAGTTGTCTTCGATTAGCCAGAGCCTGTTACGACGACAGAACTCGACTACTGCGTTGAGATCAAAGGGATTGCCGAGCGTGTGCGCCAGCATCACCGCGCGCGTACGCGGTGAGAGTGCTGCTTCCAGTTGATCAACCTGGGCGTTCGCGGTGGCGGGATCGCTGTCGATAAAGACCGGCACACAACCATTTTGGATGATAGGATTCACCGTCGTTGGAAACCCAGCCGCAACAGTAATTACTTCATCTCCAGGGCGGATACGGTTTCTTCCGCAGCTTAGGCGAGGTCAGCGCCGAGAACGCCAGCAGATTTGCCGATGACCCAGAGTTGACGAGCACTGAAGTGCGCGTGCCCAAAAACTGTGAGAGGCCGCGCTCGAAGCGCTTTCCATGCTCACCCAGCGTAAGCCAGAAATCAAGCGAAGCATCTACCGCCGCCTCGACTTCG
The DNA here is from genome assembly GCA_963810535.1 of uncultured Chloroflexia bacterium. Classification (GTDB taxonomy): domain Bacteria; phylum Chloroflexota; class Ktedonobacteria; order Ktedonobacterales; family JADMIN01; genus JAJPKE01. The sequence continues at coordinate 110,083 of CAWENW010000009.1, forward strand.
AGGTGATCGAAGACGCGCGCAGCGTATGGCACGAAGCTCTGTCCTGGCTCAAAGGGTTTGGGTGCATGGAACACAGTCGTAAAAGCGGCGAGTCTCAGCCCGCACTCGACCTCGGAGCACTCTCGCGAGCGCCTGGGGCGTTAGTCGTGCCAGCGAGATGAAGGCCGTAGCCGAGTCACGCTCGACCACGTGGGTTCGTTGTGGTTGTAGCAGAAGCGTGTACACAATCATCGTCGGCTGGCGCCTCGATTGTCTTCGAGCTGGCCGACACCCAGTCTTGCCGCGAAAGCTCTAACCACTGGCCAGATGCGAATCGGGATTCTGCATGTTGCGCACTCTCGTTTTTTCTCTACACGAGTTCGAGTAATGAGGGCATCACCATCGTCAAATATGTCTAATACGAGAGCCAAGGTCGCAACCACATTTGCCTTATCGACGTGGTGGTAAACGCACGATGACGCCGGCGCCAAGGTCTGTCGGCTCTTCCAGATTGCAAGCGTGGTGCCGCACTCGCTTTCCGCCGTGGCTTGCGTCAGGCGTAGGCGCATTCGTCACGCTTGGGTTGCGTCATCGTGCCAATGCCTTTAAACTAATGCCTTGCCATACAGCCCACGGCGCTTCGTCGGCGCGTCCAGAGATCATTCAGGTAGAGTGTATCGCGGTACGTATCCATGGCATGCCAGAATCCCGAGTGCCGATAGGCCATCAACTGGCCGGAGGCAGCTAGATTCGTCAGTGGCTCCTGCTCAAGCACGCAATCGGGATCGAGATAGTCGAAGACGCCGCGATTGAATACCATGAAGCCGCCATTTATCCACTCGTCTTCGACAGGCTTCTCACGGAAGCGTTCCACGCCGCCCGCATCATCGAGGTCGAGCAAGCCAAAACGAGACGGACGGCCGAATCGCGGTCACCGTGGCGAGTCTGCCATGTGCGTGGTGGAATGCGAGAAGATCCGTGATATTGACATCTGAAACGCCGTCGCCGTACGTCAACATGAACGTTTCATCCTGGATATAGCGCTGCACACGCTTGAGCCGTCCACCAGTCATAGTTTCTGGCCCCGTATCCGCAAGCGTAATAGTGAAGCAATCTTCGTCGCTCTCGTTGTGGTATTGCACTGCAGATTGGGGATATTTGCCTATCGAGACTGTGCAGTCGTTGAGCATCGAGTGGTAGTTGAGAAAGTACTCCTTGATCATGGCGCCTTTGTAGCCCAGACAGAGGACGAAATCGTCGAATCCATAATGGGCATAGAGCTTCATGATGTGCCAGAGAATCGGCCGGCCACCAATCTCTACCATGGGCTTGGGGCGAAACTCAGTTTCTTCGCGGAGCCGCGTCCCTTTGCCCCCGCAGAGGACTACTACCTTCATCGTTCCCCCATCTACGCTCTCGGTCCACCACGAAAGTGCATCTAGTCGGCTTTACTAAATGTGCAGCTTGCAGCGAATGAACACCATGTTAAACGAGTGCCCTACTCAAGAGTCTGACTTTAGTACCATAGGTTCCACTTTGAATTGCGCGGACTCCAGGGTTACGGAGTCCGGAGTCGGCGACCTATACGGGAGCCACTGCCCGAGATGACGGCGCAAGCGAAACAGCTCGCCAAAGGCTCGCAAGATGACGTGCAGCTTCGCTCCGGTTGGGCTGCCCGACACGCGAGGAAGGTGCGTCACAGGTAGCTGAACAATGGGCACTCCCATACGTTGGAACTTGACCAATAGCTCCACGTTGATCGACGCCCCCTGCGCAATGACACCGGCGTCAAAGAAGGCACTTGCCGGAAACAGCTTGAATGCGCAGTCGATATCGCGGATGCCCCGTAACCCTACCACCATCCGGGCGGCAAACTGCCATCCCAGAGCATTCAACTTGCGCATGAACGCATCGCTCCTGTGGGCGCGATAGCCCAGCACTGCGGCACCCGGGTGATCACGGGCAATCACAAACAGCTTAGAAATCTCGGTGAAGTCGAATTGCCCATCACTATCCATGAAGAACAGCAAATCTCCCCGAGCTTTCTCCAGGCCTGCGCCCAATGCTCCGCCATAGCCCTTGTTTGGTTTGTTGTGCACCGCTACGATAGTGGCATCGTTGGCCGCCAGATCGTCGGCAATGTCTCCTGTGTTATCGGCACTGCCGTCATCCACAATGATGACTTCACAATTGGGACACAACTGCCACATGGTCTTTACGCACTCCAGGGCAGTAGTGGCGATCGCCTCCTGCTCATTGAAAGCCGGCAAGACGACCGAACACGTGTGCCACGACAGCACAGCTCGTAAGCCTGGAGCGGGTTGGGTTCGCACGGCATGTATACCAGCCATGCACCACTCCTCGACATCTGAGGTGAAGGGCGGCACGCCCTTGCGCAGATCGCGCAGCAGCCGATAGTCCTCAATAACCGCCATATATGCAGACCAGAGAGCAGGCGAAAGTAGATGAACCGGAAACCTGACCTGCCGGTTCCATTCCCCATCTGCGGCATAAGGTCTGAATAGTGGTATTCCCAGATGCACCCAGACTATTTTCCAGGAGAGGCTGGGCTAGCGGGCGCATAATCTCATCTCTGATGAATCGCAATCGCCCTGCTGCTGCCCAGGAGTTGGCGTGGCCAAGTGCGACAATGCCGCCTCTGACAGACACCCAGAACCGACTGTCCAAATCTCGCGGCGTGTCGCCATGAAAGGACTTCGTGATTGCGAGTGCTGGTAGCTTGGTAGTGTCCCTATCAGCCATTGTTGTCGATTCCGATGACAACATTCGCCCAGTCTCCTGTCCAATCCACTTTCGCCACATATCGTCTGAACGGTGTAAATCAGATAGTGTAACTGTAATCAATCAGTCACTTGATCGGCTGGGAAAGAATACGACGTGTTTGCTTGGATCTGTTGCGCAAGCAGATATGTCCACTCGCGTATAGCGCTACGATTTTATCGTATAGAGCACAAAACCATTGGCGGGAGCTATGGAGAGCACGCGATAATGGGTCAGGATTGCCTCGTATATCGACTGGTACTCCGAGCCGATACCACCATACCCGGGATTCCAGACGATATATTGGAATCTTCCCTCGTCTACCTGAGACTCGGCAGTCGGGTACAGCGACGAATCGACACTCAGCAAATACACGTACTTGGTGGAAGGCATGTGGTTCGCAAGGAAATAGTACTCGGGATTAGCCGGACCTACCAGGAGCGGCGTATTCGCAGGCACTTTCTGCGAAATCCAGGAGGCTACCGCATTTTGCTGGCTTGCTGCCGCCGAGGCTGCGATTAGCCGTGGCGCGATCTCGTCGCGAGTGCCTACCACGCCAATGATGAGCCCAAGCAGCACATTTATAGCTACAGCTCGGTGGACGCTCGCTCTGGTTATCCGTTCCCATTTTGTCACGCTACCAATCAGCCAGAAGATGCCTACCGACGTGAGCAGGCACGCCCAGGGGAGTGCTTGCAACCAGTAATGCGGATAGTCATGGGAGACTATCGGTAACATTCCCAGACCAGCTAAAACGTACATCGCTAAGGTAGGAAGACCAGGTAGGCGCCTTCGTAGCACAGCGTGCAAGCAAAACGCTATGGCCAGGACCAGTGGAACGAGCCACACGAGCGGCATTTCGTCAAAGTATAGCCGCGCTTCGAAGAGCAGGACACTTCTCGCCTGTCCGGGATAGTGCGCCAGATTTGCCCACACGACGTCATTGAGAAGTGGCTGGAGAGCTCCCTGGAATGCAAACGCCATACAAACGCCTAGCCACGATGCGCCGAAGCCCACGAGGCAGGCAAGCCACCGACTTATACGCCCGCGCCAGCCGCCGGGATGTTGAGCAAGCAATAAGAGCACGCCGGGCAACTCCAAAATGGCCGTCTGCTTGAACATGGAACTAATGGCAAGCAGTACACCTACCACCAGACCTCTCACCCAATACGGAAGCTGTCGATGCGCGAGGGAATCTCCGGGTGGTGAGCTCGCCTGCGAAGTTGGATCATATGCGGCGATGGCGGCTCCAAGAACGGCAAAGGTGACCATGTACGGCTCGGTGACGAACCAGTTGCCTTCATAGAAGGGGAGAGAAATGAGCCATAGCACCGACGCGAGTACACCGATCTCCATACTCCAGAGCTTCTTACCGAGAAGGATAAGTCCGAGGGCGGTTACGGTGTTGGCGATGTCAACTGAAAGACGCATAAATTCAGCTTGCACCAGGGGACTGGCACCATGCGCAATCAAGAGTATTACCGCTAACAGGTAATAGATGGCTGGTCCCTGTTGATCGAAATAGTCGCGATACGGCAGCTTGCCTTGCGTTATGCCGTGCGCAATGACCGCAAACGCGCCTTCGTCTCGATCCAGTGGTTGGATCGTGAGAGCGTAACTAATACAGAGGATGACGAGAAACGCTAGAACGCTGACCCACAACCACGGATCTCTCGCGCTAGTTACTAGTCTTTGTGGCAGCGTGCGCAGATCCAATTGCCTGGGTGGCACGCTTCTCTCGACTACTGGCGGTGAAACTGGGGATACCGTCATATGTGAACTCCCAGAATAGAACCATTTGCGTAATCGCAAGAGACTTTTTCAAAGCTTGGTCGGACACTTTTGCGTTCTATTATCAGGTAAGTTACGGCCGTTGCCTACTAACCTATGACTCAAGTCCATCTTTTGGCAAAGATATGCGTTGGATTGAGTGACACTTTGCTCGTTACCCCGACCGAGATAGTCGACGGAGGTGAAGTCCTAGTCAGTTTGGGGGACAGACTGTCTTATTTGCCATTTCCTTTTACAATAGGGTTTCACCCTGTGTTATCTGGTTCCACTAACTAAATCGGCATGATAAAAGTCTCTTTGGAGTGCTCATGTGATTGACCCTGAAATATCCTGACTATGAAAATACGCCGGCAAGTAGTGCACGTCCTACATTCCACTATGCCCCTCGTGAGTCCGGGGCACCACTAGTGAGTATCATTACTCCGTATTACAATGTCGGCCCAGTGTTCCGGGAGACCATGACGATGCATACAACGCATGTCATACCAGCATCTTGAATGGATTATCGTTAACGATGGGAGCACCGATCCCGATAGCATCGCGCAGCTGGATCGGGTTGTCGCCGCGGACCCCCGTGTGATTGTGATCAATCAGCCGAATAAAGGTCCGTCGGCAGCACGAAACGCTGCGGTCAGAGCTGCGCAAGGGAGGTATCTTCTTCAACTCGACGCTGACGACCTGGTAGAGCCGACGTTCGTCGAAAAATCACTCTGGGTAATGGAGACTCAGCCGCATTTTGCGGCATGCTCGGCCCACAACGTAACCTTCGGCGTGCGCTCGCTACTATGGAATCACGGCTTTCATGATTATGAGGAAAACCTCACTAAGGAGAATTTATTACCAGCCAGGCGATGATACGTCGAGACGCGTACTTAGAGGCTGGAGGGTATGATGAGTCCATCGTCCATGGGCATGAAGACTGGGACTTCTGGCTAAATCTCGCTGAGAAAGGTTGTGGGGATATACCATACCTGAACACCTTACCTGGTACCGTACTTGGCACTACTCGCGAGTTTGGGAAACCTCTGGCGACCGTCAAACCGCCAACGTTTTTCGCGTCTGGCTCCAGCGCAAGCACCAGAGTTTGCGCAAGCGCTTCCCACATCCTGAATTTGTAACCGGTATGGACCAACCCCATCCGGTGATCCGACTTGAGAACACTGTCAGTAATCCGCTTAGCCAAGCCCCAAGGGACGAAGACGGATCTTGCTTCTTGATTCCCTGGCTGCGAGTGGGCGGAGCCGATAAGTTCAATCTTGATCTGGTGCGCATGCTGTCGAGCCGAGGTTATGAATTCACGATTGTTACGACTGTGCAATCCTTCCACCCATGGCTTCACCAATTTGCCGAGGTGACACCCGACATCTTTCATCTTCCCAGTTTCTTGCAGTACGCCGACTACCCACGTTTTCTCGATTACCTTATTACTTCCCGGCAGATCGACGCTGTCCTCATCTCCAACAGTGAATTAAGTTACAGCCTTGTTCCGTACTTGAGGGAACTACATCCCAACCTAGCAATACTGGACTACACACACGTCGAAGAGGAGAATTGGAAAAACGGCGGCTACCCGTGGATATCGGTTCGATTGGGATCCCGCTAGACTTGCGTGTTACCTGCAATCACTATTTGAAGAACTGGATGGTAGGACGCGGTGCCGATCCTGCCTGTATTGAGGTGGTGCACGCCAACATCGACTCAACGAGTGGGATCCCACACGATATGATTGCGGCGCAACTCGCCAAAGGCTGGGTATAGACGATGATACGTCAATAATCCTGTTTGTGGGCAGAATCGTCGACCAGAAACGTCCACTCTTGTGGGCCAAGATATTGCGACAGCTTGACTTGACTGAGAACAATTTCATTGGCCTCGTGATTGGTAGTGGTGACATGGCGCAAGCGATGAAGACTTTCGTAGCGCGCCACCGGCTCCGAACACAGGATCAGATTCCTTGGTGAATTACCCAATGAGAACGTGCGCGAAATCATGGCAGCTTCCGATATCCTGCTGCTGCCAAGCAAATACGAGGGTTTAGCGCTAGTACTGTACGAAGCGATGGCAATGAGGACGGTGCCGGTCGCGACCGCCTATGGTGGCCATCCCGAGCTGGTGACTCCGGAATGCGGCTACCTCGATTAGTCCTTCTGCACCTGAACTGGAAGAGTATACGGAAGCTGTTCGGACTCTGCTCCACGATCGCAGATTGCGAAATGCATGGCCGCAGGCGGGACGTGAGCGCGTCGAGCGGAACTTCACGCTGACCGCCATGGCTGAAGGAATGGAAAAGTCGATTGGTCGAGCATTGCACATCGCAGCGAGTAGGCCATCCTCAAAGATCGATGTATCCCTGGCATACCACAACGCTTCGCTTGCGATCGAGTACATGCGCCTGAACGACGTCAGCGATCGATTATGGTTCGAGCTGTACATCAAGAAGGTCTTGTGCCAAGTGCACGATCAGCGACGGATATTGCCAGACTGATCCGCATGATCTTGTTTCCCATCGGTACTCGCCGATATGAGGTGTATAAGAGCGCTCGGCGTGCGCTGTTGCCGGGACAACACTACCCCCCCGATTGGGAGACCAGCATCAAAGCTGAGCACTCGGACCGGAACTGATTCAGCGGAATCTTTTGCAGTCCGTGCCAGAAAGCAATGGCGACCTCAAAGCAGCAAATGGGAAGTCCATTCGACCAGACCGAATTTGGGAGCATAGACGTGACCTAGAGGCTTCAGGCGGTCACAAAGGCACGGCCGCCCAGTAATTCACCCTCACGAGTTCGCTCGGGGTCGCGTGGATTCTTGCTATCTACCGTGAAAGGAGCCCTGTACTTTTGACGTGCTCCCCGATTCAATGACCGGTAGATGTGAGACAATCTCTTCGGAGGAAGGGAGCCGCACATGCGCAAGAGTCGATTGAGCGAAGAGCAGATCATCGGTATCCTTCGGCGGGTCGAAAATGGCCAGCCGGTGATGGAGGTATGCCGAGAATTCGGGATTAGCGACGCCACCTATTACTGAACTGTTTTCGTCCCGTGTCTCCCGAGTTACCTCTGGCGTAGCCGGCAGGCGGTACGCGTGCTCGGTTGCCTACGAGCGCATCTCCTTCGTCTCCCGTCTAACTGGCTTGCCGAAGGTGGTGGTCAGTACTCAGATACCGCCGCCACCGACTGCGCGCCTCCTTCTCGCACCAGACGACAAACGCCGCCAGGGATAGCTCTGCGCCGGCCAGTCCGCGCACGGGCTTGGCTGCGAGCAGGCGCCGCTGACGATCGAGAACCAGCACTTGCCGGCTTGGCGCATCTAGTTGGGCTACCACTTCCTGACCTACAAAGCGCCGCCCCACATAGTAGGGCTGGTCATCCAATTGCACCGAGCCGTTGCCCTTCACGCGACGGGCGAAACACCGCCCATGATAGGCCTCGAGCCATCGATCTGGATCCACCCGAGCGGGAAGACGTGGCCGGAGCGGCAACTGGGGAAAGGCGATGGCTGGGGGCTGATTGCGGCAGGAACGGCCCTGATGTGGCCGCTCGGTGTTGTAGTGCTGCTGGAAGAGGGGCAGACTCTCGCGGGTCGCCTCCAGGGAGCCGGGCTGGATCTGCTGGCGATACTCGCGCTCCAGCGTACCATGGAGGCGCTCCACGAAGGCGTTCAGGTCGGGCCGATGCGGCGGGTTGACCACGGGCTGGACGCCGAGCGCATACCAGAAGCGCAGGAAGGGCGTGGGAAAGTCGTGCATCCCGGTGCCGCCCAGGAAGCGCGGGTCCCGGTCGAACCGAACCCGCTCGGGCAGGCCGATCCGCTCTAGGAGGGTGATGAGCGGGCCAAAGACGGTCTCGGCCGTATACGACGCACTGGGTTCGCCCATGAGCCAGAGCGACGTGCCCACATCCACGGCATCGAAGACCTCCACCGCATGTGCCTGCTTGGCGGAGACGAGCGGATCGACCTGGACGACATCCTTGAAATCCAGCTGCAGCTCCGCCAACGGCTCGGGCCGGTCCTGTGGGTGGTGCGGACGGCGAGGGTGGTGGGCAATCCGGTCGGCAGTGCAAAGGATCTTCCAGATGGTCCGCGTTGAGCGCGGCAGCCGCTCGCCGTCTAGGCCGGCCGTCCGCGGCAGATAGTACAGGATGGCTTTGGGGCCAGGCGTGCGGTGCAGCTGCTCGGGCGGTTCGTCCCGGATCTGCAAGATCTGCGCGACGACCACCGCAGAGATCCGCGGTCCGCGTGCTGGTGGGTGGGAGCGACCCCAGACCTCTTCCTCAGGGTGAGCCGCAGCCCGGAAGCGCGCTTTCCACTTCTTGACCCAGGCTACCGAGCGCCCCGTAGCCTGAGCGAGCGTGGGATTGGTCCAGTCGGGATGCTGGAGCCAGAGGGAGAGCAACAGACTCCGGTCGGCGATGATGCGAGCCTGCATGAGATCGCTCCTGCTGGACGGGGAATCGCCAGACGCGGCGTGGCAGACCCATCCCGTGCCCTCTACACAGCACCACTGGCCGTCACGGTGTCAACTCGTCGCTTCCCGGCTACGCTCAATGTAAACCACGTCACGAGGGACGAAAACAGTTCAGTAATAGGTGGCGTCGCTAATCCCGAATTCTCGGCATACCTCCATCACCGGCTGGCCATTTTCGACCCGCCGAAGGATACCGATGATCTGCTCTTCGCTCAATCGACTCTTGCGCATGTGCGGCTCCCTTCCCTTAAACTCCGAAGAGATTGTCTCACATCTACCGGTCATTGAATCGGGGAGCACGTCATGTGGGCATTATAGGGGACAAGGGCATGGTATGTGTCATGCGCCAGCGTGTACGGTATTTTGAGAACACTGCGCACTGTTGTTGACCTCTCCAGCTGTGTACCCAATTCGCTCATGATGTTTGCCTGCGTCAACAATAACCAGGCGCTAGGGCGCACCGCATCGTTTCCGGCAACAATCTAACATTGGCTGAAGTATCTGTCTGTGGGACTAGTACTGCCTTACGGGTTGTCCGAGCTCGTTCGTAGTGTGCGTCGTAAGGTCAAGATCGCGGCGCGCCGGCGTGTTCCAGCAGGTGCCACACGTATCGCTAGCTGTTTGACAGCGTCTCGAACTGACCCGGGTCGGAGGGCTTGAATCTTAGATTTCGGACAATGCGTAGCTTGGGTTTGGACACCCCATAATCGCTCGATTTCAAGAGCCATTGATGCGGAATAACATGCGAGTGTCGAATCATTTGCCGATACTGCCTCCCTCATCGAGGCGGCTGTGAGGGCGGTGGCCAAGATCGCCTCCAGACCGTCTACGTCGGCAGGCAACACCGCTACTCGGTCTGGTGGAGCGCCCTGGCTAATCATCCACTCACTCAGATGAGAGTATGGCGTCAGTGTTAGATCGAGCTGCGAGCGCAACTGAGTTGATAGCCATGCGAAGCCGTTATTCTCCTGCCTTGCGTCCTCTTCGTCCAGGAAATCCACGATTGCCAGCTTCGGATGGAATGTGCGTAAGAAAGGCACCAGTCCATAGCCAAGCTCGCTTCCTTCAATGAGCACTGCCTCTATCTGTCGAGATTCGATAAGGTAACTCAGAAATCGAGGATAGTCGGCATATTGGAGGAAGTTTGACAGGACGAACACATCGGGAGTGAATTGTGCGAACTGGTGCAGCCCTGGATCATTCGCTACTCGAGTGGTAACGACGGTGAACTCATACCCAAGGCGTGAGAGGCTTTGGACGATCTCTAGGTTGTACGTGTCTGTTCCCCTGCCGTTCCGGCCCGGGACTAGCAACAGTATTCGACGGGTCCCGTCGGGCCTGGCCAGCGGATTCCTGATCGAACTATCTACCGACACTGCCGGATACGGGTGCTCCGCTCCGGTGAGGAATACTGGATATGGGAATTGGGTCCGCAAACTGCTATGCTTCTTCAGCAGCCAGGCATGAAACCCTACCTGGCGTAGCTCGTCACCGGCAGTGTCGGAACGTCGCGACCGCTCGGAAATACGGTACCAGGTGAGATATTCGGGTATGGTGTAGCCCCAGTACCCTAACTCTGCCAGATTGAGCCAGAAATCCCAGTCCTCATGGCCATGCACAATGGTCTCGTCATAGCCGCCGGCTTCGAGATACGCGTCCCGCCGTATGAGGGCGATGTCGGTCAGAAAATTCTGGTCCGTCAGGTTGAGCTCATAGGATTCGAACCCATGGTTCCATAACTGGCGGCGTGCTCCAAATGTGACGTTATACGCGGTGCAGGCGGCAAACTGTGTCTGAGTTTCCAAGAGCCACAGTGCCTTTTCGACGAAGGTCGGCTCTACCAGGTCATCGGCGTCCAAGCTGGAGCAGGTAGCGGCCTTGCGCCGCCTCGACGGCTCTGTTGCGCGCTGCCGCCGGGCCGCTATTGCTCTGCGAGATAATCTTTATTCTCTGGTCGCCGCTCGCGACCTTCTGCAGTTGCTCTAGGCTCTCTGCTCGCGTGCTGCCGTCGTCAACGATTATCCACTCCAAGTGCGGGTAAGACATGCGTTGAACGCAGCGAGCGGTGTCCCAGAAAACCGGACCTACGTCAAAGTAAGGAGTGATGATGCTAACAAGGGGTGTGCCGTTGTCTCGAGGACTGTAGTGATACAGGGGCCGGCTCGGAGCGCCGGGAGTATTATCGTAATCAGGATTGGCGGCATCGATCACTCATATGCTCCCTTGGTAACTGCGTAAAATGGATAGGTACTGCGCCTGGACCAGGTACTATCGAAACTCGATCGGCTCATCGTGGCGTACGGAGTCGTCTGGTACAGACCTCGACATGAAGTTTGCGTTCCTGGCTCCTCCGGCAATTTTTAGCATAGAGGCCTTGATTTGGGACAATAATGTGGTCGACAGTCCGTTCCCAGTCTCTTGCCGTGCCTTCACAACGGTGTAGCTGGCGCATGATAGAAGCCAGAGCATGGCAAGGGCAGCCAGCAGCAAGCCGATAGTAAAAGACCTTGGCCAGTATGTGAGTGTAACGGTATCGTGGCCGGCTGGGATGGCTATTTGCTGCAGAAGATTATCCTGCATCGTTATGCCTGCGGTCCGCCCGTTAACTGTTGCATTCCATCCGGGCACATCGGCAATGCGTGACAACAATATTCCGGACTCGGAGGTATCGACCACCACCTTGCAGGTATAGTTGTTAACCCAGGTGACGCTATCGACCTTGCTGACCGCATCTCCAGGTTCGACTGAGAACTGGGTGGATCCCAGCACTGCATATAGCCTATAGATCGAGGTAGCCTTGACCAACTTCAGCCCAGATGGCGGCGGGGCGACGACCATCAAGCCGCCAATGGCCGACTGAAGATGGGCGTTGGCAGCCAACGCTGTGCTCAGAGATTGGATTTCTGACGCGTGTGGGGTCATTGCTGGAGTGTCGTGAACGCCATACTTCGCTGCCCAGGCAAACACCTGGGTCACGGCGGATGGGCCCGTCCAGGGATACGTTTGCTGCACATCGGGGCGTTGCAGGTAGGTCGTGAGAACGAGCGTGACTGCTGTTCGTCCTTCTTGTGTCGCGAACTGCGTGCCGCTGAGCGCAGCAGTGAGCCGCGAGGGCAGATTTGAAGGTAGATTGATTGTCGGATTAGGAGACGCAATCAGGAACTGTACGCCATACTCCCGAGCAACCGTAGCAGTGGTGACTCCAGGACTGAATAACCCGGGCGAGATCGAATAATTGGCAGATGTACCCGTCGCTTCGTCCCATGACTCATTGTACAGGTTCGGGAGAGTGGCATCGTATGCCGAGAATTCTCGCACGCCATACGCAATGTTTGTCTCAGGCAAGAATCCAAGCCCATTTGGCTGATTTGGCGAGCTGCTGCTGTACGTGCCTAGCAGGCCATTTCCCACGAGCTGCTTGACTTGCAAGATAGCCTGGTTGGTTGGAAAGTATGTAGGGCTGTAGCTGAGCAGACCAGATCCGGCGACGATGAGAAATATTGCCTGGAGAGCGCAGACGCCAAGACTCCAATTGCGCATGTGGATTGCGTTACCGAATTGCCGAGTCACGGCAATCCCGTACGTCGCGGCTATCAATAGGATTGGCCACAGGATGCTGCCGTATCGAATGCTGCGCTGGACCTCGGTGAGACTATTGTCCTGTGATGTCTGCCAGAGTGCGAATAGTAAGAGCATGGCCATCGTGAAGCCAGCCCCAAGTGTAGCAAGCGCGTTCAGCTTAGGCCTTGGCGCATGTAGCAACACCTCGAGGCCGATTCCGCCGAGAAGACACAGACAGAAGTCCAACTGCATGAGACCCCGCGAGAGCGAGATGCTGTTCAGGTGAGGCACCGCGTTTACAAGCGTCTGGACTGGCCCGAAATCAAATATGATTACGAGCCAGGCGACTGCGGCGGCAGCAAGCCCATAGACATAGCCTGCGCGAGGGCGACTGAGCACTGCCAGGAATGCAAGTGCCAGCACCAGCGGTCCTACATAACATGCCGATTCGTAATAGTCGACGGGTCCAATCATGACCGAAGTCGTGACTGGGTAGCCATGGTAACCTTGTCGAGCAGCCCCCAGAGGTACTCCAGAGGGATGCCGTAATACGGCGTCGCGATTTTGCTCCCGCTTGCAATTGACTCGAGACCAGGTAGTATGAGCGGCGCAGATAGCAGTACTCCGACAATAACTCCCTGCAATTGCCAAAGCAGCGCCATCCCAACCGAGGCAAGACTCCACTGATTGTGTCGTAACCCGAGTATCGCCACGAGCCCCAGCACCAGTATACAGGTGAATCCTATTAATATGTAGGACTCCGGGTGCCCGGAGTACACCGTGAATGCGAGAGTAATGCCAAGTAGCAAGGAATTGCGCAGGCGATGTCGACGCTCGCTGAAAATCATATACCCGAACGCGAGAATCCAGCCGGTGTAGGCATTCGTGGTTGCCAGCGGCCATCCGGTCCAGCCGACCAAGGCGCCACTAAACTCGAACGCAAGAGCAGCAAATAGCGCTGATAGTGGCGAGAGTCGCAGGCATCGTGCAAACACATAGGCACCGCTGCCGGCTATCAGAGAAGTGACGATGACAATGACAAGATATGCTAAATTAACGGGAAAAACATAGGAAACCAATGTCGGTAAGCTGAGAACGGCAGACTGAAAGTTCGTGAAGTGAGGCAAGCCCAGCATGACGTAACGATCCCAGAGAGGAAATTGCCCACTATGTATCATGGTCCAATCAAAATAATACCAGGGATTCATTTGCCGTATCTGGTCCTGGTTGACGAAGTTCTTGAGTGACGGATACAGGCCATGGGTCAGTTGCACTGTCGACATGACGTCAAATGGTCCAAAGCTGGGGCCGCGGAGCAGGGCGCATGCGTAAAACGCGCCTGTCGCCAGCAGGAGCGATGCGGCGACGAGCACATTGGGTCGTCTCAATAGTTTCGGTCCACGGAACTGAGAGCTTTCTGAATCTGCATGGTCCGCATCTATAGTCTGCTGATTGGCTTGCACGGTATGTACTTGGCGCAGAGTGGACCCGCCTTTCGCACTCTAGTCTATACTCAGTCCCGTCGAGGTGCTGATGTCTCGCAGGTTCTTCCCAAACTGCGGCCACCAGAGATGGCGGCACTGACAAGGTGTAAACCTTCCATTGCTATGACGCGAGCCATAAATGAACGTAACAGTTCCTACCGTGTTGCTTACCGCCGGAGACTGGCTATACCGGCCATGAATAGCCCTACCGAAGTACTGCCCGGCGTGACCAAGTAAGTTAAACAATGCTAAGATCGGCCCGATGCGTGCGGAGAGCGGAGATGAGAATGAACGATCTTGAGATTGCTGCAGAGATTGCGGACATTTTCTCATGGGATATGGATGTCACACACCAGGAAGTCATGTCTGAAGCAGCGATCCTGGCATACACGTTAAAAATGCCTGGATGTTAGCTAATCCGAGAAGTGACGAGCAGGTCGAGCAATTCTACTCACAGACCCAGGCTTATGTGTATGAGCTCATGAGGGAATCGACCTCCGAGACTCGCCTGCAATGGCGTGCTGCGGTGGTCGCCGCCCTCAATCAGCATTGGGGTCGAGCTTGTGAGGCGCGGGTATTGGACTTTGGCGCCGGGGTAGGAACTGACACGCTGTATTTTGCCGAGAAGTGCCGCTCGGCTTTCTATTATGACATACCTGGCGTGCTGAGCCAGTTCGCTCTTAAGCGCTTCGCTAAGTACCGATCTCCAATCTCCTGTATCACTACTACCCGTGTTTACAGCTGTGAGTTCGACGTCGTAGTAGCTTTCGACGTGCTGGAGCACCTGGTGGATCCGCTGGCGCATCTGGACGAAATGGTGCGCTTGCTCAAACCGGGGGGATGCTTTTGTGACCGAGTCGTTCGACCAAATCGGCGACAGTCATCCCACTCATGTCGCACGTCACGCACATCTAGCCGGCAAGCTGGATGAACTTGCGATCGAGCGAGGTTGCCGGCCGGTAACTGTGCTCGAGGGGCGTATCCAAGTGTATGTCAAGGGGCCGCCTGTTTCGGTAATTGTGCCCATCTATAATGCCCATGATCATGTAGCACGGTTGCTCGAAAGCATCCGCAGGACAAAACCTGGCTACCCGGTCCGCTGGATGATGACGAATGATGCTTCACCCGACTCACGAATCTCACCTTTATTGCACGCATTCGCAGCATCATTTGAGGGTACCTGCCAGGTAGTGGATAGCGCCATGAATCGAGGGTTCTCGCAGACGTGCAATGCCGCCATCATTGATGCCGGCAGCGATGACGTCATCCTGCTAAACAGCGATACTATCGTCTACGACGGCTGGGCGCGGCGGCTGCTCCAGGTTGCCTACGAAAATTCCGCGATTGGTACGGCTACACCTCTCAGCAACAGTGCGGCATGGTATTCGATCTTCGAATCTGTCTCGCCGAGTAATCATCTAAATAAGATGATGGCTGAGATCGGGGAGCCGCCGCTGCCGATCCCTGCCGGCGTCGGCTTCTGCCTCTACGTCAAGCGAGAGATGCTGAACCGAGTAGGGATGTTCGATCCAGTCTTTGGTAGGGGGTATGGTGAGGAGACCGATCTCTGCTTGCGCGCCAGCGCAGCCGGCTACCGGCATGCGCTGGCAACTGACGTGTTCGTGTATCACTCCGGCAGCGCCTCGATGATTGCGGCGAACGTCATACGTGCAGGAGAGACGACTGTCAAGAAACACGAACGAGTGGTAACGATGCGCTATCCAGAGTTCGCCTCCACCGTGAACGAGTTTATAACCAGCGGCGTTATGGAGACGATGGAGAATAACCTGAGCAAGCGGTACATCGTGCGTGAATCAGGTCTCCGGCCCTCAATCGCTCTCATCACACATGAGAATCCCTTCGCCGAAGCACGAGGAGACATCGCGTCCCACATTCGGGACTTGATCCAGGAACTTGAGCAGAGTTTTGTGTTCTATGTCATCACACCAGAGACAGCGAGGGTCCGCGTCTCCGGTTATGTAGACGGGATCTTGAATACCTTCGTGGTGAATTCTGACGACATCGGGCGCATGCTGGCAGATCTCCGTCCATCGATAGTGCATATCCATCATCTAATGGGGTTCCCGACATCGTTCATGAACGCCCTGGTCGACTGGCAAGGACCAAAGATCTATACAGTGCACGATTTCTATGGCGTCTGCCCACAGTACAACCTGGTGGGGTATAGGAAGATCTACTGTGGAGTACCGGAACCCGGCGAGTGCGATCGTTGTGCCAGGCAGCTTTTCGGTACGGGGTACTCTACACCAGCGGAACAACGACGCACATTTCAGCGTCTAGTTGATTCGGTGGCTACAGTGATCGCACCATCGCGCAGCGCCCTTGATGTGTTTCGGAAGGCCATCTCGGTTTCCGAAGAGAAGACCCGAATCATACCTCACGCCATGGTTGCCCACAAATATGACTTAGACA
>CAWENW010000010.1:0-158234 GCA_963810535.1 uncultured Chloroflexia bacterium
CCGCCGCCGCGGGCTCGAGATGCTCGGCCAGATGCGCGCCCACTATGGCCACGTCCACAGCTGGATTGGCCAGCACCCACGCAATTGCCGGCTGAGGCAGCGTAATCCCCTGTCGCTCGGCGACACCTTTCAGGCGCTGGACGACCGAGAGGTTCTTTCGGAACATGTCGCCACGAAAGTCAGGATTCTGGCTGCGCCAGTCGTCGCTCGCGAAGTGGGTCTCCGGGGTGAATGAGCCAGAGAGCAGACCGTGAGCCAGAGGGCCGTATACCATCACGGCGATCCCGCGCGACGAGCAATACGGCAGTATCGATTGCTCGATGTCGCGCCGAAACAGGTGGTAGGGCGGCTGAAGCGCATCGATCTTGCGAGTGCGCTCGAAATCGCGCATCTGATCAACGTCAAAGTTGGAGACGCCGACGTAGCGAATCTTCCCCTCGTCGACAAGCTGCGCCATGGCGGTGGCCGTCTCCTCCATGGGGACCCCTGGATCGGGCCAGTGGATGTAGAAAATGTCTATGTAATCCACGCCGAGATTTCGCAGGCCGTCTTCTACGCCCCGGCGCAAGTTGGCCGCGCTGGCATCTCGAACCGGCTTTCCTGCCTCCATTCTAAGGCCACCTTTGTCGGCGATAATGAGTCTTCTCTCGCTGGTGGTGCAGCTCCCCCGCCAGCGCCTCGCCCAGCAGCCGCTCAGACTGGCCGAATCCGTACGCCTGAGCCGTATCAAAGATGGTGATACCCAGGTCCAGCGCTTTGCGTATGGTCTCCTTCCCCGCCTCCTTTTGCGCGGCGTCAACATTCCCCCAATCGCCGCCGAACTCCCAGGTTCCATAGCAGACTGTTGAGACCTGAAGCGGGGTGCTTCCAAACTGAGTGTACTTCATGACCATCCTCCGATTTCCCAGATGCTGCGTCGACATTTCTCGCTTCTAATCGGAGGGTCGCGCTTCGCCACGAGGCGCGCTCTCCAATTGAGCCAGCTCCTCCATAAACTGCAACATCACCGAGAAGTCCGAGGCGCCCATCCCTTTCGCCTGAGCCGCCGCGTACATTTGTTGGGCGGCGGCGGATGCCGGCATTGCTACGGATATCTGGTACGCCATGTCGAGTACTAAAGAGAAGTCTTTGTGCATGAGTGAGAGCGCAAAGGCGGCTGGATATTGCTCCTGGCGTACGTTTTGCAGCTTAGATTTCTGGCCGGGAGTGAGCACCGCCGTCTGGTCAAGGACATCGAGCAAGAGATTCTTGCCGATACCCGCTCGCTCCCCAAGCGCGATAGCCTCGGCCAGCGCCTGCATGCCCAGCCCCAGCAGCGTATTCACCACCAGCTTCATCGTGGTGCCCATGCCGCTGTCCCCCATATAAAAGCTCTGCTTGCCCAGTATATCCAAAATCGGCTTATAGCGAGCGAAGATATCGCGGTCACCGCCGACGAAGATAACCAGGTTGCCTTCCTCGACCTGAGGCACGCTGCCCGAGACCGCCGCATCCAGCACCGGAACCGATTTCTCCTTCATGGCCACGTACAGGCGGCGCGAGGCCGCCGGAGACACGGTGCTGAGATCGATGACCACGCTGCCTTCGTGAACGCCGGCAACCGCCCCTTCGGGTCCGAGCAGGACACTTTCCTGTGCCTGGTCATCGGTGACGCAAGACATCACAATCGGGCAATCCGACGCCAGCTCCCGCGGCGTCCGCCGAAACTCTGCGCCACGCTTGGTAAGCTCTTGCGCTCGCTCGGGAGTTCGATCGTATACTGAGACCTGATACCCAGCTTCGAGCAGCCTTTGCGCCATATGTAGACCCATATGGCCCATGCCGATGAAGCCGATATGCTGCGCTCCATCCGCCTGTTTTCTGGATTCCATTGCGCATCCTTCCTCTTGTTGCTTGAGGCGACCCGGCGCCCCTGCCGATTTACTCGCTAGTTGCACCACGATGCATTTGCGCTCCAGTCGGGCGTTCTTACCCATCTGCGCGCCATCTTTCATCACTCTACGTGACTTCCGCAAGGAGAAAGCCAACATTGCGGCTTCCGCCAATGCAGCATATCCATATTGCCGTGGTATGCCGAAAGTCCGTTGGCATGCCGGTTGACACCGCGTCGTAGACTGAAGGGCGAGCGCTGCGACGTTGGCAGGGCGAGACAGTGAGCAGACTCTCCAGGTGAGAGGAAAGGATGCAGATGGACCAAGAGGCGTGGCCCAGTATCAAGCACGTGAGCTTTACCGGGCAGCTGGTTATAGTTGGATTTGGCAGTATCGGGCAGGGAGTGCTGCCGCTCATTCTGCGGCATATTGATATCGACCCCAGCCACATCACCATCGTGACCGCCGAGGACCGTGGTCAAGCAGAGGCTGGTGAATACCACATTCAGTTCTTGCAAGAGACCCTTACCCGGGACAACTATCGGCAGATACTCGACCCACTACTTCAGCCGGGTGATTTTCTGCTGAACCTGTCGGTCGAAGTCTCGTCGGTGGCACTCATCGAGTTCTGCCGAGGCAAGCAAGCTCTCTACCTCGACACCTGCATCGAGCCATGGGCCGGCGGCTACACCGATCCTTCACTTCCACCCAGTCTGCGCTCCAACTACGCGCTGCGTGAGAGTGCCCTGGCACTTCGCGGTGAGAGCGGGCCGACCGCCGTCATCACTCATGGAGCTAACCCGGGACTGGTCTCGCACTTTGTCAAGCAGGCGCTGCTTAACATTGCCGAAGATGTCGGCATCGAAGTCCCCACGCCGTCCAGCCGGAGGCAATGGGCGGAATTGATGGAGCGGCTCTCGGTAAAAGTCGTCCATATCGCCGAGCGAGACACGCAAGTCGCAAATGTTCCCAAGAAGGTCGGAGAATTCGTAAACACATGGTCAATCGACGGCTTTATCGGCGAGGGCAGCCAGCCGTCGGAGCTGGGCTGGGGAACTCATGAGCGGACCTTTCCCACCGGTGGGGGCCGGCATGATTTCGGAAGCAGGTCCGCAATCTATCTCGATCGTCCCGGGGCCAGCGTCCGAGTACGGACCTGGACGCCCCTGGAAGGCCCCTTCCACGGATTTCTCATTACCCATGGCGAATCGATCTCGATCTCAGACTTTTTTACCGTCCGGGAGGGCGACAAGGTACGCTTTCGACCTACTACTCACTACGCATACCATCCCTGTGACGACGCGGTTCTATCGCTGCACGAGCTGGCGGGGAAAAACTGGCATCCCCAGCCCGAGTCTCGACTCCTCATGGATGAGATCGTCTCTGGAATCGACGAGCTGGGCGTCCTGCTCATGGGCCACGCACGCGGTGCCTACTGGTATGGCTCACAGCTCTCCATAGAAGACGCGCGGAAGCTGGTTCCTCACAATAATGCGACCAGTCTGCAAGTCACCGCCGCGGTGCTGGCAGGAATCATCTACGCTATGGAGAATCCGCAGCTGGGGGTAGTAGAGCCGGACGAGCTGGACTATGCCCGCATACTCGAGATTTGCCGTCCGTATCTAGGCCGAATGGTGGGGCACTATTCCGACTGGACGCCGCTCCAGGATCGCGGACTCCTCTTCCCCGAAGTCGTGGATGAGAGCGATCCCTGGCAATTTATAAACTTTCGGGTGAGCTGAGCGGCGGCGCCGCCAGGAGGAACCGCGTGACCGCTTCCAGAAACGGCTTCGGCCGCGTAAAGAGGAATAAGTGGCCTCCCTCGAAGGTGAGCAATGACGAGTCGGGTATCTCATCATGCATCTCCTCGGCCAGTTGGTAGGGAGCGGTATGGTCGCGCTTGCCGTGCAAGATAAGCGTGGGCACATCTATATCGATGGAGCCGAGCGGTGGCGTCGTATCCGGTCGACGCTTCGAACTGCCGCATCGCCGCGTAGTAGGGCTGGGGGTATGTGGTGTCAAAGGTCCGCACCAGCGGAATACGAAGCATCGCCTTGGTGAGTCCACGCCTTCGTCCCGACGAGACCTTCGCCGAGGTCGAGACCAAAACCAGACTAAGCACCAACTCAGGATGCTCGAGCGTAAGCTCGAGCGCAATACGTCCTCCGAGCGAAACACCCAGGACACGGGCGCGGTCAATGCCGAGCGACTGTAGGAGAGCGTAGGTATCGGCGGCTAAGAGAGGGATCGAGTACGGGACATCAGGCTTGTCGCTGCGACCGGACCCGCGGTTGTCGAAAGAGATGACCCTGAAACTGTTGGCCAGTTCCGAGGTAAATCTCTGGAATTGGGTGATCTCGGTCGCCAGGCCCCCGATGAAGACCAGTGGATCGCCCGTTCCCTCTATCTCGTAATAGATGTGAATATCGTTCGCCACTACTGTAGGCATGTACATTCCCTCCTCACCGGGGCGCAGGTCGCCGCCCTCTAGAGATTACACTGGCCTGCCGGATGAATCAAGCTACACGGCTCCAGGCGAACGCAGCGCTTCGGCGCCGAAAAGGCAATGGCAGTGAGCGGTATTTGTGAGCCAGTGGTGAGCGCGCCTCCAGCTGACGTGACGCCTAGGTGGTCGCTCAGCGGATATACTACAGGGTGGCAGATGTACCGGTCGCAGAGGCAAAATGGGACCAACCGGCGACTGCTCTAGCAGACTGAAGGGAGACACCGGACCATGGGACTTCTTTCCCGATTTTCGACGTACGTCAAGAGTGCTATGAGTTCATCCCTCGACCGAGCCGAGGACCCGGGGATGACGATGGATTATGCCTACGAGCAGCAATTGGAGCAGTTGCAAAACCTGCGGCGGAGTATCGCCGACGTGGTCACTAACGAGAAGCGGCTCGAGCTGCAGGAGGCGCAGGTACAAGCGCAAATGCAGAAGTTGGACGGGCAAGCTCAGGAGGCGATGGCCGCCAGTCGTGAAGATCTGGCACGCCAGGCTCTGACCCGTAAGCAGCAATTGCAGGAATCCCTGGCTACCTACAATCAGCAAATCGAGCAACTCAAAGCGCAGCAGGAGAAATTCGTAGATCTGGAGCAGCGGCTCTCGACTCGAGTGGAAGCCTTCCGGACGCAGAAAGAGATGGTCAAAGCTGAGTACGGTGCCTCGCAGGCCCAGGTTAAGATCCAGGAGTCAGCCACCGGTATCTCTGAAGAAATGACCGACGTCAATCTGGCAATGCAGCGGGCGCAGGACAAGGTGCTGCAGACGCAAAGCCGGGCCGATGCGCTTGACTCGTTGATGCAGTCAGGCGCGCTTCCGGAAGTTGGCCCTGGAGCGCAGGATCAGCTGGATCAACAGCTTTCGGCCATATCCGACCACGCCGAAATTGATAAACAGTTAGCCGATCTCAAGGCCAAGATGCAACTGCCATCCGGCGGCGAGGCTACCCCGCAGCTGCCGCCCGCTACAGCAAGTGACAGCGGAGGCGCCAACACCTCTTCCCCAACCGAGAGCGAGAAGCAGTAGCCGGTAGGTAGGAGAGGCTGTTCCAGCTTATCCCACGCCACAGTGCAGGGCTTTGCAAAAGTCATGGCAACCAAGCTAAAGCCCTAGAGATCGGGTTGCCTCAGCTTTGTGGGTTGCCAGAAGAGCGGCGTCCAGCTCAGGGTAGAGAGGATAGTGGGCGAGGAGATCCTGCACGCGCTCCCTGGCCTGGGTCTGGATCGTTTCATCCAGATCGTACTTTGCAAGGCTGGGTTTGCCATTGGCGGCAAAACTGGGATGGGTATTGGAGAGCACCAGTTTGATGATACGCGCGATCTCTTGCATTTCCCCGCGTCCCATGCCCAGCGTCGTAAGCGCGGGTGTGCCCAGGCGCAGTCCGCTGGTATACCAGGGGCCATTGGTGTCGAAGGCGAGCGCATTGCGGTTGAGGGTAATGCGACAGGTGCGCAGTGCCGACTCCGCCTGGCGGCCTGTCAGGCCGAAGGTTTGCGCGACATCGAGCAAAAGCAGATGATTGTCCGTCCCGTTGGTCATGACCTGAAGCGACTCATCCATGCACGCCTGGGCCAGGGCCTGCGCGTTTTCCACGATATTGTGGGCGTACGTCTGGAACTCTGGCTGGCTCGCCTCGCGGAAGGCAACTGCTTTCGCAGCCAGGATATGCGGGAGCGGGCCGCCGAGGATCATGGGGCAGCCTTTATCGACCCATTCAGCAAACTCCTGCTGGCAGAGCACCAGGCCACCACGCGGACCGCGCAGGGTCTTGTGCGTGGTGCTGGTGACGACATGCGCGTAGGGAATGGGATTGTCCTCGCCGGTAAAGACTTTGCCCGCGACCAGGCCTGCGAAGTGCGCCATATCGACCATCAGGACTGCGCCCACTTCATCGGCGAACTCTCGCATTTTCGCAAAATTGAGCTTGCGTGGATAGGCGCTATAACCTGCCAGGAGGATCAGCGGGCGTACTTCGTGCACCTGCTTGCGCACCTGGTCGAGGTCGATCAGTTTGCTCTCGCGGTCAACGGTATAGGTGGAAACATCAAAGAGCCAGCTCGAAATGTTATGTCGATATCCATGAGTCAGATGCCCCCCGGAGTAGTAGTCCAGAGCGAGTAAACGCTGATTGGTGACAGCCGCGCGAACGTTTTGCCAGTCCTCACGTGAGGCGGTTGAGATGTTCTCGATCTTCAGGCTTTCAAGCAGGGGTTTCTGTGCTCTCTGGGAAAGAATGGCCAGAAAGGCCACCAGATTCGCGTCGGCCCCGGAATGAGGCTGCACATAGGCATGCTCAGCCCCGAAGAGTGAGCGCGCCAGCTCTGCCGCCTCTGACTCAATGGCATCAACATTGTCGCAGCCGGCATAGAAGCGGTGAGCAGGATAGCCTTCGGCATACTTGTCGGTTAGCAGATTGCTACTGGCGAACTGAGTGGCCAGAGAGCTATAATTTTCGCTGGCGATGAGCTTGAGATTCTGGCGCTGGTCGGCAAGTTCTTGCAGAATCGCTGTCACAATGGTTGGCGAGACGCTGTTCAGATGGTCGAGCGAGGCATAAAACGCCGTAGCGGCAGGATGAGGTGCCGCACCGTTGAGCGTTTGCAGATAACGTGTAAGGAGCGTCGCCTGTGGTGTGTCCATTGCCATAAATGGGTGCCTCCTTTACCACCATGCTGTGGAAAGCATGGAGTGGTGTAGGAAAAGGATGCACCAGCCCAGGCGAGCGACTGGGGATTGTGGTTGGTTCTTCTTCTGTCGTTCTTCAGGCTTCCCTGTGGTTTGTCCACTCTGATCGCCAGTTGTCTGAGAACGCATACTGCACGGGAGAAAGATAGCTCATTTTGCCTGGCTTCGTCAAGAGGCTGATTGGTTAAGCTCCGGGCTTCGCAAAACCCGCCGTCAAAGCCGAACCACCCAGTCGAGCGCCTCGTCAGGGTAAGAGGCGAAGCGCCGTATTTGGCGAGCGAGGTTTGAGACCTGATGTACATCCATTATCGAGAGGATCACCGTGTTGAGGACCGCCAGCATCTGAGCTACAGGCGGAAACTAGCACCTGCTGGCATACCTCATAGAGCGAGATGGCTGGTTTCTCAAGCCCTTTTTTGACTTCCTTCTTCTCTGGGAACAAGGTGGTATAGTCCATGACGAGTCTCTCCTGAATGAAAAAGGGTTAGGTTCCATTCATTCTAATGGATTGACTCTTCTTTCTCACCTTCTCGACTTTTTGCGAAGCCCTGCTCCACAGCGCGGCAAGCTCTACCCGGGCTTGTCGCCAGTGGTATACTCTATGAATCCCAAAAGAAGCAGACACTTGAGCCTGGATGGTTGTGGCAGGCGGTGATAATAGATGGGCGGAAGCGCTGGCGATTACTGGTCGCCACCGGCGGCGGGGACTCGCGCTGGCTCACGGGTGCGTATCGTCACCGATAGCGCCTCGGATATCCTCCCTACCCACGCCCGCGCGTTGGGAATCATCCTGGTTCCGAACCGCGTCATCGTTGACGGCGTAATGCTCCGAGATGGGATTGACATCACCGCATCACAATTTTATGCCGCGCTGGCAAACGCCAAGAGTCTGCCCCATACACGTCCCGCTCCAGTCGAGGATCTGCATGCCGCCTACCAGTTCGCCTTCCGCCAGGGTGCCACCGAAGTAGTGGCACTGCATGTCTCCGGGCGGTTGAGCCAGGTAGTGGTACATGCGCAAGCTGCCCGACATGCAATGGCCGGCGCACCTATCGCGATCATCGATACTCACCAGGCAGGAATCGGGATGTGGCCAGCCGTGATACACGCCGCGTACCTGGCTCGCCAGGGAGCTTCCGCCAGCCGGATTGAAGGGGAGGTACGCGCGCTTCTCGGTCGTACCCGGCTCTACTTCATGGTTGAGTCCCTGGAGCACCTGCGGCGAAGTGGCCGCATTACGTGGGCTCGCGGCATGATTGGAACGCTCTTAGACGCCCACCCCATCCTGACAATGCAGGACGGCTCCATTGCGCCGGTAGAGACCGCCCGGCCGCGATCACGGGCGCTGCAGAGGCTACGGGATAGAGCGTTGGAGATGGGAGATCTGGAACGTCTCCTGGTCTGCGGTACCAGTGTCGAACTGATGGGCCAGATGGAAGAACTCCTCCGGCCCCGCTACAGTGGTATCATCCAGAACACCTGGTTGGGTCCTACGCTGGGCGCCAATACCGGTCCAGGAGTTGCCATCTCAGCCGTGATTCGGGAGAGCGGCGAACGGCAGACCGGCCCCCTCTAGAAAGCCGCGAATGCCAGGGCGGCCACCACCACCGTACCCGCCGCGATGGCGATCGCGGGCCCACGGGTCTTGAGCGGCTCAGCGCGTAGACGCAGCAGGCCCTCACGCAGGAGAGTATAGGAAGCAAGCGCCGCTACGAAGAGCGCGCCGTGCGCCGGACCGTGAATGAGAAACAGCGCCAGGAGTATGAGCCCAATTATCAACGACGATACCGACTCCATGAGCTGGGTAGGGATGCGCCGTACCCCAACATGCTGATCCGATGACCAGATGCCGAAGCGTGACGCGGTAGGCTGCCCTTCACAGCAGCCACCGAGGAAGCATCCTATCCTGCCCACCGCCATGCCGAACATCAAGGCCGGCGCAGTGGCGTCGAGAACCGTCAGTGTCGGCACATGGGCAAGCGTAAAGAAGAGTAAGGCCGCCGGAGCCGCTCCGGCAATAAATCCCTGGATACACCAGCCCTCGAATCGGTGCTCACTACTGTGCTTGACGATGAACCAGACCTTGGCACCGGCAACACCTACCACAATGGCAAGTAGCGTCCAGGCCCAGACTGGACCAAGATGCTGATGCCCGTGAGCCAGGAGCAGCGTCTGGACGACCAGCGCCACCACCATGCCGAGCCCCACCATGACCGCCCAGACCAGCGGAAACGCCCCCGGCACATGCACAAAAGGCTCCAGGCCGGTCTTTACCGGGTTAGCCCACTGCACCGAAGGAGCCCAGCGTCGCCACATCCAGGTGTCCACACGATCAGGGCTTTCCAGCTCCAGCGCGCTGCCGGTCGGTACTCGCACCTGAGCCTGCGCTCGTCCCGGATTGCGTGACGATCGCTGTGGCTGAGTCGGCTCGAGAATCCGAGCGGTCACATCCCATTCCCCCGGCTCGATGTCACGAATCTTGGCAGTGACGGAGACCGGGCCGCTTCCCGGGATGACGCTGGGAAGGAATTCATCGTGAATGAAGCTGTCTCCGCTGCGCGTCTTGCCTTTGACTCCAGCCCGGTGTCCGGAAAATCGAACCGTGACCGGATACGGCGCCGGATGCGGGGCCGGTTCGAACCAATAGGTAACCGCGAGTATCTCCTGCCTTGCCCGCTCCAGGAGCGCGTCGAGCGGAGTGTCTACCTGGGCCGTACTGGCAGCCGGCGCGACCGTTGAGGGCTTAGGAGTAGCGGTGAGCGCCGCTCGGGCCGGCTGTGGGTACGAACCTGCCTTGCGTGTCGTTCCAGCCATTGCGAGTTCTCCTTGTGGGAGCCAGTGAGTCTATCTCATGTCTAAGTAATTACAAGTCCAGTCACCAAACCAATGGAAAGTATACCAGTGTGGCGCACAGACCGCAAATCGCCGCCGTGAGTCTCATCCTACGGCGAATTGCCCATGCTCTGCCGGAGCTGCTGCAGACCTTGCTCGCTGATCGTGAGCAGCCCGCTATAGGGCTGATCCATATCGATGATCACCACCACAATCAAAGCCAGGATCAACGCAAGCAATACCACCGCCAAAATTGAGCGGTCACTCTCCAGCCCGGCGGCGTCTCCATGTACAACCATGCCCGCGAACGAGACGGCAAAGAGCAAGTACAGCACGGACGCTGGAAGGGTATTCAACCGGGCGGCGTCTCTCGTCCCTTGCGAGTCGATGGCATCATTGAGAGACTCAATGTAGAGCTCCGTGGTTGTCGATCGGGGATCTAGCTTGCCGGCGGCGACGGCTTGCGCCCACAGTTGTCGCTGCAGAGAGCTGGTCCGCTCCTGGAGCGCGGTGTCGAGATTCCAGTTCGGCTCGGCAGATGCCAGCCTCGCGTCCGCATAGCGGCGCCAGAGAATCAGGCTCACCGACTGCTCCGGCTCGGGCAGCAGCTCCGCCCGGAGGTAGGCGGTACCGATCGCGTTGACCTCACCTACCAGCGCCTGCTTGCGAGCGTCGTAGCGTGAGACGACCATGGAAAAGGTAAACGCCAAGAGGAGGCCGAGCACCGCGAAGATGACAGTCTGTATCGTGCTTATTTCTGCTTTACGCGCGCCAATCGCATCGCTGGCTACCAGGAACCGCCGCTTGCCGAACCGGAATCCCAGTTCGCTGGCGGCGACCAGACCGACGAAGTAGAGGAATCCCAGCACGAACTCGTTCTGCCGATAGAGGAAGTCCGGCGTGAGCACTTGCTCTGTCCTCTCATATGGCACACTCTCTCGCCGACTGGCGCTAGAACGCAAGAATTGGGCCTCCTTGTTCTCCAATTTAGGTATTGCATACGTGTGGCGTATATCACAAACGGAGCGAGAGACCGACGTCACTCATGGCGTAGTACTAAGTGACATTAATTATAGGTATGAGAACGAGTAAGCTGCGTAGACGAAATGGGGAGACGACATGCCTAAACGGTCCTCTGATGCCCGTTCTGGCCGCCGGTGGTCTTGGAGATTCCTCCTGATCGCACTTGTCTGCGCGGCTATAGTTTTGGGTGCGCTCTTTTTGATACCGCCTGCCGTAAACACTGCTCATGTCACGGTGTATCCGGCTCCCATACACATCATTCTTCCGCCCACTCCAGCCCCATTTAGCTTGGGATCACCAACACCCTGAAGTGGAGGCTTACATGAAACACGATGATCGGCCATACCGGCTTCGACTGGGTACCCTGCTTCCTCTCTTGGCGCTCCTCATCCTTGCTCCGCTTGCTGGCTGTGGTTCGGGTTCGATATATACGAACCAACCTACGCCGACAGAGAAGCCAGGACAAGCTACCCCCAACCCCAATCCCTATGTCTTCTTCTACTCACGCGTGGATTATCCCTTGCAGATTCCAGTCAATGGGTCGGATACCGTGACGCTTACCCTTTCGTTTAAGGAGAATGTTGTGCTGGCCACACCGGCAGTGGGAACTGGCAATGCGGCCGGCATTCCGTTCTCGCTTCCCACAGACTTGAGTCCCTACCGTGACATCCTCGCTATGGCGGTCACTGGAGCCAAGGGAGAGAGTCCGGTGGTCTGGCAAGAAATAAGTCCAGCCCAACAAAGTCTCTTGGCGCCCGGCGTACCAGGCGCGTCTCGAGACTATGTGAGTGCCGTCGTATTCCGCTGGCGCGCGTATGCGGCACATGTCGGACAGAGTCTCATGACGATTTCTCTGGTTCTGTACTACCTTCGAACTGACGGAACCGAGCAGCAGGGAACTATGCAAGTCTCGCCCACGCCGCTTCCCATCCTGGCCGTTCAATCGACTGCCTCGAACACGTTCCTGTCAAGCATACGAGACTTCCTAACAGGGCTATTCGGTATTGCCGGTGTTTTGGCTACCGTGTTGGGGGTAGTGACGGGCCTGTCGGACTTGTCCGAGAAGCTTCGAGGGAAGCGTACTGCGCCCACTGCTGTGGCAGATGCGCACTGGGAGCGCCTTAGCAGGTGAGGTACCAGCACGCCTTGACTCAATTTCTCCTTCTTCACCACCCACCAGGCGGTTACGTCGAGAAGGAGAAATTGGGGTTCCCTTCCAGGTCGCTACTGGGTGTTGTCGGCTCCCTGGTCTACCTCAAACAAGAACCAGGTGCGTCGCTCGGCCTCGTCGATGAGCACTTCGAGTATGCTGGTGGTGGCGACGTCACGGCTGCGCTCGCAGATTTCATGCGCTACGCGCTGGCTGTGGGTCATGTGCATATTGTCCTCCATGAGGCGTCGCACCATGTCGCGGGGAGCCACAAACTCGTCGTTGTCGTCAGAGATGGTCTGCAACTGGCTGACGTGTGAGACGCTTCGGATTGTGGTACCGCCGACCTTGCGCACTCGTTCGGCCAACTGGTCAATTGCGGCAAAGATCTGATCAGCGTGCTTGTCAAAGAGCAGGTGGTAATCGCGGAAGTGGGAGCCAGCCAGATGCCAGTGATAGTTCTTGGTCTTGATATAGAGGGCGAACAGATCTGCTATCAACGGGTTCAGCGCCTCGGTGACCGCCTGCGATTCCTGCGATTTCAGGTCAGTCTTCGTGGCCAGCTGAGCGGGCGCCGGATATGAGCGCTTGACGGCATGGGATCCAGCATTGGACTGGCTCTTCTGTGCCGCTGGATGGGTGGTTGTGGACATTGCGGGTTTCCTTTCTGCCTCTCCGGCTCTCCTGCCGGACGAGTCCGCGAGTAGTGCATGCACAGAGCGTGCCAGCCGGTTCCCCCACACTCACCCGGCTATGGTCAAGCCGCAGCTGGCGTCGGGTTCCCGCTTCATCGCCGCCAGGTGGGTACTATGCGCTTCCCAACCGGCGCCCTGGAACGAGACTTGTCTCGAGCGCAACCAGATAGATACAGCGGACTGCCAACGAAGTATACAATGCAGCATGGAGCAAGCCACAGTGAGTTGACGGGCTTGCCCCCCGGTATGCGAAAGGAGCCGGCACATGGTGCAACCTACCGTCTATCCAGTACAGTTCTCAGTAGATTATCCTGACCGTCCGCTCGATCGGCTGACGTCGTTCTTCCGTATCTTCGTTGCGATTCCGATTTTGATCGTGCTGGGGGCCGTCTCCGCCGCCACCTGGGAATCCACCACGCAGCGAGGCTGGACGACCACAGTATCCGGTGCCGGGGGATTCCTGTTTTTCGCGCCC
The DNA here is from genome assembly GCA_963810535.1 of uncultured Chloroflexia bacterium. GTDB lineage: Bacteria > Chloroflexota > Ktedonobacteria > Ktedonobacterales > JADMIN01 > JAJPKE01. The sequence continues at coordinate 13,238 of CAWENW010000010.1, forward strand.
TTAATCATGATACTCTTCATGCAGAAGTACCCTCGCTGGTGGTTCGACTGGAACCAGGAGCTACTCCGGTTTACCAATCGCGTCTGGGTATATCTCGCCCTCATGGACGATCATTATCCGTCTACAGACGAACAGCAGTCGGTACGCCTGGACTATCCCTATCCAGACGTCCGGATCGATCTGAACCGCTGGCTCCCCTTGATTAAGTGGCTCCTTGCCATACCCCATTATATCGTGCTGTTCTTCCTCGATATCGCCTTGCTCGTAGTAGTGATCATCGTCTGGTTCGCCATCCTCTTTACCGGGCAGTACCCCCGCGGCTTCTTCGACTTCGTGGAAGGAGTCATCCGGTGGCATAACCGGGTCATCGCCTACGCGCTACTACTGGTCACGGACAGGTATCCCCCCTTCCGGCTCTCCGCCTAGCTCAGCCGGCGCCAGTCACTCTCCCTCCCCGCGCCGGAGAAGTCGTGGGCATGACCGGCTGCGGAGTCGCCGGCTCCGGCGGCGGCTTGGGAGTGACTGGTGCTACTCGAGCATGCCCGCTTGGGCCGTGAAATACAAACGGCGCTGGAATGGGAAACACCATGCGCATCACATCTACCACCAGCGCCACCACCAGTAAGATGACGATCACGGTTACCACACCATAGCAGGCATGGGCGGCTGGGGCCGCCAGCGGCTGCATAGAGGCGAGCATCTGCGCCATTGGATTGTTGCCGGTGACCAACGAGTGGAGCAGGCCGCCGATCAACGAGAAGAACGTGCTGACAAACCCGATACTGCCCAGCAAGACCCCCAAATCCGCGACGATAGCATAGCCAAGCCGGGCATTCGGTATCGCGAAATACCCCAGCACAATACCAGCGACTGCTCCAGCCGCCATGTCCAGCGACCCGTGCCAGGCGACGCTCCACCGTCGCAGCAGCACGCGATCCGCCGAGGCGAGATTGCGCAGCGCTCGTTGCTGGATACCAGGACTACCCCGAACCAGCTCGCAGGCAATCGGCCCAATCACTTGCTCGGCATTCACCCAGTAGCTGACGTGGTCGGTAAAGAGGCTGTCGTGGTTGACGACCTTCACATTCTCTACCAGGGCGAGTGACTGGCGCAGCTTCGGATCGGGGTTGGGCTCGTCGGGATCATTCCAATCCCGCGCCGGCGGCAAGGACTTCGGACCCAGGTCTCCCGCCGCCACAGGGTCATAACGCGCCCAGAAATTCAGCCAGCGTACCGACCGAGGCAGCACGCCGCGCAGGCGGTGGGGGTCGGTTCGATCCAGCGGCCAGATACGATGGAGCGCCTGACCGAGGCTGATAAACGTAATGTCTTTCTCCGTCGCTGCGGCCCACTGCTGCTCGAGAGCGGCGGTCAAACCCTCATAGGCCAGGACAACTCCCATTGAATGGGCGATTACCACGATCCTGGTGCACAACTCGTCGGCAAGAAACGGCTGTAGCTGCTGCTGGAAACGCTCGCGTAAACTGGTCGAGTCCGTATAGTCCAGCAAGTATACCTGCATGGCGGCAATCCAGTGGAGCGATACCGACTCAATGAGCGCGGCGACACCCTTGAGTAGCGATGAGAAACCGGGTACGGGCGCCAGCGCGCGCACGATACCTGCTATCCACAGGAGGAGGACGATAAGAGGTACGCCAAGTATCCACTGTGCCGTCTTCCATACGGCCTGAACCGCGTCGTAGATCGCAAGCAGGATATGCAGCAGCATCCGGACAATGCCGGGCAGGAAATGACGCTGCCCCGCCGGCGGATCCGCGAAGGCCCCCGCCGGATTCTCTCCAATCTTCGCGCTGCTCTCCCGCGGTCCGCTCACGCCTCGGCGTAGCAGCATTCGGGCCGGCATGCTGATCCCCGCTCCAATCTGCGAGAGCATGCTCCCGAGCTCCTGCCACAATTGTACCTGGGCCCAGCTGAGCGCCGCACCGGTAGGCGGGAGTCCGAAACCTTGCGCCCACCAGACCTCACGCATTTCCAGGTAGAGCTCAGGGATGGCATCTCCAGGCGCGGCAGAACCGCTGAGCTCTATCGTCGCGCGAGAGGCCCTCGTATCTGGATCGTTCACCTCCAAGAGATGCGTCTGGATCCAGACGCGGTCCGGCCCCGAGTCACGCAGCGAGAATCCCGCGGTGTGGTTGAACCAGTAGGACAGGGCATTGAGAGCCTCCTGGAGGGTCTCATTCTTGGTCTCGCTTCCAATACCGTGTATGACTACGACGCCGGTGTACGGTTTCCCGATCCGGCGCGGTCGCTCGGCGGGAGGGGGGGCACCGGCAGCTCCGGATTGTCCTGCGTATTGCGCAGTACTCATCTACCAACCGACCTTTCTCGACTCACAACCATGGTTAGCGTTGGATATTCGCTACCTTGGATTCTATCGAGAAATCCGCTTCATTGCTAGCCATGCCACTCGGCTATCGCGCCTCATCTTCTGCCTCGATGATCCGGTAGCTGGTGCTGATCTCGGCGGTCTTGGCGATCGTCTGGCTGACCGAGCAATATTTGGTCTCGGAGAGCTCAATGGCACGGCTGAGTCTCGCTGGATCGATATGGTGCCCAGTAACCACATGCTCCACATCGACACGGAGGAATACCTTGGGGTGCTCGTCGGCGCGCACTCCATGTACCCGTATCTGGTAGTCGACAACGTCCTGCCGCTGCTTGCGCAACATCGAGATGACGTCCATTCCGGTGCAGCCGGCCAGACCCATCAACAGAAGCTCCATCGGAGTCGGGCCATTATCCTGGCCGCCGTCGGCTTGCGGCACGTCGAGAGAAAGGGTATGCCCGGTCGGCGAGGTGACATTCCACTGCATCTGACCGACCAGTGAGGCATGAATCTCGATTTCTTTAGCCATGATGCCCTCCTTTTCCTCGTCGTGACATGCTCCGCTTCTAGTATACCGCCCGGCGATCAGACGGCAACACTACTCCGCCATTTGCCAGAACTTGACCGTCTGGGCTAGACTGAAGTCAACGCCTGTCTGATACAACGGTTTTGAGCAAAGGCAAAAAACATCACTAGAGTTACTAGGGTGTCCGCATTGACACGGCGGCGAAGTATGGTTTCTCGGCGCCCTAAGAAAGCGAGCAAGCCCACATGACAGATCAGTTCTCCAGCATGTCATCGGAGCGTCGCCCCCTCACCGGCAGCGAGCGGAAACTCGTGCCAGGCTCTTCACTTATTGGTCCTGGCAATCCCGATGAGACCATCACGGTCTCGGTTCGCCTCCGGTCGCGGCGGCCAAGCTCTGAACTCGAGGCACACGCCAACTCTCTCGGTCTCAAGTTGCTGGCGGAGCGCAGCTATTTCTCACCGGAAGAGTACACGGCCAGCTTCGGCGCCGATCCCTCCGACGTAGAGAAAATAGAATCCTTTGCCCGCAGCCACCAGCTTTCGGTAGTCCGGACCGATTTGGCCAGCCGACTCGTCGTACTCTCGGGCACGGTCGCGGCGCTCAGCACCGCCTTCGACGTCAAGCTGGTACGGTATTCCTCTCCTATCGGTGAATATCGCGGCCGCATCGGGCCGGTACACCTGCCGCACGGGATCGCGGATATCGTCGAGGGTGTTTTTGGTCTTGACAACCGCCTGCAGGCACGTCCTCACATCATATTACCTGCGACCGCAGAGAAGCTGCGAGCCGCCGCCGGCAAAGCTACGACACGGGCAGCCAACGCGGCCAGTTACACGGCACCCCAGGTCGGAAACTTCTACAACTTTCCCGCCGGCCTGGACGGCTCGGGAGAGTGCGTTGGAATTATCGAGTTCGGCGGCGGATTCGGACCGAGTGACCTGCAAGCGTATTTCGGCCAGCTCAACATGCCGGTGCCCAACGTCACCGCCGTGTCGGTGGACGGTACCTCCAACAATCCGGGAGCGGATCCCAACACTGACGGCGAGGTGCTGCTGGATATCGAAGTGGCGGCCTCGCTGGCACCGGGCGCGAAGTTCGTCGTCTACTTCGCGCCGTTCACCGAGCAAGGTTGGGTCGACGTCATCACAACCGCGGTACACGATACGGTGAACAAGCCCCGAGTGCTCTCCATCAGCTGGGGGTACACCGAGGGCCAGGACATCTGGACCGCTCAGGCGATCAACACGGTCAACCAAGCATTTCAGGCAGCGGCACTACTCGGCATAACTATATGCGTCGCCTCGGGCGACGACGGCTCCGAGGACCAGCTTGATGACGGACATGCCCACGTCGACTTCCCCGCCTCCAGTCCCTACGTCCTCGGCTGCGGCGGCACCTCGGTGCAGGTTTCCGGCGGACAGCGCACTGGTGAGACCGTCTGGAACAACGGAACAAGGTCCAACGGCGGAGGCGCCGGTGGCGGGGGTATCAGCGAGATGAACGCGCTACCGTCCTGGCAACAGGGCATCGTGCCGCCGTCCGTCAATCCCGATCACCACGTCGGACGCGGGGTTCCTGATGTCGCCGGCGACGCCGATGAAAACTCTGGCTATACCATCATCGTCGACGGCCAGACTGCCACGAATGTGGGCGGCACCAGCGCGGTAGCACCCTTGTGGGCCGGGCTGATTGCGCGAATCAACCAGCGTTTGAGCAAACCAGTCGGCTACCTTACGCCTCTCTTGTACACCACTGTCGGCAAAACTGATGCGTTCCATGATATTACCAGCGGAAACAACGATCCCACCGGCCAGATAGGCGGGTACAAGGCCGGACCCGGCTGGGACGCTTGCACCGGCTGGGGAAGCCCCGACGGCACCCGGCTGCTCGCGGCTCTCGGCGGAGGCTCGGCCAGTGGTAGCGCCGGCAGCGGCGCCGATCCCAGTCAGCCCGGCGTCGCTGTTCCAGCATTACCGTTACCCGAGGTCGGCGGTAAGGGTGGCAACAGCGCCATCTTGTGGACCACGCTCTTCATAATCCTCTTGATTGTGCTGGGAGTGATCGCCGCGCTTGCCTCAAACCACGCACTGTAGACCACCCACATCGTTTCGCGTTAACGCGAAACGAAAAGTATGACGGCAGGTTTCCCAGACTAGGGAAACCTGCCGTCATACTGTGGGGTTATGAATCGTTGCAGAGAATGTACCCCTGTGTGCCCATGGGTCTCCGTCTGTTCTCCTTGACCAGAGCAGCAGACTATGATACACGTGTTCTAGCAATCGAGGAGTGAAGACCTCCCTCTTGACAGGATGGCCGGGGACTGGCAGGGAGATACGGGATGCTGGTACAGCGGGCATACAAAACGGAGCTGGACCTCAACAATCGACAGATGACAGCCTGCCGCCAGCATGCCGGCGCCGCCCGCTGGGCCTACAACTGGGGACTGCAGGTCAAGCAGGAGCGCTCTACCGCGAGCAAGAGGAGCCCCACGGCCATTGCGCTGCACCGCGAGCTCAATATGCTCAAAAAGACAGACGTGCCCTGGATGTATCAGATCTCCAAGTGTGCGCCGCAGGAAGCCTTGTGGAACCTGGATGCCGCCTTCCAGCAGTTCTTCCGACGGTGTGCCCTCAAGAAGCAGGGGAAGTTGAAAGGCAAGCTCGGGTATCCCCGTTTCAAGACCAAGAAGAAAGGACTGGGGAGTTTCCGGCTCACCGGCTCCATCGTCGTGTCGGATACGGAGATCGTGCTGCCCCGGCTGGGGCGACTGCGGCTCAAGGAGCGCGAGTACCTTCCGACCTCAGGGGTAAAGATCCTCTCGGCTACCGTGAGCGAGCAGGCCGGGCACTGGTACGTGTCCGTGCAGGTGGAAGAGGAACAGATCGTTCCTGAGAACACCGGTCCCGTGGTCGGCATTGATCTGGGTGTGAAGCAGCTGGCCACCCTCTCCGATGGGACGGTGATCCCCAATCCTCGGCATCTCAAGCGACGTCTGAAGAAGCTCAAGCGGTTACAGCGAATGGTGAGCCGGAGGACGAAAGGCAGCCACAACCGCAAGAAGGCGGTGCGCAAGCTGGCGAGGCTCCATCGGCAGATCACGAACCAGCGACGCACTACGCTGCATCAGGTCACGACCAGGCTGGCGAGAACCAAGTCCGTCCTGGTCATCGAAAACCTGAACGTCAGTGGGATGCTGAAGAATCATCGTCTGGCTCAGGCGATTGGCGATGTGGGGTTCGCTGAGTTCAAGCGGCAGCTGCTCTATAAAGCCAGCTGGTATGGAGCTCGTGTGCTCCTGGCGGATCGGTGGGAGCCCTCCAGCAAGCGGTGTAGTGGGTGTGGCTGGATCGATACGGATCTGACCCTCGCGGATCGGATCTTTCACTGCGAGCAGTGTAGGCTGGTACTGGATCGGGATCTGAATGCCGCCATCAATCTCATGCAACTGGCCGGGAGTTCCTCGGACAGTCACAACGCCTGTGGAGCTGTCAGCGCTGGCACGAGGTCTCGGCCGCGCGTGAAACTGACGGCGGTGAAGCAGGAACCTAACGCCAACCATGGCCTGTCCATAGTTGGGTAAGTTTGGGAGTACGGGAGATCTCACAAGCCAGGCAGAGCGTCCGGCCCCTGCTTACGCTTCTTCCGAGGCCTGCTGGCGAAGGAGGTACCGCTGCGTCTTTCCGGTCGCGGTCTTGGGCAGCTCACCGACAAACACGATCCAACGCGGATACTTTACCGGCGTAAGCACGCTCTTAATATATTGCTGCAGCTCCTCCGCCAGCGACTCACTCGGATCCACTCCTGACTGCAACACGACATAGGCCTGCGGTTTGATCAGCCCGTCCTTATCGGCACGGCCGACCACCGCCGCCTCCAGCACGCTGGGATGGCTGGCAAGCGCGGCCTCTACTTCCACTGGCGATACCCACTGCCCGCTTACCTTGAGCATGTCGTCCGAACGGCCACAGTACCAGAAGTGGCCGCTCGCGTCCTGGTAGAATTTATCTCCGGTCTGAATCCAGCTTCCCAATATCGTGGACTTGGTACGCTCGTGCTTGTTCCAGTAAGCGGAGCAGGTGCTGTCGCCCGAGATCAGCAAATTACCGATCTCGCCTTGCGGTACCGGATCCCCGGCCTCGTCCACAATCCGCGCCTGGTAACCTGGTACGACGCTCCCTGTGCTTCCGGGAACTACCTGGCCGGCCACGTTTGATATGAAGATGTGCAGCACCTCGGTGCTTCCGATGCCGTCAAGTATCTCGACACCGAAGCGAGACAGCCAGCGCTGATACAGATCGGCGGGTAATGATTCGCCGGCGGAGACGCAGAGCCGAAGGGAGGAGGTATCGTAGCGCTCAGCAGCGTCGGGGATCGCCAGCATGGCGGCGTAGAGCGTCGGCACGCCGAAGAAGACCGTGGGACGGTGCTCCGCGATTGTGGCGAACGCGGAGTCCGGGGTTACACGCCCAGCAAAATGCACCGCGCTGGCCCCCACACTCAGCGGGAAATAGAGGCCGTTGCCCAGGCCGTAGGCAAAAAACAACTTGGCGGCGGAGAAGGTAATGTCGTTGGGGCCGAGCTGCAGCAGCGGCTTGGAGTAGAGCTCACTGCAACAGTACATGTCATGTTGCAGATGCACACAACCCTTGGGAAAACCAGTGCTGCCGGAGCTGTAGAGCCAGAAGGCGCTATCGTCGCGCATGGTAGGAGCGGGCGTGAGCTCAGGCAAGCCCGCCGCGCTGAAGGCGGCGTAATCGATGGTCGTGGCGCCAGGCGACCCCGACGAAGAGCCGCGTCGTACGACGACGACGTGCCGCAGAAACGACATCTCGCGGCGACGTGAAGCGAGCTGCTCCCACAGATCGCTCTCCACGATCAGGACTCGAGCTCGGCTATCCTGCAGAACGTAGAGGTAGTCGTCGGGGCGTAGCTGGGTGTTGAGAGGAACGGGAACGGCGCCGATTTTGATGGCTCCGAAAAAGCTGCAGGCACACTCCACCCCATCGTAGAGGAGCAGCAGCACTCGCTGCTCCATCTCTACCCCAAGTGCGGTGAGCGCATTGCCTACCTGGTTCGCACCCCTTGCCAGCTGGTTATACGTCCACGGGCCTTCGCTGCTGCGAATCGCTATCCGCTCGCCCCAGCCACTAGCTACCGCACCGTCGAGGATAGCCGAAGCTGCGTTGAACTTTTCCGGCAGCGACAGCGCCGGGCTTGTCAGAGTTTCGGTCGCCAACATTGAATAACCGCCTGGCTTCGAGCTGGACATGGTCTGCTGCCTCCAGTGCCCTTTTGTGGTATTTTATAAGAACCGAGCGAGCGTCGTCTGGGTAGCTGCCCAGATGCCGCCATTTCCGCGCACACAGTAGGTAAGGTGCAGTATATGCTTAGGTCAGCCCGGAATCAATGACTGGTGTTTTACAATAATTCGACACGGTGGCCAACTTCTCAGGCACAGAGTGGACGGTGATGTCCGTGTCGAGCTCACCGCACCAGCGGATATAGTCGGAGGATGTAGTCGGAGGATGTAGTCGGAGGATGTAGTCGGAGGATGTAGTCGCGTACAGAGTTACGAGCGATCTCGGTGTAGTGTAGCGCAAGCAAAAAAGGATCGAGAGTTCTATGGCAAAATCAGTATCGGCTTCGGATGCGCACGCGGAGCATGCCCCAACGTCTCGGGCGGAGACCACCGGGAGCAGATCGCACGCCAAACGTACGTCGAAAGGGGTGGCCGGCTCCACGGTAGTGGCGGGCTCGAAGACCGCGGATCTAGATGCGGAACGTGAGCGCTATGTACCGCGCGGGGTCTACACCTACCATCATGTCTACCCAGAGTCGGGAGCCGGAGCCGAAATCGTCGATGTGGACGGCAACCGCTACCTGGACTTCGCGGGAGGAATCGGAACGCTTAACGTAGGCTATAGTCATCCCAAGGTAGTCGCGGCCATTATCGAACAGGCTGGACGATACACGCATACCTGCACTCACGTGATGACGCCACCGACCTACATACAGCTCGCCCGACGTCTTGCCGAGATTGCACCTGGACGCCATGCGAAGAAAACTCTGCTCGTCAATAGTGGTGCCGAGGCCGTCGAGAATGCCGTCAAGATCGCGAGAGCCGCCACCAATCGACGGGCTATCATCTCATTCGAGAATAGTTTCCACGGGCGTACTAACCTGGCACTGGGGCTTACCGGCAAGCTCCGCCCCTATCGCCAGAACTTTGGGCCGGTGGCCAGCGAGATCCACATTACCCCTTTCCCGTATTGCTACCGGCAGGGCCACACCCCCGAGGCTTCATGCAGCTGCGGCTGGGAGGAGTCACTCCATAGTCTCTTTCTCTCGCGCGTGGCTCCAGAGGAGGTCGCGGCGATTATCGTGGAGCCGATCCAGGGCGAGGGCGGTTTTGTCGTGCCTCCCCCAGACTTCCTACCACGACTGCACGAAATTTGTAAGCAGTATGGTATCTTGTTGATCGCCGACGAGATCCAAACCGGCTTCGGTAGGACCGGGCGGATGTTTTCCTGCGAGCATTTCGGCGTACAGCCGGACATGATGCTCATGGCAAAATCGCTGGCCGGTGGACTGCCGCTAGCGGCGGTGGTGGGCCGGGCCGACGTCATGGACGCACCGCTGCCCGGCGGACTCGGGGGAACCTATGGCGGCAATCCCATAGCCAGCGCCGCCGCCCTCGCAGTACTGGACGTGTATGCAGAGGAGGGGCTGGTGGCGAACGCCGAGCGCCTGGGAGCTCAGGCACGCAAGCGTATGCTGCAGTGGCAGACCACCTTCTCACTGGTTGGTGACGTGCGCGGCCTAGGCGCGATGATGGCCATCGAGCTCGTGACTGATCGGGACCAGCGCACTCCGGCCGCCGCCGAGACCACTGCGGTACTCACTGGCGCCCGCGAGCGCGGGCTGATCCTGATCAAGGCGGGATTGTTCGATAACGTCGTCCGGCTGTTGATGCCGCTGGTAACCACCAGCGATCAGATGGAGCGCGGCCTCGACATTCTAGAAGCCGCACTCGCTGACGCCTCGGGTGAGACGCCAGCTTAAGCAGCCGGCTTAGGTCGCCGGATAAGCGCCTCTGGGAGGCATCTCCCCACGGCCGGGCATGCTATTGGCGAAGCGACGTACCTGAAACGCCAGTATGCACAGCGCGATGCCTTCCACGATGGCGTAGATGCCTACCAGCAGAATCACTGTCAACAGGCCTACTCCTGGCCAGGCGAACATCACAATACCAAACAACACCGAGATCGCGCTGGTAAGGAGGAGCAGCCAGGCGTGGGGCATCTCTCGATGCGCGGCGAACGCCTCGACGATGCCAACAATGCCGCCGACGATGAGCCAGAATCCAATCAGATACAGCACGATGCGCACGCTGACACCGGGCCAGCGCAGAATCGCCAGCCCCACGAGGATTCCGAACAAGCCGCCAGTCAATTTCCAGCCCCACTGCAGGTGATTGCCCGCCGCTCCAATGGCGGCAAATACCCCTACCACCCCACTTATGAGCGCGAGTAATCCAAACAACAACACAATCACTCCCAGTGTCGGAGCAGGCCAGAAGAGCGCGATGAGACCAAAGACGATGGCCACGACGCCCTCCAGTAAGAATATCCACCAATCCTGACCCAGTGCACGTACGGTTGCCTGCATGCTACCCCCTCGGCCAGCTACTTTCGCTGCTACGCTGTCCAATTCCCTCTAAATGTGGGCCGGTCCACGCGCGAGCCCAATTGGCCTTTCACCGCGAATTGCAGATTCTGGGCCAAGGGAGGTGAGTAGGCTTTGACATAGGGAGGTACAATGCAGAATAATCACGGGTGGTGGCCATTTTGCCGAGTCAGTTGCTATACTGCAGTAGGAAGCTGGGTCTGTTCGGCAGGAAGCTTAAAGCGCTCTTCAATACTACTATCCAGCAAACATGCGCACATTAATTCCTCGTGAAATCTCGTGAGATAAGAAGTGGGACAATTGTATTCACCCGCAACCAGTCCCGCGGGAGAAATGTCGAGAAACACGCAATTTCATACCTGAATGCCTACGATAGTAGCAGCAAAAATGAAGGATGAGTACGTAATGCCAGCTCCCGAGCCTGTTCTTGCGGTGGATGACAGCGCGCCTATCCGCGAGATGATCGTCTCCGTGCTTAAGCCGCATGGGCACCGCGTGATTACGGCGGCCAACGGGCAGGAGGCGCTGCTTCGATTGCGAAACGCAGCCGAGCCTTACATCGTATTGCTCGACATTGTCATGCCAGTGCTGGATGGTATCGCGGTAGTCAATGAAATAGCGGCGGATTCGGAGCTCGGCGCCGCCGGACACAAAGTCATTCTCATGTCCTCAACCGTTCGCCTCTCAGCTCCCGATATCCCGATTACCGCTGGGCAGTTGGTCAAGCCGTTTTCGCGGCAGCAGCTCATGGACGCTATCGTCGCCACCAGACAGACCGCTCCCTAGGTGCCGGGCACCCACTACTCGACCGGCTCTTCTCGGCGCATAGCCTGCAGAAAAGCGTTGGCGCCCTGCCGGGCACCTCGCCGAGCCACCTCCGATCCACGGCGGAATTCATTGGCCAGCGCCTGCTCCAGGGGCATATCCCACTGTTCGTATACCGAACGGCGGTCTACGCGCAGGCATTCCTGTGGGAAGCCCGCCAGCAAAGCGGCCAGGTCCAGGGCGGCCTCTCGAGATTGCCCCTTCGGTACAACCCGATTCACCAGCCCGATAGCCAATGCCTCCTCGGCGCCAACGGGGCGACCGGTAAGGATCAGATCCAGTGCACGGCTTATCCCGATGAGACGCGGGAGACGCACTGTGCCTCCATCGATGAGCGGGATTCCAAAGCGACGACAGTAGACCCCTAGAGGTCGCATCTTCCTCCATAATCCGCATATCGCACCAGAGCGCCAGCTCAAGTCCTCCCGCGACCGCGTAACCGGAGATGGCGGCTATGACTGGCTTATCAAGCAGCATACGGCTTGGCCCCATGGGAGCGTCGCCCCCCCACTCCAGACGGTTCAACTGGTCATCGGCTATGGCCTTCAGGTCGGCTCCGGCCGAGAAATGTCCTCCTGCGCCCACTAACACACCAACCGCCGCTTCAGGGTCCTCATCGAACGCTCGGAACGCCGCGGCCAGCTCTTCGGCAGTCTCGCGGTCAACCGCATTGCGACGCTCCAGTCGGCTGAGAAACACCGTAGTAATCGGGCCGTTTCGCTCTATTGAAACCGCCATAGTTTCGCCGTCCTCCTCGAAATCGATCTTGTGAAGCGCCAGGACGATCTACCATCAATACCTAGCCCCGGGTCCCTACGCAGTCTCGGGCAAGCGCGGCCGCGCACGCTCGACGATCGCCTCGCAATCCACGCTTGCCGGCAAGGTGCCGAACGCATGGCCCCAATCGCCGCCCAGCCGGGTGGCGCAGAACGCGTCCGACACCGCTCCCGGCGAAAACTGTACCAGCAGGGCCGCCTGCAGCGTGATTGCCAGCTCTTCGACCAGACGGCGCGCCTGCCCTTCTAGGGTCGCCGACGTGCCCAGCATGGCAATTGCGGTCTCCTCGAGTCTGGTTATGGCGGCATCCAGATGCGCATTTGCGCCCTGAGCTCGGCGGACTTCAGTGATATATGCCTCCAGCGTATCCGGCTCCTTGATCACAGCGCGGTACACATCCAGGCAATTCACATTACCGGCACCTTCCCATATCGAGTTTACCGGAGCTTCGCGGTACAGACGAGGCATGAGGCTCTCCTCCACATAACCGTTGCCTCCAAGGCACTCCATTGCTTCACCGGCGTGCGTGATGCCTCGCTTGCAGACCCAGTATTTTCCGACAGCGGTTCCCAGACGCTTGATGTGCGCCTCAAAAGGATCAGACATAGCCGCTCCGTCGGCGGCACGCGCCAGGCGCAATAACAGTACGGTAGCCGCCTCCGACTCAAGCGCCAGGTCGGCGAGCACGTTTTGCATGAGCGGCCAGTCGATGAGCGATTTTCCAAAGGTGTGACGGTAGACGGCATGGTGGCAGGCCTGCGCAACTCCCTGCCGCATCAACGCGGCGGTGCCGGCAATGCAGTCGAGTCGGGTGCAGTTCACCATCTCCACAATGGTACGAACTCCCCGACCTTCTTCTCCCACCATATACGCCAGCGCCTGATTGAGCTCGATCTCCGCCGACGCATTGGACCGATTGCCCAGCTTGTCCTTGAGGCGCATGATCGAGATACCATTGCGCGTGCCATCAGGAAGCACCCGGGGGAGCAGGAAGCAGGACAGGCCTTTCTCTCCGACCTGTGCCAGTACCAGAAAGATGTCGCACATGGGAGCCGAGCAGAACCACTTGTGACCGGTAAGGACGTACGCTTCCCCGGGGCCGCCTCGGCCAGCCGGCTCGGCATGTGTCGTATTGGCACGTACATCCGAACCCCCTTGCTTCTCGGTCATGCCCATGCCGGATAGCGCACCTCTCTTCTCGGCTCCAGGCCGCAGCCCGGGGTCATAATCCAGCGAAGTAAGTCTGGGCACCCATTCCTCGGCCACATTGGGCTGTAGCCGCAGGGTAGGCACCGCAGCGTGCGTCATCGAAATTGGACACCCATGCCCGGCTTCGACCTGCGACCATAGGTAAAAGCCTGCCGCCCTGGCAACATGCGCTCCCGGACGGCCATCTCTCCAAGGCGAAGCGTGTAAGCCAAAGGACACCGCTTTTTCCATCAGTTGGTGCCATGCTGGATGATAGACAACTTCGTCGATCCGATTGCCGTAGCGGTCGAAGGCTGCTAGCACTGGTACGACGGTGTTAGCTTCGATGCCCCATTGTATGGCGGTGGCGCTGCCCGCAAGCTGGCCGATATCTCGCAGCTGCTCCAAAGACCAGGCAGCGTTCTCTCGCTGGATACCGTCCACCAGCGCACGGTCCTCGTCAAACACGTTATAACCGGCTAGCGGCGGCGGTTGGTTGAACACCTCGTGGGTACGAATGGCTCGAGCGGCACCTGCCGCCTCCTCGCCGTTATGTCGCGGTTCCAGCGCTGTGCCCAGTGTATGCTGCATATCCATTGGTAATCCTCCTACCCAGCCGATTTGGCGCGCCGCTTCAACCTTTCCGCCGGGCGCGGCCTCAAGAGAGCGAGTAGCTGGCGAACCGCCGGCATCCGGCGCGGTCAGCATAGCCCATAAATTGCTTTTGAGAAAGGGCGAAAGCCGCCAGGCGCACGCCCCCCGCACCTACGGCAAAATTTGTCCAGCAAGGCGCTGTATGTCACCTCAGCTTCATGCTATACTAGAACTGGTGTATGCAAGGGTCATCGACTATGCCGCTATGAATGGGGGGCCACGATCTGGAGCCTGCTGAGTTAGCCAAAATCATTGTAGATGTCGCCTCGGATAAGAAAGCCAGCGACGTGGTGCTGCTAGATATCCGCGCACTCTCGGTAATTGCCGATTATTTCGTAATCTGCACCGGTTCGAACCCACGGCAGATTCAGGCAATCGCCTCAGCAATTGATGATAAGCTAGCCGAGCAAGGAATAAGCCAGCGCGGCCGAGAGGGTAACGCGGACGGCGGCTGGCTGCTACTCGACTATGGAGACGTCATCGTCCACATCTTTGGACAGATGGAACGAGACTTCTACCGTCTCGAGCGGCTCTGGAGCGAGGCCCCCACGGTCGTCTATTTGCAGTAATTCATTAATGGCCCAGTCATTATCTCTTCTTTGAGTGAAGTATGTAGAAGGGGACGCCAATGGCGACGTTACGTAATCGTTTCTTTCTGGAGGGAATTTTCCTTGGATGCATGTGTGGAGTTGTTCTCGGTTCTCTGATCGCCTTCCAGGTGGGGAACGAGCGGGTAAATGACGCCAGACGCAGAATGGAGAGGGCGGTCCGCCGTGACCCGCCGGTGCCGCTGGAGTTGATGCGTCAGTAGACACATCGCACTTGTACCGTGGCCGGCCCGGAATTTGTGCCGGCCCGCGCACGAGACGATACCTATATTTTAGAGGATGCCGGCCGCTGACCCAGCCGGCAAGCCCATTCCCACACCAGCATCAGTAGGAGACCACCTAGAGTCCCCAGAGCGATGCGCTGCAGCAACAGTTGTCTTGCTGCCGATCGCTGGCTTTGATCGAGGGCAGGAGCCGACGCAGCCGAAGCGGGAATCATCCGGACCGCGAGCCCAGGCGGCAAGCCGCCACGCCAAATGGTGAGGTGAGTGAAATCGCCGTCCTCCACCGCGGCGGCGGTCGCCCGCAGCAGCACGACTGACCCCTGAGAACTCGTCCAGTGATCGGTCAATACCACGAGATTTCCTGAGTTGGACCAGGAGAGGTCGTGTTGGAGCTGAGTAGGAGTTAGATGCTCGGGACTGTTGGAAGAGGTATCTTTTGCCAGTTCCGCATTGATCGCCGAGGCAAACGTACCGGTCACCGTGGTAAGCCGACCCTCAGCCAGGGCGTGACCAATAGTCTCTTCCCAGACGCCCGCCTGGTAATTGTCATAGGTGCTGGCAGCGCCTACCGGACTCACCAGAATGTAGAAGGATTGCTGGGTCCAGTAGCTGCGAGCTCCGCGGTAATACTGGACTACCGCGAGGACGCCGACCACCACCACCACGAGAAGGAATAGCCAGCCGCTTCTTCTGAGCATCCTGACAACCACATCTAATGATGGCTGCAGGCGCTCAGCCTCCGCGGCGCTCGCCGTATTCAGCCCGACAGTTTTCTCAGCGCTTGTCATCCCCAAAAGCTCCCAGTCCGGTCCGCAAGGATTCGGTTCGCGCAAATGTCTGTTGTGTATTCGGCACGGCGAGCGCACCCGTACCGCCGACAATTCCTGGGTAGCCGGACGGCGACTGGGCGGGCGAAGGCGCCGCCATCGCACGCTCGACCAGGCGCATAAAGCGCTGGTTGAACTGCCGCGTGTCAAAGTTCAGGGCATGTTGGCGGATCGTGAATGGATCAAAGTCGCCGTCGCTGAAAACCGCCACGGCCTGGGCAAGAGATTCGCTGGACGGCGTCCGAAAGAAGGCACCAGTCTGCCCGTCGACAATGGTTGCCAGCGCTCCCCCGGCGCCATAGGCGATGACCGGGCGGCCGGAGGCCTGTGCCTCCAGCGGCGTGAGGCCGAAATCATCCTCGCCGGGGAATATCAGCGCACGACACCGTGAGAGCTGCCGCCGGACCTCCTGCTCGCTCTGACGCCCCAGAAACTGGATGGTAGGGCCGGCTAAACGGCGCAGCCAACGCTCATCTCGTCCGCCGCCGATGATACGCAACGGCAGGCGCAGCTGGTTGAATGCTCCGATGGCCAGATCAACGCGCTTATAGGGGATCAGCCGGGAGACCACCAGGAAATAGTCGTCACGCTGCGGCGAGATCTCGAACTGAGACGTGTCTATCGGCGGCGGTATGTAGATGGAATCGCGCCGGTAGTACTTGGCGATGCGCGCCGCTACAGTCGGAGAATTCGCGATGAAATAGTCTACACGCGCCGCGGTGGCATAGTCCCACTGGCGCAGCCAGGCGATGGTCGGAGCGAGGGCCGCCCGCGCCAGCCGTCCCAATCGCTCACGCTCAACGTACTCATAATAGTTCCACGCCCATCGCATAGGCGTGTGGCAGTAACAGATATGCAGCGCGTCCGGGCGAGTCACCACCCCTTTGGCGAAGGCGCTGCTGTCACTGATAACGAGATCGTAGGCTCGCAGATCGAGCTGCTCAAAGGCCAGGGGGAACAAAGGGAGAAAAGGCTGGTGGTGCCGCTTCACCAGGGGAATCGCCTGCATAAAGCTCGTGCGAATATCCAGGTTGCGAAATCGCCGGTCGACTTGGCCGGGCGCATAGATGGAAGTGAAGATAGGTGCGTCGGGAAAGAGCTCGTGCAGCGCCAGGAGCACGCGTTCGGCGCCTCCCATCTGGTTGAGATAGTCATGCACTAGCGCTGTTCGCAACGCTCTCACTCCTTCGCCGACGCCGGCCTAGTAGGCGCCGCGTCGGCTGAGAACCGCGGGAATCGTCTGTAGAAGTATCTGAACATCCAGACGAAGGCTCCAGTTCTCGATATAGTACAGGTCCATGAGGACCATTTCATCAAAGTCGATGTCGCTGCGACCGCGCACCTGCCACAAGCCCGTCATGCCTGGAGGAAGCTCGAGACGCGCCTTCTCCCAATCCTCATAGCGCTCATACTCGCTTGGCAGCGGCGGTCGCGGGCCTACCAGACTCATATCGCCCCGCAGGACGTTGAGAATCTGGGGCAGCTCGTCGATGCTGACGCTGCGAATAATGGTGCCGACGCGGGTTCGCCTGGGGTCGTGGCGCAGCTTGAACTTTCCACGCTCGTCCGCCGGAGGCAGCTCTGCTTTCAGATGCGCGACCATCTGGTCTGCGTGGACGAACATTGAGCGGAATTTGAAACACTCGAACGGCTGTCCGCGGTATCCCAGCCGGGTCTGGCGCAGGAGCACCGGTCCTGGAGAGTCTAGCTTGATCGCGAGTGCGATCAGCAACCAGACCGGTGTAGATAAAACCAGTATGATACCTGCCCCAAAGAAGTCGATGACACGCTTGACTCGATACTGCCAGGTCTGCGTCAAGCTACGCTTGAGTCCGATCAGTGGTATGCCTTCTACCGCGTCGACGTCGATGCGTGAAAGACTGAGCTCGTACAGATCGGGAACCAGCTTGAAATTAGCGCCGGCTCGCTCGCAGATGCGAACGGTGCGAAGTATCTGCTTGTGCTGGTGGGATGGAAGAGCAATGATGACTTCGCTTACCTTATTGCCGCGGATGACCGAGTCCAGGTCGGACATGACCCCGAGCGCTTTAAACCGGCCGAAGTCGGTCGGCAAGCCGTCCAGATCATGAATAAACCCAACCACACGGTACCCGAGATACGAGCTAGCGGTGACCTGTTGCATCATCAGCTTACCCAGGCGTCCCGAGCCGACCACAAGCAAATTGGTCAAGCCGATGCCACGGCGGTAGAGCATGCTGAGCACCCCTGAGACAAAGAGTCGCAGTCCGCTCACCGTAATGATGATCGTGATCCAGGTAAAAGCCACGATGGCGCGGTTCTGGCTGCGCAAGAGATCAGTATCGTGAAAGGCGAACTCGAAGGCGGTGTAGACGGCAAAAGCGGTCGTCGTCGACGATACCACGGTCCAGAATTGTTTGAACCAGGTGCCGGTGGCGCGTAGCCGGTACAACCCTTGGACCCAGAACAGCGCCAGCAAGCCGATCGTGACGATGATCTCCAACTGGCGGAACGTCGAGAGCGGTTCGTTAATGAACGGCGTGGTCAGTCGCACCCCTTTAAGAAGCTGGAAACGGAGCAGATAGGCCGCGACAAAAGCCACATTCAGCGCGATCGCATCGAGCAGAAACAACATGGTCTTGCCGAAGAGGCGGCGAAGCGTCCGCTTACGCAAGCGCTCGTCCACACTATACACCGGCAACACAGGGCGGGCCTGCGTAACTGGCCATACCGGCAGAGTCTGAGAAATCTGCGACGACATGGGCAGTGACTCTGGCACAGCCTGTGAAGCGGCCGGCAATTTTTGATCTAAATCCACCGAGCTACCTTCCCCGCTGACCTCGGGCTCCTCACCACCGCGTATGCCGAGTCCTCATAGATTCTGGCGCACACGGTAGCGGCGCTCCGGCGAGAAAACTGCTCCGTCCACCGTGGTCCTTCAACGAGTGTGCGCGGACGCGCAGTCTCATCGACTAGGCTACTATGCATGGCATATGCCAACGCGTCGGGATCCAGAGCCGAAACTTGCCGCGCAACCGGGCCACCAGCCTCCGGTAGGCTGGAAACATTCGACGTAATCGTCGGCGTTCCGCACGCCAACGCCTCGGCCACCGGCATGCCGAACCCCTCATACAGAGACGGGTAGACGAAAAGTTCGGATGCAGCGTACCACAGCGGCTGCTCTTCGCGAGACACATAGCCAGCAAAGGTGATATGGGCGTCGAGGCCAAGGGTACGTACACGCTCAAAAATAGCGTCAAAGTACCAGCCCTTGGCTCCGGCGATCACCAGCTGGGGAGCGTCCGGCGCGAGGACTCGCAGCCGGGCATAGGCTTCTAACAGGCCAGTAATGTTCTTGCGCGGCTCCAGAGTACCCAGAAACAATATAAAGCGATCGGGGAGCTGGTGGCGCGCGCGAAACGCGCGCAGGCGCGCGCCATCGAGACAGGGCTTGAAGTCATCGTCTATTACGGGATAGACCACATCTATCGATTCGGGCCTCTTCTGAAGAAGCTCTACCAGATCTCGCTTGGTGGCTTCCGAGACCGCGATAACTCGCGTGGCATGCTGGATGCTGCGCTTGGTGAACATGCGCTGATAAAGCCTTCGACTGGTCCGGAAATACTGCGGATATCGAAGGAAAGCCAGATCATGTACAGTCACGATGGACGCGCAATTGATCCGGTTGGGCAGCACATTTACCGGCGAGTGAAAGACCTGAACGCCACGAGCATCCAGCTCACGGGCCAGAAGCAGCTGCTCCCACCAAACACGGCGGACTGGGCTCCGGCTCCTCGAGCCAGCCGGCACCAGCTCTAGACGGCTGGATGCCGCGCCAAGCGGGCTCTCGCGGGCGGCTGCCGCCTCCTCGGGGTTCACAAAAACGGTATAGTGCTGGTTGGTAGAGAGTTCGGCGAGGCCTAAGAGCAGCGTATACGTATAGCGGCTCACCCCGGCGTTTCGGTAGCTCTCAGAAAATGATACCAGCTGTGCATTGATCGCGATGTGTAGAGGTGGATTCCTCACAGCGTACCACTTGTCTCCTCATGCCTACACAACGCATTCCATTCGCCTATGATGTGTTGACGGTTCCTAGTCAGGCAGGTAACATGAGGTGCCAGAGAGGTACCGGTCTGGCGCGCGGTTTGGCGGGGCTAGCCGGCTCTCCTGGTTAGTCGGCGTGCCAGTGGAAGGCCTCGAGTCCACGCCGAGTACAGTACCGGATGGTAGACAGCGTCATATGGTCCGATCCAGGACGTCTCGGCCGGACCAAATCCCTGCTTGAATTGAGCGATTCCTTCGTTGACTCGGCCATTGAGGTCGTAGACCACATATCCGGCAGCTTTCATCTGTTGTATGGCATGCCACTTCAAAAGGTAATTACTCTTCCATTCCTGCCCGGCATCTGAGACACCGCCGTAGAACTCCACCGCATGCTGCCCCGCTCCCACTAGCCAGAGAAATGAGAGCAACACGCCTTCTCTCATGGCCACGTAGAGATACTGCCGGTCAGCAGGGTAGAACCGGTATAAGTCCTGGTAGTACCCTTCGGGATGCAATCCGAAATGGGCGCGTGCCGCGGTCTCCAGATAGACCTTGTAGCAGCTCGCGAGATACTGCCCCGTGGTGTCGCGTACCACGACGGTCTCTTCCCGCTCAGCCTTTCGAATATACTGGCGAGTCTTAGATCGCATGTTCGCGAGTATCTCCTCCTCGCTCTGCAGCAGGTCAATCGTATAGGTATCGGTCACTTGCACAGTCTCTTTACTGGGTACAAAGCCCGAAGGTACCAGCGTATGGTCCACTCCTTGCGGCCAGGCCGGATCTACTTTGCAGAATAGGCTGCGGCGGCGGCGGCCGTGCAGGCGCAAGCCTCTCGCCAGCTCTCGCATTGCTTCGGAATCGGCCGGGTCTGCAACTGGGCCACGCGGCACATAGGTGATGGTAACCAACATTCCAGGCAGGGGTCGAGTCAATACCTGCGCCCCAGCCCGAAACTCATTGTTGTCGTAGACGGCGATCCGGTCGGCACGCCAGCCGGTGGCGGCCTTCACCTGACCCCATGCCCAGCACTGAAGCGGATGTCCATATGGATGGCCGGCTACCACTGCATCCCAGCTAGCGGCATCACTGCACTCGCGCAGCTCCATGTCTACCGTTGCTCCGATCTACGACTATTCTCAACAAGCCGACATTATCCGCACAACTGAGGGAAGACTGCACGTGGCAGCGACGATTGCAAGAATGCGGATTTGCGCCATCCAGGAAGATAGGAGATCGTACTCCGGCCATGCTCCCCTGCGGGAACGGTGGCGCGGGCAGGCTTGTGACCTGTCGGTGGCAACAGCAACACCGAACCCGTGACCGTATAGGGCACGGGCTTGACCGCTGGGTCGCTTACCGCAAAGGCGCGGCCCACCCCGGTCTGTTGACGATGAAGCAGCGATGCGACGCCTAAGCGGGCAATGTTGAGTGAGGCGCAGTAATCGCGGTCGCCATTGGCGCCACACGCGGCGCACCAGAGCCAGCGCCCCCAATGCACGGCGTCGCGTCCTTGGCGACCATCCTGGGATGAGCGATAGGTCTGGGCTGGCGCGCCACAACGGGGGCAGGTATGGCTGGTGTTCTTGGGCCGTGCGGTGTGGAACCGAACACCTGCCAGCCGGCATTTGTAGCGCAGCAAGCGCCAGATTTCGCCGCGGATCGTCGTGTTGTTGCGGTAGTTGCGCCAACGTCCGCGCACGCCCCTGCCGCGTCCAGTGGTTTTGAGCGTTTTGAGGGACTCCATTGCCAGCAGCGACGCGCTGTGCAGGTGGCAGAGCAGCAACAGGACATTGGCCGCCAGATGCGCCAGCGTGCGGTTGCGCAGGTTGTATTTGCGCCAGCAGCGGGCAATCTCATGGTCCAGCGCCACACTGCGCTGGGTATACCATGCTGCCTTCGCCGAATCGAGTGGTTCTGGCGGGTTGGTTGGTTGGACTGGGTCAGGCGGGGCATTGGGCAGCGCGTCCCGTTCCTGTTTGAAACGGTCACGCTTGGCCTTCAACTCGTCAATCTGGCGGCGAGTGCGCGCCTGTCGGCCATCGAAGCCGCCGGTATTGAGGAAAAAGGGATGTCCCACCTGCTGACCCTGGGCGCCTATCGCCGTGGCGGTCAGCAGGGTATGCACGCCCCAATCCGCGCCAACGATGCGTTCCACGCTCTCCCATGCACCGACGTGCGTTGGTTCGACCGCGACGGGGATGTCGAGGACGGCATACCGCGCGCCCGTGGCCGTGCGTTCCTCCCGCAGCGTTGGCGCTTGCCAATCCCCAGCCTGCAACCGCTCGCGCAACCGCTGGGGCAGAACCAGGCGCACCTCATCGGCACGCCAGCCCCAGACGCCTCGCGCGTCGGGGCAACGAAACCGAAACCACGCGACGCCTGCTTCCTGGTCTACGCGGAGACGATATGCCTGGCCTTTATCTGGGCCATCGTCACCCGCATAGGTCAGCAGACTGACCTCCAGAACCGGAATCGGCTGCAACTCCTCGTAGGTGGCTGGAAATCGGTCATTCACGAAGTAATAATTGCAGGCTTGCTCGACCACGTTTTGCAAGGCGACGAAGATCGTCTCGCCTTCCTCCTGGCCGCTCTGCGCCTCGACTTGGACCTGCTTCACCGCGGCGAGGGCCTCCTTGATAACACGACGGTTTTTCCCGGCAGGCGTGCGGTCAGTCTTGGGCCAGATGAAGCCATCGGTGAGGATCGGCTGGATGAGGGCGAAGGCGCGTTGGCGGGTGGCCTGAGCGCGCAGTAGACGCCCCGCCGTTTCGCTCTCGCAGCGCCACTGCCGGTCACCATGTGGGTCAGGACTGCCCATCTGCTGGCTGACCTGCTTCCATGCCTGTCCTGTTCGCTCTGCCGCAAAGACGTCGAGGGAGGGCCACAACTGGGTCAGCGTCGCATTCACGACCGCGCGGGAGGTGTCGAGCAGGCGCAAGGCGTCTGACTGCGCCTCGTCAGGTAGGCGCAGATCATAGCTCAGGATTGGGCCAGTACGGTTTGCGCGCATTGCACCAACTCCTTCTGTTTGTGCGACCGCATGCCATACAACCGTCCCGAAAAGGAGACAATCAGCGCTAGCAAGTCCTCGGTTAGCTCCGTTTCTGGGGTCTTTTCTTCCCCTGGCTCCAAGATAGTCAACGTGACGCCAAAGGCGGCAAACAGCGTATCGAGATACGGCTGCCCAAAACGGGTTAGGCGATCTTCATAGGTAACCGCGATCTCGCCGACGCGCTCCTTACACACCAATGTGAGCAGGCGCTGCAATTGGCGACGCGTCGCCTTGAGTCCTGACCCAATATCCGCCAGCGTCAGGATCTCCTGTCCAGCGCGTTCAGCCGCCGCCCACGTCTGCAAGCACTGAAGTTGGGTCTGCAGATTGGCCTGTTGTCCATACCCACTGACACGTCCATACAACACGAGCAGGCGTTTCTCCTGGGCATCCGCCGCGCCACGCAGGCGTTCGATTTCTGTTCGCGAGATGCGGCTTTCGCGTCCGACCTGCACCGCGCGAATGCGCCCATCTTTGATCCAGCGGCGCACGGTCATGGGATGCAGGCCCAACTCCAGCGCGGCGGCGCTCACGCGTACATATTTCTGCGTCCCTTTGCTCATATATGCATGTCCCGCCGCGCCCTCACCGGTGCTGAAAGTGCATGATAGTTATCGATAATATACTCTATTCTGTAACTGTTGACAACCCTTTCTCCATATATCCGAGCGTCACGCGTAGGCAACGTGCCCCAGGTCTAGCGTGCTATCGGTCCACTGAGTCGACAATTTGGTTGACGGTTTAAGAACAGGTGTGCTATTGTCCACAGATATCGGCTGGTTCTGGCGCATCCTGGTGGATTTCGGCGAGCGAAGCACCGCAAAGGATCATACCATAGATACTCCCACACCTCCGAATCTGGAGCTACTTCGGCGCGCGCGTGAGGCACTGGCCGGCCGGGGCGCGACACTACCGATCTCGACGCTGGCCCGGCATATTTTTGGTGGGCTCTCCGCCGGCACAGCCGTCTCCGCGGCCTGGGAACGACTTGCCGACCAGTTGCTGCGCGCCTCCGCGGAATTTCTGCCGGACTCCGATGGGAACTGGGGGCTGGCGGTCTGGGGCGGCGCCGAGCGGCCGCTCGAAGACGTGGAGTTCGCGATACTCGACATCGAGACAACCGGTCTAGCACCGGGCCGGCACCGTATCATCGAGATAGCGGCCGTCATCGTCGCGCACGACGAAACGGTCGCCTCCTTCTCCAAGCTGGTGAATCCCGGTCGGGCGATTCCCCAGTTCATCACCAGCTTTACTGGAATCAGCGAGCCGATGGTGGCACGCTCTGCTCCAGCGGAGAAGGTGCTCGCCCGGCTCGCCGACTTCATTGGGGACCGGCCCATCGTTGGACATAACATAGGCTTCGATTTGGGCTTCCTCAATTTCGAAGCCGAGCGCGCAGGTAAGTCATTTGGATTCGCCGAGAGCGGCATCGATACTATTCAGCTTGCGCGCCGCTACCTGACCGGCATGCGCCGAACCCGGCTGGATTCGGTGGCGGCGATGCTACATATTCCAGTGGCGACCCGCCACCGTGCCCTCCCGGACGCTCAGATTACCGCCAAAGTCTTTACACAGCTACTGGCGCGCGCGCGCGCTGAAGGCTGCGAGACACTGGCCGACCTGTACCGGGTCCTGGATGGAGTAGCTCCGGTACCGGGCCCAGCGCAGACCCCACGACCTACCGGGCGGCTCTACCTGAATCCCGCCTGGAGGCAACGCTTCCCCACCAGCCCCGGCGTCTACCTTATGAAAGACAGAACTGGTGAGGTCATATATGTCGGCAAAGCCAAATGTCTGCGCGACCGGCTGGCGTCCTATTACAGTCAGCCGCTTGGCTATACGCGCAAGATGGATGGTCTGCTTCAGAGCGTAGCGGTGATTGAGACGCGTGAGCTGGGATCAGAGCTCGAAGCGTTATTGGTCGAATCGCAGCTCATAAAGCGGCTCCAGCCTCGCTTCAATGTCCAGCTCCGGAACTTCGAGCACTATCCATTCATCAAAGTGGACATGGCGGAAGCGTATCCGCGTTTCCTTGCCACTCGTGAAGTAGCCGCCGATGGGGCCCGCTACTTTGGACCATTCCGCAGCGGGCGAATCGTCAACGTAACCATCGAGCTCATCCAGAAGGTATTTTCAGTTCGCACCTGCACTCGTAAACTGCCGCCGTTTGGTCCACCCAGCGACCCATGTCTGCGTTATCATCTTAAGCGCTGCCCGGGCCCGTGCCGCGGAGTACTGCCCAGTGCCGAGCAGCAGGAGTATACGCGGGTAGTTGAGGAGGCCTGCGCCTTTCTCGGAGGTGAGCGCGACGATCTACTGGATCGCTTGCGGAAGCAGATGTTTGCCGCCTCAGCGCGGCAGGACTTCGAACGTGCCGCTCGGTTGCGGGACGCGCTTCGAGATGCCGATCAAGTGCTACTCGGGCAGCGATTGATTTCTGGAGCGGTCCTGGCCAACAATCTCCTTATCATCTATCCGTCGCATGAGACCGACCATCTCGAACTATTTCTGATACGGCATGGACGTCTAGCGCGCCTGTTGCGCGCCGCCAATGATCGGCGCACGCTTGAAGCCGAACTTCGATCCATCCTGGCCGAAGCGGGCCAGCTGGGTGTGCCGCCCGCGCAGGTAGGGCCGGAAGAAGTCGACCAGATCAACATCATTTCCCGCTGGATCCACCGGCACAGCGACGAAGAGGAGCGCAGCTTCTTCCAACTGCCTGATGACCCGTGCGACCCTACCCTGGCAGAGTCCTTCATTCTCCGCGTACTCGCCAGCCTCCCGGAGGAAGTGCCTCTTGAAGTGTCGACCGATGAAGTGCCGACCGATGAGGTGCCGACCGATGAGGTGCCGGCGACGGAGGAAGCGTAGTGCGCGGCAGGATGCGGCTACCTACGAAAGGCCCATTCAGCTTGACACACTCACCGTAGCGTTTCTATACTCGTGGCTGGGCGCAACATAGGAGTTGCCGGCATGATCTCGGGAGACGCAGATGACCGTACAGGAAGGCAGCATAGTAGGCCCATACCGATTGTCGCGTCGCCTAGGAGGTGGCGGAGCCGGCGAGGTATACCTGGCAGATCCGGCACCGGACAGCGTGGCAAGCCCATCCACGACCCCCGAGCGGGTGGCCGTGAAACTCATCTATGGTACCCAGAGTGATCCAACCGCGCAAGGCATAGTACGAGACGCCCAGATTGCCGGACGTCTCAACCAATCGCATATTCTTCCCGTGCACGGCGTTCTCGCCGCCGAGGACCGGCTCGCGATCGTCATGGCCTTCGCACAAGGTGGATCACTAGGGGATAACCTGCGAGCTCATGATCCATCCGGGCACCCGATGCTCGCTCTGCCACTGGAAGCCAGAGTCGTCGCCCGGATGGTCTCTCAGATCGCGGGAGCGCTGCAAACTGCACACGCTGCCGGCATTTCGCACGGTGATCTGAAGCCCACCAACGTGTTTGTTCGGACTTCCTCGCATGGTCGTCCGCTGGCGGCACTCGGCGATTTCGGGCAAGCGGTATTGATGAGCGCGGCTACGATGACTCTCGCCCGCGGACCATCAGACGTTGCCGCCGAGCGAAGAGACTGGGCCGCGAGACAACTGCTTTTTGCGGCGCCGGAGCAACTGCGCGGAGTGACAACCGAGGCGACCGATCAGTATGGGCTGGCCGCCGTCGCCTACCTGCTGCTTACCGGATCACCTCCCATCTCGGGGGACAGCGGCGATATGCTCGGGCTTATCGACGAGGGCTTCATACTTCCGCCCTCTCACCGTAACACCACCCTCCCTCCCGGCTTCGACGCCGCGTTGCTGCGCGCGCTTGCCCATGATCCCAGCGAGAGATTCGCCTCCATGGCCGAATTTGCCGAGGCGGTGCGCAGTAGCGTTGCAAACGCTACTGCCACGGCGATTACCCATCAGTTCGCCCAGCTTGCCGGTGAGGGCGAAAGCCAGACTCGTCATCCCGAAACCCAGCTTGCTTACCAGACTGGCAATGCCTCGGGCAGACAGACATCCGCGTCGCGCCTGCGCAGTCGCCTCTCCAGGCGAGTTAGCTCCCTCGGCGTTCCCGACACTTCTCCTGCGATCAACAAGCGTCTGGCTGTGATTACCAGCGTGGCGATACTGCTCTGTATCGTCGCCTGCGTACTGGCTAGCCAGGCATTCAGCGCTAACGGCTTTTTGCCGCACATTATCCTGGGCAACCAGACTCCAGTGGTAGATACTCCGGTCATTCCAACCCCAAATCCCACCGCGCAGGCGCAGGCGCAGTCGGGAGTCAGAGATCTGCAGCTGGTGCTGAGCCACCAGCCGCTCTTCGTCGACAAAATGACTAGCAACAGCGCCGATTGGCCGACCAGCGGCAATACTCTCTACTTTGCCAAGGACGGCTACCATATTTCGACGTTTCGAGCCAGCTCAATGGCGGGTGTCTCCGACACGCCGGGGAGCCACGGCAACCTGGCCGATGTGGCCGTCAAGGTCAACGTTCAGTTTGCCAAGGGCCAGCCTGGTAACTTCGGTGGCGTGCGTCTTTTCGTAAGTCAGAACGGCGACAAGTCGGAGAGTTATTACTGCTTCCTGGTATCCATCGAGGGTCGCTACGCGGTGTGGGAGCATAACGGCAACGGCACTGTGAGGATACCCGCCTGGTCCTTTATCGCCAGCGGCTATTCGAATACGCTCAGAACCGGCCTGCAACAATCGAATGATCTCGAAGTACTGGCCATCGGCTCCGGCCGCCTGCCTCGTGTGATACTTTTCGCCAATAACAAATTCATCACTCAAATTCCTCTGACCGGCAGCCAGATTCCTCTCGTTGGGGGCACCGGCTTAATAGTCTTCAACGATGACACTGAGGTGGTCTTCAGAAATTTCGCCCTCTACGATGCCAGCTCCGTGGCGCAGAGCCCGCTAACCTATCTCGGCTAGTACGGCCGGATGACCGGAAGTCTCGGTCCTGCCCCGGTCTATCGAGGTGCTACCTGCGGGCACCCTCATTCCTAACCCATGAACAGGATGGGTCTTCTCGCCCCTACAATATAATGTGTGGTGTGGGAGCACGGCGGCGAGCGGTTTGCTCGCCGTGCGAGTAGAAGCAATCATGCACCGGTGGGCCGCATGCCGCCGGCCTGGAGGGCGTCAATGGAAAGATTGCTCAGCGTAGAAGAGGCTCGCCAGCGGGTTCTCGATGATATACCGGCCCCGATGCCCTCGGAGGAGGTCTCGCTTACCACCGCCCTCGGGCGCATACTGGCCGAGGACGCCTACGCCGCAGAGGCTCTGCCGGCATTTTCCAACAGTGCCATGGACGGCTACGCGGTCATTTCTGACGACACCCTCGGGGCCTCGCCAGATACACCAGTGGTCTTACGACTGGTGGGCGAGGTACCGGCGGGCCGCATCTATCCAGGCCGTTTGCGGACCGGGGAGTCGGTGCGCATCTTGACCGGCGCTCCTCTGCCTGAGGGTGCCGATGCGGTCATTCAACAGGAGCTTACTCGGACGGGGCAGGGTACCGTATCGCTGCTCGCCCAGGCTTCAACGGGAATGAGCGTTCGCCCGGCTGGAGACGACGTCTCCAAAGGAGAGTTGCTGGCTTCCGCAGGGACGGAGCTCGGCCCGGCCGAGATCGCCTTGCTAGCCGCACTCGGCATACACCCGGTGAAGGTTCGGCGGCGGCCGCGGGTCGCTATTCTCTCGACCGGCGACGAACTGGCACCCTTAGGCACCACGCCCGCGCCCGGGCAGATACGGGAGAGCAATGCCCTGTACCTGGCTGCGGCCGTGGAACGAGCGGGAGCGATCCCTTTGCGATTGGGCGTGGCACATGACCAATCGGAAGAGATACGCTCGCGACTGCAGGCCGCGCAAGACGCGGACCTGATCCTCAGCTCTGGCGGCGTCTCGGTAGGCGATTACGACCTGGTCAAGCAAATCTTGGCCGAAGAAGGCACCATAAATTTCTGGCGCGTTCGCATGCGCCCAGGTAAGCCGCTGGCCTTCGGCATGCTGGGAGCGATTCCCATGCTCGGCTTGCCGGGCAACCCTGTCTCAGCGGCGGTCACCTTCGAATTATTCGGTCGCCCCGCCATCCGAAAGCTGCTTGGTTGCCAGGAGCTGCTGCGTCCTTCCTTCGAAGTAGTGCTTGCAGGAGAAGACATCGAGAGAAGTGATCGCCGTAACTTTGTACGAGCGACCCTGGAGTCGCGGGCGGGAACGCTGGTAGCCATCCCAACCGGCTCGCAGGGATCCCATCGCATCTCCTCATTACTGGGAGCCGGCGCCCTCCTCGTCATTGCCGAAGGCGAAGGCATCGTGCGCCAGGGGGAGCTGGTACCGGCGATGATGCTGGACAACGCCTGGGTGGCGGCGTAAGGCTCAGCGGCTGCTCTGCGAGATGCGTCCGACCACCGTCACGATGCCGGAGGCATGGAGCTCAGCCGCCAGCCGAAGTATGGTCATTTCGGGTGCGCCCAGGTCGGCGATGATGGCCCAGAGTGGCATCTTGCCATCTACTGCGGTCAAAAGCCGCCACTGATCCCGAGTCAGCTGGGCGGCTACTCCCGACTCAGGGTCAACGTCGGCAAAATCGATGACGGTCTCAGGAGATAGGGGCACCACTTCGCGGGCAGGTACGGCTCCCCGGCGCCGCACTCGCGCCAGCGCCTGATTCACCAGTGACGAGACTGGTAGTGGAAGAGCCACGCGCCCGGAGGGTAATACGATACCATCGACAAAGCCAAAATCTCCATCCGGCCAGGAGAGCAACGTAGCGAGCAGTGCGCAGGCGTCGTCTTGCCTGAAGGCGCGGAGCTGCTCTTGAGTCAACACATGGGCGTTTATGAGGGTGCGTACCAGCTGCATATCAGGAAGTGAACCAGACTGGACGAAGGGAACTCCGGTGGTAATCTCAAATTGCTCGGCGCTCACGTAGCCTGCCTGAACGAGCTGCTGTACCAGGGAGGTGGCCGCGCCGACTCGTTCCCCCAGCAGCCATTGTCCGCCGGAAAAGTAAATGCTCGCCTGCAATTTCCCTCGCGTCAAAGTCAGTACACCGCTACGCTGCCCGTTTTCAATAATGCGCAGCACGTCGGTAAGCGCGAACTGGCGCAGATTTCCAGCCAGAGGCATAAAAAGATTGTGTCCCTTCCAGCTAGGGGTCAAGTACTGTGCTAGTGTACCACGGCGCTGCCCTAGACTGCAGCGCGGTCCTTCTCCGTCGCGGCTGTACGATCCTAGCTGGTGCGTGCGTATGAGACTATGATTAGAGCGTGATCCGTATCTTTGACGACTGTTCGGATCACGACTTTTTGGAGGAAGACCAGAAATGACCGCACCAACCGGCGAAGCCGACACCCGGCCGCGAATCATGGTAATCTTTGCCCATCCCGACGACGCTGACTTCATCTGCTCCGGCACGGTCGCGCGCTACACCGCAAGCGGCTACCGCGCCCAGTACGTCTTGGCCACCAGCGGAGACAAAGGCAGCGACGACTATAACGCCATTCCAGAGCAGCTAGCCGCGACGAGAGAAGCTGAACAGCTGGCGGCAGCGCGTCTGCTCGGAGTCGAGGAGGTAACCTTCTTGCGGCACTCCGATGGAGAGGTCGAAGTCAACATTCCTTTCCGGCGCGAGCTGGCGCAGGTCATTCGGCAGGGCCGACCGGACGTCGTTCTGACGTTTGATCCGTGGCAGCGTTACCAGATCCATCCAGATCACCGCGCGGTTGGCCAGTGCGCGCTCGACGCGGTAGCCGCGGCCCGCGACCATATGTATTACCCGGAGCAACTGGGACCGGAGCTAAAGGAGCATCGCGTTCACAATGTATACTTCTTCGCCACAGACTACCCTAATCACTATGTGGACATTTCCACGACCATTGAGAAGAAGATAGAGGCGTTGCGCTGCCATGCCAGCCAGATTCGGACCGAGGCACTCGAAGAGCGCATCCGCAGCCGAGCGCGCTCGGTCGGCCAAGAAGTCGGCCTGGAATATGCCGAGGCATTCCACTTCCTCCCTATGATGCAGCCGCCGGCCCTGATTCGCCATCCCAACTGGTAACGATTCTTAGCCACAGAACGAAGCGAGGAGAAGCCGTCTATGCGTGTGCTGGTCATCGGGTCGGGTGCCCGCGAACATGCGCTATGTTGGGCGATTGCCCGATCCCCATTGTTGACCAAGCTGTACTGCGCACCGGGCAACGGAGGAACCAGTCAGATCGCCGACAACGTGCCTTTGGATCCCATGGACTCGGTCGCTTGCGCGTCCTGGGCGCGGGACAATCGCATAGATCTCACCATCGTCGGACCCGACGATCCGCTCGCCAACGGCATCGCCGACTGTTTTCTGGCCGCGGGTCAGAAGATCTTCGGCCCCACTCAGGCGGCGGCGCGCATCGAGAGTAGCAAGGGGTGGGCGAAGCAGCTGATGCAAGACCACGGCATTCCCACCGCCGCCGCCGAGAGTTATCGAGACCGCGCTGCCGCCGAGCAAGCGATTGTCCGGCGAGAAGCGAGTGGCCGCTTCCCCGTCGTTATCAAGGCCGACGGACTCGCGGCGGGTAAAGGGGTTGTCATAGCCGATGAGCCCGGTGCCGCTCGAGCGGCGCTCGACCAGCTCTTGGTGCATCACCAGCTTGGCCGAGCCGGGGACGAAGTGCTCATCGAAGACTTTCTAGAAGGATGGGAGCTCTCGCTCTTCGCCATCAGCGACGGCACTCACTGGTATCATCTGGCGCCCGCCTGCGACTATAAGAGAGCCCTTGACGCAGACCACGGACCAAACACTGGAGGCATGGGCGCCTACTCTCCGCCCGCGGCGGCAACACCTGCGCTGCTGGATCGCATAGACAACACCATACTTGGCCCCACCGTCTCCGCTCTTTATAGGGCGGGTACGCCTTTTTGTGGTCTGCTGTATGCGGGACTCATGATAACGAAGGATGGCCCGTACGTCGTCGAATTCAACGCCCGCTTCGGCGATCCGGAGACGGAGGCGCTACTTCCGCGTCTGGATAGCGATCTGCTGGAGCTTCTCCTGGCCGCTGCGGAAGGCAGGCTCGACCGGGTGCCTTCGCCTCGCTGGTCCAGCGGCGCCAGCTGTGGCGTGGTGCTCGCCTCCAGCGGGTATCCGGGAGCGATTGAGACCGGCAAGCGAATCACTGGACTGGAGACTCTGGAGGAGGACATTCTGGTGTTTCACGCGGGCACGCGCTGGAATGAGACTGGCCAGCAACCAGAACTGGTAACCTCCGGTGGGCGGGTCATGTGCGTCGTAGCGCAAGGGGAGAGCATGCTCGAGGCACGCCGGCGCGCCTATGCCAATGTTCTCCGGATTCACTTTGACGGCGCACAGTGGCGCAGCGACATCGGGGCACGCGAAGTGGTCACACCGTGATTGACCACCGCTCAGCTGGACTGGTATACTCACGGCGAGTGTGCACCAGAGACAGAGGAGTTTGCGATGTCACAGGCAAGTGTTTACCCGATTCCTTCTTGTGCAGAGTGTGGCATTGAGTCGGCCGGTCGGTGCCCGACCTGTCGCCGTAATCTCTGTGTCGACCATTTCGGATGTGCTGAACATCAGCCGTGCGCGACGAATCTGCTGACTCGCTATAACGAGCGAATCTGCTACATTTGCGGCGTCCCGGTACGTCCCGACCAGTGGTCGACCTCCTCATTCTCTCACTACGTTGACGACGGCAAGTGCACTGGCTGCAGGCGCTACATCTGTGACAGTCTGCATACGCGATTTCGCACCGAGCGCGTCGACCTGGTGAAAGATAGCATGCGCAGCCAGCGCTACCACGTCCAGGAGCGTTACTGCGACGTTTGCGCACCGGTGCGCAACATCGGCGGCATCGTCGGGGCAGGTCGATTGGCTGCCATCCTGGTGGTGATTGTCGCTCTGGCTTTCTTCATTGTGCGAGGGTAAGTCGGGCTTTCTGGTAGCGATATTGCGCAGTACCAGGTGAGAAGTCCATCATGGCGGCCTGTCAATGAGAAGCGATCTAGAAAGCGTATCATGGCCATTAACAATCGAAGGTCTAAAGTGGTGGCGCGGAGTCCGGAGGAGGACTTTGGATGGGCGCTCTCGCAGTACCGCGATCTCATAACCGATGGTCTTCGTGCGAGCGTCGGCGACGTTCCGGTGCGTCCGGGCGATGAGGAGCGCACCGCCGAATTGCGCAAGGAGTTCTACGGGCAGATCGAATACCACCTCGGCTGGCGCCGATACGACCTTTCTCCAGCCTCGTATGATCCGGGCAAGCTGCTACGTCCAACGCTGACACTGATAGCGTGCGACTTCGCGGCCAGCCAGACGGGTCTTGTCCACGAGTCGGAGCGCAGAGACCTCTTGCGGCGTGCGACCAGTGCCGCAGTCACCATTGAGCTGGTGCACAACTTCTCGCTGATTCACGACGACATCGAAGACGGAGATGAGGAGCGCCGGCACCGTCCCACTCTATGGAAACTCTGGGGCATCCCGCAGGCCATCAACAGCGGGGATGGGCTTTTCGCTCTGGCTCGCAAAGGGCTGTGGCAGCTTGCCGATTCCGGGTTTCCGGCTCGCTCGTGCTGCATCTAGCCGAGCTCCTCGACCGGACTTGTGTCGAGCTCTGCGAGGGACAATTCCTCGACATGCGCTACGAGGGCCGACAGGATATCTCTGTCGGGATGTATCTCGACATGATTGGCCGCAAGACAGCTGCCCTCATGTCGTGTGCTACGGAGGTAGGCGCCTGTCTGGGCGCGCCGGACGACGCCGACTTGCAAGCTCGCCTTGCGGGGTTCGGTCGATCTCTGGGCATTGCTTTCCAGCTGCGGGACGATCTCCTGGGTATTTGGGAGGCGGAACGGCTCGGAAAACGTACGGCCGGAGACCTGCGCCGCAAGAAGATGAGCCTGCCAGTGATTCACGCTCTTGAAACCGCGGACAGAGCCGACAGGAGGACACTCGCTACGGATCATGAGCGGTTCCGGTGAGGTCTCCGAAGAAGATATCGCAGTGGCACTCGAGATTTTGGACCGAACTGGCGCCCGTGCTCGCATAGCCGAGGCGCTGGCCGGTCAAGGAGCTTTGGCACGATCAGCGCTTTCGGAGGGAGCGAGACGGAGTGGCCGATCCACGGCTCGGAGTGCCTATAGAGCGCTGGAGTCGCTGCTGGATTTCGTGCTAGCGACGCGATAAATCGCAGACGCGATAAATCGCAGACGCGATAAATCGCGTAGGTGGTACAATGGATGACGCGAGCGCGCTGCCTCTTCGGCAGCGCGTCGTTTGATAGGGACGATCGTACTATTGGTAAGCGGGTAGAACACCACAAGGGGGCGATAGGCGATGTCAGGACATTCAAAATGGCATCAAATACGGCGCCAGAAAGGCGTAAACGACAGTAAGCGCGGCCAGCTCTTCACTCGGCTGGGTCGTGAGCTCGTGGTGGCGGTACGCGAGGGTGGTGGGCCTGATCCCGATGCCAACTTCCGCCTGCGCATGGCGGTTGAGCGAGCTCGCGATGCAAACATGCCGATGGAGAACATCGAGCGCACGATAAAGCGGGCCAGCGGTGGCGGTGAGGGCTCCAATGTAGAGGAGATTACATACGAGGGGTATGCGCCGGGCGGAGCGGCCATAATGGTCCAGGTCATGACTGACAACCGCAACCGGGCGGCGGCCGAGATCAGGAACACCTTCAACAAGAATGCCGGCAACTTGGGAGAAGTCGGCTGCGTTGACTGGATTTTCGAGCCGCGGGGCATCGTCGGCGTTGCCATAGAGAAGCACGATCCGGATGAGCTGACGCTTCTAGCCATTGATGCTGGTGCCGAAGATGTCGACCCGTACAACGAGGGTGACGATGAGCTGACGGTGTATACGGAACCGGCTGATCTCGACTCGGTACGTACGGCTCTCGAGGCCAAGAAGCTCAAGATAACTCGGGCGGAAAGCACGTTGGTCCCCAAGACCAAGATCGATCTGGCTGAGAAGGAGGCGCTACAGACGCTTCGTCTCATTGATCGGCTCGAAGACCTCGACGACGTGCAGAACGTGTACACGAACGCTGAGATCGCCGATGAGATCGCCGACAAGTACGCTGGTTGACCAGGCATCACCGACCCGAGGACGCCGGACACTGGGAATCGACCCCGGCACGGCGCGGCTTGGGTTTGCCGTCGTCGAGAAACGGACGGGTTCTCTCCAGCTGATACAGGGCGGAGTCATAGAAACGCACAAGGCTGTCCCCATGCCCGAGCGACTGCTCATACTCTTTCGGGAGCTTTCCCGTATCGTTAAGGAGTCGGAGCCGGATGAAATGGCGGTGGAGGAGCTGTTTTTCGCGAAGAACACCACCACGGTGATCAGCGTCGGCCAGGCTCGCGGAATCGCTCTGCTGGTCGCCGCCGAATCCGGTCTCTCGGTCCACGAGTACAAGCCCATGCGGGTCAAGCAGGCGGTGCACGGCTACGGACTGGCGACCAAGGAGCAAGTAGGAGAGATGGTGCGGGTGCTGCTGGCGCTTCCGCAGCCGCTGCGGCCGGATGATGCCTCCGACGCGGCGGCGATCGCCATTTGCCACTTGCACACACTGCAAGTTCCAGAGCACTTGTAATGTGGTGCCATCGGTTACGCCTGTACAAGTCACAATCTGTTAGGCACCTGCGACATGTCAGAGGGAGCGTCCTTGGATGATTGCGGCGGTACGTGGTGTCCTTGAAGGCAAGACAATCGATAGCGCCTTGGTGACGGTGGGCGGAGTAACGCTCCGAGTGCTCGCTCCGCTTACCACATTGAACAAGCTGACCGTTGGAGAGACGGTCCACTTACAGACCTTGCTGCATGTGCGCGAGGACAACATCTCCCTGTTCGGCTTTGCCAGCGTGGAAGATCGGGAGATGTTTGAGCTGCTGCTTGCCGTTGGTGGAGTCGGGCCGCGTATCGGACTCGCGCTATTGTCGGCCCTCTCGGCCAGTGGATTACGCGAGGCGGTGCTGGGCGAAGACCTGGTACGACTCAGCATGGCTCCCGGGGTTGGTAAGAAGCTGGCCGCCAGGCTGGTGCTTGAGTTACGACCGCGATTCGAGAGGCTGGGAGGCAGCTTCACCGCGGGCTCGGGTGCTCCTGCAGGAAACATCCGAGCACAGGTAGCCGACGCGCTCACTGGACTTGGCTATACTCCGGCACAATCCGCCGCCGCCGTGCGCAATCTTCCCACCGATACCGGTGAGGGTCTCGAAGATCTTATCATGCGCGCACTTCGGCTCATGGCCAGCGAGTAGCCGGTACGTAGCTAAAAATCGGCAAGTGGCGCGTGGGTAGAATTCACGCCGCTTGCGGCGAGCCTAGGCTAGCGCTTGGGCTTGTCTGAAATGTCCAGTCGATCTTACCGTTAGCCGCGTCAAAGGCGTAGAGCTTCCCGAGAGAATCGCCGATATAGACCACTCCATTCTTTACGCTCGGCCATGAACGCCCGGTGGTCGCATAACTGCCAGTGGTGCTCTTCTTCCAGATCAAGCTTCCGTTGCTGGCGTTGAGCGCGTAGAGAGTGGACGGGTCGGCTATATAGACGGTGCCATTGGAGACGTTAGGTGTCGATAGGACGCTGTCCGAAGTGCCAAGGTGCCAAACTACCGTGCCTGTGGCTTCCGAGAGCGCGAAAACGTTCTGGCTGCTGGAGCCGAAGTACACGAGGCCATTGGAGAAGCGCAGGTCGGCCACCAATCTGTCCGCCGGCTACCTGGTAACTTCCCATGACCGCTCCACTCATGGCATTGACTGCGGTGAGAGTGCCCGAGTCGTCGCCTATGTAGACGACATTGCCATCCAGCGAGGGAGAGGTGAACTCGCTAGCGGTTTTGAGCTTCGTTTTCCACGCCAGACTTCCGCTGCTCTCGTGAATCGCGTAGAGATAGCCGTCAGCGGAGCCGGTGTAGACAAGTCCATTGGCGGTCGCGGGCGTTCCCGAAATTGCTCCGCCGGTAGCGTACGACCAGTGTACCGAGCCGTCTCCAGCACCTAGAGCATAGAGCGACGAATTGTCCGAACCGACGAAGACCTGGTTGCCGTCGACAGCAGGCCGGTCTTCGAAGATGCCCCCAGGAGTCACATTCCACAGTGAGGACCCATTGCCCACCGCAGCTACATGACCACCGTCGGTGGCGACATAGATAATACCATTGGCGACAGTGGGTTTAGCCGCCAGCCCACCGACCGGAATACTCCAGTTCTTGGCGCCGTTGGCGGCATTGATCGAATAGAGCAGACCATCGTCGGACCCTATATAGACGCTTACCGGGCTGCTGCCTCCGGTGCCTCCGCCGGCTGACGAGCTTGTAGGGCTAGGAGACGCTGCGGAAGGTAACGTGGTCGCGGTGGCTAAGGGAGTCGAGGCCGACGTCGCCTTGGCCGACGACTTTGATCCAGCCGTTGAAGAGCATGCGGAGAAAATAACGGCGAGAATTAAGGCAGTAGTCACACCAAGCAACAATGGACCGCGAGCACGACCCTGCATGGCCCATGAATGTCGTGGCGGCGCGTCTAGACTTTTATGCATGGCAAAGCGCTCCAATCTAGTGGAAACCCTGCCAGTAGCATAGCCAGCAAAGCGCCGCCGTTACTATGCCCCAAGTCACTATCCGGCCCAGTAGAAGTGCGTAGTGCGTCGACTACGACGCGTTGGCTCGGCGCCTACCCATGAGCGAGTAGACGAGCAGCGCGATGCCCACGATGCCTACAATCGGTCCGACGATAGCAAAGGTTTTCTGGCCGCTCATGGCACTACCCGCCATGATATTGAAGCCTTGCAATGTCCAGATGATTCCCACGATCAGGGCAATCACCCCGATCACCAGCCAAATGATCCGCATAGGTTCCTCCCAGATAACTATCGATACATACTGATACGTGCTAACGAGAACTCTTCGCCCTACGGCGCGGAGCACTCTTGTAGTGTTACTGTAATACTACGGTGCTACGTTTCAGACTATAGCAAGTTCCTAGCTGGGAAGGCCGTCTCCTAGCCAATTGGAACCGATATGTCATATTCTTCATCACATATAGTTATATCTCTTCTTGGCTGCTAATTGGCGACTGCTCGCGAGCGTGGAAAGTTGGTGGAAGGCGGCGGGCCCTCATATAGTACCCGTTACACTGTCAGGGAAGACCGTTCGGTAAGGGAAGGCTATGTCGACAGACTTCGAGCCTACGGATTCACGGGAACGACCAGAGGACATTGCAGGAGCTTTGAGGCCGAAAGACCCCAAGGCACCGGCGCAGAAGGCGGTTTACCAGACCGGAAGCGGCTCACAGGGTGACGTCCAAGTTAATGCCCGTCTCAGCGAGATCGCCGAGGTGGCTCCCGATGCCTTCATCGCAATCGATTCACGTGGAAAGGTGATATTTGTAAACGGGCAGACCGAAGCGATGTTCGGCTACCGCCGCGAAGAGTTACTCGGCGAGCCGGTCGAGAAGCTCATTCCGGCCGGCTTACGCCTGACCCACCGGACGAAGCGGAAGCAGTACACCGCCGATCCCCAGTTACGTCCGACGGGGAAAGGCATTCACCTGTTCGGCAGCCGGTCCGACGGCAGCCAATTTCCAGTGGAGGTCAATCTTGGGTCGGTCATGTTGTCTGGCTCCCTCCATATCATAGCTAACTGCCGTGATGTAACCGACCGGAGCCAGCTGGAGCAGACCCTACGCTGGAATATCCAGGAGCTGGAGCGGACATTCGAAGCCATGAGCGAGGGTGTCTACATCTACGATGCTACCGGAGCCTTGGTGAAGATGAATGCCGCCGCCCGGGAGGTTGCCGGATTCGAGACGCGCCACGAAACTCGGTCGAGCTACCCCCTGATGAGCGCTCGCCTTCATACCAGCCGCGAGATTCACACGGTGAGCCGTTATCCCGAGACAGCTGGCCGGCCATGCGGGTGTTGCGGGGCGAGACCATTTCCAACGACGACCCCATGGAGCTGCAAGTCATCAGCTCCGACGAACAGCCACTCATCTACAACGTCACCGGAGCCCCGCTGCGCGATGCCGATAGCCAGATAGTCGGGGCGGTGATAGTGTGTCGAGATGTGACCAGGCAGCGTCGTCTGGAGCAGGAATTGGAGGCGCGAGCCAACGAGATTGAGAGTATCTTCCAGACCGATGCCGATGGAGTCAGATTGTTTGACAGCCAGGGACGCACCCTGCGTATG
Source organism: uncultured Chloroflexia bacterium (assembly GCA_963810535.1). Taxonomy (GTDB): domain Bacteria; phylum Chloroflexota; class Ktedonobacteria; order Ktedonobacterales; family JADMIN01; genus JAJPKE01. The sequence continues at coordinate 52,188 of CAWENW010000010.1, forward strand.
AACGCCGCGATGCGCCGCCTTATGGGTGTTGACGCCACCACCTATATCGAAGATATATCGCCGGGAGGTGCTGGATAGCGTGAGAATCTTCCAGGATCCGGAGGGGGGTACGCTGCCGCGGGAAGAGTGGCCGATATACCGGATCCTGCGTGGTGAGAGGCTGACCGGAGAGCGGGTGGCAAATGTGCGTCTGCGAACGCTTGACGGCCGAGACATCCTGGTCACCGCGAGCGGTGCCCCGCTCTTCAACAGTGAGGGAAAGATCATCGGCGGCGTGATCTCGATGCGCGACGTCACCGTCCAAAACCAAAGGGAACAGGAACGCTCCGACATTCTCCGGGTTGTTACTCATGATCTGGCCAATCCCGTGGCTGCCATCAAGACCTACCTGCAGCTGCAACAGCGACGACTGGAGCGCGGGCGGCCCTCACCACCGGACCCCCAGGTGTTGACTACATTGACGCAGGACGTCGTTCGCATGCAGCGGTTACTGGACGATTTGCGGGTGGTCGTCGGCCTGGAGGCGAAGGAACTATCGCTAGAAGTTCGCACCTGCGATCTCGCTGCCTGTTGCCGCCAGGAAGTGAAAGCGCTGCAGATGGCCAGCGCGCGCACGCTGCAGGTCAACATCTCGGCCGATCCCATCCCGGTGAAAGCTGATCCCGACCGTATCGGCCAGGTCCTAGCGAATCTTCTCTCAAACGCAGACAAATACTCGCCACCACAGCGCCCGGTTACTCTACAGCTGGACCTACTTCCCGGCGAGCCGTCTCCCGGGATCGCGCGCGTGCGGATACAGGATGAGGGGCCAGGTATCGCGCTGGAGGAGCAGTCGCGGCTGTGGAATCGCTTTCATCGCGTTGCCAATGTGCAGGCGCGACCGGGTACTGGAGGGAGTCTAGGACTTGGACTCTTTATCAGCCGCAAGATCATCGAGCGGCATGGTGGCGAGATCGGGGTAGAAAGCGCGCCGGGGAAGGGGTCTACGTTCTGGTTTACCTTACCGCTCGCCGAGTAGCTGTATGCTACTCGGCGAGCACTGACTAGCAGCAACTAGCTGCCCGGTAAGAGATCACGCCGCTCCTAGTTGAGCCAGCCAGTGTCGTTTGCGGTATGGCGTTGTCGTTCCCGGGTACTGCAGTCGACACATAAACCCGTATATATGGACAGCTCAGGCGCCTTTGTGGGGACAGCTGCAGAGTCTGGGCCGGGTCCAGATGACTGCCGCAGAACCAGTGTCCGCACAGCCGGCACTTGATCATGGTGAATTGATCGCCATCGTTGTGGCATCCAGGCGTATGGCATTCAGGGGTAATCAAAACCGGTGCGGTATTGTCCATACGGCAAGCTCCTTCTAAGCTAAAATTCAGTAGTCTACCCTACGAATTAGCAAGAGGCATGCCGGCTATGATATAGGGCTCGCCGACGCGAGCGCAGAGACCCAGGTCGGCTCCGGCAAGTGCCAGCGCCGGGACGCCCAGACCAGCGACACCGCCAGCTGTTGGCGCTGGAAAGCTCGCAGACGCGGCAGTCCATGTATACCTGGACGCCAGGCGAGGTCGGCAAAGAAGGCAGAGAGCCAGGCTAGGGCGGCGTCAATCGCATCCGGCCGAAGTGCCAATCGCTCACCGTACCAGGTCAGTACCTGCTCGGGATCGACCCCACCATCGACAGTGACGCTCTGGGCGAACGCGACCAGATCGAACTCGTAGCGGCCAACCTGTACCGCTGGCCAATCGAAGAGGTATAACCGGCCATCTCTGACTCGCAGGTTGTCCGACCTGGTATCCCCGTGCAGAAGGCTATGAGGGCCGGACAGAAACGCAGCGGAATCGGCCAGACGGCTCATCAGCGGGAGCGCCGCCTGTAACCACCGCAGCGCCTGCACTTTTGCCTCTCCGGCGAGCTCGGCTACCCGCCTAAGCTCCTCAGATTCCGCCGCCACACGGCTCCATGTCACCTGCGGCAAAGCCGACTCTGGCCGAGGTAGCCACTCGGGCAGAGTCGGGTGATCAAGCGTCGCGGCGTGAAAGTTCGCATAGGCATGGACAATGCGGCGCGCCGCGGCCGGTGTCCACGGCGGTACAGTCTTGGGACCGACATCCTCGAGCAGCAGGACAGACCAATCATCCCGGCGGATGGCAGCGTAGAAACGTGGCGCCCACGGTCCAATGAAGTCCGCCAGTTCGCGGTACACTCGCACTTCGAGCGCCAATGCGGCGCGGGGAAATTCGTAGGAGCGAGCGTTGACACCCTTGAAGAAGACCCGCCGGCCATCTGATAGAGCCAGACGGTACGTCGGCGTTGGTCCGTATCCCCCATAGACGCGCATCCCCCGCACGACGGAACTGCCCATAGCCTCACCGACGTCCTGCCGCACAGCAAGCGGGACCATCCGCCATGGTGGCTTCTCTTCAACGCCGAAGCGCGACATGTGCGCTACCTTTCCCGAGCAGTGACGTGCCTGCTCACACGCATCGCCAATCGCCAGACGCATCCTTGGGTCGAAGACGTTGGCCCCGGTCTATTTAACCACACTAGAGTAGTGGCCAGAAACAGGACTTCGCCTCGGGACACCCAACTTATTGCCATTACACTAATCGATGACAACCGAGAAACCCGCCAGCGATCCTGGCCAATAGGACGGTGACGGCGGAGGTCACCTGTCACTATACTGTGGCCAGAACCGGTGGTGTAACCGAGTATTATGGAAGGAAGTGGCGTACTTGTGAACGGTCTTCCCACCCCACCCCCGGACCCGTTAGCGTATCTCAATCGAATTCGGATGCCGTTGGTCGAAGGCGGAGATCTTTTCCCGTCGCTGGAGCCATCTCCGCAGGTACTCCAGATGTTACACCAAGCGCACCTTTTGGCGGTGCCGTTCGAGAACCTTTCCATCCACTATGGCGAACCGATCGCGCTGCGGGAAGACCTGCTCTACGAGAAGATCGTGCTCCGGAATCGGGGTGGCTTCTGCTACGAGCTCAACGGACTCTTCGCCTGGCTGCTAGATCAGCTTGGCTTTTCGGTCGCATTGCTTTCCGCCGGCGTCGCAGAAGCAGGCGGCGACTACAGCCCGGAATTCGATCATCTATCACTCCTGGTGCATAGGCTCGACGGCAGCGACTGGATAGCCGACGTGGGATTTGGGGATTCTTTCCGCCTCCCGCTCCGTTTGGTGGCGGACATGGTACAGGACGGTGGAGACGGATACCATTATCGACTGCATATCGACGACCACCAGGGTCGTCCTCCGAAGCAACCGCCATACCACTCGCACTGGATACTTCAGCGCAGCAGTGACGATAGCTCGTGGGAACCCCAGTATCGCTTCACGCTAAAGCCGCACCAGCTAAGCGATTTTAGTGAGCGATGCAAGTATCAGCAGACCTCCCCCGAGTCTCATTTTACCCAGCGGCGCATCTGCTCGCTGGCTATTCTCGATGGTCGCATTACTCTCGCCGACCGGCGTCTGATTGTCACGACGTTCACCGGTAAACGGGAGGAGCGTCTGGTTGAGTCCGAGGAGGAGTACCGTCAAATCCTGGCAGAGCGATTTGGAGTGCTCATCACCTCCTCCCGCCTGATCTCCTCTCTAGCCAGGCTCGCATATCGGGCTCGTGTTCTTCATGGAAATGACCGAAGAACGCAGCCCCGCTCATCGGCTCGCCTTCCAACCAGTCGAAGCGATTGGGATCGAGCAGTTCTGCTTCGGGAAAGGCGCTGAGGGTATCGACGAGCTGGTCAAAGACGTCGCGAGACTCGCGCAGCACGTCGGCGAGCGGGCGGTCACGATTGGTGGTGAAGATCCACGCATTGATCTCGTCGTCGCTCTGCAGATGTGGCGGCCAGGGGTCCGATGGCATGGATTCATGGCGAAGTGCCGCCCCGAATCGCTCGACGCTCCGGCGCCGCCACCCGGTCAGGTGGGCGACGATGTCCTTGATAGACCACTCGGCCGCGACGCCTGGCTCGGTCATGTGCTCCTCGCCGATGGCATCCAGAAGTGCCTCCCAGTTGATCTGCTCGGCTCTTAGGTCGTCTAAGAGTTGCGCTTTGCTCGTTGTCAACTTGTTCGTGTTGCTATCCATATGTCGGTCATGCCTCCACGTTTTGATCTATCGCCGGCGGCAAATTCCGGCCAAACGGTGGCATTGTCTGCGGCGAAGTCCGCCCATACTCAGACTGGGCCAGAGCAGCCGAGGTCCACCATTTCAATGATACGGGTAAATCCTGACATCTTGTGTCAAGTACAGGTGTTGTAGAGTGTACGAGCACCTGATTGATTTCTTTACGCTTGAAGTCTGGCTGAACGCATCAGGAGCAGGCTGGACCCTGTGAATGAGAAGCAATACCCCAGCAATGCCACAAATCCGCCGACGGTAAGCTTTGCCGGATCATGGCAGCAGCTATCCATTCCGAAGAATCCTGAAAGCAGCAGGAGATACACGGTGCTTGCTACCCCAAGCAGTGGCAAAATCAGAGTAGCGACGCCCAAGCGCCGAAGAGACGAGCGGCGCCTCATAAGCAGCCCGGCGATTCCGAGAGCCAGTAGGAGGACTGGTATGGCAGACGTAAACGCCGCATCAATGAGCGTTTGCACCAAGTTATAGTTGATTCCGACGGCGAATGATTGGGCGGTGCTCTGTGCCGGAATCCAGTACACGGTATACGTCGGCAACGATCGATCGATCTGATCGTTGGAGAGCTGGTAGTTAACCTCGCTGATCCAGGGCAGGAACTGAGCTATGAAAGCAAGGACACCACCAGCGAACAGCACAATCCGGGACCCGAGGAATGGTGGCGGCACAGACCCTGCCTGCGCGACTGGAGGTACGCCCGACATAGAGTTGCGTAGCTCCTGACTCAGTATGTGAGAATACGTTCAACAATCGCAGATGTGTTGATCAGTAGTCTAACAGAGTGCGACTACGCGCGCCAGCGAATGGCCGTACGTAAGGAATTTAATGAGATGCACCAATCGCAAACCAGCAAGACGAACCAGCTGTTAGGCTACCGTACTGATGCTCGGTTATTGATTATCAACGCCGACGACTTTGGGATGTGTCACGCGACCAATGCGGCGATCTTTCGCTCACTCACTGAAGGTGTGGTCTGCTCTACGACCATAATGGTTCCCTGCCCTTGGGCTTTACACGCCATGCGTCTGCTCGCAGAACATCCCGCCATTCCTTTTGGCATTCACCTGACAGTGCTCTGCGATGGTGCCGATTATCGTTGGGGGCCGCTCACTGCCAGGGACAAGGTATCCTCCCTGGTTGATGAGACGGGCTTCTTCTACCGATTCGAGCGTATGGCCGATTTTCTAGTTCGAGCCACGCTGGCTGAACTGGAGATTGAATTCAGAGCGCAGATCGATACCGTGCTGGCAGCCAGGCTCAGGCCCACCCATCTGGATTGGCATGCCCTCCGCATCCAGAGGCGGCCTGACATCTTCGACTTGATGCTGAGGTTAGCACAAGAATACGGACTGGCGTTGCGAGTCCGCGAGCGATCTTTCATAGAAAAAGTGCAGCATCAGGGCTTGCCCGCCAACGACCACGACTTTCTGGATAGCTACGGTCTGGATACTGCTGGCAAGGCAGCCCGGTATGCCCAGCTGTTGCATGACCTTCCCCCAGGGTTGAGCGAGTGGGCGGTCCATCCCGGTCTGGAAGACGCTGAGTTGCTCGCCATAGAGGGCGATGGTGCAGCCAGGCGCCACGCAGATTTCGAGTTTGTGGTATCGGCAGAAGCTCGCGAGGCTATTCAACATGAGGGGATCACGCTGCTCAGTTACAAACCTCTTCAGGACGTATGGCAATCGCATTGACCTGGCAGGCTTAGCTCACATCTGGCGCGGTAGCAGGCGAGACAGGTGTGCCCGCCCGCCGACCTAAGCAGTGAGCAGGCGCGCATAGCGGAGCGCAGCCAATGGCAAGGGAAACGAAAAGACGACGAAATTGAAGAGCACTACCAAGGCTCCTGCGAGGTAGCTGTTACCCAGCATGAGGATATTGAGGATCGTGGCAAAAAACGTCAGGAGGTCGGCCACTAAGTACAGTACGGCCGCGCCGGCGATTCCGATCACCGCCAGGATCACGAAGGTGGCCATCCAGCCGACCTCGTGCCGCCGCCCCGCGACGACGAGCGCGGTCACCAGGACCGAGAGCCAGAGAAGACCCACCACCCCCAGTACTAGGACCAGAGTGTCGGTGATCAAACCCTGACTGAGGCCAAGGAAGGGCTGTGGCAGCAGATAGTACGCGAGGAAGCAGACAGCGTCAGCGACGAACGACGTCAGGATGAGCCGAGACAGGGCACGGGCCATGAGGAATCCTCCGCTAAATCCAAATCCGACCTGGATGACGACGGCGGCAAATAGCAGGCAGAGCCTCCGTTCTGACCACTCACGCGGACACTATAGCGAGGAGGCGATAAGGGAGACAAGCACACGTGCCGCGAATATGGCACATGTTTCCCTGTCCGGCGGCATGCTTCTGCGCAATTTTTCCCATGCGTTGCTAATGAGTCACTGGCAGCAAGATGACGACAGGAATCTGGCGGCTAGTCGGAGTTTGCTCGCCACGTCGGGGATTCTGAGTGGCAGCGTACGCCAGTAGGTGATCGCGTTCCTGTTCTGTCGCCACCCGCGCAGTGACCTGTCGGCGCAATCGCTTGATCTGAATCTCAGCATCTGGGTGAGCGGTGAGGTTGAGATACCAGGCTGGGTGATTCTCACGCCCGGCGTTGGAGGCAATGACAAACAGCGTTGGCCCTTCCTCGAAGAACGAGACGGGAACAGTGCGGCGCTGGCCCGATTTGCGGCCCATCGTGGTGAGCAAGAGGACCGATTCGGGCCCAACGCGGGCACCAATGGCACCACCCGTAAATCGATAGAGAGACACAGCAGCTTGCATGCCGAGCTTCATGAGCGTGGGCGTTGGGCGCGGTGAAGATGGAGTAGTCGGAGTGGTCATAGCTGACCTCCCTATAAGAAGTGGACTGTCCAAAAGACGGCGGTAGTTCGATAGATCTGTTCAGGAGCTAGTATAGCGTATCCCAACGCACCGACGCGGTACCGCCAGATGCCTTTCCGGCCGCACTGCCTATTCTCCTGGCCCGCTGGTGACACTCACCGGTTAGGCGCCCAACGCTCGTGCTTGGGCCTCAGCCACATCCGCTTCCGCTGGGTGTCCCCATTGACGAAGCAGGATCGCGGTGTTGTGCCAGGCGAGAGCATACGCGGGATCGAAGGGTCGTGGCACGCTCATAGGCTGCCAGGGACTCTTCCTTGCGCCGCAGCCCCGCCAGAGCGTTGCCTTTGCCGGTCCAGGCGCGAGCAGAGGTGGGATCCAGGGTAATGGCGTGCTCGAAAGCCGCCAGCGCTTCCTCATTGCGCTGCAGCTCGGCAAAGGCATTGCCGGTGTTGAGCCAGGCGCGGGCTTCGGTGGGGTCGAGAGCGGTGGCACGCTTACAGGCGGCCAGGGCTTCCTCGTAGCGCTGCAACCCAGCCAGGGCAGTGCCCATATTCAGCCAGGTCAACGCATCGGTGGGATCGAGGCTGATGGAGCGCTCGTCTGCCTCCAGGGCCTCCGCATAACGCTTCAAGTCGGCAAGGACCGCACCCATATTGGTCCAGGCCGCAGCGTTGGTGGGCGAGAGGGCGGCGGCATGCTCGTAGGCCGCCAGCTGCTCCGTGGCGGGTCTCTGCGTCTGCGCCAACGTATAGCCCAGGTTGAACCAGGCTCTGAACGAGTTCGGGTCCAGCTTCGTCGCCCGCTCGAAGAACGGTAGCGCCTCGGCATGCTTCTCCTGATCCTGCAGCGCCTTGCCCCGGGTCACCAGCTCAGCGGCGCTCTCGGTTGGCTTCGGAGCAACCGGCGCCGGTGCCTCCCCCCGTGGCGAGAGGGATAGGGCGAGCATGGTACGCTTGACCGCCTCGGCGGGGGGATAGGGCCGCAATCCTGGCGCCTCCACGCGCGTGACGTCCTGCAGGGAGGGCCAGAGAGCAGTCTCATCGGCAATAGGAGCCGCCAGCACGCCAAGCATGGTCCGGGTGGGATCGCGGCGCGACAAGCCATGGGCCACGTGGCACTCCTGCTCGACCAAGCGCGAGGCGAGCGCGGCAGGCGAAAGGACGACAACAAACACGGGCCGGAGCTGCAGCTCGCGCTCGACCGTGGGGCCGAGCTGCCCCGCACCCAGGTTGTGCTCGTCATACCAGACGTCGGCTCCGGCCCCACGCAGCGCCGTGACCAGGTTGCGGGTGAAGTCACCGTCCTGGTGGCTGTGGCTGACAAAGATGCGCACGGCCTCGCTCATGGTCACTCTTCCTCTCCGGTTCCAGCCCATGGTACGATGGGAACTCGCCAGGAGCCCGCTGCACGATCCAGTCTAACACAGCAGCTTTCGTCTGCTCAACCACCGCGCCTCCCCTTGACAATTCTGCCTGTGTACCGCATACTGTGTGCAACACACTATGTTCCATACGGTAATCTATGAACCAAGAAATTTTAGAAAACCTGCGACTCGAGTTGCGACGAGGGTCCTTGATCCTCGCCGTGCTGGGTGTCTTGCGCACGGAGCAATATGGTTACGCGCTGCGCAAGGCGCTGGTAGAAAAGGGAATGGAGATCGACGAGAATACGCTCTATCCTCTGCTTCGGCGGCTCGAGAACCAGGGACTGCTGGTGAGCGTCTGGCGGGAGGAAGACAAGCGCAACAGGCGATTCTATCGCATCTCGTCTGAGGGAGACGCCATCCTCGAGCTGCTGACTGCGGAGCGGCGACAGCTGAACGCGGCGCTCGATCGGATTCTCGCGGATTGACGCGCTGGATTGCTGCCGGTGATTACGAAGCCCGATTCGCGCTTCCGTCCGGCACGCACACCGGCATCTCGTCATCGTCGAAACGAAGACAAGGAGCAAGACTCATGGACCTGGTTGAACGGTACTTGCATGCCATCGGCGTGTATCTGCCGCGCGTGCAGCGCGACGACATTGTCACCGAGCTCGCGGAGGATATGCGCAGCCAGATCGACGATCGTGAAACACAGCTTGGCCGCATGTTGACCGAGGAAGAGATTGAAGCGATCCTCGTGCAGCGCGGCCACCCACTGCGGGTAGCGACCCAGTTCCTACCCCAGCGCTCGCTCGTCGGCCCGGTGTTGCTGCCGATCTACTTCCTCGTGCTCAAGATCGTGCTTGCCTCGATCGTTGGCGTGTTCGCGCTGGTCGTCACACCGATCCGCATAATCCAGGGGACACGTCTCCCCGACGCACTCCTCCAGATCCCAGCCGCGCTCTTTCCCGCGATCTGGATCTCGATCGGTATTGTGACGGTCGTCTTCGCCGTGCTCGAGCGGTCGCAGGTCGCGACGACCGCGACCTCCTGGAGCCCGCGCCGCTTGCCACCCGTGCACGCCACCGGCGCCCCCAACGTCATCTCGCGCTCGGAGGCGATCGCGCAGGCTGTGGTGGCCACCATCTTCGCTCTCTGGTGGCTCAGCGGCGCGCCGCTCCAGGTCATCGTCGCCGTCCCGCTGTGGCGCACGCTCACCCATGGAGCCTACCTCCCGGTGCTGCTACTCGCGCTCGGTTCCTTCGCGCTCGCAGAGGCGAACGTGCTGCGTCCCTATTGGACGCCGCTGCGACTGGGGGTGCGCGCGGCGCTCGACGGGCTGGGCGCGGCGGTGGCGTTCGTGGTCTTGCAAGTGAACTGGGTGCAGGTCACCACCGATTTCAGAGTGGCGAACAACGCCAGCGCCAGCCGCGAGGCGCTGACCAATGCCGGGGTAGATCTTATCGTCGCTCTGTCGCTAGGCATCCTCGGCGCCGTATTGGTAGTGACCTGCGCCATGTCCGCGATTCGCTGTGGCAGCCAGCTCGTTGCACACCGGCGGCTCCGCCGCAGCGGCACCAGTTGAAGAGTACTGCGGGCTTCCTGCGCATGCGGTCGCTCAGAGGTCGCATGTGCATACTCCCTCCATCTTGTCCTGCGAATCCCAGATTGGGTGTTGGCGACGCTCGTCGTGATATCGGGAGGTTTGCCATGACAGCGCAACCCAGCATCCGTCGCAGGTACGTTTCCCGACGGACTCTGGCCCTACCCCTATCTTCCCTCCTCATCTTCCCTCCTCATTCTTGCCACTGTTACCGGCTTTGGAATCCGCAGGGCAAGCAACAGAGCGGAATTCATCGTTATCCCTGGATCTAAATTGGGGCCAAGGTCAGCCTGGCGATGAGACCCATCGGTGATGTTTCACTCCAGATACGCTGCTCAGCTCTCACGGGCTGCGCCTTGACTGCTTAGCCGCTCTATGCTATTCTCGGCGCAAAGGTCTCGCCTGAGTAGTAGAGAATGATCAAAATACCCCAATCCGAGAGGAACCTGTGGTGAAAGTCGTGATAGGTTGGATGGAAGAAGAACATGGCACCGTCGAGACGTCGCCTCAGGGTCTCATCTATGCTGGTCGCAATTCTGACCACGTGCGGAGACAAGTGGAAATGAAGCGAACCTGGTACGATCGTGCCAATGCGCAGTATCAGCTCAATGACGAGGAACTGGTGCGGTCTCTCCCGTACCGAATGCATGGATGGCTCTGGGCCGTCTTCGTGGACAAGCACGGTGCTGCCCAGCACCAGCCGGAGTTCGATCCGTTTGGTGACATCTGGAAATCCTAGCACACCTACATCTGCCCGCTGGTGAGTGATAGTCGGCCGCCAGGTCGGGAGTGACCGCATCGGTGATCGCGCGGTCAGGTGCAGCGCCACTCAATTCTAAAGTCGAACTAGCTCTGGAAGCTAGTCGGCCTCCTTCTAACTGCAGCATGCCATACAGCTCGCGGAGCAACGGCAGCGAGATGAGGAGTTTGCCGTGGTCAAGAGCGAAGTCAACTGCCCGTCGAGATGTCGAGGTCGGAACGAGGAAGGCGCAGATGAGCACGTTGGTGTCAAAGACGGCCCGCACCTAGAGACCTGAGCATCATTGCGACTCGTTTGTGGTGCACGCTTCCTTGGCCTCCCGCAGAAGCTCCTGCAGCCGCTCTTCGGTCAGGCCCCGCTCTTCTGCCTGCTTGCCAACGGTGTCCATCAGCTCACGCAAGGACTGCCGGCTCGTTGCGGTCTCCAAGAGATGCAGACTCACCAGCGCTTCCAGTTTGCGCCGCATCTCAGGAGTTGCCTCCTTTGCTTGCCGCCGCGGTGCACGTCAGCTCGGAGATGGTCTTCATTCTCAACTCCGCTCGTCTTCTGCCGGCTGGAAGCAGAGCGGGGAAGGGCAGAAAGTAGCTGGTGCAGGCCCTGTTATGGCTATCCTGGTCCCGCATGCTGAAAGGATTCCTACACCTAGTCGGCGAAACGGGCCTGCCACAGCAGAATAGCACTGACAATGAGTATCGCAGTAAGTGTATGCATTCCCATCAGGGTGACCGCAATGCCCCAGTTGACTCCGGCAAAGCGCGGCAAAGGGTTCATGATGGGCAGAACTGGGAGTCCGTAGGAGGCCATGAGCACGACCGTTGAGAGGATGAGGAACGCACGCCCTGGTCGTGTCGACCAACGGCGCAACAGGATATAACTTATGGCAGCACCGATGGCCCCAACCATACATCCGGTCAGAAGCGGCAACCACGTGAAGGAGGGGTAGTCGGTAGGTGCATTCACCAGCGGTGTAGCAATCCGTGCGATGAGCAAGTTGATTCCAGTAGCGACGGCACCAGCAGCGAGTGCGACAGCACCGAGCTGCAGATACTTATCGCTGCGTGGCAGCAAGGAACCGCGGTCAGATGTGTCCATAGTTAGTCCTCCCGATGGCTGTTCGGAGAACGGCTCTCTACCGTCTCACATTCAAAGTCAGCACTGACTATAGTATAGTGCCTATCAGCGATATAGTCAATGCTGACTTTATAGGAGTTGACGTTACTGCTGCGTGGACTGTTCTCGTATCTGGCATGATAATGTTAGGGTTGACGTATTGGAGACTACAGACGATGCATAAGGTGTTGCTTCTGCTCGGTATGCTGCTGGACGGCCCATTGTACGGGTATCAGATGTACCAGATCGTGCGTGCGCATGGGCAACTGTACGTTGATCTCAAGAAGGCAAACATGTACTACTTGCTCGAGCACCTGGCACAAGACAGCGACCTCGAAATGCGGGCTGAACCGGGGGCCAGAGGCGCACGGGGCAAGCGCTTGATCTATTCCATTACCGATCTGGGGCGAGCCCACTTCTATGATCTCTTGCGCGAGACCCTGCTTGGCTACGAACCCGTTCATACAGGCATTGAGACCGCGATTGTCTTTCTGGCTTACCTCTCGACCGAAGAGGCGCTTGCCTTGCTCACCAAGCGAGGGCAAGCCGTGGCGCAGCGGCGAGCCCAGTTCGTGTCCGATATCGGCCAGACGGAATCGAGCGCTCCTCTGGTCGCCATTGCCAGCGATCACCTGCTTAGTCTGATTGACGCCGAACTGGCCTGGATTGAGCGCTCACTGACCTCTCTTGCGCAGGTTCGCTGGACCGTGGGCCAGGCCACACCCGAGCAGGATCACCTTGGTTGACTCCGCGGTTAGCAGAGTAACCAGTTGGGTGCCGGCAGCAACTACGGAGTTTCTTTCTGGATGAGACAAGAAATCACCTCGGTTGAAGAATAAGAGAGCATGTGCTCGAGGTGCTTTTGCAGAACTCTATGAGCTGGCTAGTGGGCAGGTGCCTGGCTCTTACCCTCCTAAGGAATAGATCAGCTTGGCACCAGTGATTGGCCATTTGTGAGCTTGGGGCTCAACAGATATGCTAGCGTTTTTCTCAGAGTGGAGGGCGTTTCGCAACCTGGGAAGTGAGATAGGATACCCCTGAGCGCGGCTCGCTTCCGCGTCCAGGCGGCACCTCATGGCACCTGCCTATTGTGCTCATCCAACATCAGTGCCCCCGCCATCGTATCACCGCACCGTGGCGACAGCGCTCTATCTGGATGCTTTGACGCTTGTGATCCGCCTGCAGTTGCTCGCCTTGTGTCGACTAGCGGCCAAACTAGCCCATGAGCAGTGCCCCTCCGTTTGCGGTACCCTGGCGGACATACTGGTCTCCTTGTCTAGAGCGCCACGGTGGTCTAGTATGCCGTGGCGCCAATTTACATGGGGGGACGACACCATTATCGTGGACCCTATAGTGGAGAGTGGGACGTGTGCAGCGCTCCTCTCCTCTATAAAACAGTTGTTTACATACTGGCGACGGAGCCGCCATCAACGCGCAGATTCGCCCCCGTGATAAACGAAGCCGCCTCCGACGCCAGATACACGACGGCTGAAGCCACCTCTTCGGGTGTCCCCAGTCGGCGAAGTGCCATTTGGGGACGCTGCTCGCGCAAGTACGCCTGCTCTGCCTGCTGGGGCGTTCCCCCTTGCACCTTTGCTTGGGTGGCCATGTACTGCTCTCCCAGTGGCGTCTTGATGGGGCCGGGCGAGACGGCGTTGACCAGAATGCCCTCCTGGCCGTAGGCTTTCGATAGGCTCTTGGTCAGATTGATGACCGCTGCCTTGGTCGCGTAGTAGTGCGGGATAATCGGGTCAGGCTGCATGCCTGCTTCAGAGCCAATGTTGATGATCCGTCCCCAGTGTTGCTCTCGCTTGTGGTTCACTGTCCACCGTTCTCCAAAACTTACCCAAGCATGGACAGGCCATGGTTGGCGTTAGGTTCCTGCTTCACGGCCGTCAGTTTCACGCGAGGCGTATGCTTCGCGCCAGCGCTGACAGCTCCACAGGCGTTGTGACTGTCCGAGGAACTCCCGGCCAGTTGCAGCAGATTGATCGCCGCATTCAGGTCCCGGTCCAGCACCAGCCCACACTGTTCACAGTGAAAGATCCGATCCGAGAGGGTCAGCTCCGCATCGACCCAGCCACACCCACTACACCGCTTGCTGGAGGGCTCCCACCGATCCGCCAGGATCACTCGCGACCCATACCAGGCTGCTTTGTAGAGCAGCTGCCGCTTGAACTCGGAGAACCCCACATCGCCAATGGCCTGAGCCAGGTGGTGGTTCTTCAGCATCCCACTGACATGCAGATCTTCGATGACCAGCACGGACTTGGTTTTCGCCAGTCTGGTGGTGACCTGATGCAACGTGTTGTGCCGTTGGTTCGTGATCTGCCGATGCAGCGTGGCGAGCTTGCGCACCGCCTTCTTGCGGTTGTGGCTGCCTTTCTGCCTCCGGCTTACCATTCGCTGTAACCGCTTGAGCTTCTTCAGACGTCGTTTCAGGTGGCGCGGATTGGCAATCACCGTCCCATCGGAGAGGGTGGCCAGACTCTTGATCCCCAGATCAATGCCGACCACCGGTCCCGTGTTCTCGGGTACCGCCAGCTCCTCTTCCACCTGCACGGACACATACCAGTGCCCGGCCTGCTCGCTCACCGTGGCCGAAAGGATCTTTACCCCACTGGTCGGAAGGTACTCGCGCTCTTTGAGGCGGAGTCGGCCCAGCCGCGGCAGCACGATCGCTTTCTCTGACACGACGATGGAGCCGGTGAGCCGGAAACTGCCCAGTCCTTTCTTCTTGGTCTTGAAACGGGGATACCCGAGCGTCCCGGTCCACTTCCCTTGCTTCTTGAGGGCACACCGCCGAAAGAAGTTCGTAAAGGCGGCATCCAGGTTCCACAAGGCTTCTTGCGGGGCACATTTGGAGACGCTATACATCCAGGGCACGTCTGTCTTTTTCAGGGCATTGAGCTCGCGGTGCAGCTCAATGGCGGTGGGGCTCCTCTTGCTCGCAGTATAGCGTTCCTGCTTGATCCGGAGTCCCCAGTTGTAGGCCCAGCGTGCGGCGCCAGCATGCTGGCGGCAGGCTGTCATCTGTCGATTGTTGAGGTCCAGCTCCGTTTTGTATGCCCGCTGTACCAGCATCCCGTCTCTCTCCGACCCTCCCCCGACCATCCTGTCGAGCGGGAGGCCTTCACTCCTCGATTGCTGGAACAAGTGTATCATGTTCTGCGGCTGCGGTCAAGGAGAACAGACGGAGACATATGGGTACCCATGGGTACATTCTCTGCAACTGTTGATAACCCCTCTCGGCGCAAGAGTGCCTAGATCCGGAGGTACCCATAGCGCGGATGGCGCTGGGCCAGGCGGGCGATCCACTCCACCAACGCGTCCTCTGCTCCTCTGTGGGACCGATACTGTACACTCGAGCGATTGACACTCGAGCGATTGGCCGCCACCAACTCACACGCTCTGCGCCCAGAAATCCCATGATCGACCAAGAACTGCACTGCCGCCCGCTGATCGGACGGCTTCAGCGCTTTTTTGTGAGTAGCTCCTTGGTCGCATCCAGCTCCAGGTCCCGTTCGGCGAGCAAACGTTTGAGCCGCGCATTCTCCCGCTCCAGTTCGCGTAGCCGGACCGCCTCAGGAACGGTCACACCCGTATATTTCCTGCGCCACCGGTAAAAGGTCGTCTCGGTGATGCCATGCACCCGACACAAGGCGGCGATTGTCTGCTCGCCGCGCTCGGCCTGCTGCAAGATCCCAATGATCTACTCGTGGCTCAACTGGCTTGGTTTCATGTTGTGTCTCCTACTGATGTACCGCTCAGAAGAAACACTAACATACTGATAGCCTAAATCACCGGGGTCACCTCACCACCACCAACGACGATCCAGCCCATCAGCAGCCTCCGGCACGTGGACTGATGGGTCTCCACTAGGACGTGCAGGAGCTGCTGAGGTGTCTCCGTCTGACCGGGATCCTGGGTCGTCGTCTGCCAGGTCCGTTCTCTCCTCAGTACCACTCTCGTCTGGCGACAGCACGATAGACGAAGCGACACATGAGACGCTTGCTTCCCCGCTGCTCGCCTTTGGAGTGGAACGAACAGTACGCGGCACTACCACGGGCCGCGTACTGTTCCCTTGCGGAGCGAGGTAGCCTACGTTGCTTCCCGGGCAGAACTGCCACAAGAGTCGATCAAACTACGGGCCTTCGCCTATCTTCACAACGTTCCATCGCACACACTCACGAGCCAAATTCTGGACAAACGCGTGAGTTCCCATGCGATACAATGCCTGTGGCAGTGGAGTACGCTCGGTTGCGGTTCCTGATGAGTACCGCTCCCGCCAACCGGGAACGGACGACGTCCGGCGAGGCTGTAGGCGGGTTGGGATTGGCTCCTCCGGCAGCGAAGCGCCTAGTCCGCCGTTTCACCGCAGGTCACATTGGCGACGGCGCCAGTCATCGCGCTGGCGCAATCCGACGCCATCAGCACCGCCATATTCGCTACTTCAGCCAGCTTTGGCATCCGTTTCAGCAGCGTTCGCTCTGCCAACTGGGCCTCGAATGTGTCTCGAGATACGCCAGCCTGCTGGGCCAAATGGCGGATGACCCTGTCCAGCACGGGGGCATCCGGCGAACCCGCCGAGCGCAGACAGACCACCCGAATGCCCCGCGGACCGAGTTCCCCAGCCAGTTGACGACACAGTCGCTCGATCGCAGCGCCCATCACCCCAAAGTTCCCGCTGTTGGGAACAAACTTGCGGGCGGGTGTGGCGGTGATCGCCAGGATCACGCCAGATCCTGCCTTCAGCATGTGTCGCGCCGCTGCCGTGCTGGTCACGAACTGGGTCTGCATGGCATCGATGATCCCCAGGGTAAACGCGTCAACCGACATCTCCACCAGGGGGTCGCCCTGATCGGCTTTGGACGCGATAGCATTGAACGAAATATCGATTCGCCCAGTCTGCGCTACGATTGCGTTCAGGTGCTCTTCGACCGCCCGCGTGTCGAGCGCGTCAACGGACGCCGCCTGGGCCACTCCTCCCGCTTGGGCAATCTCGCGAGCGAGCGCGTCGAGCGTGGGTCTGGTGCGACCGGCGAGGAAGACGCTCGCCCCCTCGCGAGCAAACGCGCGGGCCACGGCACTGCCGATGGCGCCGCCTGCTCCGTAGATGACCGCCGTTTTCTGCTCCAGTAGCATGTCTATCGCCTCCTACTTGGGCCGTGTGCTGGGTGAGACTCCCCGTGAGACTCCCCATCAGAGAACACGAGTCTTGTGGCAGGATAGCAAGGGAGTCCGCGGGGCGTCTTGCATATTCGCCCGCTTCTATAGCAAAATCATCTGAAGTGGAGGGTCCTCCTCTGGCGAGCCGCGGGGAACCGAGCGGGGCGCGCAGGGGGAACCAGCTGGTTCCCTTGGTCTCACTCGCCGCGCCAGACGGCACGAGACCGCGTGCTCCTGCACATCCTCCACCCTCTGCCGGAGTTCTGCGAGAAGGCCGGAAGGGCGCGAGCAGGGGTCTCCCGCGCGATGCCTGCTCTGTTCAAGAAAGCGTACGATTGCCATGACGGAACGTCAACCTAATCCACCCGCGCACTCGGCGCACTCGGCGCGCGGGGCGTCCACTCAGCTTGTTGCCCCACAGCTCGTGCTTTCCAGTACAGAGCTGGGCTGGGAGGGGCTGCGGATGTACGTGTTCGACGAGCCGAGCGAGCGGGAAAGCTGGCCGTTGCTGGCTTGCCCGTATGTGACCCTGGAGTTATTCACGGGCGGCGCCAAGCATGTCGAGCGGCGGGAGGCCGGTGGCTCCTGGCACGGGGAGGATATGGCTCCAGGCGAGCTGTTCCTGCATTGGGGTAATGGTCGCTCCTATGAAGCGCGGTGGTGGAGCCTCTCGGAAGCGTCCACCCAAACGGTGGCGGTCATGCTGAGCCGGGAGCTGGTGGGGCGCGTGGCTCAGCAGGTCACGGGCACGGATCTGGCGAGTCTGCAGGGGATCGGGCGTGCTCGCTTTACCGACCCCCTGCTCACGCAGGTGTTCCTGGCGCTGCGCTGCGAACTGGAACACCCGGCTCCTGCGGGGAGCCTGTATGCGCAGGCGGCGGCCCAGCTGCTCTCTGTGCATCTCCTGCGGCACTATTCCTCTACCCGGCCGCATCTGCAGGTCATCGCTCGCACCCCCACGCGGCTGACGAAGCGCCAGGTGCAGCGCCTGGAGGAGTTCATTCAGGCCCATCTGGAGGACCCCCTGTCCGTAGCGACGTTGGCCCAGCAGGTCGGCTTCAGCCCGCATCACTTTGCCCAGGTGTTCCAGCGGGCAACGGGCACCAGTCCGCACCAATTTGTGCTGCGGCAGCGCCTCGCGCGGGCCGAGCAGCTTCTGCAGGAGACCGATCTGCCCCTGATGCAGGTGGCCAGCGTCTGCGGGTTTGCCCATCAGAGCCATCTGACCCAGGTCTTCAAACGCTATCTCGGGCGCACACCTCACGCCTATCGGCAGGGTGACCCTAGGTGCGGAGGATTCTGATACACATCGTCCGAATCTGCAAGACAGCTCTGCCACTGCCAGCGTATCCTTGATAGCGAGGCAGGCTGATCTCGTTGCGCACTCCGTGCGAAAGCGACCACCCTCGCGAGGTCACCATCATTGCACAGGTACCTTTCGCGAGCACGCGATGATTTTCAGCAGCTTCACGGAAGATGGCATACATCTTCGGGCCTGCAGAATCCTGATATTCTTCATCTTCTTCCATTTGTTTCAGTGCGCTCGACGCCCGAAATCTGCGTGCTACTTCCCGAGAGGACATACCGAGCTGTTCAGCTACTGTACCAATTTTCGACCAGTTTGAGAGGAGGAAAATGAGGTCGCCAGGGAATGAAAAACCCAGGCGACAATTGGCTTTGCGGCCTGGGCGTCTACTGAAATTTGGCTCCTCGGAGGGGATTCGAACCTCTAACCTTGCGGTTAACAGCCGCCTGCTCTACCGTTGAGCTACCGAGGAATGGATTAATGATAGGTTGATTGAGGAATCTGGTGATAGATACCACTCAGTCACAACCTGGTGAAGTATACACTCTATCGCCTATGCCGTCAAGATTCCCGCCGATTTCGGCGTATGGCGCGCGTTGTGATGTCGCGAGGCGCCACCCCGCGCGCCGGGCTCGGTACTGGACATTGTGAACATTCTCCAGACTACCTCAAGTGCCAGGTCAGCTCAGTGGGTCAGCCAAGCCCGTCGCCGACAGTGAAGGCTGCACCGAGATAGTGGCGGCCGCCGGGCTTACAGACAATCGTCGCTCGCTTTTGCCGCGACGGCTGAGGAATGGGCGCTCGACAAACTGATATGAGAGATATGCCGCAAGGAAGGCCAAAGGGACGCGTAATTTGCTGAGGTGATGAGTCGTGAGTCCAGGAATCAAAGGATGGATAAATGGAAGATGCCACAGATAGAGACTGAATGAGATCAAGCCAATGAAACGGAGCGGATAGAACTCAAATGGTGCACGTATGAGATGATTCCCCCATACCACAGCAAGCAACAACGTTCCATATGCCAGACCAATGAGGCCAGGAGTGACAATACGCAGCACTCCCATGCTGGTACCGGGAGCATACCGGGTCACAGCGAACGTCTGGATGGGGATGAGGACCGCGATGAGGACGATTGCCTCTGCCAGCATGAGCCACGCCAAGCGCTGCTGTTGCGTGATTGAAAAGAGCCTGTCCTCCACCGTGGCCACATACAGCACGGCGCACAGCATGCCTATAGCGAAGACCTCGAGAAACTTGCCCAGACTTCCCATCGTGATGAGGACAAAGATCTGGCCTATGGCTCCCAGTGTAGTACTGAAGGTAGGAATATTCGCCATTACGACTGAATCTATCGTGCGTAAGGCCAGCGCAAACAGGATGATACCGCCGATGCCAAGGGCCAGTCTACCAAGGGAGCGACTAGCTCCGACCAGGCGTGCCAGTATCAGCGCCAGCAGCGGCAGCACCAGATAGAATTGCATTTCCACCGCCAGCGTCCAGAATGGTCCCTCGATGTCTTGGGCGAAGAGAGGGAAGTCATCGTGGATGAAAAAGATATGGGTAAGTATATCTTCCACAAAAAGCGATCCATTAATCCCGGGTGTCCTGGGTTCGACTAAAATAAGCACGGCCAGGCAGACAAAATAAGCAGGTAGAATGCGGAGAGCGCGTCGTGTATAAAAGCGCTTCGCCGACGGCAGTGGCTTGGTATGCAAAATAGCGCGTGCATAGGGAAGAAAGAGCAAGAACCCGGAAAGCACAAAGAACAGATGAACGCCTGTGGCCAGGAAATAGGATTCATTGACTACCGCTTGTCCCCAGGCGGTAAATTCATAGCGCTGATTGAGGTAAAAGTGGAATACTACAATGCTCAAGGCGGCGATAGCGCGTAGTCCATCCAGCGCACGAATGTCTCGCGAGCCATTGTCCATTGGCAGAAGCCATTGCGAGACCATGCGCCACCGAGAGCGCAGTTGCAGACCAGAATCATTCACTATGTGTTCCCCGATCAGTGCACGGGTTCGGTTGTACAAAAAACTGTCACTAATAATGGTAACTAACATTCGTAGACTTTTATCTACATCTGACTCAAAAGGCCCACTAACTCGGTAAATGGCTCCTGTTTCACTGATGGGTGCAGAGGGGCGAAAAGATGTATCTAGCCAGGCGCATATCGTATACATCGTATATAATGCGGCAGATGTGTGAGCTGAATCGCAGACCATTACCTGCTGCCTCTGCCATTCAGAACAATTGTAAAGAGGTGGATGCGGTGGACGTTGACAGCGCTAGCTTAGACCGGCAGATTCGAGCCTTCGTCTACGAGGCCATCTTCAGGCAAGACGCTATTCCCACGTCGGACGCAATCGCCGCCGGCCTCGCTTGCCTACCCGGCGATGTCGCGGCAGCCTTCCAGAGGCTGGCGCAGGCCCATATCTTCGTACTGCAGCAGGAGCGTGACGAAATCCTGATGGCGAACCCCTTTTCGGCCGTGCCCACACCGTTTCAGGTCGAGGTGGAGCATGATGTCTACTTTGGTAACTGCGTCTGGGATGCCCTTGGGATTCTGGCGATGCTCAGGCGAGATGGCCGTGTCCTCGCCAGCTGCGGCGACTGCAACGCCGCGATGACCCTGACGGTCAGCGCCGGGGTCATCGTAGACTCGCCCGGCGTTGCCCACTTCTCGGTGCCGGCGAAGCGCTGGTGGGAGAACATTGTCTTCACCTGAAAGACGATGCTCCTCTTCCGGTCGGAAGAGCACGCGAACAATTGGTGCACGCTCTGGGGACAGCCGCGCGGTGCGGTCATCTCACTGCAGCAGGTCTGGGGCCTGGCACAGAGCTGGTACAGCAATGATCCTCGCGACCCCGACTGGCGCCGCAAGACGCCGGATGAAGCACAGGCGGTCTTTGACTCGCTAGGCCTGACAGAGCCATTCTGGTCCTTGCATTGAGAGTAAAATGTTCCTGCTGCACATACACGTGGTCCCTCGCAAATAGAGGGTAGGGGGCGACGACATTTCCCCAGTTCTGACAGATATCTGACACCGCGCTACCGGTAGCAGGTCATATAGTGCTCAGTGGTGAGACCTGGGGCAGGCAACCGAGGAACAGAGCAGGCGAGAAGAGTCGAGGAGCGGTTAGTGAAGAACTATAACCCCATGATGAGCTTTGACAAGGACGCCGCCGAGGTCTACGACGAGTCAGACCGCCGCGAGGATACCATGGACACGGTTGCGTTTCTGGAGAAGTTGGCGAGTGGCGGGTCCGCACTGGAGCTGGCGATCGGCACCGGGCGGGTGGCGCTGCCGCTCGCGGCGCGTGGCATTCGCGTCGAGGGCATCGACCTCTCTCCCGCAATGGTGGCCAGGCTGCGCGCCAAGCAGGGCGGCGATCAGATCACTGTGACGATGGGCGACTTCGCCGAGGTGCCAGTCCAGGGCACCTATAGCGTGATCTACCTCGTCTACAACACTCTTTTTAACCTGCTCACGCAAGATGACCAGGTCCGCTGCTTCCAGAACGTCGCCGCTCATCTCACGGATAGCGGATCGTTTGTTGTTGAGGCATACGTGCCAACGGACTACACCCGCTTGCGCGGCGATCAATACGTAGCTGCGGAGGATATCGAAGTCGACCAGGTCACTCTTGACGTGGGCCGTCTCGACCCTGTGAAGCAACTATACTACGAGAACCATGTAGTCTTGTCCCGAGAGGGCGTCCAGCTCTTCCCGATCGTTCAACGCTACGCATGGCCGAGTGAGCTGGATTTAATGGCGAGAATCGCCGGCCTGCGCCTGAAGGAGCGGTGGGCCGGTTGGACCAGAGAGCCGTTTACGGCCGCCAGCAAGTCACACGTGTCCATCTACTGCCGCTGAGTCAATGGTTGACAACGATTGTTTGGCACCGCTCGCCGTGACTCGGTCCGACAGCATCGCGCGCTTCTTTCGCCGGCCCAGGAACGGCCGCTCCACAAACTGGTATGACAAGTACGCTACCGCCAAAGCCAACGGTAGAAGGCCGAAGGCTGAAGCCTGGGAGTTCTGCAGGACAGGAATCACCGGATGGATAATGGGAACATGCCACAAGTAGAGGCTAAAAGAGATTAAGCCAATGAAGCGGAGGGGATAGAACTCGAACGGAGCTCGAAGGAACCGGTTTCCCCACACGATCGACAACAACAGTGTTCCATATGCCAGGCCCACGAGTCCTGGAACGACGACCCCGAGAACTCCCATGTTGAAACCGGGAGCGTACCGAGGCGAGGAGTACTCCTGGATAGGTTTAAGCACCGCGATAAGGACGATTGCCGATGCCAGCAGGAGCCAGGCCAAGCGCTGCTGCCAGGTCACCGCAAGCTGTCTATCCTCCACCGTGGCCACGTACAGCACGGCGCACATCATCCCTACGGCGAAGACTTCGAGAAACTTGCCCAGTGTTCCCATCGTGGCCAGTACAAAGATCTGGCCCAGGGCTCGAAAGGGATCGCCGAAGTTGACCAGATGCGCCATTACCAGTGCATCTAACGCACGCAGTGCCAGCGCGTACACGATGATCCCACCCACTCCCGCGGAAAGCCGCGCGACCGAACGGGTAGACCCGACTAGGCGTGACAAAATTAACGCCAATAGTGGCAGCGCCAGATAGAACTGCACTTCCACCGCCAGCGTCCAGAATGGTCCATCTATGTCTTGAATGAAACGCGGAAAGTCGTCGTGTATCAAAAAGAGATGGGAGACTAAGTCCCCCAGGAACAGTGGATCGTTGATCCCGAGAGTTCTGGGCTGCAGCATGACGAGCAGGATGAGGCATACCAGATAGGCAGGAAGGATACGAAGAGCACGTCGCTTGTAAAAGACTCTCGCCGACGGAAGCGGCGTAGCGTGCAGGATAGCTTTCGCGAAGGGCAGAAAGAGCAAGAAACCGGATAGGACAAAGAAGAGATGAACTCCAGTTGCCAGAAAGAAGAAATCACTGGACGCCTCCTTTCCCCAGGTCGTATATTCAAATCGCTCCGCTAGATACACGTGGAATGCGACAATACTGAGAGCGGCCAGCGCACGTAAGCCATCCAGCTGAGGGATGTCTCGCGAGCCGGTATCCAGCGGCAAAAGTGCATGAGCGTACCGAGAGTGGATTGCAGGTTGTTGCGCGCGCGTATCCTTCATTATGCGTTCCTTGATGCGTTCCTTGATGCGATGTTGAGTCCATAGCAGCGAGATTCTCTCAACGCCAAGACGTCACGGGAGCATGATCTGTACCAGGCATGGTGGTTGCCTGGTATTCCGGTCCTGCGAGCGTCTACGCGAGACCCGCGAAACCCGTGCCAGGCGATCGAAAAGAATAGCGGAATGGTAGCAGAGCTAATCAGAAAACTGACATGACGAGTTCGCCTTGCGAGCATATAGTGGTGGTAGACGAGTAGCAGAGCCGCAACCATCGGGCTCAACCAGAATAGGTCGTTTATAGGCAAGAATAGCTCGAATGAGCGAGTATCATAGGAGATGGAAACCATGGCAGCAGACCAATCTGTAACCCTTGCGACCCCATTCAAGGGTTGGGATCGCTACCAGGACCTTCTCGTTCAGACAGTGCAACCGCTGACTAGCGAGCAACTCGCCTGGCGGCCAGCTCCACAGTTGCGCAGCGCCGGCGAATTGGTCGCGCACATTCTCGGATGCCGCGCCGGATGGCTGTACGAGGTCATGCACGAAGAGGAGCCTCGACTTGCCGAGCTTAGCAAGTGGGACGAGCCCGGCGCCCCCAAGCGCACCACCGAAGAGCTGGTCGGTGGCTTGCTGACTACCTGGGCGGTGATCAAGAACGGGCTGGAGCGCTGGACCATATCCGACCTCGCTACGGAGTTTCCGAATGTAGAGGACGACGGCGTGCCCCACGAGCACACCCGCCAGTGGCTGCTTTGGCATCTTCTGGAACACGACATGCATCACGGTGGCGAGTTTTCCTACGTGATTGGAATGAACGGCCGGGAAGGCATGGACATCTGAATCTGAGTCTTTTGGAGTAACAGCTACATCGCACGAACGGACCAGAGGCTGATGCACGAGCGCCCAGATATTTCCGAGGATGAGCTGCGCGGTTGTCTGCGGGATGACTACGATCTCCTAGTCGCTTCGCTGGAATTTATTCCTAACGGACTGAATATAAATGCCGGCGTGTATCGCGTGGTGAGTATGCAAGGCGCTGCTTACCTGCTCAAAGCGAAATCCACGCCTCTCTATGAGCCTAGCTGCCTCGTGCCTCGATACCTCCACGATCACGCAAATCCGTTCGTGGTCGCACCCCTTCCCACCCGCATGAGCGCGTGGTGGACGCGGGTCAACGATTGGACGATATCCCTGTATTCGTATATCGAAGGAGACAGTGGCTGGGACCCACCGATGACTGATAGCCAGTGGGAGGCGACTGGAATTGTCATTCGTCACATCCACCAGACCAGCCTTCCGGCCGCAGGCTTTGTATCACTGCGCCGGGAGACGTTTGACCCAACTGAGTACCGGCGCTGGATCAGCGAGTTTGAGACACAGCATCTCGGGAATGGCGGGAAAAACCAGGCGGAGCGGATGCTCCATGCGGCGTGGACAGCCGAAGTGGACACAATCCACAGCGCTATCACCAGCATGGAGAGGCTGGCGCCCGAGCTTCAGGCGGAAGCGGGTCCCTACGTGATCTGCCACGCGGATATCCACCCAAGCAATCTGATCCGCGATGTTCACGACCATGTCTACGTCATCGATTGGGATGACGTCATGCTGGCCCCTAAAGAGCGTGATTTTCTCTTCGTAGCCTCGGAGAGTGGCGCTGCCTTCTTTCGTGGATACGGACCGGCCGAACTTGATTGGAGAGCGCTCACGTATTATCGCTGGGAGCGAGTGGTCCAGGATCTGATCGAGTACGCCAGCGACGTCTGCTTTCGAGATGCCCTGAGCGTGGCGGCAAAAATGGAGTCGGTCGAGCACTTTCGTGCCAACCTCCAAGACGGCTCCATGGTCAAGTGCCGCGCGCAGCGCCGCCGTCCATCTTCGCTAGAACTTTACGCTGATCTCTAGCGACGATGGACGGCGGCGCCAGGTGCTAGACGCGCACCTTAGCAGCGGGGCGAGGTTGGGTTCGCTGCGGCTGTACTTGGCCACCTCGTCGTAACCAGGGGAACCAGTTGCGGTATTCACCGGTCTGCCAGACGTAGAGAATCATGCTGGCGTTGAAGATCGACGAGTAGGTGCCGGACGCAATACCGATGAGCAGAGCCAGCACGAATTGCTGTATGCTCGATCCGCCGAAGAGCACCTCAGCCGTCAACACCATCAGTACAGTGAGCGACGTATTGAGCGAGCGTGAAAGGGTCTGGATCAGGCTGGTATCGACCACAGTCCCGAACGACTCCGAACTGCGGCGCGACAGGTTTTCACGTATGCGGTCAAATACCACAATGGTGTCGTGAACCGAGAAGCCGATAACCGTGAGGACTGCGGTCAGGAAGAGCGTGTCCACTTTGAAATTGAAGAAGTGGCCAAAGATCGCCCAGAGTCCCAGCACCACAAAAGCGTCATGCAGCAGCGCGAGAATAGCGCTGGCGCCGAAGCGGAAGCGCAAGCTCCACGCCCCCACCTTGCGGAACGCGATGGTGATGTAGAGAAGAATAAAGACCGCGGCCAGCGCCACCGCCAGGATAGCGTTCGTGGTCGTCTCACTCGCTATCGACGGTCCCACCGAGCTGTGGTCCTGGATATAGACAAACCCATAGGTGCCGCGCAGGCTTGCCAGTATAGCGTTGAGCTTGGCGCTGTCGTTGGTCACCAGGTCAGTCTGAGTATTGACCTCATACGTATTGTTATTCTCGCCGATCTTCACCGCGCTCACCGCCACTGGGAAGGTCGTGGCCGTAGTCGCAGTAGAACTTGACGGGGTTGCCGTTGCAGTAGCCGTGGCGGACGTGGTCGCCGTAGCGGTAGGTGTACTGGTCGTGGTGGTCGTAGCTGAGCCTACCGGCGGTGCGTCGGTGTTGGGCAGATTCTGTAGGGCGGCTTTCACCTCTGACGGCGTTACCGGAGACTTGAAGAGCACCACCATGAAGGCGGTCGTGCCCTTGCCGTTAGGCGCCGTGTACAGGGTGTAGACCGATTTGGTGCCGGTAACCGCGGGGAGCTTATACTTTGCATCCTGCAGGCGCGAGATGACCGCGCTCTCCTCAGCGGTCCCGATGGAATGGTTGAACGATATGTAGGCGTAGAGATCGGCCTTGGGCTGGTCGGCATTGACGACCGGGTAGACGCTGACGTCCTGCGCCCCATCCTTCTCGAACGCCCGCGTGACCGTGGCGACCGTGACATTGGCGGGCTGGAAGCGAAGATCTATGGTGGTCCCTTGAGTAAAGTCGATGCCGAGATTCAGACCCCAGAAGATCAGCGCCAATAGACCGGGGATGATCACCAGCCCCGACAGGGCAAAAAAGTAATAGCGGTAACGGGTTAAGTTGTACACCCTCGTCTACTCCTCCACACTACCAGACGTACCGCCAGGCTGCTGGCGTCGAGAGAGGGGCGTACGCCCATTCCTAACATTGCCTACTGGCTCCATGTGCGTGCCGTTCTGATTCGGCTCGCTTGCCTCGTCCTCGTCATCCAGCTCATCATCCGAAGCCTCAGCGTACCGGCTAGACGAGGAGGTCGACCGCTCCGCAGCCGATTTATACGCGACGCGCGAGGTCGGGCGCTTGTAATTGCCGACATTGAGCGTATTGGCCGGCAAGCCGTAGAGCCAGGGGTGCAGCGCTATACCTTGCAGAAGCAGGACGTTCAGGAACGTGCGCGTCACCGTGACCGCGGTAAACAGGCTTATCGCCACGCCAATGCCCAGGCTTATAGCAAAACCGACGATAACGGTCGCGCCGAAGTTATTGCCGAACCAGTACAGAATGACACAGGTAATCATCGTCGAGGCATTGGAGTCGCGTATCGACGGCCATGCCCGTCTGAAGCCCAGCTCGATGGCGGAGGACATAGTTCGGCCGGAACGAAGCTCTTCTTTTATGCGCTCAAAGATGAGCACATTAGCATCTACCGCCATGCCAATCGTCAAAACTGTGGCGGCAATGGCCGGGAGCGAGAGCTGTATTCCGAGGAACTTGATCACCGCGAGGAGAAAGAGAGCGTAGAGGCAGAGGGCAACGTCCGCCAGCAGCCCCGGCAAGCGATAGTACAGCAGCATGAAGATCATTACCATGGCAAGACCGATGGCGCCTGCGATCAAGCTGTTATTCAACGCCTGCTGTCCCAGAGTTGGGGCAACCTGGCTATCGTCGATGACTGAAAGAGGCAACGGCAGAGCTCCGTACTTGAGCAGCGAAGCGAGGTTCTGGGCGTCGGCAATCGTCATGTTGCCGCCACTGATCTCGCCGTTGCCGGTGATCTGGCTCTGGATGGTCGCCGATTCGATGACCTTGTTGTCCAGCGTGATGGTCAGGTAATTCCCAATATTGTTCTGGGTGTAGGTGGCGAAGTTGCTCTCCGCCGCTCCCTGAAACGCGAACTGCACGATAGGCTGGTTGGTATTCGGATCGGTCGCGGCGCTGATGGAGTTGGGGTTGAGCTCGGCGCCGGTGAAGGCGATCTTATACTGGCCGGAGGCGCAGTTGGTGGTACACGTCTGTCCGGTCACGTCGGTGCCGACCGCGAGCGGAGTGGTGCCGGTATCGATGATATTCATCTCACCGGTGGTGCCCAGGAGATTCAGCGCCTGCTGCTCATTCTGCAGGTCAGGCAGCTGAATGAGCACGCGGTTGTCGCTCTCCGAGCGCACCACCGCGTCGTTGACCGCGAGTCCTTCAGAGATGCGCCGATTCAGATTGTCAATGATGGCGCCCATCTGAGGTTGGATGCTGCAGTGCGGCTGGCCGGTCGGGCACTTCACCTGCATGGTGATCTGCACGCCGCCCTGTAGATCGAGGCCCTGCTGCACCGTCAGCGAATTGTTGTACCCGGCAAGATGGATACCTGGTGTCTTTGGCAGATCCACAAAGATGGCTCCCGCGGCCAGAAGGGCGATGAAGAGGAGCCACAGATAAGTGCGACGATGCATGAAAGGGTGTCTCCCTCGCTACTCAGCCTGGGCGCCGGCAGAATGTAATGGCTTACATCCTATTGAAAACAGAGCCACCCAGGAATGTGCTCGCCCGCTTCGCTTTGCGGGTACCAACTCGGTAAAAAATCGCATATATTCAGGTGTAGTATATCGGAGAGCCGATTGGCGTGTCAACAATTTAGTACGCCGAACCAGCTCCCGAAAGGCCAGGCCTGGCTTCGGTAGGGACCCAAGATACGGCCGTCTTGACTTCATCACGTCGCCACCGGCGCCGGGCGCTGACTCTCCCGCGCGACCGGCTCCACTGCGATGACACTCGACTGCGCTCCCAAGAGCGCACGCACCGTGGCCACGAGCAGCAAACCGTTGCGCAGGATGAGGAGACCATCCACCACCGTATAGTACGAATTGAGTGACAGATGGTGACGTAAGGGGAGTATAAGGGGATACTCCACCACCGTGAGAGCGCAAATCAACAGCCAGATGCCGTCAAAACAGTCAACCGCCACTACTACCGGGAGCAGCCAGATAAAATATTGCGGGCTCAGAACTTTGTTGGTGGCTACCACCACGCAGAGGCAGGCGAGAAACGCCTGTTTGAAGCCAAAAGCTCCCGAGAGCTGCCGCCAGTAGACAAAGAGACAACCACCGATAAGGAGGACAGTGGAGAGCAGCTGAAACGGACCGGCATCAGGGCTAATCCAGTTGAACGCCCCAAAGCCGTATTCGAGTCGCACTGGCACACCAAAGAAATGCGTTAGCCACAGCAGGGTAGCCGGCACCGATTCGAACTGAAGTGGGCGATTCGTGGCATAGCGAAATTCTGAAAGGGTACCGCTGGCATTCACGAGGAACGAGCCGGCGAATACCAGCGCCACGACCGCGAGGCAGAGGACTACACCGCGCAGCATCGGCATGAGCGACTGAGGCGAGAACAGCGCGGATAGGCGCCGCTGGAGCGCAAGGGTAGCGCGGCCGGTCGCCGACTCGGCAGGCAGTGTGGATAGTGCATAGAGGTGCTCGATCGCCACGACCGGCAGCAGAAACGCCGGGTAGAGTTTGAGGAGCACTCCGAGCGCGATAAGAAGGTAGGCCAGACGAAAATGGCGGCGCTCCACCGCCCAGAGCGCGCCGAGGGTCGCGAGCAGGGGGGCCAGATCATACGAGATCAGCAGAACCGAGCCAGTGGCGACCAGCACGGCGGCTGCCATGAGCCACGCGCGAGCTGTCCCCTCGAAGTGGCGAAAGAGCGTGTAACCGGCGACGGCGAGTATGGCCATCCACACCGTATAGACATTGATGGCCATGATCGGTGAAAAGATCGGCGGCAGTATTGTCAGGCTGAACGCGAGCAGCGAGAGTGGGGGATACTCTACCGGTAAGGAATGAAATCGTGGATTGCCGAGCCAAAACGCGTGGCCGTAGTGGTAAAAGAGCAGAACTTGCAGGTCATCATGAGACACTGCCGAGAGTGCGCGCATCAGCAGCAGCCCAGCCAGTAGCGCGGCAGCTTCTAAAGCGAGCTCCAGCCGCTCAGGCAGCTGCCGCCTTACCTTCATCGCCTCTCTCCGTTGACTAGGGGTTACGTACAGAAGACATCGCGCTTTTTGGGACTGAGAAATGTGCGCTACCGGCTTCCGGAAGCGGCTCCAACCGGCTCAGTGGCAAATACCCCGACGCTGCGGTATCGCTGATAGCGCTTCTCCAGCAGTTGATCGATGGGGTAGCGCTCAAGCTCGGCCAGATTCTCGAGGATCGCCGCCTTCAACCTCGTCGCCATCTCAATGTGGTTGCGATGCGCACCACCTATCGGCTCGGGGATGGCCTGGTCGATCAAGCCGAGGGCGAGCAGGTCGGGCGCGGTGATTTTCATAGCCTCGGCGGCGTTGGCGGCAAAACTGGAGTCACGCCAGAGTATGGAGGCAGCCGCTTCCGGAGACGCCACCATGTAGATGGCGTTCTCCAGCATCAGTATTCGGTCGGCGACTCCGAATGCCAGCGCCCCACCGCTGCCGCCCTCGCCGATCACGGTCGAAATGATGGGGGTACGTAGACGGGGCATAACCAACAGATTTTCGGCGATCGCCTCAGAGATACCCCGTTGCTCATCTTCGAGTCCCGGTGAGGCTCCCTGGGTGTCGATCAACGAAACTACCGGCAATTGGAAGCGTTCCGCCTCACGCATCATGCGAAGCGCTTTGCGGCACCCTTCCGGATGCGTCAATCCGAAACTGCATTCGGTCTTTTCTTTGAGGTCGCGGCCTTTTTGATGACCAAAAATGACGACCGTCTTGCCGTCGATACTGGCAAGGCCGCCCTGGATGGCGCGGTCGTCGCCGTAGCGCCGGTCTCCGCGCATCTCAAAGTAGTCATCGCAGATGAGCTTTATATAATCATTGGTATAGGGGCGGTCGCGATGGCGGGCAACTTGTACTCTCTGCCACGGAGTGAGGTTGGCGTAAATATCCCGGGTGTGTTGCTCTAGCTGCTGCTCCAGGTCATGTAAATGCAGACGCTCCTCCGGTCTCAGGCGGTCGGTCTTCTTTTGCAGCGTCTGGATGCGCTTGTCCAGGTCGGCAAGCGGGCGCTCGAAGTCGAGATCGAATGCCATGAGAGACTACCTCTTTTCCTCTTCAGTGAGCGGCGCCGCATCTGGCGCTGGCGACCGTGCAGAGACACGCAAGCCGTGTCCACCGTCGCCGCTTCATTGTTATTGCTTCTGTGACAGGGACGCGGCGTTATGATACAGCCGCAGAATCTTTGTCAGGGTCGGCCGGAGCACACGGCGGTGAACTACAGCGTCTATCATGCCATGCGCCAGGCTGAATTCGGACGTATCGGTATCTTTGGGTAGGCGCTGATGCATGAACTGCTCGACGACACGCGGCCCGGTGAATCCGATCAGGGCGCCCGGCTCGGCCAGGATGATGTCACCGAGCGAGGCAAAGCTCGCCGTGACCCCTCCAGTGGTCGGATCGGTGAGCAGCGAGATGTACGGGACGCCGGCCTCGGCGAGACGGGCCAGGGCGGCCGACGTTTTGGCCATCTGCATCAGAGAGATCAGCCCTTCCTGCATGCGCGCCCCGCCGGAAGCGCTGATGATGAGCAGTGGAATGCGCTCGGCCTGCGCCTTCTCGATGGCTCGAGTGATCTTTTCACCCGCTACCGATCCCATGCTGCCGCCGATGAAGCGAAAGTCCATGATGGCGAGTGCCAGTGGCAATCCCTCAATACGTCCGGTTCCGGCAACGACTGATTCCTTCAGACCAGTTTTAGCGCGCTCCTCGCGCAGCTTTTCGCGGTACGGCTGCGAGCGGCTGACGAATTCGAGCGGATCGGCGGAAATGAGGTCGGCAGCCAGCTCAACAAATGAGCCCTCGTCCAGAAGTATCTCGATACGTTGGTCTACAGTCAAACGGAAATGGTGACCGCAACGCGGACAGACCTGGAAATTCTTCTCGAGATCCTTGCCGACGAGCAATTCACGGCAGTTAGGGCATTTGACCGCGAGGTTCTCCGGCAGCGCTCGCGCCGAGGTTGCAATTGAAGGATTGGTCTCTGGAAGCTGGCCGTTCTTACTGTTGGCCGGCAGAGCCGGACGTGACTCGTCCTTCACCTATTGTCCCCCTGATCAAAAACCTCAGTAACCGGTGAGTTTCACCTTGAAATCTTACCGCTGCTATCTTCTCGTACTTTCTGTAGCTAGTCAACAGGCACGCGGTGTAATCTACACTGTTTCGAAGAGCGCGTCAACAAAGGCCACTGGGTCGAATGGAGCCATATCACCAATCTTTTCCCCGGTTCCGATGTATTTGATCGGCAATCCGAGCTCAGATGCAACCGCGAACACGATGCCGCCCCGTGCGGTGCCATCCAGTTTGGTAAGGATGACGCCACTGACGCCCGAATCCTCGACGAACTGCTTGGCCTGCATGAATCCATTCTGACCAGTAGTCGCGTCCATCACCAGGAGCACCTCATGCGGAGCCTCAGGATCGTACTTCTGCAGAACCCGCATGATCTTCTTCAATTCTTCCATGAGGTTATACTTCGTATGCAGCCGGCCAGCGGTGTCCACAATCAAGACATCGGCTCCG
Organism: uncultured Chloroflexia bacterium; assembly: GCA_963810535.1. Taxonomy (GTDB): domain Bacteria; phylum Chloroflexota; class Ktedonobacteria; order Ktedonobacterales; family JADMIN01; genus JAJPKE01. The sequence goes on from CAWENW010000010.1 coordinate 84,679, forward strand.
CGAGCCTGCGCCGCCTGCATGGCATCGTAGACCACTGCCCCAGGATCGGCGCCGTGCTGGTGACTGATCACAGTGACCCCGATACGCTCGCCCCACGTCTTGATCTGCTCCGTAGCAGCGGCGCGGAAGGTATCCCCGGCAGCCAGCATGACTCGGTGCTTCTGCTTTTTTAGGAGGCTGGCAAGCTTGGCGATGCTGGTGGTCTTGCCCACTCCGTTGACACCAACTACCAGATACACCGAAATAGGTGAGGTCTCCGACAACACGAGTGGCTCGGGATCGCCCAAGAGTATCTCCAGCTCTTCTTTGAGCGCGTCGCGCAACTCGTGCCCACGGGTGAGATGCTCGGCCTCCACACGCTCCTGGAGCGTCTGCAGGAGTCTCTCGGTGGTCTGTATGCCTACGTCGCCGGTAATGAGGGTCTCTTCCAGCTCGTCCCACAGCTCAGGCGAGATGTCATCATTTTCCAGCGCCTCGTTCACCTTCCCGAAGAGCTGGCGGGTGCGACCCAGGCCGAAATGGAACGGATTGGGAAAGAGCCCGCGCCTGCGCGACTCACCTCCGGACTGCTCTGTGGCCAGGTCCAGCGCGTCGCCTTGCTCGTCTTCCTGATCTTCATCGTAGCCAAGACCCGCGCTCGCCGGGGCCGAAGTCGCGAGAGCGCGGTCAAATACCTGGGGTGCCGTGGCGTTTTGCTGCTCCGCTGCTACGGCTTGCGATCCTTCGGGTACTGGAGCTGTATCCGCTTCCTCGGACTCCGGAGACGTTTGGGTAGTCTCAGTCTCGTATAACTCGTCTAACTCTTCGGAGGTCTCGTCGGTTCGCCCAAAGAGGCCCTCGCGCAGTCGCTTGAACATGGTCGATATATGCTCCGTTTACAGCACAGATAACGATTGATGGAGAAACAGTGAAGCCACTCACGACCGGTACGGCCGTACCGGTCGTGAGTGGCTGGATGCCGGCAGCGTGTCTGGCGGGCAGGCGGACCGCCTCGCGCATTTGCCTCCTGGTCAGCGCGAACCGCGATATGAAGAATGCATCGAGCCGTCGCTTACCGGTTCATTGATAATGATGTCACCGTTGCGAATCTTCACGTTGTAGAGGCAATTCGGATTAGTGCAGACCCAGGCCTTGAACTGTATTGAGGCGCCCTGGCTGCCAAAATCCGAGAGTGGCACGAGATCGCCGGCACCGCACTTCCGGCACCGCGGAAACATGAATTCCACGCCCATCTTCCCTTCCTTCAGCTCCAGGTCTCCGCGACACATCCGTTCTGTTAGCGCCACACGGGAACAGGTTAGATATGTTAACTGAGGGGGAGCTTCCACCATGTTATCCGCCGCTGGCCAAAAGCGTGGCCATTCCCACATCCACTATACCACAGTTGCACTCTCGAAGAAACAGCCGCGGAGGCTGCATGGCATGTACCTGGCCGCTGGCACCAAACCGGTATGGTACTGCGTCACATTCGTGGCCCGCCAGCCTGCTGATCCGTTACAAAATGCAGGGTTGCTCGATAGCACAATCTCTCCTATTGGAAGCGTGAATGATTGTCTTTCACCGTTCGCTGGGCTATACTAGATCAGTGCAAGCTCCCCGAAGTAACCGAGCAGGCACGCGGTGAATGAGCAGTATTGCACCGAGTTGACGACAGAGGCGATTTCCTTTTATGGATAACCACCACCGTACGGTACGCCGGCCGCGGCGCACGCGCTCCGCGGTGATACCACAGCATGGACTCCCTGACGAGCTGGGACCAGAGTATGGATCCTCCGGCAGCCGGCAGTTCGGCGGCGCCGGTGGTATGGAGCTATGGCGCGATCTTCCTGTGCTGCCCGTGCGAGGAACGGTCGTCCTCCCCAATATGGTGATCCCACTTTTCGTGGACCGAGATCCCGCATTGCGGGCTATCGAAGCCGCGCTGGCCGGTGACCAGGCAATACTGCTGGTGGCTCAGCGCTCGGATCAGACGACCGAGCCTACCTACCACGATATCTTCAGCGTCGGCACTGAATGCCACATCAATCGCGTGCTGCGCATGCCCGATGATACTGTGAGCGTCATGGTGCAGGGCGTCAGGCGCGTGCGCATCGATACCTGGCTCCAACAGACTCCATTTGGAAGAATACGCGGAGTCGTCTCGGAAGACGTATTCACGCCTGATGAGCAAACCGAGGCGCTGGTACGTGCCGCGCTGGGCTACTTCGAACAGTGTGCCAGGCTCAATCATCGTCTCGGTGAAGACGTATACGAGCAGGCCATAGCCATCGAAGACCCGGGTATGCTCGCCGACTTCATCGTTTCTCAGCTCGAGCCCCAGCTCTCGGTCCGCCAGGACTTCCTCGAGACCTTCCCCGTGGTTGCCCGATTACGCAAGGCCTGTCGCTTGCTCCAGCATGAGCAGAGCGTGCTCGAGCTGGAACAGAAGATTCATGCCGAGGTGCAGCAGGAGGCCGACCGCGGCCAGCGCGAATACTTCTTGCGCGAGCAGCTCAAGGCGGTACAACGCGAGCTGGGCGAGCAGGATCCGTCGGTGAGCGAGCACTCCGAGCTATGTGCCAAAATCGAATCAGCTGGTATGCCCAAGGCGGTCAAGGAACGCGCGTTGAAGGAAGTCGAGCGGCTGCAGGCCATGCCCGCCGTGGCTCCCGAATACAGCGTGCTTCGTGGCTATATTGATTGGCTGGTGGCACTTCCGTGGAAAGAGCGCAGCGTCGACCGATTGGATCTTGATTATGTTGCGCAAGTGCTCGACGAGCAGCACTTTGGTCTCGAGAAAGTGAAGGACCGCATCGTCGAGTTCATTGCCGTACGCAAGTTGGCGCCGGAGGGTCGCGCGCCCATACTCTGCTTCGTAGGGCCTCCGGGCGTAGGCAAGACTTCTCTGGGGCGCTCAATTGCCGACGCGCTTGGCCGCAAGTTTGCCCGTATCTCTCTAGGCGGGGTGCGAGATGAAGCCGAAATTCGTGGCCATCGCCGCACATACGTGGGCGCCTTGCCTGGACGCATCATTCAGACCATGAAAACGGTTGGAACGGTCAATCCCGTCTTCGTGCTGGATGAGATCGACAAGATGGCTTCGGACTACCGAGGAGATCCTGCGGCGGCGCTGCTGGAGGTGCTGGACCCAGAGCAGAACAATGCATTTTCGGACCACTATCTCGAGGTGCCCTACGATCTGGGGAATGTCTTCTTCATTCTCACCGCCAACGTGCTCGATACCATTCCAGCGGCGCTGCGCGACCGCATGGAGGTCATCGACATCTCGGGGTACACCGAGGAAGAGAAGCTTGTCATCGGACGGCAGTTTATCGTGCCCAAGGTCGTACGCGACTGCGGACTCACCCCCGCCCGTATCGAATTCGACGATGCCGCGCTGCGCCGGATCATACGCGAGTACACCTTTGAGTCGGGCGTGCGCGGCTATCAGCGCGAGATCAGCTCCATCGCCAGAAAGATCGCACGCAACGTCGCGCAGGGACGCCGTGGGAAAGTAACCATCTCGGGCAAGCGAGTGTCTGAGTACCTGGGTCCGCAGAAGTATTATCCGACCGAGGCCGAGAGCCGGGATGAAATTGGAGTTGCCACCGGCCTCGCCTGGACGGCTGCCGGAGGGGATTTGACGACCGTCGAGGTCATGGCCGTTCCTGGACACGGCAGCATCATTATGACCGGCCAACTGGGCGAGGTCATGCGTGAGTCTGCCCAGGCCGCACTGACGTTTACGCGGTCGCGCGCCGTCTCACTAGGGCTGTCTGAGTCTTTTTACGAATCCTATGATGTGCACGTGCACCTCCCGGCTGGAAGCATCCCTAAGGACGGCCCATCTGCCGGCATTACCATGGCGGTTGCAATGATCTCTGCACTCTCCGGCAGACCGGTTCGAAAGGATCTGGCGATGACCGGCGAAATCACCTTACGCGGCCGTGTGCTTCCGGTTGGAGGGATCAAAGAGAAGGTGCTGGCCGCGTATCGGGCCGGGGTGCAGGCGGTGGTTCTGCCGCGACGTAACATCCGGGACCTTGACGATATCGCAAGCGACGTCCGCAACTGTCTCACATTCTTGCCGGTGGAGCGTATGGATGAAGTGCTGGACCTGGTCTTCTCATCGCGGGCCACACACGCGGAATTTGATCCCGCCGCGTCTCGTGCCGCATTACCGGGGTCTGCTCCAGCCCGAGTGACGCAGCCGACACTCTCCGACATAGAGCCGATGGAGCCCATCGGGAGAGTCGCCCGCTCTCGACTACGTCGCGCCGAGATCATCGCCGGCTCATGATGGGCTGGCATTTCGCCCGCCTCCGCATCCAGCTAAGCGAGATCGGGGCTGACTTACCTTTCCGGAGGCGGAGGAAGCTGGGGACGCAGGCGTGCATACTCTATAGCGGTACAACGGTCTTCAACTACTTGCAAGGCCAGCCTCACTCGCCCGCCGCCCCGACTCGGGATCGTGGACTCCCAGTTGGGTCCAGAGTACCTTAGCTCCGACTGAGATTGCGTCATCCACCACACTGGATACATACTCCGACCGTCTGAAGACGTCGACAATCGCGGGAGGCTCGGGCAGATCAGACAAGCTGGCATACACCGTCTCTCCCAGCACGCGTTGGCCCGCCAGCAGAGGATTGACCAGATAGAGCTGGTAGCCTCTGTCTTTGAGAAAGGCGGCGACACTGTGGCTCGGGCGGCTCGGGTTCGCAGATATGCCCACGACAGCAATGCGCCCGCGAGTCTGCAGAATGGCGCGCAGCTGCTCGTCGGTGGTTGCGATAGGCATACGGCGTTACCTCCAGGCATGGGGCAATGAGAATGTTATTATGGTACATATTCGTTCTAAAACATGCACACGGTCGTTGATCCAGTCATGGATTGTATGCGCCGAACAGATGCCGAACATATTTAGAAAATAACAACCGTCATGATCTCACCAGCTCGACGCCAGTATCTAGACATCAAAGCCCAATATCCAGATGCCATCTTATTGTACCAGGTGGGAGACTTCTTTGAGACATTCGACGACGACGCCCGCATCGCCGCGCATGAGTTGCAGATCGCCCTGACCGGGCGGTCCTATGGACCTGACACGCGGGTGCCGCTCGCCGGCGTTCCCGTCCATGCCTTGGAAAGCTACGCGGCGAAGCTGGTGGCATGCGGCTACAAGGTAGCCATCTGTGAACAGGTCGAGGTGCCGACAAAGGGGCTGGTAAAGCGCGAAGTGAAGCGGATCCTGACACCGGGCACAGTGGTGTCTCCCGCCATGGTTCCGCCCAGCCGCGACAATTATTTGGTAGCCATTGCAGTGGCGGCGGGAAATGGGCGCGGTACAGGCGGTGGGGCAGGAATCGGTCTTGCCTACATTGATGCAAGCACTGGAGCCTTCTGCTGTACCGAATGGCTGGCCGAACGGCCGGTAGAGGCGATGCGCGCTGAGCTGGAGCGACTCTCGCCCGCCGAGATCATCGTGCCCGATACCCTCGCCGACCGGTCATCTGAGGGCGATGAGTTGTTTGGGCAAACGGCCGGGTACTCGCTGACGCATTGTCCGGATCAGTATTTCGGGGTGGAAGCAAGCCGCACGCGCCTCTGCCACCACTTCCAATCCTCCACGTTGGCAGCCTTTGTGCCCTCGGGACTCTCCCTGGCGATCGCCGCTGCCGGTGCCGTGCTGGCCTACGTCGAGCGTATGAACCCGAACCTGCTTCCACTGGTCCTCGGCCTATCCTATTATGATACCGGAGATTTGGTGCAGATAGATGGGCGTACCTGGCAGACGCTGGAAGCGATAGTCCCTGCGTATGGGGAAGGGCGACACGGCTCCAGTCCGTACCGCGGCAACCTACCCGCCTCTCATAGAGTGGGCAGCGGTGAGCGGCGCCAGACGCTGCTTTCTCTTCTCGACGGCACACGAACCCTCATGGGCTCGCGACATTTGCGGCGTCTCCTGCTCTCGCCCATCTGCGATCGAGGTGACCTGGAGGATCGCTTGGATGCCGTCGGGGAAATCTATGCCGCTCCGGATCTGCGCCGGAGTCTGGCTGACGCGCTGGACGGGCTGCCCGATCTGGAGCGGCTCACGGGCCGGGCAGTACAGGGAAACGCGGTGCCGCGCGAGCTGCACGCGATGCATTTCTGCCTCAAAGAATCCGCCCATCTTGCCGATGCTCTGCTTGCGGCCGAGGCGTCGGCGCTGCAAAGTATCCAGAAAGCCCTCGATCCGTGTCCCGAGATATGCCAGCTCATCGAGGACGCGATTGCCGAAGTTGGCAGCGGTTCGACAAAACTGATCCGACCCGGATACTCCACGGAGCTGGACAGCATTGTCGCCGGAGTTGCCGAGGCACGGGCCTGGATTGCCGGGCTTGAGGCCGGTGAGCGCGAACGGACCGGAATCAAATCTCTCAAAGTCGGCTTCAACAAAGTTTTCGGCTACTACCTGGAAGTCTCCAACGCCAATCGGGCGCGAGTGCCTCCCGAATACCAACGCCGACAAACACTCGTCAACGGCGAACGGTATGTGACCACGGAGCTCAAAGAGCGTGAAGCGGCGATATTGCATGCCGAAGAACAGATCGGTGAACTGGAGTCACGCCTGTACCGGGGCATTCTGGAGACTATTGCCGCACATCACGCGCGATTGCGTGCGACAGCGCTGGCGATCGCTGGGGTGGATGTGTATCTGGCCCTGGCCCAGGTCGCCGAAGCGCGTGGCTACGTGCGGCCGCAGCTCTCAGACGCGACCGAGCTTATTATCGAGGCGGGACGCCATCCAATTGTTGAAGCGTCAGTAGACGCTCGCGAATTCGTCGCCAATGATACGCGCCTCGATCCCATGGCCGAAGACGGAGCCGGCACTCGTATCGTCTTGCTCACCGGCCCGAACATGGCAGGGAAGTCAACCTACCTCCGGCAGGTAGCAACTATTGTGTTGCTGGCGCAAATCGGCTCATTCGTCCCTGCCAAGAGAGCTCGAATCGGACTGGTTGATCGAATTGCCGCTCGAGTGGGAGCGGAGGATGACCTGGCGCGCGGCATGAGCACCTTTATGCTGGAAATGGTAGAGACAGCCGCCATCCTACGCCAGTCCACTCCACGCAGCCTCGTCATACTGGACGAAGTAGGTCGAGGGACCAGCACTCACGACGGCCTGGCAATCGCTCGTGCCGTCACCGAATATCTGCACGACACCGTAGGCGCTCGTACCTTGTTTGCCACGCACTACCACGAATTGTCGGTGCTCGAGCAGACTCTCCCGCGCTTGGCCGCTTTCCAGATGGAAGTCGACCGGCGCGACGGAGAGCCGATATTCCTCCATCGGGTAATTCCTGGATCCAGCTCTCTCAGTTATGGGGTCGAAGTCGCCCGTATGGCCGGCCTCCCCCAGCTGGTGATCCAGCGGGCCGCCGAGGTACTGGCCAGTGAAACTCGCGCACTCGGCGAAGCTGGACAAACCCGGCGCCCCCAGCTTGCCCGCCATTGCCGAGTCCAACGACGTGGTGTACGGCCAGGCGCCCGAGCCTGAGAGGTCGCTGGCACTGGCACTGGCGAGCTTGAATATTGCCGCCATGACTCCCATGGATGCGCTCAATGTGCTCTTCTCACTCCAGCAGAAGTCTCTCGGGGTTCTCAACATCGACAGGGGATAGACTTATGGCCAAGATCGAAAAAAGGTGTGCGAAATGCGGGGAATCGAAGCTGCTGATCGAATTTGGTCTGAGCGCAAGCACACCCGACGGTCGCTTCAGCTGGTGCAAATCGTGTCAACGACAGTACGTACAGTATCGCCGACGAAGAAATCGCGGCAAGGCAGAGGCGCAGAATCCGCTTATAGAACGATTGCAGCTCGATAGGCATCAGGAGAAATTGGAGGCGCGGCGAAAATCGCGACGGCAGTATATGTACGGCATAAGCCCGGAGCAGTACGACCGGATGTTGGAAGAGCAGAACTACCTTTGCGCGCTCTGCGGTTGCGAGTTGACCCCGGACACGGTGCCAAGTATCGATCACTGCCACAAGATAAATGAAATGCGTGGGATCGTGTGTCGCAAGTGCAATTTGATGATCGGGCTTGCGGAAGACAACCCCAAGATCTTATATCTTGGCATGAAGTATCTCAATCAGTACCAGTAGTCCGCGGTAGCGGCAATCCAAGCGGCCCGGCCTCCTGCAGTGCAAAGGCATAATACGCCGCCAGCATGGCGGCTCTTCTCAGCAGCCGACCAGTCAAGCGTTGCAGCCATGAGCTCGGCTACCCGCTCCGCCGCCATGCTGCCGCGAGATCGATCAAGAATAGCTATATGGGTGCGCCGCGCCAGCACATCTTCGACGGTGAGCGCCAGCTCATTCACGCAAACATACATCACCTCCGCCTCGACATACGGAAGGTCCGGGACCAGGCGGGCTCGCAGGTCGGGACGCGCCTCGATGATATCCAGCAGACCGTCGGCAGCAGTACCGTATGCCTGACTGAGATGCTCGGTAACCTCGTGATCGAGTCCAAAGCTGCCGGCGCGCCGGAGAAATGCCGACCGGGAGTCAAACCATCCGGTGGCACCGTATAGGAGCATCTTGGCGGTTGGATGCCCATGGTGCCGGCCCTCGCGTCCGTCGATCCGATCGAGCACATCCTGGGCCATCCGGCGATAGGTCGTAAGCTTGCCTCCCGAAACCGAGATGAGGCCGTCCGCTCCTTCTACCACCGCGTGGCTGCGAGAGAGCCGAGCCGGTGTCCGCCCACCGCTACGAAGCTTGAGCAATGGCCGATAACCGGAGTACGTCGCCACGATGTCGTCACGAGTCACCGAAGCGCGCAGAAAGCGGTTGAGATGGTTCAGGATATAGTCGATCTCCATCTCCGTAGCCACCGGCGCGCGCAGGTCTGGTGCCTCCTCGTCGGTGGTGCCCACTAGAGCGCGTCCGAGCCACGGCACGATGAACAGAATACGGCCGTCTTCGGTCTCGGGCAGCACGATCGCTTCGTCGTTTAGATCGAATATCTCTCGTTGGAAAGACCAGGTGAGTGCCCTTGCTGGGAACCACGTCAAGCATCGGCGACTCGCCGGCCAACCGTTCGGTTTCCTCTGCCCAGACGCCGGTGGCGTTGACGATGTAGCGGGCGCGTATAGTCAGCTTTTCCGGCGAAGTCTCGAGCGTGCTCTCGGCAACGACGCCGCGTGCCACGCCACCCTCGGCAAGAAACCCAGTAGCGGCGCAATAGTTGGCTAGCAGCGCGCCTCGATCGGCGGCGGCGCGAAGTACTGAGATGGTCAGGCGGGTGTCGTCGGTCTGCGCATCGAAGTAGGCAAACCCGGTCTTGAGCCCCACAGACTTCAAGCACGGCGCGCGCCTCGCTATCTCGGCGCTGCTCAAGCGATGGTGAGGTGCAATGTTCTCACCGCCAGCCAGCCCATCGTAGAAGGTGAGCCCGGTATTCAGTATCAGGCCAAGTCCGATGCCCAAAGGGGGAGCGATTGGCAATCCAACCGGGCGCCGAGCATCGGCGTAGAGCGGTAAGATGAAGGAGAGTGGCTGCACCAGATGGGGGGCGTTGCGCAGCAAGCGCCCGCGCTCTACCAGGGCCTCACGAACCAGCGGAACGTCGAGCTGGGGTAGGTAGCGAATCCCTCCGTGCACCAGCTTCGTCGAGCTTCTGCTGGTGCCGCTCGCGAAATCCCGGCGCTCAAGCAGGCCGGTTCGATAGCCACGCGCCACCGCGTCGAGGGCGACGCCTGCCCCGGTGATGCCCCCACCGATCACCAGCACGTCAAGGGTATCATCGGCCATTGCCGCGAGAGCCTCCACTCGGCTGGCCGCTCCGAGCCTAACCATGGTTGTGCCGCCTACTCTATCTAGCTGTCCCGCTAGCACTCTCGAGCTTCGCGAGCTATGAATCCGTCTCCATAAACGGTATCGTCATTTCAAAACCGGAATGTGAACGCGCGCCGCCATTTGGAACCCTAGCATGACCGGACGAGACTACGCCACTCTTTATGCTATACTCCCGATGACTGATTCTGTGCAAAACACGACATGTCCGGCAAAAGCCGACCGCGCGCGGCCGGATCAAACTACCGCGACTTTCCCAGGCTTTGTAACATAAGGACAGTACCACCACGTGAGCGGTAACTCGACTTTTCCATCACACGAAGGTAATCAACGCTATCACTGCCCGCTACCTTGTAGCCGTTGACAGACTTGGCCCGGACGGAGTCGCCGAAGGAACGGTGGTCGATGTTGTCTCGCAGCCAAGCGCCGCCGAGCTTGAGCTCCTCTCCATCGTAACCGGCGACACTGCGTTGTCTGTCGACCGAATCAGATTCGTGGGTGGCTTGCCCGGCGAGATTGTCGACGTCGCCGTCACCTGGTTCGCGCCGCGGCAGGCAGAGCAGGGGCGGAGCCAACGCAGAAGGCGCCGGCGACACGCCCCCACACCAACCGTGCGTCTGGTCTCGATCATTGAGTCATCACCGTTGCGCGCGCAACCAAAGTGCGCCGTCTTTGGCGAATGTGGAGGCTGCCAGCTGCAGCACATGGAATATGCCGCCCAGCTGGACTGGAAGACCAGACGAGTTCAGGAAGCGCTTTCGGGCGCCGGACTTGGTTACGTACCGGTACGCCCAGCTCTCGGGGCGAGCCTCCCGTGGAACTATCGAAACCACATGAGATTCTCGGTCTCCAGGCGAGGAGACATAGGTTTGACCGCACGCGGGTCCCACCGGGTTCTCCGTCTGACGGACTGCCCGATCGCTCACCGGCGCATCAACGATGTGTTGCAGATCGCGAGCGAGCTGGAAGCGAAACCATCGCCACCTCAGCTGTTGATACGCTATAGTGAGAATAGCAACCAACTTCTCCTTCAACCGAAGCCAGATGCCGAGTTTACCGGCAAGCTCGCAGCCGCGGGAATAGAGCTGCGTGAAGCCGATATGCTGGAGTCACTTGGCGGTCAGGCCTTTCGAATTCGGCCCAGCTCGTTCTTCCAGACCAACACCAGGCAGGCAGATAGCATGGTGGAGCTGGTGTTGGGCTATGTAGGAGACGCGAAGGGCCAGAGATGGGTGGACGCCTATTGTGGTGTCGGAACATTTGCTCGGCTGATGGCCGATCGCGTCGGCGAGGTCATCGCCATCGAGGAGTCGGCAAGCGCGATAAAAGACGCACGCTGGAATTACGTGATGTAGGCAACGTCACCCTGGTGCAAGGGAGGGTAGAAGAGGTGCTCCCCGACCTGCGTCTTGACGTGGACGGACTGGTTATCGATCCACCGCGCGCTGGATGCCGGGTGCCGGTGCTGGACGCGCTAGTTGCCCGTCCACTGGCTCGCCTGGTATATGTGTCGTGCAATCCGGATACATTGGCACAGGATCTCGCCTTCCTGACCAGTACTCATCCCACTTACGGCGTCGTCTCGGTGCAGCCGCTGGACATGTTTCCACAGACCGCCCATGTCGAAACTATTACACTGTTGGAGGCACGATAGCTAATGTCCAGAATGTCCAGCTCGCTTCCACTCTACCTCGCCTCGGCATCACCGCGTCGCCGACAGCTGCTCACGCAGGCCCATATTCCGTACGAGCTTCTTCCCAGCCAGGTGGATGAGGAAGCGCTTACAGCCGATTATCAGGGGGAGCCGGAGGAGCTCGGCCAATATCTGGCTATCGCCAAAGCGCTGGCGGCACGAACTGAGCTTCTGCGCAAGGGCAAGTGGGGGCGGATACTCACCGCCGATACCACCGTGCTGCTGGATGGACACTCCCTCGGGAAGCCGGCGGATCCGGCTGAGGCGTATGCCATGCTGCGCCAATTGCGTGGGCGCGAGCACCTGGTTGCCACCGGTGTGGCGCTGGCGCAAGAAAATGGCTGCATAGTCTCCGCCACCTCACGTACACGCGTACGGATGCGAGACTACGGCGAAGATGAGCTCATGGACTATGTGGCTACCGGCGACTCCCTGGACAAGGCCGGAGGCTACGGAGTTCAGCACCCCGGATTCCAACCCGTCCAGGCCATTTCTGGATGCCATCTGGGAGTCATCGGGCTGCCCATATGCATTATCCATGCGCTGCTTGAGAAATCAACTCCACCGCCGGCTTCGTCAAGATGTCCCTGGTCGGATGCCTGCACCGCCACCCAAGATCTCGAGAGCACGCCGTGACTACCCGCGATCCATCCACATCCATATGGGGCCGGCGCGGCCGTTATGCGCCCTCTCCGAGTGGACGGCTGCACATGGGCAATCTGCGCACCGCACTGCAGGCCTGGCTTCTAGCGCGCAGTTCCGGAGGACAGTTTCTCTTACGTATAGAAGACCTCGATCTGCCGCGCGTCCGACCCGGCGCTAGCGCCGACATTCTTGCCGATCTCCGCTGGCTTGGGCTCGACTGGGATGAGGGACCCGATGTCGGCGGACTTACCGGCCCCTATTTCCAGTCAGATCGTCAGCTTCTCTATCTCGGCGCGCTGGCTCGGCTTGCGGCCAAGGGGCTCCTGTATCCCTGTTACTGTACACGCGCTGAGCTGGCACAGATTGCCAGTGCGCCGCAACTGGGCGACGACAGTGCGCGCGTATCCCGGCACGTGCCGGACTCTCGGCGTGGGAAAGCGCCGCGAGCTGGAGGCGCAAGGCCGGCGCGCCGCCTGGCGTTTTCGCGCGCCGGAGCGAGTTATCTCATTTACCGATGCCGTCGCCGGAAGACAGGAGGGGCAAGTAGCCGAGCGTTTCGGCGATTTTCTCGTGCGGCGCAGCGACGGCGTCATCGCATATCAGCTCGCCGTGGTCGTCGACGACGCCTTGATGGGTGTCACGCAGGTCGTGCGCGGCGCCGATCTCTTGCCATCTACCTTCCGGCAGCTGGCGCTCTGGGACGCGCTGGGATATCCAGCTCCAACCGAATTCGCGCACGTACCACTGCTCCTAGACCCAGCTGGCAGACGTATGGCCAAGCGAGATGCCGCGGAGGGACTACCGGCGCTTCAGGCCCGCGGGCAGGGGCGCGAACAAGTACTTGGAATGCTCGCACAGAGCTGCGGTCTCGCGACCTCCAGCCGGCCGGTCGAGCTCGTGGAACTGCTGGAATCGTTTGACAGGTCGAGTCTGCGCCGGCTGCCAACCACCACATTTTGGCCCGAGTCGGCAGTGGAGCCTGATCATGAGCCGGAGCCCTGACCCAGCGCCGCAATCTGTTCGGCAAGAATGGGCGTCTCCTTGCGGATATTATTCAGCGTGCCGGCGATGCCGTAATTATAACCGGCAAAGAATAGGTCCGGAAATTGGCGACTTCGCATCCCATCTCGTTCGGGGAAGCCACGCGCATCAAAGGTAATCGTGTCTCGCAGATACTGCAACGCCGGCGTAAACCCAGTAGCCAACAGCACGGCATCGAAACTCTGCCTGCTGCCGTCGGCAAAGATCACCTCGCTTTGATCGAATCCGGCTACCGCTCCGTTCACCGCGATCTTTCCGGCGGTTATCTCCTGAAGGAGACCCAGACCGATTATAGGGATACCGTGAGAGGCCAGAATCGGCTCCGGCGACTTGGGGACACCTGCCCTCTGAAGCCGCGCTTCGGACCTCCGGAGGAGAAGCTTGGCAATGCTACCGCTAACTTCGGGCGGTAGACGCAACACGAGTAGCCCCCATAGCTGGATGGGAACGCCGAGCAAGCTCAGCGGTACGACGTTCACTCCGTTTCGAATTGCCACCGTGACACTGGCCGCCCGCCCGGCAAGATCCAACGCGATCTCGGCCCCTGAATTGCCGGCGCCGATAATCAGGACACGCTTCCCGGTAAACGGAAGGGCAGTGCGGTATTCCGACGAATGCTGGATGCTGCCGCGAAAGCTCTCCATTCCCGGCCAGGTGGGCCGGATCGGCGAGTCAAAGATCCCGGAAGCGGCGACCAGGACGCGAGCGCGATAGGTGTCCCCCCTCTGTGTCGTAAGCAGCCAGCCTTGCTGGTCGCGACGAGCCCGCTCTACATGCTGTCCGAAGCGGGGGACGATGCCAAAATGGCGGGCATAGTTTCGCAAGTAATCGAGTACCTGCGACCGAGTCGGATAGAGTGGATAGCTGCGCGGCATAGGATAGTAGGGGAGACCCGAGTAGCGGCGGATCGTATGGAGCTTGAGTGATTCATAATTATTGGCCCAGGTATGGCCGGCGGTATCGCTCGCCTCCACGACAATGGGTTCCAGGCCGCGGCGTTTCAGACAAGCCGCGGCGGCCAAACCGGCGGCTCCCGCTCCAACTATGAAAACGTCGCTTACCTCACTCATACTCGTCTCCAACTCTGAACTGCTCCGCGCATCGGCCCATCGACTGGAAACCGGATCACTGGAACCAATTATGGAAACGCTGTGTACGAGAAGGCCACATGGAGCAAGTAGCATAGTTAGGGTGCCCTGTAGCAATACAAGGCACTTGCGTGCTCATTATAGATGTTATACATGCAACGTGGGGCGAACTCGCGAACCCAATGCGGGCTGCAATCAGATTGAAAATGGACTCCCAATCATTTACAACTGTCTGGATGATACAGTAGCCTCAGCCAGGATTCTAGGAGAGAATTATGGTGGGCGCAAGAGCCAAAAAAGCGAGCGGCTGGGCAAATCGACGACGATACTCGTGAGCGGTTTCTCGACGAAGCAGGACATGAGCTCCGTACGCCAATTACAGCGCTCAAGGGGCAGATACAACTTATGCAGCGAAGGCTTCGCAAGGATCCCGCTCGCCAGGACGACCTGGTCGATCTCGATCGCATGTTGTACCAGATACACCGCTTAAATCACCAACTGGACGTGCTTCTGGCGGCGACCCATATTCGGCAGAAGCGCTATGCTCTACTGCTCGCTCCCTGCGACATGGTAGCCATAGCACGCCAGCTGGTCTCCATCTATGCTGCGGGCAGCACCAGCCACACCATACGCTTTGAATCCTCAGTAGACGAGCTGATCGGTAATTGGGATCGGCGGCGCATTGAGGAAGCGCTCTCGGCGCTGCTATCCAATGCGGTTAAGTTCAGCCCTCCCGGAAAAATCGTGGTTTTGCTGACACGACTGGGAGATGGCGCCCACGTCGAGGTGCATGATGAAGGAATCGGTGTGCCCGCACGTGAGCGGAACGCTATCTTCCGCCCATATACTACCGGAGGCCGCGCGGAAAGCGCTGGCATTGGCCTGGGACTCTACGTGGCGCGCGAAGCTATCCGGAGCCAACACGGACGAATAGGCGTTCGGTCTGGGGACGGACACGGGAGTAGCTTCTGGTTTGATCTGCCGCTTGAGCAGCCCCTGCCCAAGCCCCGGCGTCGCCGAACCAGCGGCCGTTCTGATCCCGCGCCAGCGCGGACAGCGCTCGAACACTCCGCAACTACGGCAAGTGAGACGGAGCAAGTTCTCGAGACATCATCTTACTTGGCATTAGGTGCGAGGTGAGAATAATTCGTCGCGCCGGCGGTGTACTGCTCTCGATTTGCGCTCTAGCGCTGGGATTCGCTAGCTGCGGCCCCGTAATTCATACCGGCGGAACCGAAATCGCGTATCTGCGTGGCAACTCGAGTCTGGGTCGTGGAACCGGACGGAACTAATGCTCGCAGCTTGACGTCGGGCGACATTACGAGTCTTGCCTGGTCGCCTGATCATCATCAACTGCTCTTCCGCCAACTGGCAGGGCGCACCGCCTTTCCGTCTCCTACCCAGACCAGCCCGGTGCCTGACGCTACAGCGGGCGTCTTGATAATCGGAATCAACGGCGGCACTCCGCTCCCACTCACACGCGACGACACTACCACGCTGCGCAGCGACGGGTGGTGGAATCCGGAGGGAAATCGTCTCATCTACCGACAGGAATTCAGCCTATCCCCCAGCTCCGTCAGCTACGTCGTCTCTCAAAATGATCAGCCGGCTGGGATTGCCAGTAAGCCTCTCTTAAATGACGCCAGCCTGCCGGTGCTCTCGAGTGATGGCCATCAAGTCGCCGTTCTGGACCCGTCTGGCAATCTGCGGCTCGGAGCGCCGAGTAGTCCAGGCATGGTAATTGCGCACGGTGGCAAGCTGATGCTACCTGGTACCGGCCGTCCCGCCCATCTACTCTGGCAGCCAAGGAATAGCGCGGTGCTCTACCCGACCGCCGGCGACTCAGGCGGAACCAAGCTGGTACTGGTAGGTCTGGATGGGAAAGTGCACTGGTCGCTCCAGGTACCTTCGCTCCTGGACGCCGCCTTCTCTCCCAGTGGCTCGTTGCTATTGGTACGTACACCCAGCGCGTTTGAGGTATTCAGCGTGGGAAGCTCGCGGCCGCTCTTCAGCTGGACTGAGAGCGATCCCTATGCGCAACCATGGTGGTCACCGAGTAGCGACCAGGTGCTGATAGAAGATCGCTCGGGTTTCACACTGCTTGACATTCACCGGCGTCTGTCCGAGGCAGTAGCGGCGATACATGAGGCAGGCGGTGTGGGAGGCCAAGCGGTGCGTAATTGGTGGGTACCGTCGGTGAGTGATCCATGGTCGCCGGACGGCGGCCTGATCGTCTTTTCGGCCTCACGTGGTGACACGTGGGGTAAGGGTAAGCCATTGCCGGCTCCGCAAGCGAGTAGCCGCGGTCTCTACGTTCTCTCGGTGACTGGCGATACCCTGGGAGCGCCCAGTCTGGTTGACAGCGCCGGTGATACCCTGGCGACCTGGAGTTACCCCGACCCATCGACAACGTTCTTGATTGGAGCCCCGTGAATCGGGCCATGCGTACGTCTCTCGCCGGTTGCGAAGGGAGCGGTAGACCGCCATGCCAGAAAAACATAACAATCACACTCATGACTTCGATGACGACGAGGTACTGGACGGTGAGGACATCGACCCTGCCGAATACGATTCCATGCTGGAGTTGGAACGGCTCGAAAGCCTCGAAGAAGAGATGGTGGAAATGAAAGTTACCACTCTGGAGGAAGTTCGCGAGCGCATCACTCAACTGCACCAGGAGCTGGATGAGGATAATTGAAGATGCCGCGACTGGGAATGACTGGCTTAGCTTACTGTCCGGTCGTGATGACGAAATTGCTAAAGACCACCGGGGGGCTAAACTTGCCCACCTCCAGAGCAATGCCCCCGCCGTTCAGGGTAGCGTCGTCGGCGCTGCCTGCCAGCCCCCCATTCACATAGAAATCCATGTGACTGCCGCTTTGGTCGACGGTGAGAACATTCACCGCGTGTGATCCCTGCTTCACCAGGGGACAGGACACGGTAATGAAGTAGATCGTGCTATTGGCCTGATCATTCGCCATGCAGCTGCCGCCCGACCCGATGGTAAAGCTATATTGGTCGTTCGGCTGGCCGCTCTCGAGCCGAAATCCAATGCCGGCATTGGTGAAAAATCCTTTGCCGGTTATTTGCACCGAGATACTCTCAGTGTCGGTTGCCGTGACTGGAGCTATACACTGCGCCCCTGATTGCACCTCGTAGCCGCCCGACGCATATGAACAGCCGTTCTGAACCGGCCATCCGTTGGCGTTGGAGGTCAGCGGGTCAGAGAAGACGACCGCCGGTTGTGAGGTAGCCGTTGCCGGAGCGGGGCTCGGGGAAACGGAAGTGGCGCTGGCCGTCGCAGCCGGAGGAAGAGAAGTCTTGGTTGCCACAGCGACTGGTCGCGCAGCAGCGGTCGCCGTCGGTACGCTGGTGGGATGAGATTTTTGGACGGTTCCTTTCTCTGTCCTGCCGGGTAGCGAGACTACCGTCCGGCCGTTCTCACGCTGATGTATGCTGGCAACCAGTACCAGTCCACCGGACAAGACCAGGAGCAGTGCCGCCGCGGCAATGATCAGTGCTTTGGCGGGTAGTCTTCGCAGCGTACGCAACCAACCCGCCCGCGACGAGGCGACTCCGCCCCACCGTGGCTGATTGCGTCATGGGTAGCGAGAGAGTGTCAGCGCCGTCATCCGCGTCTGATTCGCTGGCAGGTTGCGGCTCACTCTCTTCGGGAGGCAGCTTGATTACTCTTGAAGTCTTCGTCATCGGCGGATAGAACGGCTGGCCGCAGATAGGACAGCGCTCGAGTAATCCAGCGGGAATCCTCTGGCCGCAACGCGGGCAGATCATGTCGCCTCCTCAGCATGGTTACCGTGAGAACCGCACGAGCATTGCCGGTTACTCCATCAGGGAACTCGGAGCACCTAATACTGCGTGCTGACTATTATAAGATGCGCACCACTCAGCTGAGCAGGTGGCCAGTACTTTCGCGGGACGCTCGCGCTAAAGACCCCAGTGATCTCCCGGCGGTCTCGCTCCCAGTCGCCCTGCCGCCAGCGAGGCCAGCTGCACCGCCTGTGCCAGCGACGAGAGCGGCCCGGTACCCGCCAGCCACGCTGCGAGAAAACCGGCGCAGAAGGCATCGCCGGCGCCGGTGGTATCCACTGCCGGAGTAGTAACCGCGTCTTGCCTAATCACGGAAGCGTCGTCTCCCGAAGCCCATATGGCCCCTCGACTCCCCAGTTTGAGAGCCACGCCTCCATACCAACGGCAAAGTGCCCGTGCGATCGCCTCTTCATCACTCTGCCCGGTCAGTAAGCGACCTTCATCGAGATTGGGGAAACAGAGATCGATCCCTCTGGTCCACTCGAGGAAACGCCCGGGGCCGGCCGCAGCCAGAGGAGCGGTAGAGGAAGGATCTACCGAGATGCCCATGCCCAGCTCTCTCGCCATACGGAGTGCGTCTAATGCCGCGTCCCTCGTCTTCTGGTCAAGCAGCGTATAGCCCGAAAGATGCAGCCAATTGCCCGCGTGGAACAGCTCATGGGGAAGGTCGGCTGGGGTAAGTCCGCAGTTGGCTCCGCGATCCGTAATCATCGTTCGGTCGCCGTTCTCATTAACCAGCACGATGATCATGCCGGTTCGGTGAGCCGGGTCAATAGCACAGTGAGTGGTTATGCCGGCCCGGGCAAATGCCTCCAGGTGCGCTCGCCCGAAAACGTCGTCTCCAACACATCCCACAAAATGCACAGACTGCCCGCGAGGCGCCAGCCAAGCAGCCAGATTGGCGGCCGAGCCACCGGGCACGGTGCTGCAGCTTGCCGTAGTATCGGTCCCGAACTGAACCGGCTGGGTCATCTTGGCGATGACGTCGGTCATGACATCACCGACCACCACGACTACGCCCTGCGCCATCAGGCTCGCTCACCTCCTCTTTCTTATCCTGCCCTCATGGCAAAGGCAACCAGTAGCTGAGCCATCTGCTGGGTCGCCAGCTCGAGCAGCTCGATCGAGATACTCTCATCCGGTGCGTGATTTTTGCTGAGATCGTCACCTGCTCCTACGGTAACGATCGGCGTGCCCAGGAAGTGGCGGAACGGCCAGACGGGGCCGGTACCGCCTGACATGGGATCGATGACCGCGGGCTTGCCATAGACTTGTTCAGCCACAGTGGCAGTAAGCTGTACCAGCGGATCGTCGGGCGGAGTGACGCCGGATCGCTCGGCTCCCAGCTTCTCAAGCTCGACGTCGGCAAAGCCGCGCGCATCCAGGTACTGCCGTAGGCTCGCGTAGATGGCGTCGGGATCTTGATCAGGCAGCAAGCGAAAATCCATCTTAGCCATAGCCACGGCAGGGATTATCGTCTTGGTGCCTGGTGCCTGCCAACCGGCGCCGATGCCGGCAATATTGGCGGTTGGGCTATACACCGCCTCTTTGTAAGCCATTCCGGTATGACCGCCAACAAACTCACGCACGCCGAAGGTGCGCATTGAAGATTCCTCGTCAGACGGCAGATCCTTGAGGAGCCTCAGTTCTTGCGGGCCTGGCTGCCGCAGCCCATTGTAAAAGCCCGGTATAAGGATGTGTTCATGCTCGTCTTTGATAGTGGCCAGGGCGCGAAGCAGGCGCCAGGCCGCGTTCGGCAGATTGTGAGCAGAGCCGGAGTGCGCGTCGAGGCTCAGCGTACGCACCCGCATCTCGATATACAGCAGGCCCCGGAGTCCCAGGTATATCAGTGGATGGCCCTGGTGATCTACTCCACCAAATTCCCAGACGCAGCCGTCGGCGGCCAGGAGATCCTTGTTCGCCTCCACGAAAGTCTCCACATGGGGGCTGCCAATCTCTTCCTCGCCCTCAACCATCACCTTCACGCGGCAAGGCAATTTACCCAGTACGTCTTGTACCGCTCGAAGTGCCGCGATGCGCGAAATTACGTGCCCCTTGTCGTCGGAACAGCCACGACCATAGATACGCCCATCGCGCTCGGTTGCCTCGAAGGGTGGGCTGGTCCAGAGCTCCACCGGATCCTCCGGTTGCACGTCGTAATGATTGTACAGTAGCATGGTCCGGTCAGCTTCGCCGGGTGCTTCAGCAAAGACGACTGGGTATCCACCGGTCGGCAGGAGACGCGAAACCAAACCTGATCCAGCCAATAGCTCACTGACATAGCTTGCCGCTTCCTCCATGTACTGGCCTTTGGCCGACACGCTCTTAATCGCCACCAAATCGCGCAAGTTCGCGAGTGTCTCGGGCAGCCGGCGCCGGATAGCGGCTTTGAGTTCCGCCGAAATCTCAGGGGTAAGAGGTGTAGACAAGGGAATCGCGCCTTTCTAGCTTTGTCTAGCTTTGGGAAATCACTTCGGCCGTAGTCTAGTACCTAGGCAAGCCGGAGAGCAAGATTTGTCTAATAGATCTGGTGGGTAAGCACCCCGCCGTCTACGGTCAGACTCGTACCGCTGATCCAGCGAGCCGCGGGCGATGCCAGGAAAAGGCAGGCATCGGCAACGTCCTGTGGCTGACCCAGCCGGCCGAGCGGCGCATGTGCCAGGTACCGGGCCACGCCGTCCGGCCAGCTCTGGTCGAGTCCCTCCTTCCAAATGAGTCCTGGCGCGACGGCGTTCACGCGTATGTCATGCCGGCCGAGCTCGGCGGCGGCGGCGCGGGTATACATGAGGACACCGGCTTTGGCAGCGTCATAGTGACTGTGGCTAGGGGCAGGATTTTCCGCTTCGATCGAGGTAATATTGACGATGGCGCCTCCGTGACCATGCGCCACCATCTGTCGGGCCGCTGCCTGCACACAGAGGTGGACGCTCTTCAAATTCACGTCCACAACCCTATCCCAGTCGAAGACCGCCATCTCCAGTACGCCGGCCAACGGATAAATGCCAGCGTTGTTGACCAGAACGTCCAATGGACCAAGCGTCTCAACCGTCCGCTCCACGAGCGTAGTCACCTGCGCCGGATCGGTGAGATCAGCCGCACTTGTTGATGCCTCGCCACCCCTGGCTCGTATCTCTGCCGCGAGTTGCTCCGCACCTTCGGCACTGCTGTGGAAGTGAATCATGACTCGGGCGCCGGCCTCGGCAAAGCGCGCGGCGATACCGTTTCCTATACCGCTACCGCCTCCGGTGACCAGCGCGACCTTGCCGGAAAAGTCGAGCAGATCCCGGACTCGGGGAAACGCTCGCGCTGGTTGGGAGCTCATCATGGTACGTCCCTTTCTCGCAGGCGAGTGAGCTCATATATGATTTGAGCGCACTCTGGATAGGCGCGGAGCAGACCCTCGCGATCTCCCAGCTCAAAATCCGCCGGATCAAATCCCGGCGCCATGGTGGTGCCTAGGAGAGCAAAATCATCTGGCGCTGGGTCTACCATTCGGAGCGCCTGCCATACGCCGCGCGGCACAGTTGCCTGTGGTCTCTCCCCCGCCTCGAGGTCGCAGCCCAGACGGCGAATTTGGTAGCCCCCATCGGGAGAAAGCTGCAGTAGCTCCACGCTACGCCCCATGTAGAAATGGTACACCTCGTCGGTACACAGCTGGTGCAGCGCCGAGA
The DNA here is from genome assembly GCA_963810535.1 of uncultured Chloroflexia bacterium. Classification (GTDB taxonomy): domain Bacteria; phylum Chloroflexota; class Ktedonobacteria; order Ktedonobacterales; family JADMIN01; genus JAJPKE01. The sequence continues at coordinate 106,467 of CAWENW010000010.1, forward strand.
ACTCACTGCCGCGGAGCAAATAGTAGATCGCGGTGGCCAACACACGAGTGCCGGTGTAGCGTGCGGGGAGATGAGGGGTGCCAAGTGTTTCAGTCGTGCGATACGTCTCTTTGAAGAAGCCGCCTTCGACCAGCAGCGGTTCCAGGTTCAGCAATTCGATAACGCCGTCAGCGGTAAGCATCAGAAGAATCCCCTTGAGGTTCAAGTATAGTCAGCCCTAACCCATGCTAGCCATGCCAGCATGCGCCCCCGATTTCAGCCGCCAGTATCCTCGCCCTCCCGCGCAGAAGTCAAGAGCAGAAGTCAAGATTTGCACTAAACCGCCATGCTTGCCAAATTCGACTCATTCCGCATGCGTGTGTCTTGGATGACCATGTGGATGCCTGGTGCCGGGCTTCCCACTATCCAGTGTACGAAGCGAGGGATGGTGCGAATGGCCGTGCTTGTGAGCCGTGAATGGGGGTGCAGGAGAGTTTGGCTCAGACACTGGGGCTTCCAGGGGTCTCTCGGATTTACCTGCGTCGCCGGTGTGTTTGAGTGTATTGACCACTGGACCAGCGTCTGTCGACACAGCATCACTGGGCAGTGTCCGTACTGGCGCTGATCCTCCTGGCTTTGGTGCCGGTGCCGGTGTCGCCGGTGCCGGTGTCGCTCCCGTATGTGCCGACTGTACTGCGCCAAGCGAGCGGGCCACCGGCGGTGAGCTTGTCTCGGGCCGCATGCTGCTTGGTATCAGGGAAAGTAGCTTGCCTGATCCCATGAGCAAAAATATGAATATCCCGGCAATCACCAGTGTCAACAATTGGTGCCGTATCCCAGAGTCTGATCGAATGTTACTTCGAGATTCGCCGACGGCGACCGTAGTCGACGCGGGATCGTCGTCTCTTGTGAAAGTCGTCGGCCGCAGACACTTGGGCAGATCGCGCTGAGGCGAAATTGTGCTTGGTTCGGAAACCGCGTGCCGAAGGGCCTGGGCAAACGTGCCGGCGGTAGCATAGCGCTGGGCTGGGTCGCGGGCCAACGCCGTGAGCAGAACGCCCTCGACGGCAGGTAAGACGTCAGGAACAAGGCACGATGGAGGCGTGAGAGGGGCGTGGAGCACGTGGGCGGCAAGATCGTAGGCAGTGGCGCCCTTGAAAGGCAGACGACCGGTCAGAAGCTCGTAGAATACCACTCCCAGAGAATAGACATCTGCCCGCTGGTCAAGGGGAGCGCCGCATAACTGTTCTGGGGCCATGTATTCCGGCGTTCCAACGATCGACCCGGTATGAGTGGTCGGAACACCGCTGGCGGTAGGAGAAAGCTCACGGGCGATGCCAAAGTCGCCGAGTAACGGATTACCCTCGTCGTCGAGCAGCACGTTACCCGGCTTGACATCACGATGCACGATGCCGCTGCGGTGGGCGGCTTCCAACCCATCGGCCAATTGAAGCACCATCCAAGATGCCTCTGGTCCTGGCAGCTTGCCTCTGCGTTGCCGCAGATCACGCAGGGATTCGTGGAGCAGCGGCATGACGAGATAGCGTAGACGTTTCCCCTTAACCTCCGCTTCACCGGCGGAATAGATGGGCACGAGATGGGGATGGCAGAGAGTCCCGACCCGATGAGCCTCAACCCAGAATCGATGGGCGTATTCAGCGTCGTCAGCCAGATGGGCCGCAAGCACCTTGACGGCAACCTCTCGCTGCAGCGTACAGTCCCAGGCTTGATAGACTTCGGCCATGCCTCCCACGCCTACTACCCTGCCCAGCTGGTATTCGTCCAGACGCTCCCCGCACAGGGAGCCGAGCTTGCGTTGTGGCGGGGCCGTTTTGGCTGGGGCGAAAGCAGATGAGGCTGAGAACAGTGACGAGTACGTTAGCGCGGGCTGCGTCGTGCCATCACATGCCCCCCCGTTTCCAGAAGTGCGGAGCTTTGTCACACATGCGCCTCCGTAGTCATCGTGAGTGTCCCTGTCCTCGTCGACGCCGCGACACTTCCTTGCTCAAGATCTAGCACTGCTTGTAATCGCAAGAGGCATGCCGACGACCAGCGACTCACCGCGCTCATCTGCCGGAACTCGCATCTATCTGTGAGATACCACAGCGGCGGGGCGACCAACAATGTTTTTTAGCCAGGAAATGCGCCTAGTCAACACCAAGATGGAACCTTAATGAGCACCGGCCGGTCCGTGCCGACTCCTCAGGCGTCACAGACACTCTCTTCCCCTGGAACGCACAGCTTCCTGAGCTCACATCGTATGCATGTATCAGACGCTATGCGTAGCGTTCGGCCCAATTATCGCCTGCCCCCAATAACTGACGATTCTGGCTGTCCTGCCAAAATTGCGCATTGACGCGGGGAACAGTGTAGGCGTATTGGCAGTCATGGTAAACATACAGCGCACCAGTGAGGCGACACTCGATCACAAAGGTCTGAGCTTGAGTAACGGCTTGGCCCGCGACTCCGCCGAATCCGCAGCATGTGCTGGGCCATTGTTGTGGCCATGAGCTGATAAGGATATCGCCTTGCGGCCGCATGTGTACAATGTTAGCCGTATTGGCGTTATCTTGCTTGATCCTTGAGACGGCATCATCGATAACGTGCTTTGCCTCGGAAATAAACGCTCTACTTACCGGTTCCATAGTATATCCCTCACCGCTAAGTCCCTGTTTTCGGTATACGGGTCTAGGTGATAGTTGCTACAAACACCAAAGGGACCAACTCACAGTAAGTGTTGGATACAATAACAGTGCCACGACCCGGAAGTTATCGATCGGCGCAGTGGAATACTTGCAGGCTGGCCGATCTTGCCACATGCAGCTCGCCAACTTTCGACGATTTTCACGAGCTCAATTCCCCGTTAGGCCAGAGGTCTTGCCAGGTACAGTCCCTGCGCTCACTTGATGCCGATCCGGACTCGGTAACTCCAGTACCAGGGCAGGTGTTCGGATCCAAGTAACGTAAACGCCGCGCTGCTGAGGCGATCAAGTCCGATCTCTTGTTCCGTGAACTGGAACTGGTGGCTGAACGCGTTGCTGCTCACCATCTCAAGATACCGCGCCGCGTCTCCGTGCTCGATATGATGCAACACCACCTCGCGGGTGAAGCCGAAGTAGCCGCTCTCGCGCATGCGTTCGAGATGCTTGTCCTTCGACCAGATCGTGAGGGTGCCAGCGAGTCCGCGCTCCCCGATAAGTTGCACAAAGCGCCGAAGAACTTCCTGGGCCAGCAGATCCAGTTCCCCAGTGATAGTAGGTGGCGCATCATAGTCATAGGCCGCAAATAGTCCTCCGGGTCGCAGAATACGAGCGATCTCGGCCAGGGTCGACGTCGGTTCCATCCAGTGGAACGACTGGGCAGCGGTGACGATGTCGGCGCAGCCATCAGGCAGGCCCGTCTGATGAGCAACTCCCTCGCGATACTCAATATGTGCCCCGTAGGGATGGCCCTCGATTTTCTGGCTGGCCTCTTTGCGCATGTCGGCATTGGGTTCGATCCCAATCACACGCTCGGCCCGCTCCCCCCAGATCGCGGTGGAGAGTCCGGTCCCGCTGCCCAAATCCACCACTAGGGCGGGAAGAGGCATGCGAATCAACTGCGTCAGCAGATCGAGCAAAGCTGGTGGCGGAGTAGGACGCGCCCGATCGTAGCTGCTGGCTTTGCCTGTCCAAACATCACTGGGATCACGCATGGTGTTATCTCCTTCGTCTGTGAGCAGGTACAGGGTTAGCCGAGAAGCTCGAAAACCTGGGCACGCACCTTGCCCAATACCCCGAGAGTATCGAGAATATCCACGCCGACACCGCCACCCTCGCGCACAATACCCAGGAGGATATGCTCAGTGCGCACGTAGACACTCCCCTGCCGCTCAGCTTCGTCCAGGGCAAGTGAGAGCGCTTTGCGAGCTCTGGGCACATAGTCTATGTCCTCCAGAACAGGTTGGTCTCCACGCCCAATTCTCTTTTCAACCGCAGCTCGGACAGGATCTAGTGAGACACCCAATTTTTCTAGCGCAAGTGCTGCGAGGCCTCCACGTTCGCGCAACAAGCCTAATAACAGGTGCTCGGTTCCGATGAACTGGTGATTGAAGGAGAGCGCTTCCTCTCTGGCGAGGACAAGCACCTGCTGAGCATGCTCATTGAGGCGATTGAGGTGTTTACCTGAAATCCAGGTTGGTTGATAGGCGCCGAGGGCCGTGAAGAGTAGTTGGTGCAGGACACTGGTGACGGTGCGATCCTCAGTCTGCGCGATCTGCGCCAATTGTTCATACATATGGAGGGGGACTTCGACAGCGCGGCGGTCTCTGCTGGATGGCATATCGTACTCCTCAGCCGGTCACTACCCAGGTAATTACCCTGGTAAGTTCAGGAGCACGCTACCATGGTATTTACCAGGATGTCAAGACCTGCGGTTCATTTCCGGCTTTCAAGTCATGAGGCTCAATTCGCCGACCTGACGATGGCACCTGCGACGGAAGAGGCGATCTTCGGCCTGCTCATCGAAATCACCTTCATCCTCACCTATCGACCCCAATCCCTTCGACGATCGCTTTTCCCACAGGATGCTCCGTGCTCCATTCTGTGGCAACCAGGCGACGACCAGTCACCCCCACTGATGCATCTGAAGCGAGAAACACCGCAGGAGCCTTCATAATCTCGGGTTGGAGTAGACCCGCTCGCATGTCTTCAGGAGCGTCCGAAGGAAGCATACCGGTGTTGGTAGCCCCACCTGGTAGCAGAATATTCACCCGAATGCCAGAAGCGGCGAGATCCTGCGCCCATATGGCAGAGGCGGCCTCCAATGCCGCCTTCGAGGGTCCATACGGAGAGAAACCCATCCGCTTCATCGTCTCGTAGCTCACGCTTATATTGAGAATACTTCCTGTACGATGCTGATCTCTCATGCCAGTCACGACGGCGCGGGTCATGTAGAACGGCCCGTTGACATTAGTGTCAATGATCATCTGCCACGTCGTAGGGTCTACTTCCCAGAATCGGGAAGGCTCTGCCATAAAGGATGAACTGACGTACTTCATCCCTCGACCGGCATTATTGACCAGAATATTGATCTGCCCAAAGTGTTGTACGGTCTGCTCGACAACCCGTTCGCATGCTTGCGGGTCTGTCACATCAGCGAGCAGTGGGAGCAGGCGGTTAGACCACCCTTGTTGCGTGAGGTGATCGAGCTCCGCTTGTTCCCGCGCGGCCGTCACCGTCACCGAGGCCCCTTCCTGGAGATACACTTCTGCAATGGCCCGCCCTATCCCTCGCCCAGCTCCGGTGACGATCGCAACTTTGCCGTCTAACATACCCATGTTCGTTTTCCTTTCCTCATCCCTAGCAGAGAACGGGTGCGTTTTTAATGACTAGACATGAGAAACACCTCCTGGTAACGCGCTGTCCTCGCCCGAGAGTCCATGCCAGAACAACTGATGTCATTAACTGTCATTACCATAGCAGTGATGTCAACCCACTCGTGCTATAATAGTATGTCATCGCGTGTCGCAGAAGCGATCTGGTGCCCGCGGGACTGCCTGTCTCGTATCGTATGAAATGTTACCCACAGCGCCGTGGAGGTCCTGTTAGCGGATGAAGGCATTGCCTGGGCACCGGCTCGCCAAGTGCCCAGGGGGTCAGGCCGACGTGGTGATGAGCTCGTCGGCAACCCACTGTGAGACGTTGGGGGGGTAGGGCGCTGACAGTCCAAGGACGATGTGCTGGAAGCCGGCGTCGATGGCTTTGCCGATCTCGTTCCGGGTGATGCCGGGCTGGTCGTAGGAGACTCGCAGGTGGATCGAGCGGGTGATCAAGGTGGGGTCACGACCGATCTCCGCGCAGTAGCGGTCCAGCAGTGCGCTACGGCTAACAGCGTCATCGATGTCGCCCCCAGGGATGTTCCACAGGTCGGCCTGCTCGGCGACCACACGCAGCACGGGGCCGGAGCGTCCGCCGATCAGAATCGGTGGGTAGGGGCGCTGGATGGGTTTGGGGTTGCAGAAGGCGCCGGTGAGGTGGATATAAGTGCCCTGGAAGTCGAACGGTTCGGCCTCGGTCCACAACCGCCGGATCACGGTGCACGCTTCGGCGAGGCTCCCCACCGAGTTGGAGAAGTCGTCGTAGGGCAGACCGAAGGCGTCATACTCGCGCCGGGCCAGCGGGATGTCGGGTCGCGAGCCGGCGCCGATCCCAAAGTCGAGCCGTCCAGCAGAGACGATATCGACCGTCGCGGCGATCTTGGCCAAGAATGCAGGCGGGCGGAAGCGGTTGCTGGTCACGAGCAGGCCGAGGCGCAGCCGCTCAGTCTGTGCGGCGAGGGCCGAGAGCAGTGTCCAGCCTTCGAAGGTCGGTCCGCTTGGGTCGCCGCCGATCGGCATGAGGTGATCGTACAGCCACGCATGCTCGATCTGCGGGATTGTGTCCGCCTCGCGCCAGACCCGCAGGATGTCTTGGTAGTCGACCTGTGATGGGGCGGTCATGATTCCGAAACGAGGCCGGGATGTTTGCGGCATAGGTCCATTCCTCCATAGTGGGATGCATGTGTGACGGCAACATGTGACTTGTGTGCCAGACCTCCGCTCTGATATGATGAGAAAGCGGAGCACTGCTCCGAAAAGATTATACGGAACATTGTTCCGTTTGTCAACCTGTTGTTTGAGGAGATGACGCGGTGACCACCATCGACGGGGGAGCGGGGCAGACAGCCCGGCAGAAGCGGGCCGACGCGCAGCGCAACGAGCGGACGTTGCTCGATGCCGCCGCCGCCGTCTTCGTCACGTCCGGTGTCGAGGCGCCGGTGCGTGATATCGCGGCGGCGGCAGGTGTCGGGATGGGGACGATTTATCGTCACTTCCCAACGCGAGCGGACCTCGTTGTTGCCGTGTACCGCCATCAGGTCGAGGCCTGCGCCGAGGCCGGTCCGCTTCTGCTGGCGAATGGTGGCTCGCCGCACGCGGCCCTCGGTCAGTGGGTCAACCTTTTCGTTGATTTCCTGGTCACGAAGCACGGACTCGCCGCGATCCTACAATCCGACAGCGCTGGCTTCGCCGCTCTGCACGCCTATTTCCTCGACCGCCTCGTGCCCGTATGCGCGCAGCTGCTCGCCGCCGCAGTTGAAGCGGGCGAGATCAGCGCCGATATCGATGCCTTCGAACTTATGCGCGGCATTGGCAGCCTCTGCGTTGGCGCCGACACCGACCCACACTACAATGCCCGCCGTATGGTCGAGCTGCTCATTGCGGGTCTCCGCCAACCGCGCTCAACCTAATACCGATGCTCCAGATGCGGCGCTGCTGATGCTATGCAGCCTAGTAACAGTTCAGGCAGAGCTGCCCGCTACGATCGCGGGAAGCGGTGTGTTCCAGTGGCGAGTTAACGCAGAAATTGCCTTTGGGGCGTGGTATACTTCGCCCTCTATAGTTAGAGAGGGGCGTGTACATGGAATTTGAATCGCTTTACCAGGACCTTGCGCATGGCGCAGAAATAATCCGGGCACTCCTCCTTGGTATCACGCAGTCCGAGGCGCAGGTCAAGCCAACTCCTGAGTCGTGGTCGATCCTTGAGGTTGTCTGTCATCTCGGCGATGAGGAACGCGATGACTTTCGACAGCGCGTCGATTTCATGCTGAACCGTCCCGGCGAGATATGGCCTCCGATTCATCCGGGAGCTTGGGTCACAGAACGGAAGTACAACGAGCGCGATCTTGAGCAATCACTCAATGACTTTCTGGCGGAGCGCGGTAAATCATTGGTCTTCCTGAAGGGTCTGGAATCCGCAAATTGGAATGCCAGCACTACGACGCAATTTGGTGAAGTGAAAGCTGGCGACCTACTGGGTTCCTGGGTTGCGCATGACAATTTGCACATGCGCCAGCTTATCGAGTTACGGCGAGTCAGGCTGCAAAAAAACACTGGTCCTTACGACATTAGCTATGCAGGCGAGTGGTGAGTTAGCGGTCACGCGCGAGATTCTCACTGGCTTGAGCTTCACCCGCCTTCACTGGCGCCGTCGACTGCGTCACGCTGGAGCGTGCCTGCCTCAGCGGCCACATAGGTCAACACATCGCCCATCGGCCGCAATCCCGCATGCTCGTAGGCGCGTCGCGCAGCGGGGTTCGAGGTCGTGAGGAAGACGAGGTCACAGCCCTGGGCGAACGCTAGGCTGGCCATGTGGGCCGTCAGCGCCGCTGCGATCCCCTTGCTCCGGTACTGCTCCAATGTGGCGATGCCCGCCAACTCAGTCACACCCGCTATCGGGGTCGTATACATACCTGCGCCGGCCGGTCGCCCATGCAACCGCGCCGTGAACGCCCTGGCCGATTGGAGGGTGGCGCGGAATCGCTCGGCTTGCTCATCGGTGGCGGGTTTCGCGCTATCCGGGTCAAAGCCAAACTCGTTGACGTCCAGACTCTCGCGCACCGCGTCGAGTGGCGACGCATCGGTGATGCTGGCGAACGTGAGTCCGGCCAGCGGAACTGGGAGGGGGAATCGCGTCTGCGGCATACACACCATCAACGTTAGGCGCTCGTGCTCGCTGAAGTCCATTGCTTGCAGCATAGATGCAAGGTGCGGGGCAAATTCGGCGACCCATTGAATCGCCGGTATGCGTCCCTGTGACGCAAACGCCGCTCGCAGTGCCTCAGGCCAGCTCTGCTCCGGCGCGTCGCTGGGTTGCGTGTGGGGCATGGCAACGTTGCTCTCGATAGTGCCATCCGTGGGATGCAACAGCACGGTGAACGGGCCAGCGGAGAGGGCCCTGTGAGTCTGACGTCGGCTCTCGATTCGGTACTGCTGCACGCGCTCCGCATTCGTCATGCGCCGTCACCTTTCGTTCTGCGACTACCGCTTACCGCTACCACGTCCAGTATACTCGGCTCTGCGCCGGGCTGCCCATCGCCTTCCAGCAGCCGAGCCTCCGGAGCACCTGTTACTGCGGCGCACCTGTGATAGACTCTATGAGAAGCTCCCCGGGAGCACCTACCGCATCGTGAACAGGAGAAGCAGTTGGCAGACACGCATTCCGAGGTTAGGACGCCCGCCTGGGACGGTGGCCCACATCCCAACCGGCGCATGAAGCTCGGTGTCATCCTTCCAATGGGCGAGGGTGATCTCGACGGGCGCACCGCGCACTACCGCGACGTGCTGGCTCTGGCGCAGGCGGCGGAGCAGATAGGGCTGGACTCGCTGTGGCTGGCCGATCATCTCCTAGCGCGCATGCCGGGCGAGCCCGAGCAAGGTGTCTGGGAAGTATTCACATTCCTCAGTGCCCTGGCCGTCCAGACACAGCACATCCTTCTCGGGCCACTGGTGGCCTGCACGTCGTTTCGCAACCCTGGGTTGCTCGCCAAGATCGCGGCTGGGCTCGACGAATTGAGCGAAGGGCGCTTCATTCTTGGCCTGGGCGCTGGCTGGCACGAGCCCGAGTACACGGCCTTCGGCTACCCGTTCGATCACCGTGCCGCCCGCTTCGAAGAGGCCCTCCAGATCATCGTGCCACTTCTGCGCGAAGGCCAGGTAGATTTCCAGGGTGAGTACTACTCCGCACGCAATAGTTTCTTACGCCCGCACGGACCCTCACCTAAAGGCACCCCCATTTGGATTGGCGCTCACAAGCCCCGCATGCTCCAGCTCGCCGCACGCTATGCCGATGGGTTTAACACCGTCTGGCACGAATCGCCCGGAGGGGCCATCCCCAATCTCGACGCATTCCGCCAGGCATGTGCCGAGGTCGGGCGCGATCCCGCGACTGCTGAGCTCACCGTGGGCACCTTTGCGGACCTGCTTGCCCCTGGCGAGGCTGACAAGAATGATGCGCGCAACGACGACGAGAAACATATCACTGGTTCCGCCGAGGAGATCGCCGAGGCGCTGGCGGGCTTTGCAGATATCGGCACTCAGCACCTTATCGTCATCCTCGATCCGCCCGACCTGCGCGGGATCGAACGCTTCGCCCGCGTCGTCGAGCTCCTGGATCGGTAGCTACGATCGGCCCGCGCGACTCAGGCGCACTTCCTGACCCGTGTGTTCTCGACGTCGATCACTGGATGACACAACTCGAGCTACGAGAAGAAGAGGCCGCTGACGACGGCGTTGATAGAACCCGGCTCATTGGTCACGCGCACGACGACGTTGCCACGGACCTGCCAGACGAGGTATTCCCCGTTGGCGAAGTTCGAGATGCTGCGGGTATCCAGAACCGCGCCGGTTGCGGCGTCGAGGACCGTCACGTTCTCCATGCGGCTCGCTTGGTCCCAATCGAGCAGGTAGAGACCCATCTGATGTGGCTGTCCGTCGGTGAGATCAACGGCTATGGTAAAGCTGGTCGACGAGTACCAGCAGGCCGCAATGCGGTCGCCGGGGGTACTGGCCTTCCGTAGCGCGCGCGAATCCGCGCTGGAGGCGGCCCAGATATATCCCGACTGGCCGTTCAGCGTGACCTGAATCGTGGCTGGCAGTTGCTGGGCGTCGCCAGCGAGCAGATAGCCCTGCTTGCCATACAGACCTTGCCAATTGCCGTATGTGGTCGTATCTGCGGCCGTAAAGGTCGCGGCTACCGTCGCGGTGGGCGAGGCGGTAGCCATGGCAGTGGGAGACAGCGAGCGCGCCCCGGCGTTGCCGGCAGCGGACCCGCGTAGCTGCAAGACCACCGCGACGGCCAGCGTGACGACGAGTACGCAGGCGACTGCGGTAACGGCGAAAAGGACAGTAAAGCTATTCCGCTGAGGTGCATGATTCTCGCCGCGCCGAGCCGTCGGCCAACGCGGCGGCGGTGAGAAGGCGGCCGGAGACCGCACGGTGGTCAGAGGCTCGGTCGGCACGTTGTGGTCATCCAGGTAGGTAGATGGCTCGTCCGAGCTGGCAAGCCACCGGCTCTGGTCGGGATTGGAAGCGGGATCCGTACGCCTCGCGGCGCGCGGCGGCCATGAGCGATCAGGTGTTTGCATGTGATGCCACTGCCTTGTCTTTTCCACCTATTCCATGCCCGCGCAGGCACACCACACAGCATACCGTGCAGATTCCGTTTGTCAAGTGGGACTCCCAGCAAGTCAATCCACGCCAGGGTGGGACGGAATAGGCAGTCGCCGTCAGCATGATGTAACATCGTGAGCAGGATGGCAACCTGCTCGGTGAATTTTTCAATCTGGATTTAAGGATAGGGCGCGAGAACTCCCATCCCGTTGACGGGATCGGGATGAAAGCGCCACGTCGCTGCTCACGGAAGCGTTTCCGCTTTCCCGCCCAGCACGAAGCCGCCCGTGTCTGGATGGTGTGTCGCGATCGGCATCTGGCAGCCCGGCAGCAGCATACGCGCTGGCCGGATCGAGACGAACTCCAAGACGCCACCAAAGGCCGCTTTGCGCTCCACAGCCAGACCGTCCAGATGATCTGCCATCAGTTCCTTGCCAATGTGGATGCCGCTCGGGAACTGCGCAAAACCAATCGGAAGATCCGCTACCCCTACAAGGATAAACGCTTCTTGCTCGCTGTACCAGCATCCCGCATCTCCCTGCCAGTCCCTGGCTGTCCTGCCGAGAGCGAAGCGTTCACTCCTTGATTGCTAGAACACGTGTATCATACCCTGCTGCTGCGGTCAAGGAGAACAGACGGAGACACTTGGGCGCAAACGGGTATATGCTCTGCAGCTATTCATAACCCATCATTCCCGGCTGCCGGCACCACGCATCAGCTGGTGGAACAGCCGCTCGATCTCTTCATTGCTGAGTGCGCCGGCTGCATCTCCAATGCTGAGCTCGAATTTAGAGTAACCTGGTAGCTCGGTAGCTGAGAAGCTGCGCGCCAGCTGCACCCGCGATTCGCGTGCAATGTCGGCGTTGGCGGCTGAGAGCGCCGGGGCGCTGCCTCTAAGATAGACAAGCATCATATGGGTCTGTGGTCGCTTGGGCTTTACCAGGATGCCTGGCACGGCCGAGAGTATCTCGGCGATTTCCAGCGCCCGGGCGTGGTACTGTGGAAAGCGGCTGATGCGCAGGTGCAGCCCGGCGCGGGCTGCCAGGATATAGGGGAAGAGCGTGAACGGCCGCCCGCCATGCCGTACCTGCCAGACGCGGGCCTCTTTGATGAAATCTTGAGCTCCGGCCAGCGCCGCTCCGCTTATCCCTCCGATGCCCTTGTAGAACGACACGTACACACTATCGAAGAGCGCGGCCACCTCTGCGTACGTGCGCCCGTAGTAGGGAGCGGACTCCCATAGACGCGCGCCATCCATGTGGAGGGCTATGCTGCGCTCCTTCGCCCAGGCGATCTCGGCCAAGAGCTCCTCCCACTCCGGCAGCTGCCCGCCGATTTCCCGCTGAGGCAGCTCGAGCAGCAAGGCCGCCAGCGGCTCCGCCACCAGTTCCAGGTCCTCCAAAGTCAGCAGACGCTCCGGCTCGCCGATCAGGCGCGCGTGGAGCCCATGGAGACGCGAGTATCCCATCTGCTCATGCAGTTGCAGATGGCAGGTCGGGTGGAAGCCGACCACGGTACGGTGGCTGCGCTCGCTCCAGATGCGCAGGGCAATCTGCTGGGCCATCGTGCCAGTGGGCAAGAAGACGGCGTCTTCTTTGCCGAGCAAGTCGGCAATCTCTCGCTCGAAATCCGCAATGAGCGAACCAGTGCCGTATACATCGGCTAACTCGTCGGCACCGGCGTCTTCCGCCAGCGACTGCAGGATCTCACGAGGTCTCTTCCGGCCGTGACCATTTAGATACCGGTCACATCGCGCGAAAATCGCCGCGCGCTCCTCGGCCGTTTGCCGGTCGGGACTCGTCGTCATAAACCTGCTCCCATGCCGCCTTCGCCCAGCAGTTCAAGATACGTCCCGAGTGGCTCGCGGTGCAGACCGGCCTCGTCGCGCACTCCAATTATAGCTGACTCGGACGCCTGCGCGCAGGGACGCCGGACCACACCTTGTGGCAGATCACGGCGGCTGCCGGCCAGACGGTCCCCAACCAACTCAAGCAACCGACAGTCCGGCCCACCATGCGCTGGATGTTCCAGGGTCTCGAAGGTATGCAGCCTCAGCTGTCGTCAGGATCGTCGGGATCTTGAGCACCTTGGCCTCCTTGGCCAATGCGACCACATTATGCTTGAGCGTGAGGACATCGATATCGACGATCCTCGTGAACAAGCCAACTTGGTGGTCGACGAGCAACACCGCCGCATTGTCAGCGGTTAACGGTTCGTAGAAGACTGTGCGGCCGTCAGTGGTGCGTGAGGGGTCCTGCATTGTTCACTACTCCTTTCTCGGACAGAGCGTATCGGGTGGCGTCCCCACCGTTCGTGCGGGATGGACGTGGCTGCTGCGCCCTCTCTGCAGAGGGTCGCGGCAAGATGTAGACCAGGATCCGCCAGGATTTGCTGGCATCCGCGAAAATACGAAAGACGGCCATTCGAAGCATATGCCACCAAGGTCAAGCACCCGGCCCCAGAAGGGAGCAGGCTTGTGGCGGATTCGAGCATGCTACCGGAGGAGGTCATACGAGCAGCTGCTCGCGACTGGACTGACCGCACTTCGTTTCGCTGCACAGGCTCTTCAGTGGTCGCCCCTCTATGCCCGGTTCACCTGATCTGATAGCCTCCGACCAACGTCTTTACATGGGGTTGAGTATGGACTGCAACCCGCGCTCTGGTAGAGCCGTGTGGCCGTCCAATTCCGTTGAGATAGTTATGCGTTCCTCCCTTCACTGAACCTTCTTAAAGAGTTTGACATCTCTGCCGGCAGCTTCAACTTCTCCGGCGGTTACGGCGGTCGTGTGGACTCGTATTTAGAACGTCTCTGTCCTTGGGAGTCGGTTTTTCGACCTCTCTGAGCTGAAGACCATCTGGTGACCCGTATTTCGTCAATACAATTGCTTTCATGAGATTCCTTCGAGGTGGCTTTGATGAGACACGTGCCAGAAGAGCTGGATCAGAGAGATACGCTTTGTTATTGCGCTACAGTTATCACGATTTTTCCTCGAGCGTGCCCGTCTTCAAGATAGCGGAGAGCTTCAGGAACCTCACGTAACGGGTAAGACCTATCGATGACTGGTACGACTTTGCCGGCTTCAATAAGCCCTTTCACGAAAACCAAATCCTCTTTGTTTGGTTTCGCCATCACGTTACCCATCTTCTGACTCCCGATCATCGAAATCCAGGGTCCGAGCAGCATAGCTTGGAACACCTGCGCCATGTCACCTCCGCTCATGACATAAATTCCCTTGGGTCGTAATGCACGCTTGTACGCGAAAATCGGATGATAGCCGTTAGCGGCAAGAATCAGATCATAGTGCTGCCCATTTTGGGTGAAATCTTCCCGAGTGTAATCAATGACATGGTCTGCCCCAATCGAGCGCATCATGTCCACATTCCGCGTGCTGCACACGGCAGTGACTTCGGCTCCGAACGATTTGGCAATCTGTACAGCAAACATACCTACACCACCCGAGGCACCATTAATCAGAACCTTTTGCCCCGGCTTAATCTGTCCTTTATCGCGAAGAGCCTGCAAGGCGGTGACGGCCGCTAGCGGTACGGCCGCTGCTTGCTCGAATGTGAGATTGACTGGTTTCAACGCCACTGCATCATCACGAGCACAGACATACTCGGCAAAAGCGCCCCAACCACACGCGCTTAGGTCCCCGAATACCTCATCACCCGGCTGAAACTGGGTGACGTTTCTCCCGACCGCTTCAACGCGACCCGCTACGGCAGCTCCGGGTATGGTGTGTTTTGGTTTGAGAAGGCCCATGCCCATCAGGCGGACCAGGAACGGTTTCCCTCGCACGAGATGCCCTTCAGCCGCATTTACAGAGGCCGCATGAACTTTGATCAGGACTTCATCGTCTTTGGGGGTAGGTTTTTCTACTTCTTTGAACTGAAGAACATCCGGTGAACCGTAGCGGGTGTACACCATCGCTTGAGCCTGGTATTTAGACGCCGGATCTTGAGGACCTGGTACACTATCGACCTTCTGGGTCGGATAGGAACGGGTTTCCATGGGTTTCTTGCCTCTTTGCCTCTATTCATTGTGCTGGTTCACTGTTGTGCGTTCCCGCGGTCGCGACGACCGCGGGAATTAGCGTCTCATCCGAAGCGATTGTCGCCTTCCTGGCCGCCTGGCAGTGGCTCGACGAGGGCTCGAACCCCGGCCCACCTGGTGTGATGGCGTTCAGGCCACGGCGGGAATGCGCGCGGCTGGCTCAGCTGGCTCAGGAATGCGCGCGACTGGCTTGGTGGCCATGACGCCCAGTATGAGCAGGTAGAGGACCATCGTGATCTCCGCGATTGCTGACGGGATGGTGATGAAGCCATGGATCACTTTGTCAAAGTCAGGGGCCAGGAACAGCGCGAGTAGGTCTACAAGGTAGCAGACGCCGCCCACGATGAGCAGGATGCCCAGCCACTTGGGGAACATCCCTCGTGACCTGTAGGCGAGATATCCCAGCGGCACCAGCCACAGGCCAAAGAAGATCTGCGCGATGAAGATCCCATAGTGCTGGGTGTCGAGCAAGAGCAGCACCTGAGCATTCGAAGCGGCGCCCAGGTTGACGGCGCCGGTTGCGACCCGCAAGCCTTCAAACTCGAAGACCGTGTTGAGGCAGGTGATGGTGGCGGCGATGGCGACGAGGACGAGCATGGCTCTGGCCACGTTCTGGTTCACGTGCCGGAGCAGGACGTAGAGGGCCAGGACCAGAAAGACAAAGAAGGTCTGATCCAACAGGTCGGAGACGACGCCCAGGCGAACCAGTCCGGCGTTCGCAACCACGTTCCCAGCTGTGGCCGCCGCGTTGCCGGCCACGTACATCTTGGGTTCCACAAAGCCTTCGGCAAAGCCGCCGAAGATGCCGACCAGCAGATAGAAGACGCCGGCGATTCTCGCGAGTCCCTTAGGTGAGGTCATCATGTTCTCCTTGGTTGTACTCATTTCTTACCCTTGAGCCGAGGGTGGTTCGCCCGGACTGTCCGTGCGCACAACCTCAATAATGCCAACGCCACCGGCTCCTGTCACAGGAAGCCAGGTGGTGGAACGAACCCGCCGAATTCGCGCTCGAGCAGCGAAGCAAAGGTGATTGTCGTGCGATCTTCCAGGTAGGGACCAATCGCTTGCAGCCCGATGGGCAGACCACCGCGTGTCCGTCCCCAGGGAAAGGCTGTTGACGGCAACCCGCTATACGTGGCAACTCCCGCATAGATAGGCAGGTACATGTAGGGGATCTCGGTCCCGTTCACCTGGAGCGTGCGCTCGAGCACCGGAACCTGGTCGCTGATATGGGGAAAAGCTGGTGTGATCGTCACCGGTGCCAAAAGCACATCGAAGTCGTGGAAGAACTTGCGGAAGAGAGCGCGCTCGCGTTCACGTCGCCCGTGCATAGCAATGAACTGCGAAACCGTCGCGTTCACACCTTCCAGCTGAGCGGTGGCGAACGGATCAGACGACTGCTGGAGTACCTGAGCGATATGCGCGCGTTCATCGTCATCCAGGTGGGCAAAGGCGATCACACTCAGCAGCTTGGAATAGGCCTGGTGGTGCTGCTGGAGGTCAAAGCCCTCCGGCTGCATTTCGTCCACGCGGGCGCCCAGACGGCGTAAGCGGGCGGCCAGGTCTTCCAGGGCGCCAAGAATCTCACCGTCGACCGGCAACCAGGGGACAGACGGCAGGACGGCAACCCGGAAGTCAGCCAGAGTGTCGTGACGCACCGGCGGAAATTGGAGATGCCAGGCGACGTCTTCCCCGACAACCGGCTCGGCGATGATGGAGAGCGCCAGATCCAGGTCGACGGCGCTGCGGGCCAGCGGACCTAACACATTCATGACGATGGCTGTATTTTCCATGGGCGAGCCGGGAATATGGCCGCTATGTGGAACGGCGGTTTCGCTGGGGCGATGTCCATACAGGCCACAGAAGGCCGGAGGAATACGCAGCGAGCCACCAAGATCGCTGCCGAATTCGAGCGCCGTCAGATCTGCCGCCAGAGCGGCGGCTCCTCCGCCGGTGCTGCCGCCTGGGGTACGCGCGAGATCCCAGGGGTTGTTCGTACGGCCAAAGAGCGGGTTGCTGGTTTGCCAGTCGGTCGCGTAGGGAGGGAGATTGGTCTTGCCAAGCAGAACCGCTCCAGCGTCCAGTACGCTCTGCGCTACCGGAGCAGTGGTGGTGGAGATCACATGTGCACGCTGTGGTACTCCAGCGGTGGTAGGCAGTCCTGCTACCTCGATGCAGTCTTTGATTGTCACTGGCAAACCATGCAGCGGTCCAAGCAATACCCCTTTGGCGAGAGCGGCATCGGCCGCGATGGCGCGCTGCCGCGCTTGCTCCTCATTGAAGGTCACAATCGCATTGAGGCTGGGATTGTACCGTTCGATCCGTTCCAGGTGCCAGGTGAGCAATTCCTGCGCAGAAATGGCTTTCGTGCGGAGCGCCTCCAGCATGCTCGTTGCCGTTGCAAACTGTGTATCCATCGATTGCCTCCTTACCGCCTTGCGAAGAAGCGCCCTAAACACTACGCCCTCACCGGCAGGATAGTGCTCGCGGGAAGGGCTTCCCTACCTGCAGGTATAGAGGGTATCTGAGGAATCTCCAGATTCTTTCGCGCTCGACGCAGATAGGCGAACGTCCAGAGCAGGGTCACGCCAATCAGACCACCAGTGAGGAGCGGGCCAACGGCAAGCACTGCCGCCACCGGCAGGGTCGCGACCAGGAGCAAGCGCAGAAGGAAGTCACCACTGTAGACGATGGCCCAGACGAGGGTTGTCACACGGCTTGTGTGCCGTACTGACGGGTTCTGCCAGAGCTGATTATACCGAGCGATATGCTCCAGGTCTCTGCCCGCGATCACGGAGCGGCCCACCGAGAACATGAGCGGACGAGGGAAAAGCAGGGAGACGAAGCAGGTGATGCCGAGCGCACCGGTAAAGAGCGATTCGCGGATCAAGAGCAGGCGTGGGTCCCCTCCCAGGAAAATCGCGACGATCCCGACGATAATGCCGCCCAGGACGAAGAGCGAGATGATGTTGATGCGGTGGCTTCGCAGGAAACTTATCACTGCATCAAGTGCAGGCGCGGCGCCGGCCACGCCAAGAGCGGCAACGTCCGAGGCGCCATGGGCTTTCAAGAGGATATAGCAGCCGAATGGGATGGCGACATTGATGATGAGCAGGCTGAGCAGGCTGCGGAGCAGCGATGACTTACCTGGCGGAGATGATATCGCGGTTGTATCAAGCATTGATTCTCTCTTGTTTCTCTAGGGGGTGTACGAGCTACCGATGTATCCATCTTCTGTAGAAAGCATAGACGGATTGCGGGTGCAGGAGAGGTGACAGAGGTCACCTTCCCAGGTCATGTTCTGCCGTATGACCTGACTATGACCTGCGCCTGCTGAGCTCGAACGTAGAGCTCGAAGGAGAGGGAACAGAATGGATCAAATGAGGCCTTGTTCTCTGGCTTTGAGTGCAGCCTGCGTCCGGTCACGCACGCCCAGTTTTGCCATAATGTTGGTGAGGTGATTTTTCACCGTGCCCACGGTGATGACCAGGCGATCAGCAATCTCTTTGTTGCTTGCTCCCTGGCCGAGCAGATGAAGGATATCCAGTTCGCGTTCAGAGAGAGGCTCGATCAAGGGCGAATATGAGAGTGGTTGATGGGGTGAGAGACGAGCGAACTCTGTAATGATTTTGTTCACAAGGGAAGGCTGTAAGAAGGACTCTCCACGCGCGACTCCGTGGATTGCCTCAACCAGTTTTTCCGAGGGGACATCTTTTAGGAGATAGCCGACCGCTCCGGCGCGCAGGCCCTCAAACACGTCCTCGTCGTCGTCGAAGGTCGTCAGCACAATAACCTTGATGGCGGGATGGAAGCTCTGTAGTCTGCGAGTTGTCGCCACACCATCCAGGATGGGCATGTGCAGGTCCATAAGGATGATGTCTGGACTGAGGGTAGCCGCCAGGCGAAGCGCCTCCTCCCCATGGCTGGCCTCGCCGACCACCTGCAGGTCGGACTGTACGGAGAGGAGAGTACGCAGTCCTTCGCGGAACAACGCCTGGTCATCGACAATCAGGAGGCGAATAGGCGTGCTCATAGGGGTAGCTCCGCTTCTAAGAGGAAGCCCGCACCAGGGGAACTGACCGTGCGGAGCTGACCGCCCTGAGCTTTGACTCGCTCACGAGCGCCCAGCAGCCCAAAGCCGTCCGCGATGGATCGGGTCCCAGCCCCGTCGTCCTGCACGCGTAAGCGCACCGCATGATTCTCAGTCCCATCGAGTGTGAGCACGACATGGGTGGCGTGCGCGTACTTGCGCACATTGGTGAGTCCTTCCTGTGCAATGCGATACAGTGCCAATTTCACTGCAGATGAGAGAGGGGGCAGCGTGCCAGAAACAAGCAGCGTAGTTGTCATGCCCGCCGCCTGCGACTCCCGCACCAGATCAGCCAGGGCCTCGGGCAGGGAGCGGTTCTCAGTGGGCAATGCGCGCAAGGCGGCAACGGACCCCCGAATTTCGCTAAGTCCCTCCCGCGCGAGCTTCTCTGCAGTTTCAATGCTGCGACGGGCGAGCGTCATATCCACGTCCAGCGTGGCGCGCGCCGCCTCAAGCTGTACCGTGATGATGGTGAGATAATGCCCGAGGTTATCATGGATCTCCCGCGCCAGGCGGTTTCGTTCGGCGACCGTCGCCAACGTTTCGATTTGCGCGGCGTAGTCACTTAAACGTTGATTCGCTTCGCCGAGGTCCTGGCGCGCTTGTGCTTCCCGCAGCACGGCCTCAATACAGACGATCACGAAGATACAGGAGGCAAGCATCGAGAGAACGAGTAGGAGGATGGTCTTCCAAGCGTCACCGACACGCCAGTCCACCAAGCCAAGCAGTAGCAGCAGTAGCCCGCACAGGGCGACCGCTCCGCTCCTAGGCAGGAGTGCGATACCATAGGCAGCAAGCGGCACTATCAGGAGGAAAGCTTCTCCTCGGCTAAGGACGAGAATTCCTCCCAGGACGACCACGAGAACCACAAAATACCCCAGAACGATAAGCCTGGATGGTACGCGTCGGCAGTACTCCAAGCCACACACCCCAACCACCGTATACAGGAGGCCGAGCCCGACCAGGAGAGCCGCGCGGGTCAGGTCAAATGGCATGGAGACGAGGAGGAACGCATAGACGGCGACGATCAAGAGGAGCAAACCTCGCAGATATTGTCGCTCTGGAAAAACCGCTACAAGGTCTCGCGTCTTCATCAGATGCCCTGGCTTTCGAGCTACCTAAGAGTCTCATCGATTGCAAGCCAGGTGAGTGAGACGTTTCGCATTAGAGAAAGGCACAGGAGAGAAACATTTGGGACCTGCGCCCCTGGTGTATTTCTCGGAGCTGGGAGAATTGCTCACCGAGGTTCTACTCATGATCAGCGCGGCTCCGCGAGGGGAGCACAAGGCAAAGATGACCACGCCTAGTATACCACGTGATCCGTCAGCTGCTAGAGAAGTGTGCTTTGCACGATGTGAGTTCTTCATAACCTATTCGTCGTGCTTCACCAGCATGCTGGTGGCAAGCTCATCGGCGACAAGCAGCTACTCGTTTTCATTGAAACGCACGAGGTCAGTATTACATGACCAATCACAATCTGCGGTTCTGGAGTCCACCGCGACTCATGCAGGGCGCAGGAGAAACAAGCAGGTACTTATTAGCTAAGTACCTGGCTTGCAGTGGGAAGGCTGATAGTCGCGCCAGTATTGACACCGGTGATTTTGAGCGTGACGGTGCCGGTCGATGTGCCGGTCAGATTGGCGACCACCTCGTAGAGCTGGTTGTTGTCCTGCCGGATGTAGACATCTGTCTGAGCGGTTGACCCATTGATCGTATTGTTTGCCTGCAAATGCCAGACGTTGACGCCGTCGAGCACCTCAGATCCCTTCAAAGTGGCGCCCGTCAGTTGGCTCAGATTGGAGACTTGCGTGGGGTCAATGGGAAGAGGATTGAGCGCCGATGCCCCACTGGTCTTGATCCACTCTCCGATGGGGATCTCTGGGATGCCAGAGGTGGTAAACTTGAGGTAGATCGCATTGGAAGCGGTGTCCGTGATGATCTCCCCGGAGAACTGCGCACCTGCCACTGTGAGGTTAGGAACGACGAGGTCAGTGCGATTGGGTGACGCCGTTTCCGTCCCGGAGAGGTTCCCGCTTATTGCTGTGCTGTTCGAGGTGAGGTTCATGTTTACCGAGAACTTGACATCTTTGATCTGCGTCTTCTGAACAACCACGGCATTCGCAAGGATGGTTTCGGCGCTGGGTATGGCAGTGGGCGTGGCCGTGCTACCTATGCTCAAGCCACTGCACCCTGCCAGACTGACCGTGCCCATCACCAATAGCATGCTTCCAAGCCACATCAGTGTTTTGTGCTGCAGTTTCATAGTGGTCCCTGCTCCTTATCCCTACTGTATGTAAACGATCCCCATATGTCGCACCCGCTCCTGGGGAGCCGCCATCCACTGTATGTACGATGTGCTACCTTGTATAGTTGCCTGCAACCTGCGGTTGCAGGGGAGAAGTAAACAAGAAAGGGGGATGGAAAATGCCGGGGACCAATAAGAAAGCCCAGTATCTGCCAAGTACCGAGGAGCAGATGCGTAAAGCTACGATCGGCGAGCTCATACCGCTATCCAGCCCTATTGAAATTGCAGATTACGACCCGGAGTGGGCTCGGCTCTTCCAACGAGAGAAGGAGCGGATACAGGCGGCACTCGGCGATCGTGCCCTCTTGATCGAGCACGTGGGCTCGACCTCGGTGCCGGAACTAGCGGCCAAACCGAGGATCGATCTGCTGCTGGTGGTGGCCAGCTCAGCAGATGAACCGGCTTACGCCTCAGCGCTGGAGGAGGCCGGCTACGTGCTCCGCATACGGGAGCCGGACTGGTACGAGCATCGCGTCTTCAAAGGGCCGGATACCGATATCAACCTACACGTCTTCTCACCAGGCTGCAAAGAGATCGATCGAATGCTGCTCTTCCGAGATTGGCTGCGCAGCACCCCCGCTGATCGCCGGCTCTACGAGCAGACTAAGCGGGAGCTTGCCCGTAAGGACTGGCAGTACACCCAGAACTATGCCGACGCCAAGACCGTAGTGGTTGAGGCGATTCTGGCGCGGGCAGAAAGACAGCGCAAGCATCTCCCCAACTAGCCCGCGGACCGGCGGAGGAGCAGCGTCACGTGGACTAGGTTTTCGCGGCAATACCCAAAGCCTACAACGATGCAGCGTCATCAGACCCATTGTCACGTGCCTTCTACGCTAAGTGGTGCCATCCGGCAAATCATAGGTAGAATAGAGGCACCAGCAGGAGGCGCTGTCGGATCGGGGTAGGGGTGTTCGTAGTAAGAGTGAGCGGACGCCCACGGGGGGCGCCTCCAAACCATAGGAGATGATCTGAGATGCAATACCTGGTTTCCGTGATCGACGACACTGCCGGCTCTGCCACCTCGACCGAGATGGCTGCCATCGACGCGTTCAACGACCGGCTCGTGGCCGAGGGCCACTGGGTATTCGCCGGCGGCCTCGCTTCACCTAGCACCGCCACCGTCATCGACAACCGAGGTGGGGAGGCGGTGTTCACCGACGGACCCTTCGTGGAGTCGAAAGAGTACCTTGCTGGCTTCTGGATCATCAAGGCCCCCGACCTCGACGTGGCGCTCAAGCTCGCCGCCGAGGGGTCGAAGTGCTGCAATCGGAAGGTCGAGGTGCGGCCGTTCCAGGACGAGTGAGCGTGGACGACGTCAGGGCGGCGATCACCCAGGCCCACCACGAGGAGTGGGCGCGGGTGGTTGCCGCCCTGACCAGGCGTTTTGGTGACCTTGACGTCGCCGAAGAGGCGGCGGCCGAGGCGTTCGCGACCGCCGTCGAGCGGTGGCCGGCCGACGGTGTACCCCCCAACCCCGGCGCCTGGCTGACCACCACCGCCATCCGCAAGGCCATCGACCGGCTCCGGCGTGAGAACAGGCGCGACGATAAGCAGAAGGTGGCTCAGATGTTGTACGACAACAACCCGCCGGAGCCGGTCGGCGCCATCGACGACGAGCGGCTCCGACTGATCTTTACCTGCGCTCACCCGGCGCTCGCGATGGAGACCCGCGTGGCGCTGACGCTGCGCATGGTCGGCGGTCTGACCATGCCCGAGATTGCCCGTGCCTTCCTGGTGCAGGAGACCACCATGGGACAGCGGATCACCCGCGCGAAGGCCAAGATCAAGGCGGCTCGCATCCCGTATCGGGTGCCGTCCGCAGAGGATCTCCCGGCACGCGTCTCCGGCGTACTCGCCGTCCTCTTCCTCGTCTTCAACGAGGGTTACCTGGCAACCGGCCCCGACACCGATCCCGTCCGGCACGACCTGACCGCCGAGGCGATCCGGCTCACTCGCCTGCTCCATGCCCTCATGCCGCAGGACGGTGAGGTGACCGGACTGCTGGCGCTGATGCTCCTCACCGAGGCCCGCCGCACCGCTCGCGTTTCGGCGAGCGGCGAATTGGTCACCCTCGACGAGCAGGACCGTGGAACCTGGGACGCGGCGCTGGTCGCCGAGGGGCATCGGCTGGTGCGCGAGCGCCTGGCCGCCGGGGTGGCGCCGGGTCGCTACCAGCTCCTCGCAGCGATCAACGCCGTGCACACCTCCGCCCCCCAGGTACGTGACACCGACTGGTCGCAGATCGTCGCCCTCTACGACCAGCTCGTCCGCCTCGACCCCTCGCCGATCATCGCCCTCAACCGGGCCATCGCGATCGCCGAGCTTGACGGCCCGGGGGTGGCGCTGGCGGCCATCGACCGTCTTGAGGACAAGTTGGCTGGCTATCATGCCTACCATGCGACCCGCGCCGACCTGCTGCGGCGGCTGGGCTACAGTCAGAAGTCACGCGCGGCGTACGACAAAGCCATCGAGCTGGCGGGCAACACCGCCGAGACCGCCTACCTGAGACGCCGCCGCGACCAGCTGGGGTAGTGCCCCGCCTCCCCCTCGCGAACTGCTTGCTGAATTTGCGCGCGAGGGTTGGAAGATTGACCGCCAGACAGGTAGCTACCAGATTTGGAAGCATCCACTGCTACCGGGTCAAGAAGTGAACCTGGCCGGACACGATGGCGCTGACGCTCATCGCTATCAAGCAAGAGATGTACGTGAGTATGCTACCATTGGTTGAATACCATTGCATGCGAGAGGAGCAGACTCAAGTGCCAAGCGATGATCTTGAAACTCGAAAAGAAGAACTCCTTGACCGTATCCAGACGGCCCACGCACGATTGGAGCAGGTTGTCGCCGCACTGTCGCCCGAGCAACTTGAGATGGAGAGCATGGCAGGCGGCTGGTCGGCCAAGGCAACACTCGGCCACATTACCTGGTGGGAACAAGTCCCGCTGCGCGCACTGCGCGGCGAGCCCGATGAGGACCTCCTTCCTGGCGAAGAGTGGAACACCGACCGCGCCAATGCTGTCCTCTTGGCGCGCAACCAGCCACGTCCGCAGGGCGATGTGCTCGCCGCCTTCCATGCCTCTTTCACTGAGTTGATCAAAGAGCTAAAGGCGCTGCCTGCTGAGCGGCTGGAGGAGGCAAGCCCACACGGCGGCAGCCTGTTGGAGCTGGCTGCGGGCAACACCTATGCGCACTACGACGAGCACACGAATCTATTGGCTGCGGCCTTTGGGCGCAAAGTGCCGGGAACTCCGTGAACCGAGTCCAGACCTGTTAATTCGTCGTGCCGTCGATCAGGGTACAGACTGAGGCATGTACAGCCGTCGACTTGGTCACGAGCCGCAGATGGGTACCAGCACATTGCCTGAATATTGGAGGGCGGATCCAACTGGTCCGCGTTTGCTGTTCCTCGTTGTCCGCGGAACTCCACCATCTGCGGACTCCGACCCAGCGTTGTCAGCGTCGCTGTCCGCGCGTGAGCCAGGGACGGAAGAGCCAACGGAGGGCGAGGAGCAGGAGGTGAGGGCCGAGGCAGCAGCCCCTTTGTCGGAACTGGTTCTGGTGCCCTCCGGCCTGCCGATGGCGTGGCCAAGCGTCCGCGTGGCCCAGGAGAAGACGCAGGCTCCTAACAACGGGAGACGCCGCCAGCACCCGTCGTCGTGACGGTTCGGGCGGCCGTGCCCCATGGCCGATAGACGACAATGGAGCTCCGAACACTATCAGGCTCGGGATGCGGTGCTGCAGGCACTCGGCGTCCCCACGTTTGGACATCGGCGTGCAAGCAGCCACGCAGCAGGAGATCAACACCGTCAGCATGCGTAGAAAGCAGGATTCCACACCCACTGAGCAGTGTCTGGCGTGGAACAGCGATCCGGCCCATCAACGGTTGGCGGGACAGGCTCGTGCCCGCCAGTTTACGAGCGGCCGGAGATGGTTGGCGGCTCGATCACGGCTCCGCCTGGGTAGAGCCAGAGAAACGTCCTGGCTAGGTATAGCAAAACGCCATCACGCCCCACGTTTGGGGACCTACACTGCCATCGGTTGTAATATGAAATTCTTGTTGCAAAGCTTGGACTCCGGCTTTCGTGAGTGACCCGAAACTACCATCGGTTGCTAAAGGCGCCCAAACCGTATTCCCATAGTTTATCGGGATAGCAGTGCTGTCCGCATCGACGTTGAGCGCGTACTGGAGTGCTTGTACCCATGTCCCACTGCTCCCCTCACTCAAGGTTCCCGGGCAATGGGTACCGCCACTGACACCATAGTGGCCAAAGCTTTGACCGGTGAAGACAGTACAGAAACCCAGGGATCCCCAGGTCTTTTCACCTACTTCGCCAGGACTGATGCCCATGACGTCTTGCTGATACTCATGGACGTCGGTTGTCGTCTGGGATCCAAAGTCCCCATCAGTGGCGAGCGGGAAGTATTTGAATTTGATTACCCCATGCCAATCGAAGGAGTTAAGAGTAAATTGCAAGACCTGCACCCAGGTGTCATTGCTTCCCGTGTTCTGGTTCGGGGGGCAAGGATCCGAGGCAGCTGGGGCAGCTAATGCAGTTGCCGAACGCATGGGACCGAAGGTAAACATCGTAGCTGCAATTAAGAGGATGCCTGCCAGAAGAAGAAAACGTTTACGGGTGGCCATCTTTTCTCCTTTGCGTGTCTTAGTAGCTTCCACGCTACATGAAATCCTCCCTACTGTGAGATGTGGCAGCACTATTATACCTGGTTGAGCAAGCAATTGGTCCCAAGCAGAGGGAGCGGCAGGAGGGCACCAGGCGGCTGTCCACTGTGCCCTAGTAGGCCAATGCCCTTCTCATTTACCGTGAGAGTGCAACCACGTATTCTTGCTGATTCAAGCCCGAAAGGTCGCGGACCACTCAATCACGATACTACTCAGCGTGATATATACTAGACAAACAGGCTGTATACCTTCTGGCCGCTTGGGAAATCTCCTGTTACGTTGACTGGGGGAACGCATGAGGACATCGCGTGCTGTGGCACAAGACGGCATTCTCTATCAGCTGGTACAAGGTCAGCTGGTACAACCGCCCCAGACGTTGCCCAATACCCCTCTGGGGGATGTCTCCATGGCCTCGCCGACCGTTTGCTGGGCTGTCCCGGTGTTCGATGCGCTGGGAGAAGTCGACTACGCGCCGATCATGCGTTATAGCCAGGGCCAGTGGCACTTGTTCGATATACCGGCGCTGGATAAGGACTTCAAGGTCGGTAGTCTCTATCCGATATCGGTGCACATGGTCGGTCCCAATGCGGCCTGGCTCTTTGCTTTGGACGGCACACCGAAGGAGGGTCCAAGCCCAGCAAACAGCAGTGGCATCACCATTCTGCGCGATACCAATGGCGTCTGGTCCCGGATGCCCTCACCACCATTCCCAGTCACGACCCAGGTGTTCTCGTTCTCCGCCGTCTCGTCCGATGACGCGTGGGTCGTGGGCACCGACTACAGCGATGAGAAGACCGTTTTCGCCCACTTTACCTATGGGAAGTGGAGCATTTGGCCGCAGAGCCTCCCGGGAGGCAGCCAGCACATCACCATGGTCTCGTCCACGAATGGCTGGGTAGTTGATGACGATGCTTCTGGTCACCAGGTGCTGTTGCACTTTGATGGCACGACCTGGGCACCGGTCTCGACACCGTCTACTTGGGCACGTCAGGGAATTCTGCTCACCTCTGCAGTCTTTCCCATCAGTTCAACCGTCACCTGGTTTGGCGCTATAAACTCCGCTGCTCGCTCCACCAACGAGTCCCAGGGAGAACTATTGGAGGCCTATAGCAACGGACAGTGGCAGCAGGTCGCCTGGCCCGATTCCCACGTGAGGCCCATTGCCATCGGAGCGGGTTCCGGATCTGAGCTCTGGGCCATCGGCGATATCACCCATCAGGAGGGATGTGGGCTAGGTGAGGTCGGTAACGTAGAACAAGGTGTGCTGCTGCATTTTGACCAGGGGCGCTGGACTGAGCACGTTCAGCCCTAGCAGGGCCAGCGCAATCGTATGCTGTAGCCGCGAAAAAGCTCAATGGCTCGCCAATGACTGCCTGGCAGCTCGCCACATTCCGGATGAGTTGCTTTTCCAGGCGTATCGGTTACCAGTGAGGCCACAGGGGCAGGTTGCCGGCTTTGCGGTTGCGCATCCGGTCACGCACCAGGAACCCGCGCCAGAGTACGAGAGCACAGGCGATGAGCAGCGCGATCGCTACGACGACCACCAGCCACGCAAGCACCATCGCGCCTTGCAGGGCATTCGCAATCTCTATCTCAAGATGGAAGTACGCCTCCCGAGGACCACTCCCGCCAAAATCTCCTTCCAGTTGCACCAGGTAGCCAAAGGAATCTTGGAGGTGCGCCGCTGCGATCCACGCGAAACCACTGGCAGCCAGGGGAACTACTCCACCGAGACGAAATGGCCAAGACAGGTGTCCAAGCCCCGCGATCAGTACAGCGAGCAGCCCTATAACTAGCAAAGCAATGCCGCAGTCTCTTGCGAACTGGATCCAGGTCAGCAGAGCCAGTATTTGTTCGCCCCGATAGGGCAATGGGGTGCACACCGTACTGCTGCACCAGAAAGGTAGGTCGGGCATAGCATATCCTCCCCGAGATCTCCTCTCCTTCATGATGTCTCCTTGCAGTATCGCATAGAAAGCCGGCGCTGCTCACCGGTCTTATTCGTGTACGTATGCAACTCAAACGGGAAGACAATGCGTGGGTGTGGAGGGAACCAAAGACAAGACGCAGCCGGCAGCATTGGCAGCATTGCTCTATTCGTGGCGCGATGTAAGCGTTAGTGGCGGATCGTCACCAGTGCTGATTCCTACGTGGTACCATGCATGACAGGTGGCTTGGGTAGGGTCTCTCGGAAGGATGAGGGGCACTCGGAATAGGCGGTCCCGATGCAGAACGGACAACGATTCGATAAGTTTACCGAGCGGGCTCGCAAAGTACTGAGCCTGGCCCAGGAGGAAGCGCAGCGCTTCAATCATACCTATATCGGTACCGAGCATCTACTGCTGGGATTAGTCCGCGAAGGTGACGGGGTAGCGGGCAAGGTGCTCAGCAGTCTCGGAGTCGAGCTGGACAACGTGCGAAGTGCAGTCGAGTCTCGTAGTGAACGTAGCGACCGCATTGTGCTGGGCTCCATCGAACTCACACTTGCCGCAAATCGGGCGCTCGAATTGGCGGTAGACGAGGCGCACCAACTCAATCACGAGTACATTGGCACAGAACACATTCTACTGGGGCTGGTCCGCGAGGGTGAAGGGATTGCAGCACAGGTCTTGGAGAGCTTCGGAGTGAACGTGGAGACGGCACGCACCCACACGTTGCAGATCCTGAACCAGAGCGGTGGGCACCCTGCCAATAGCCCTCGTCCCAGGTCTTCCAAGACACCAACCCTTGACCAGATGGGCATCGATCTCGCAGCTCAGGCGCGCCAGGGTAGGCTGGCTCCGGTCATTGGCCATGACAAAGATATCATGCGCGTCATCCAGGTACTCTCCCGCTCACATCGGACCCGCACTGGGATCCGGAAGAACAACATTGTCTTGATCAGTGAGCCAGAGCTCGGCCTTCGCAAGATAGCCATCGTCGAGGGGTTGGCTCAGCGGATTGTCTCTCCTGTCGTGCCTTCAGTGGCGTCTGGATCAGAAGCACTAGAGCCTACCTGGTTGTCGTTGAGTCTAGAGAAGCTGCAAGGCAAGCGCCTGGTGACGCTGGAGGTCGGCTTACTGGTTGCCGGCACCAATACACAGAGCGAGATCGAGGAGCGCTTCAAAACGATCATCGAAGAGATACGCTCCAGCCAGGACTGCATCATCGTCATTGATGAGTTACGCATGCTGCTCGGTGCCGGAGGCGCCGAAGGTGGAGCGGATGTCGCTCCTCTGCTCGTTCCGGCGCTGGCTCGTGGAGAAATTCAGTGCATTGGGGCAATGACCCTTGATGAGTTCCGCACGTTTATTGAGAAAGATCCTGAGCTGCAACATCACTTTCAGGAGGTGATCGTCCATGAGGTAATCACGGACGAGACCATCCTGACCCCGAGCAGTGGCGGAACTGGCGGTTCCGGAAGCACGGAACGCGAGAAAGAGCGATTCGATACGTTAACCGAGCGATTTCGGAAGGTGATGAGCCTGGCACTGGAGGAAGCCCAGGGCTTCAACCATAACTACATCGGCACCGAGCATCTGCTGCTGGGATTAGTCCGCGAAGGAGACGGAGTCGCCGCCCAGGTGCTGCTGGGGCTGGGGGTCGAGCTCAACAAGGTCCGAAGCGCGGTGGAGTACATCATCGGCCGCGGTGACCGCATCGTGCCAGGCGAAATCGGGCTCACTCCCCGCTCGAAGAAGGTGATCGAGCTGGCAGTGGATGAGGCGCGCCGGCTCAATCACCAGTATATCGGCACCGAACACTTGCTACTCGGATTGGTTCGTGAAGGTGAGGGCATCGCCGCCGGAGTGCTGGAGAGTCTGGGCGTCTCGCTAGTGAAGGTTCGGACCCAGACCATCCAGGTACTTCATCAGGGCAGTGGCGACAGCGAAGTAGGCGGCACAAGTGGCCCGAGGTCGAGCCCCAATACCTGGAGCATACCAGCACTGAGTATCGAGCGTTTGACGCACATACAGGCAGAAATGCAACAGACCTTCCGCCTCGGTGACCGCGACCCGAATGAGCCACTTGAGACTGCTCAACAGCGTGCCTATTCCCTGGCTCGCTCTATGAGCGAACTGCTGGCGGAGATAGCCCGACTCCACCAGGAGCTCCGAGCATCAGGGGAGCCACAGTCTTAGTCGACCAGACTCACACTACTGACTGTACTCAGCTAGCACGTTTCGTCGCCCCAAATTCGCCTAGAGTGACCCACCGACAGAACCGACACAACCCTATTTACACCGATGCGAAATATGCGAATTATGCGAAATAATGAGCTGGCGCCGGACAGTTGACTCGGCACGGTCCTCGATGATCGCTACCGCCTCAGCGGGTTGTGTCCGTATGTGTCCATGGCTTCCCCTGATCCTGTGTGCGCTTCTCTTAAATGAAATGACCGGCCTGCCTGGTAAATCTGGTCTCCGTCGTTGTGCTCTGCCACGGCCTCTACGTCTGCACGATTTCCCAGGTAAATTCGCCATTGTAGTGTACAATCGTAGTGACTCGCGCCGCGCTGAGTATCGGCCAAGATAGGGCAGCTTGGCGCTGGGTTCATTCCCCGGCCTGTGCTACGCTGCCGCGCCGGGGTACTCTTTTCCCTGTACAGGGATGATCTGTTCGGGCAGGATATCGAGAGCCACAGCTAAGGCACGCAGGTTTTTGTACCGAGGCTGCTTGATTCCGAGTTCCCAATTGCTGATCGTGAAGTACGTTACTCCGACCTTCTGTGCCAGCTCCTCTTGCGTCAGGAGTCTGACCGCACGCCACTCGCGCAATGTTTTGCGTGACAACTCTTCACTCATTGGTAGTACCTCCTTTTGACTTTATTATAGCGCATGCCTGACGAAATTCGCACTCAATTATTACTTTATTATAACCTGACATTGACTTCCTAAGCAGATGCGGGTATAATAAAGTCATAATAAAGTTATTTCTAGGTCATAGGAGCCCAGCCAATGAGGTCTCCACCGTTCCCTGGTCGCCGTTAAACACGCCTACAAGCACTCTCATAGAGCCCCTCTCTGGTAGGCAGCCGTACACGACCTGCGTACGGTTGATGTGTGACTGTCTCTGTTAGTATTTTTGTTCTATTATAGCGCAACCTGGAAGCTACACACGATTAGGTGTGGTCGTACCATGGGAGCATAGGCTGGGTGCACAATAGTTGACGGAGAGACTCCGGTTGCTACTCTGAGAACACACTCCCCTGGTTTCTCTGGAGCAGAAAGGGTCGTTATTGCGTCGTTCCTCAATGATGCGCATGTTTACGAGCGCCATAGAGATTCCCCTTTCCCGGCGCCGGAGTCGCCGTAGGAAGTGTACCGCCGTTAAGGAACGACACACTTGTTGCTCAATGCCCTCGCCGTGTGCTACTTTAGATAAGTAAGTATGCTGAGTGCCCAGGGCCGTCTGAAGCAAGGGAGGTCTTCACCGATGCGTGTCGAGCAGCTCCACTGGCACGGGCATAACTGGGAACCAGCCCCTTTCGGCCAGCTCCCTCAGGCGCAGCTCGTGTTGCTCTTTGGCAGTCCGGCTGCCCTCCGCGTCCCAACCCCGCTCCACCAGCTGCAGGCCGCGTATCCGAGCGCCTTTCTCGTGGGCTGTTCGACGGCTGGCGACATCATGGGGACCTCGGTATTCGACGAAGGATTGGTGGCGACCGCGATTCACTTTCAACATACCGTGCTGCAGGGGCAGTGTCTCAGACTCCAGGAGGGCATGAGCTCTTTTCAAGCCGGCGAATTCCTGGCCCGAAAGCTTGACCCTGCAGGTCTGGTGCATGTTCTGGTCCTCTCCGAGGGTGTGGCCGTGAACGGGAGCGAGCTCGTGGCCGGCTTGCAGCAGCAGCTCCCCGCGCAGGTGGGCATCACGGGGGGATTAGCCGGAGATGGCGACCGCTTCCAGGAGACGCTTCTGCTCTGGAATGGCCAAGCGGAACCCCACAGTATTCTGGTGCTGGGCTTCTACAGCACCCGCCTGCGCGTGGGGTCAGGGTCGTTTGGGGGCTGGGAAGCATTTGGCCCCTATCGGCGGGTGACCCGTTCCAGCGGCAATCGGCTCTATGAGTTGGATGGTCGGTCGGCCTTGTTCCTGTATCAGGCCTACCTGGGTGAGCAGGCCCCCGATCTGCCCGCGGCCGGCTTGCTCTTGCCGCTGAGCGTGTTGACCACGGCGCTCGAGAAACCCGTCGTGCGCACCCTGTTGGCCGTCGATGACGCCGACCAGAGTATCACCTTTGCGGGAGATGTCCCGCAGGGCAGTTATGCGCGGGTGATGCGGACCACGATCCCGCAGCTGGTCGCGGGGGCGAGGGAGGCAGCCAAGACCAGTGCTGAACCCCTGGGCGCCTTCTCCCCTGAACTGGCGATCCTGATCAGTTGTGTGGGACGCAAGCTCGTGATGCAGCAGCACGTTGAGGAAGAACTGCAAGGGGTCCGCCAGGTGCTGGGCGAGCGGCCCATCCTCACCGGCTTCTACTCCTACGGGGAGATTGCCCCCTTTACGCCCGGTACCCTGTGCCGCTTGCACAACCAGACGATGACCATCACCACGTTTGCCGAGGAGTGATAGATCCTTCCCGCAGGAGGCAGCGAATGGCCGACCTAGGGCATCTCGAACTTCTGCACCAAGGTGTCGCCAGCTGGAACGCCTGGAGACACGAGCATCCCACCAACCGACCCAATCTGGCGTGGTGCAGCTTGGCAGGGGCTGGCCTCATGCGGTTCAATCTGCGGGGCGCGGTGCTCTTCCAGGCGGATTTGAGTGGAGCGAGCCTGGAGGAAGCTGACCTCAGCGAGGCTGACCTGAGTCTGGCGAACCTGAGTCTGGCGAACCTGAGTCTGGCGAACCTCAGCCGGGCCAAGCTGTACGGAGCGGACCTGATTCGCACCACCTTGAGGGCAGCAACCTTGGAGGAAGCCGACCTGCAACGTGCGGACCTCTACAAAGCAAACCTCAGAGGCGCCCAGCTGTACCGGGCAAACCTGAGGGACGCTCACCTGAGTGGGGTAGATGCGAGCCAGGCCAACCTCAGCCACGCAGACCTCAGTCGTATCGATCTGAGCCACGCGACGCTGAGCCAGGCCCGGCTGGACGGGGTGATCCTGGATGGGGCCATCCTGGAGGGCGCCACCTATACCTCCGAACAACTGGCGGGTGCCGGCTCGCAGCAGCAGATCAGGCTGTGAGCGCTCAGATGTTTGGGCATCGGCACCTCCCTGCCCGCTCTGACTCTCATGTTCTACCCCCTATCCCTATATAGCAACAGGCGAGCGTGAAGATCCACGCTCGACTAGTAATCGAGTGCTGCGTGGCGGCTCCTTTGGCGATCTTGCCATGCATGCGCGCGCGGCGGATCGCAACTACTTCGTCCCTTCGGACCTTCCCTACGTCACAATCGGATTTCGGCTGGTACGGGCGGCCCCCAACTCCTGAAACTCGTGTACCTCTCCCCGCCGATAAGAAGTAGGGATCAGTCCCAGTAAAGCGTCCCCTTTCTGGGCGTCTGTTACTGGCGTCAGGATTGTTTGTGCATGCACTCTGCTTTCATATACAGTGGCATAGGATTACGTCACTAGATACCCAACTCATGAGTGTTGAGGATAGAACAGTTAGGAAATCTCAACAGACAAACAAGAGGAAGGGGCCTATAAATGAAGCGAGGGCTTAGAGTAGCTATGGTCCTCAGTGCAGTGCTTTGCCTCAGTGCCTGCTCTACGAGCCAAGTCACAAAGAGTTCTCTCTCAGGCACACCTCGACCAACAGCGAACCAGGCCAGACGGACCAGTCTGCCATCTGTTCCATCCCCGACACCTCTACCCTCCCCTTATCCCACGCCGGGAGCATGGCAGACCTACACATTAACTGGCCTCTATTCGGTAGATTATCCGCCTGGAGATACTGCCGGTCCTCTGGTACAGGGGAGCGTAGATTTCTCAGCCGGACCAAGCGGCTACCTACCTGAAACAGGACTTCTAGTGGTGATTGCTGCGTCCACAGCTTCAGCCGACATTCCCACGTTTTGTCCAACTCACCCCACGACGACTGTCGCTGGTTTGCCTGCGGGTGAGCGGTCCGGCTACAATCCATTTAATCTCAGTGATGGGAAAGATGCCCCTTATCTTGAGTGGGATGCAGCCAATCAGGTGATTGGGATCAGGTTTATTGCCACCTACATCCTTATTTCGGGAGCACATACACTAAAGGATTTGGCAGAAGTGCAGGGCATCTACATGCATATGCTGCAATCGCTCGTGGTTCCCTCGTCCTATCTCCGTGCTCCTGCTTGCACGACGCCGTAACGAGCGACAGTTGCATCCCATAGAGGGTTTTGCGAATGGAACCAGCTATTCACTTCACTGCAAAACA
Source organism: uncultured Chloroflexia bacterium (assembly GCA_963810535.1). GTDB lineage: Bacteria > Chloroflexota > Ktedonobacteria > Ktedonobacterales > JADMIN01 > JAJPKE01. The sequence continues at coordinate 140,891 of CAWENW010000010.1, forward strand.
CAGTCGTAGAATAGAGGCGAGGTCGTTGGGCATTACCATATGGAGCCCGTCCTGGTGAGGTCCGAGTATCCACGCAGTGTTCGCATGCACGAGATAGTCAGAGGTCAGATCAGAGCAGTCATAATGCTTGGGTTCGCCAATGTAGAACTTGAAGCCCATCAGCCGAAGCACCTGGTTCAGGATGTCTTCCTTGCCATAGGGGTTGCCGAGCTGCTGCTGGATCCAGGTTAAGCCCTCCCGCCCAAATAGCGGTTCAATCCTAACGATAGGAGAAGAATTGGCGAGCGAGGGGTTTTTGAGAGGCAAGTACCGCCCCTTTCCCGTCAACCAAGGCTAGCGCTGAAGCATGACCCAACATCCACAAACCTGGATCTCTTGCACTGCCTATGCTTGCTTGCCTCCATTGCTCTGCCGTCAACCGCGTTGGAGAAGGCACATTCTCACTAGTAAGAGCGTGAAGCAGCTTCATGTAATGAAGTGACTTTGTATCCTAATTTTCCCCAGTTTCCTCACGTCCACCTTGCTTGCTTTGGGTGTCTCCACACCGCCTATTTACGCTCCCTGCCCCTATACTGGGTAGTCGATCACTAATTTACTGCATGAATCCTAGGTTAGTGCCCTGTAATAGTGTCTAGTCCATGCTTCAGAAACGGGTGGTAAGGGGCGAGGAACGCGGGGGAAAAGTGCGCAAAACAGGCGCAAATGGGGTGAAAACGGCGGCGATGAGAGACTCAGCACAAGTTGATATGACAGGGTAGTAGTGACAAAATAACCGATGTAAGGCAACCTTACACCAGTTTTTCTATGCCCGAGACCTGCGGTTTTTGCAGTTCTCACATCGCTGGACGCTTGTCACAACCCCGCAATTTTACTATGGGCAGGTGGGGCAGGAATCGAACCTGTAACCTGCGGTTTTGGAGACCGCTGCTCTGCCTAATTGAGCTACCCACCTATGACTCGCCGGAGTTCCGACTCGGCCAGGAATCGACCGCCGCCGCCAAATGAGCGCGACCCCTGCTCCGAAACGTGAATCTCCGGGTTGGAGTATAGCACAACAAGGGCACTCGGGCAAGCAATACCGGCGTTCGTGGGCCAGGCATCGATGGTGGAAAAACTTCAGCTCTTGCTTGGATTGCCGGACTTCCTCGCCTTTTTGCCCTCAGTACAAGCGCCTACAGGGGTCGTACCGCGGAGCGGATCGTCGCGATTACATAGTGCGCGTGGGCAAGGTGCGACTCGGAACTGGCACCCGAATGGTACCGATGTCGCTGGTTTGAGTGGGCGAGCCGTTATAACAGAAGAGAAACCGACTCAGGAGCGATGACTCATCAAGGCCTGGTTGGTGAGATAGTACGGCTGAGATTCGGACTGAGAGACGTACCCTTACAGGTGAGGGATTTGACAGAAAAGGACGTCTTTCGTACAATCGCCTGGCAAACTAAATAGATGCAGAGGTGGCGGGTCAACCGTACGAGGACGAAGGCAGCTTCTAACACCAAAGCGGCATGCAACCAATCCAAATTCTAACATAGACGTCTTGGGCAAGGAGCGGTACACATGGTCACGCGAATTCGCGGTACAGGGCATCATCCGTCTACGCGTTTGGCGTTTCGCTCGCTACTGGCGTTAGCCGGGTTGGCAGCGCTATCGCTCGCGAGCTGCAGTAGCAGTAACAACGGCCCAGCTGCACTCGCGGCAAATCAAACTTTTACGTTTCCCTATGTCAACGCTACAGCAGTGCAAAACCCCACTATCGATGAGGCCGTACTGGACCCGGCAGTCATTACCAACGCCATCGACTCATCGACCATGGACATGCTCTACTCGGGCCTGGTAACGCTGAACAGCGCGACGCTCCAGGTGGAGCCCGACGCGGCCAGCAGTTGGAGTGTCTCCAGCGACGGCATGACGTATACGTTCCATCTGCGTCCCAACCTGAAATTTAGCGATGATACTCCTATTACCGCGACCGATTTTGCCTACAGCATCAATCGAGCGATTGGACCGACCGACCCGACTACCGGCCAGGATATGGTCTGCGATATCGAAGATGCCCAGAGCTACGCTCTCACGAAGAACTGTCTGGCGCTTGGCACATACTACCTGAACCTTATCGACGGTGTCTCGGCTAAGATGGCGCTGACTCCGCAGGCAGCGATGAACTATAGCCTGATAGGCAACGGCAAGGGTCTACAGGTGCTCGATTCACAAACCCTCGTCATTCGTATCGTCCATCCAGCCGCCTATTTCCTGGACGCTCTCGACTATCCGACGTCCTATCCGGTTGAATCAGCTCTCGTCGACAAATATCCCGGTGGCACCTGGGTGGATCACCTCAAGGAGGGGGGCTGTTCGGGGCCATTCATGGTCTCGAATTACAGTCGCGGCCAGGACCTGAAGCTGATTCCCAACCCCTACTGGGAAGCCGCCTGGGGCAAGCATCTCACGCTTACCGAAGTCGACCGGCCGTTTGTGAAAGACCAAGACACCGAGTACAGCAGCTACCATGGCGGCAAGTACGACTATACCGACGTCCCCGGCGACTCCTATACTTTCGCGGCCGGACAAAGCGACTTTCACCAGGTGGCTGGACTTGAAACCGATTACATCGGTTTGAACTTCGACCAGCCTCCTTTTAACAACCAGGACGTACGCCAAGCGTTCGCTCTCGCGATCAACAAGCAGCTGCTTATTGACCGTGTCTACAACGGCGAGTTCATTCCTACCAACCATATTGTCCCCGAGGGGATGCCTGGCTACGATCCTCAGCTGCTTGGACCCGATGGTACCCAGTCGACGACCGGGAATCAAACGAAAGCCGTGCAGCTGCTTAAGGAAGCGCAGGATACGTGCACCCCCGCGACTAGCGCGCTGCCAGCTTACTCCTACTGCCCATATATCGACGCCGGCACGAGCTCAACAGCCATTAAACTTACCGCAGGTGTCCTGGATGACGCGACTGAGAAGGAAGTCGCCACCATCATCACGCAGACGTGGAACCAGGTACTCGGACTCAATACCAGTATCGCCTCGTATGCTGATCTGAACGCAATCGAAGGGGTCCTGTTCGCGCCCACCGGCAATAGCGCGCAGGCCTGGTTGATCGGCTGGATCGCCGACTATCCCGACCCGCAAGACTGGCTTTCCCTGCAGTTCTGTGGTAGCCACTGTCTCACCGGCACGTCTGGCAACAACATTGAGTACGTCAACGATAGCAAACTCGACGGGGAGATGAATCAGGCGGACCAGGATCAAAACTCAACTCGCCGTATGAACGAGTATAACCAGATCGAGCAGACGGTAGTAAACCTCGGTGCCTGGGTCCCGCTCGACCAGGAGAGGACATCCTGGCGTTTGCGCCCCTGGGTACAGGGCTTTAGCTTAAATGAGGTGCTGGTCATGGAAGACGTCGACTGGCCAAATGTGTACATCAACGCGCACTAACCGCCCGGCGGTGTGACGTCGCTTCCCGTCGACTACGCACCGCTATTGCTCATCGCTTGGCCGCGAGCTGAGGGGAAGCTTCCCCTCAGCTCGCGGCCGTTTTCGTCACCGGCAGACACCGTGGTATGCTGTATATAGCCGCGTCTACGACGGCGCGGAGACCAGCTTGGCGGAATGGGCATTTGACTCCAGGACCGGAAAAAGGCAATGCACACATTCCGCGACGAATGTAACGTGGCCTACACTGGCCGCGTATCACTCATAGTCCAGCTTGAACATGACTATTCACCGCGCTCTTTCCGGAAGGGTATGGGATCAGGGGGCAGGTCAATCAGCCTCTTCTTGCGAAGACCAGCGGCTGCCGGCGGAACACACGGAGGCTCAACTATTTCGATGATACCCTTTGAACAGAGCGGCCAGCACGAGACTGGCGAAGAACCATCTCCATCCCATGCCGATGCGCCAGCTAACCGAAACATCGCGCAGGTTGTGATTACCGCGGTTCTGGTGGCGGTGGCATTCGCCGCTGGCTGGTTTGGCAACGGTTATGCCAACCAGCAAAACGTCGCCACCGGTGACCAACGCCTGGTCTTACAAGCCTGGAATACCATCGACCAGAACTACGTGGTCACTGGCGCAATCAGCCAGAAGGCTATGGCGTACGCCGCAATCAATGGCATTGTGGGAACACTGAACGACACCGGACACAGTCGATTCGAGACCCCCGAGGAGTTTCATCAGGAACAGCAGAACTTGCAGAACCAATCAACCGTCGGTATCGGAGTCTATATAAGCGGCGGCGGCAGCCAGCCACTCACCATAGACGCGGTGATTCCGGGCTCTCCCGCCTTCAAGAACGGCCAGCTACGCCCTGGCGACGAAATCGTCGGCGTGAACGGCAAGAGCATAACTGGCATGAGCGAAGATCAGTCTCGTACTCTCATCGATGGCAAGGCCGGCACCCAAGTCACCCTCACCATTCTGCGACCAAGCGAGAGCAAGACCAAGACGTTTGACGTCACGCTCACGCGTGAGCCGTTCACCGCACCCATCTCAATCTCGTATGTAATACCTGGCGTGAATATCGCGTATATCCAGCTCACCCAGTTCTCGGAGGGCGCCGACCAAGCGCTGCGTGCCGACCTCAAAGCCGCGCAGGCGCAGCATGTGACCGGAATCATCCTTGATCTGCGGGGCAATCCCGGCGGATACCTCGACCAGGCACAGGCAGTAGCCAGTGAGTTCATTCCCTACGGACCAGGTCAGAACGTCCTCATCGCCAAGACCCGAACCAGCGAGCAGCCGCTGCCGGTCTCGAAAGGCGGAGTGGCTACTACGGTACCCCTTGCGATCCTGATTGACAATAACACCGCCAGCGCCGCTGAGATTACCGCCGGAGCCATCCAACAGCACCGGCCGGATGTCAGCTTGGTCGGCGAAAAAACCTACGGCACCGGTACCATACTCTCGACCTACCTGCTCTCCGATGGCTCCGCACTGGTGCTGGGCACTGAAGAGTGGCTGCTCCCGAATGGCGAGAGCATTTACCACAAGGGACTTCAGCCCACCCAGCCGGTTGCCTTGCCCAGTAACGTTGTGCCACTCTCACCATTAGTGGCGAAGGAAGACTCATACACCTTACAGCAGATAAAGGCCTCGGACGATACACAGCTCCTGCAGGCTATCAAGGATCTCAGCAGCGGGCAGTAGCCGGCCAGCTGGGCGTCGCCGCAGCCAACCAGCTGGTAAGCGTGGCTGCCAGCGCGCCCGGCTGCTCGATCGGCAGGTAGTGGCCGGCATCAGGAATGAGCGCGAGCGTCGCGCTCGGCAGGTGGTCGACCAGAAACTGGGCGTATTTGGGCGGAGTAAGCCGGTCCTGCTCACCAGCAATGACGATCGCCGGCTGGGAGATGCGGGGAAGCTCGGCCATCATATCAAAGGCCTCGCAGGCGGCCAGGTCGCGGTAGAGTATGCCCGGCAGCGTGGTCAATGCTTGCTCTCGGTACTCTGCGGCCAGCCTCTCATGTCCGGCCGCTACTCCGAGCGCGTCCAGCATGCGGATGGCCGATTCGGGGTCGCTTCGGGCCGATTCCAACAGTTGCGGTGCGACTCGTAACCTGGCGCCCGTACCAATGAGCGCCAGACCCCGTACCCGTGATCCGGGGCGAAGTGCCAGAGCGAGCACGATAGCCCCGCCGAGGGAATGGCCGGCCACGTAAACGGAGCGAAGATCAAGTCGCTCACAGTCTTCCTCCACCGCCGCGGCATACTCATCTACACTCATCGACTCCGGCCCTGGCGGGTCGTGCCGTGCGCCGTGACCAGGTAAATCCAGCGCCACCACTCTTCCGGGCGGAAGCCGCTCGATTACCGGCTTCCAGACCAGCGAGCTGTCGCCGCTGCCGTGTATAAAGACGAGAGTCGGCTCATCCATCATGCTAGTGCCGGCGCCGCTTTTCAGATACAGTGAGGGCCAAGGGCGCCGTCTCCTTTCTTTTCTTTGCGTGTTTGCCGCCACAATGTTTCATAGAGCCATATTACATCTTACCCAGGTCACCTTTCACTCGTACATACGTCGTAAATAGAGCGAACTTCGAGCTCTGCCAGTATGGGACACTACTAGAGATGCCGGGCGGCACGGCTCGTGTGGAGGAATCAGCTCGTGAATGAGAAACCGCAGGACAAACCGCGCGGACCAGACAGGCGGAAGCAGTTTGGTGACCTCGGAGAGCTCCTCGCGGCTGAGTGGCTGACGAGCCATGGCTACCACGTCCTCTCCCGCAATTGGCGGTCTCCCTTGGGGGAGCTGGATATCGTCTGCGAGTGCGGTGGCGAGCTTGTTTTCGTCGAAGTAAAGTCACGCCATGGACTTGCGCTCGGGGCACCCGAGGAAGCGGTGACTCCGGCCAAGCGGCGCCGGCTCATTAGAGCGGCGCAGTCGTATCTGCTCGGGCACGGCGACGAGCAGCGCCCCTATCGATTGGATGTCATCGCCGTGGATGTTGCGCCGTCTGGACGTGTACGGGAGATACGGCACTATCCAGGCTGTATTGAATCGGAAGGTTGAAGAGGCAATGCAAGACATTTTTGAGAACGCCAAACGTGTGGCCAACACCGCTGTCGAGCGCGCCGCCTGGGAGGCCGACAAGCTGCGCCGGGCGACGGCCCGACAGCGCGAGATCGAGTTAGCTCAACGAGAGCGCACCACGCTAGTCGATCAGATTGCCACTACACTGGTTGATCTGGATAAGCGTGGGCAGGTTACTCCAGAGCCCCTAAAAGTGCTCGCGCAACGGCTTCGCGCGCTCGACAACGAGGTGCACAATGGACAAGATGAAGTTAGAGCCATCCGTACCGAGACCTTCCAGCCCGGAACCGTGTCCATCAGTGTAACCCGGCAAGGCGCGGATGGGACGTCCCCGTGTCCCACCTGCGGCAAGTCAACCCGCAACAACGCCTCATTCTGCTCCAATTGCGGAGCGCGCCTGCGTTAAGTGATAGACGCGTTGTATAATCGGGAAAGTGCAGCCGGAACGAATTGAGCGGTACGGTCAAGCCGGCCGCTGCCCAGGCTGCCTTCGAGATCTGCCGGGCTAGCAGCACTGCATGCCCGTACCTGTGCGTATCGCGTAAAGGGATTACCGTCCGCATGAGCGTATCAGCTGAACAGGATGCACAGTCGAGCGGAAGCGCGACACGTAAACCATCAAGAGCGAGCAAAGTTCTTAGCCGCAGCGCTCGTGAAACTGCCCGGCTCGGTGCTGTGCTAGGTGAATTGCTTGAGCCTGGAGATGTCGTCCTGCTTCACGGAGACCTGGGAGCTGGCAAAACCGCCTTCACGCAAGGGGTCGGCCGTGGCCTGGGAGTTAGCGTAGCGATAAACAGCCCGACATTTACTATTCTCAAAGAATATACCGGACGCATACCCTTGTACCATTTTGATTTCTATCGCATTGACCAACCCGAGGAGATCTGGACACTGGGCTTCGACGAATATCTCTCTGGGGACGGGGCCTGTATAGTTGAATGGGCGGAGCGTGGAGAAGCGACCGGCACCGGCGAAGTGAGCGGCGGCCCTTCTCCCTGGCCGGCCGGTGGGTATTTGCGGATTCACTTGCGGCCCCGAGGCAAACATGAGCGCTGCATGGAATTTATTGGGGTAGGCGAGCGCGGCCGCAGCGTATTGGACGCGTTTAAGCGAGCGGCGGCATACGAGACGTGTAACACAGACGGAGCCGAGTGAGAACATGCTGCTTGCCCTTGACACATCAACCAGCTTTGCCGGCATCGCGCTGGTCCAAGGTCACCCGGGAGATCAATCCAGGCTGGTGGCAGAACTCAACTGGGACGCCGGCCGGCATCATTCCCGAGACCTCTTCGCGCGTCTGGCTTGGCTACTGGACAGCCATCACCTGACTCCGTCCGGCTTGACCGCTATAGCAGTCGCCACTGGACCAGGATCTTTTAACGGTGTGCGCGTCGGGGTCGCTGCCGCCAAATCGCTAAGCTTCTCGCTCGGGATTCCGCTCTACGCCTGCCCCACTCTAGACATCATCGGGTGGGGATATGCCAGAGATGCCGTTGCGTCTGGTAGCTACTGGGCGCTGTTGGATGCGGGACGCGGTCAAGTCTACGCCGCACGCTATCAGCGCATACCACTGGACGAGCCTTTTGGGCCTCTGGACGGCTACCATATATTCAGCCCTGGAGAATTGGCTGAGCTCATACTTTCCCAATCGGAGATGGCGGTCTTCGGCGGTGAATGGATCCCAGCGACCCGCGCGACGCTGTTCGAGTTGCTGGGAGATCAGGTGAAGTTTCAAAGTGGCGTATCAAATCGCCCGGCAAGCTGGCTGGCAGAGCTGGCGATGTATCAGGCTAGGCGGGGCGAGAGCGCTGACATTATGTCGCTCGAACCACTCTATCTACGCCGTCCGGCTATTACCAAGAGCTCCAAGCTTGAGGTAGACGGCGCGGGCCTGGCTGATGGCGACGAGAGAGAGTCGCTGGGCACGAGAGGAGACATCGCATGCGCTACGTAGTTGAGCGGATGACCATGGCCGATATTCCGCGTGTCGTTGAGGTCGAGCGAGTCGCTTACGCGCCCATGACGCCGTGGCCAGCCAGCGCCTACCGAAAAGAGCTTGAAGAGAATCAGCATGCTCACTATATAGTTGTTCGGGATACCTACATTCGGCCACCGACCGATGCAGAGCCGATCCCGCCACCATTGCACACACGTCGCCCGTTCCCACTCTCTCTGCTTCCCGGGCGCTCTCCATCGACGCCAAATCCTAACCTGGCCTCGATCATCGGATTCTCGGGGCTCTGGCTTATGCTGGATGAAGCCCACATTACCACCATCGCCATCCATCCTAACTATCGCGGGCGCGGGCTGGGCGAGCTCCTGATCAACAGTTTGGTATCTATAGCGTACGATGTCGGCTCAGATCGAGTGACCTTAGAAGTGCGGGTTACCAACTCAGTGGCCCAGAACCTTTACCGCAAATACGGATTCGTGGTAGTTGGGACGCGCAGACGCTACTACAGCGACAACAATGAAGACGCGTACATCATGACCACCGATAACATTAATTCTTCCAGCTATCGCACGCTTTATCACCGGCTACAGACTGAGCTCTTCGAGCGGTTGACGGCCGATGAGCAGGCCGCCTCATCATCTCTGCGGTCGGGCTCCGACGACTAGCGATCAGCTGGCTACCGCCGTCCTATAGTCGAGTACTAAAAGAGAGCATACATGCGCGTCCTTGGTGTCGAAAGCTCATGCGATGAGACTGGAATCGCGATTGTCGAAAACGGCCGGACCATTCTGGCAAACGTGGTGGCATCCCAGGCCAGCGTGCATGAACGCTTCGGTGGAGTGGTGCCGGAGGTTGCCTCACGCCAGCAGCAGAGCGCCATTCTGCCGGTTCTCGAGACTGCAATGCAGCAGAGCCGCACTGATTGGGCCGATCTCGACGCCATCGCGGTCACTTTTGGGCCTGGACTGGCAGGCTCGCTGCTCGTGGGGCTGACCGCAGCGAAGGCGCTGTCACTGGCTCGCGGACTTCCCTTCATTGGAGTAAACCATCTGGAGGGTCATATTTACGCCAACTGGTTACGCTCGTCGGCGACAGCCGAGCCTGCTGACGACCCACTGCAGTGGCCAGGCGATCCAGCTTTTCCGCTGCTGGCGCTGGTCATTTCCGGTGCGCACACTGAACTGGTGCACATTACGGGACACGGCCAGTACCAGCTGTTGGGCCAGACGCGTGACGACGCCGCCGGGGAGGCCTTCGACAAAGTCGCCCGACTTCTAGGACTCGGCTATCCCGGTGGTCCGGCTATAGAGCGCGCGGCCGCGCTGGCCGTCGCCGACACATCGTCGTCCGCCAGCAATCCGTATCGCCTACCGCGAGCCTGGATACCAGGCACCTACGATTTCAGCTTTAGCGGCCTGAAGACAGCAGTCCTTCAGTTCCTTCAAGGAGCCCAGACGAGTACCCGCAGCGATGGAGGAAGCAGCCGATACGCCCGCCACGCGAGAGAGCAAGGCAGCATCTCAGTTGAGCGAGTAGCGGCTGCATTCCAGGAGGCAGTGGTGGATGTCTTGGCAAGCAAGACCGTGCGAGCCGCCCGGGCACTGGCAGTTCGGCAAGTTGTCATGGCCGGAGGAGTAGCCGCGAACACTCTGCTGCGCGAACGGCTCGAAGCCCTGCTGGCACCCCACGGAATACAACTTCGGTACCCGAAGGTCGAGTTCTGCACCGACAATGCCGCCATGATAGCCGCGGCGGGCTACTTTCAGCTGAGACAGGGGCGGTCCAGTGACTTCGATCTCGACGTCTCGCCGAGCCTCCAGCTTCCTTTTGCCGCTGGCTAGAGCGCGGGCTTCGTGTCGTCGCTGGGCTCCGCTACTCGGCTCTTGGAAGGGCGAGCCTGGGAAGGCTCGAGTCGCCAGTAGATTCCGCGTTCCCGTGCCATGTGCTTCTCAGCGATTAGCTCGCGCCGGAGTGTGGCGGTATCGTCGTGATAGCGAGCCAGAATCTGGTTGACATCTTTCTCGGTATAGGTTCGCCCATACTCAAACTGCTCGAGTAGCCACCGTAGGATGATTTGGCGCTTGCGGCGATAAGCGGGAATGTCCCTCAGCTTGCCGTCCTGCAGGAAATCACTCAGGACTTTGCGCTCCCAGGCATCCATCTCGATCTCATCCAAGATCGCAGCTTTTTCCGGGCGCGCGAGCAGCGAATTGATACGTCCAAGCCCCCGGCCATTCATGCGGTACACGTGGGTATTGCCGTCAGACTTCATTTCCACAAGACCGATTTCCTTCAACCGGCCCAGATGCCACGACACCGTAGACGGCTTGAGCCCCAGAATCGTCGCAAGCTCTTCGACACTCCGCTTCTCGGTAGCCAGCAGTCCTAGCAATCGCAGCCGTGTCTGATCAGCCAGAGTCTTCAGGTAGAGGAGCAACTGCTGCATCTCCAGATGCTCCTCCATCGGATCGGACGGCGTCGCCATCTGACTTCTCTCCTTCAATTTCAATCCCTATCTAATTTGATGATCATCAATGTAGATAGTAGTCGAATTTGCTTCCGCTGTCAAGGCGCTATATTTACACCGCTTGCTTGACATGAAGGAGCGAACGAGCCAATACTGCTATAGGTGTACTCCTAGGAGAGACGCGGCCAGGCGCGCTGGAAGGAAGAAATCGATGATCTACAACGTTGCGCAGCTGCTCAAAGCGCCGGTCGGTAGCCTACAGCGAGCCGAGCTCGACGACGATGACGACCTACAACTGGAAGACGAGACGATACAACGGGCCGGTCGCGTCAGCGGTCATGTCCGGATGCATCGCACCAATCAGGGCATATTCGTCGATGGTGAGGCGCAGGTGCCAATCGAGCTACAGTGCACTCGCTGCTTACGGACCTTCACCGAGATCGTGCCGGTGGAGATACGCGAGCTGTACTTCCCTACCATCGACGTTGAGTCCGGGTTTCCGGTGCCTCCGCCGGCCGAAGACGATCTCTCCTTTCCCATCGACCATAATCACGTCATAGACCTGCGTGAGGCAATTCGGCAGAATCTCCTCCTAGCCCTGCCTATCAAGACACTGTGTCGAGAGGATTGTGCGGGCCTCTGCCCGCAATGCGGCAAGGACTTGAATGAAGGACCCTGCGACTGCGTGCTAGAGGTCGAAGACGATCGTTTCGGCCCGCTCCGCCACTTGCTGGAGCTGCCCGAGGCATGATCACGGGGCGGGTCCTTCGTGCTGCGGCGTCCGCGAGACTGCTCACCTACCGCACGAAGGACCCGAGGTCAACTCGCTCGTCCGCCAGCGCGAGCTCCGGTACCTTGTTCCGTGACCGTATCACATTCTGGCAAGCTCGTAACTCTGAACCCTCATCCAGCTCTGGATCGCCTCCGCGGTTGAGGCCAAATGCCGCCAGCAGGCGTCCCTGCTCCAGGTAGAAAACCAGGAACTTTCTGCTCTCATAGCTGCCGCGCACGATGGTACGGTCCCAGCTCCGGGCGAATCCCACATATTCAAGCGAGTGCTCATACTGGTCGGACCAGAAGCTGTAGATGTAATCGTATGGCTGCTGGCTGCCAAGTATGGTATGAGCGGCCGCACGGCCCTGCTTTTCGGCATTATTGAAATGCTCCACTCGTACTCGCCCAAAAACCGGATGCAGCACGTTGGCCACATCTCCAGCCGCTACGACATCGGGTATATTGGTTTGGCAAAACTCGTTGACGAGTATGCCGTTGCCCAGGGTAATCCCGCTTCCCTGTAGCGTCTCCACCGCTGGTTCAATCCCTACAGCCGCGATTACCAGATCGCACTCAAGACGCGCGCCGTTAGCGGTCAGCGCTCTCTCCACCCGCTGATTGCCTTCTAGCCGTATGACCTGGTCACCGGTGATCAGCTCTACACCTTTCTCGCGATGAATCGCAGCCAGCACCGCTCCGGCATCGGTGCCCAGTACGGCTTCTAGCGGCGCTTCTCCACGCAGCACGGCAGTAACTTCAAGACCCATCTGGCGTAGCGAGGCGGCGACCTCGGCTCCAATAAATCCCATACCAACCACAACGGCGCGAGCGCCTGGCCGCGCCTCCTGACGGATAGCATCGCACTCGGCAACCGTACGTAGCTGATAGACGCCCGGAAGGTTCGCACCAGGTATATTGAACCGGCGATTCCTCCCGCCAATACAGAGCGCAAGCTTGTCGAAGTCAACCGTCTCCCCGCTCACCAGTCGTAGCTGCTTCCTCAGAGCGTCCACTAGTTGCACTTCGCCTCTGGTGCGGAGCTCGATATCGTGGTTATCGTACCAGTCCTGTGGCTTCACGTACCAGGCGCTCAGATCTTCCTCGCCGCGCAGGTACGTCTTGGATAACGGTGGACGGCCGAACGGGATGCCCGGTTCCGCTCCCAACAACAGGATATGGCCCTGCCATCCCTCTTCCCGTAGCGTCACCGCCGCGTTACCGCCGGCAATCCCGGCGCCGACGATGACTGCCACCGTATTACCGGTCGCTTCCATGGTGAACCTTCTCTTCTACTGCCGGCAACGCGGCCTCCACACCTGCCAGCTCCAGCGATACATCGGCAGAACCCGTGCCGGAATACCGGTATAGTTGATCACCTGCGCTCTTCTCCGCCACAAGCGGCAGAAGCAGAAAAGACATATCACGAGCCGATATTCGATATTCCAAAACGCGAGACCGCCGTCGCATATGTCGGTATGCCGCCCACACCCACGCTTTCTACCGAGCAGGCCGCGACGCGGTTGGCGAAGTCCATGGCTGCGCCGGCATCACCGGTCTTATACAGCTGTACCAGGAAAGCCGCGGCAAAGACGTCCCCAGCACCGGTCGGATCTACCTCACGAGCTGGATAGCCGGGGAACTCTCGCGGAAGTTCACTACGCTGGTAGAGCACGGCTCCGGCGGCTCCGCGAGTCACAGCAATCAGCGGCACGTCCTCCAACCAACCTGACAGGATGGTATGGCCAGAGTGTCGGTTCTCCAGCAGCTCGAGCGTCTCATTTTGGCCACTGCTGAAGTCTGCTGGAGACTCACGGATGTCCTCAAAGCTGAGAATCATGGCTCCCAGATGCGGTAGAATCTTATCCGCCAGATCGAATGGCACTGCAGACACCGCTCCGGCGGAATCGATCCGACGAAGCCAGCCCTGCGGAGTCGCCGCCAGCAATCTCGTGGGCGACCGGGAGAGGGCTGCGGCCAGCTCCGGCCCTATCTCTCCCGCGAGTGGCGCCAGTAAGATTACTGGGGCCGCTCGCCACACGTCAGGCACAGCGTCGAGTTCCAGAGGCAGAGCGCGGCCGCGGAGAAACTGCCGGCGAACTCCTCCGGTATAGATGTTTTCGAATATTGTCGCTTCAGGCGACGGGACCGCCCGGATATCTACGTCCGGGAGGGTTTCCTGAAGTGCCCGCAGTACGTCGGGCGTACAACTAGTGAGTACGGCGGCATGCATACCCAACCGGCTGGCGGTAAGCGAAGCAAAGGCGACGCTGCCGCCGAGCCGCCAACCTCCACCGGGCAATAGATCGCGCGTGGCATGTCCGATGGCTACAAAGTCGGGCAAAGTATCAGCGCTAGAATCTGCCAGCAACTCGTTATCCTTCGGCGATGATGGTGGCGAGCACGTCGGGCGCGACGTTTCCTCCTGAAAGTATGACCCCCGCTCGATTACCATATAAGCGGAGCTTGCCGAAGAGCGCGGCCGCGGCTGCAACCGCGCCGGTCGGCTCGACGACCAGCTTAAGGCGAAGCAGTAAGAAGCGCATAGTCGCACGCACCTCCTCTTCGGTGACGAGCACCACATCCTCTACCAGGTCACGGACTATAGGCCAGGGTAGCGTCCCGAGCTGGGCCGTCCGTATGCCGTCGGCAAGGGTCTCGGGCGGAGCTATTCTCACTCGATCGTTGCGCAGCTTGGAGAGATACGCATGGCTGGCCGCCTCCGTCTCCACACCGATCACGTGAATTCCTGGATGTCCTACCTTGCGGGCGGCAATAGCGGTTCCGGAGATGAGGCCGCCGCCTCCCACGGGTGCGGCGATGGTATCCAGGTCGGGAACCGCCTCGAGTAATTCCAGTGCCGCGGTACCAGCTCCAGCGATGATCATGGGGTCATTGTAAGGCGGAACCAGCGTAAGTCCACGTTCGCGGGCCAGTGAGTCGGCCAGCTGCTCGCGATCCTGGGTCAGTCGGTCATAAAAGACGACTTCGGCACCGTATTCTCTGGTGGCGGCTACCTTCACCGGAGGCGCATCGGTGGGCATACAGATCACCGCGGTGGTCTGAAAAAGACTGGCGACCAGTGCCACGGCCTGGGCGTGGTTGCCGGAAGAGAATGCGATAACGCCGCGCTCGCGCTGCTCCGGCGCAAGCGTAGCGATGCGATTGTAGGCTCCACGAAACTTAAACGCGCCACCACGCTGAAATTGTTCGCACTTGAGCCAGACCGCCTGTCCGGCTTCTCGGTCAAAGCTGTGCCCGGTCATGACCGGTGTACGATGTGCGTGGCCGGCCAGACGCGCTGCAGCTTCTTGGATGTCGTCGAAGTCGACTTGGTGAGTGATAGCGATTGCGTCGTCTGCCATCACGGTTTGCTCCCCTTTTCTTAGCTACTCCACTAATATACGACAACAGCAAGGGCGATATCGTAATAGCGCATCGGCCGACACGCGATCACAACCTAGCTACGGCACCATTCTATAAGACTCGTAGTACAATAGGTACGTATCCTGGTCGGCTTCAACGTTATACTATGGTAAGCTGGTCGAGACGCGGAACGTGATGCGTCTGTCAGCCAAGCAACTATTGTCGCGAATACTAGCGCATGGACTGGCAGCGGAGGATGCCAGTTGACGAGGTGGGAGCCGTTCGGAGAGTCAGCGGGGAGCTCCCAGGGTGCCAGCCATCACCCTCACGAAGGTCATGGGCAAATCCGGCGGGTGACTGCCGGGACAGGACGTGGCCGGTGGCTAACAATAGAAGGGAAATGCCACACATGTGCGGCATTGTGGGCTACGTCGGCCCCAAAAACGCGACTCCGATTTTGATCGAGGGTCTGGCTCGTCTCGAATATCGTGGGTATGATTCCGCCGGCATTGCGGTTGTCTCCGAGGATGGAGCGCTGTATGTGCGCAAAGCGGCGGGCAATCTGGAGAAGTTACGCTCGGCGGTCGCGACCGCTGAGCCCGAAGGCTTCGCAGGTATCGGCCACACGCGTTGGGCGACGCATGGGCGCCCCAATGATACCAATGCGCATCCTCATTCGGACTGCACCGGCAACGTTACGGTCGTGCACAACGGGATCATCGAAAATTACACCGAGTTACGAGAGGCATTGCAGTCTAAGGGCCATATCTTCCAGTCGGAGACTGATACCGAAGTGCTCTCTCATCTGATCGAAGAAGCTCTGCGGGATGGAGCCTCCACGCTTGTCGAGGCGGTCCGCCGGGCGCTACGTCAGGTAACCGGGTCTTACTCGATCGCCGTCATCAGCCGTGATTTCCCCGATCGGTTGGTTGGCGCCCGCTTGACGGGTCCGCTGATTGTGGGACAAGGCGATGGAGAGAATTTTCTCGCCTCGGATATACCGGCGATCCTTCGCCATACCCGCGAGATTACTATTCTGGAAGAAGGCGAGATCGTCGAGGTAACACGCACCTCCTTTACGATCACCGATATTGACGGCAACATCCTCGAGCATCCGGTACAACACGTGGAATGGGATATCGCCTCGGCTGAGAAGGGTGGATTTCCACATTACTTCGTCAAAGAGATACATGAGCAGCCGCACGCGGTGACGCGCGCTCTGCTGGGCCGAACCCAGGTCTCCGAAAACGGGCATGTCTCGGTGCGGCTGGCGGAGCTCGAACGTTTGGCGAGCTCTGGTGCCCTCGATCAGGTAAACCGCATCGTCATCTTGGGCTGTGGGACCTCAATTCACGCCGGCATGCTGGGCAAATATGCCATTGAACGCTGGTCACGATTGCCGGTAGAAACGTGTATCGCATCCGAGTATCGCTACGCCGATCCAATTGTGGGTCCTGAGACTCTCTGTCTGGCGCTCACCCAATCAGGAGAAACCACCGACACGCTGGCAGCGACCCGGCTGGCGCGTGAGCACGGCGCACCGGTGATCGCGCTCACCAATGTGGTCGGCAGCGCTGTTACCCGGCTCGCCGGCGGGGTGCTCTACCTGCAGGCGGGTCCAGAGATCAGCGTGACCGCTACCAAAACCTATGTCACCATGGTCACGGTTCTCTATCTGCTCGGTCTCTGGCTCGGCGAGCGCCGAGGGGCGCTGGCGCCGGAGGAGCACAGCCAGATGCTCTCAGCGCTGCAGGCACTCCCAAGTCAAATGGAGCAGTTGCTCGAGTCGTCCGAGCTGGAGGAGCAGGTCTCTCAGGTGGCGAACATGCTCGCAAGCCGTGCCAGTTGCATGTTCATCGGGCGAGGGGTAGGGTATCCCCTGGCACTGGAGGGCGCGCTGAAACTCAAAGAGATCTCCTACATCCATGCCGAGGCCTACCCCGCCGGAGAGCTGAAGCATGGCCCCATCGCGCTGCTGGACCAGAACCTACCGCTCATAGCTATGGCCCAGCGGAGCCATACCTATGATAAGCTCATCAACAATGTCGAGGAGGTACGGGCCCGAGAGGCGCAAGTCGTTGCCGTCGCCACCATCGGCAACGAGGATATTCGTCGACACGCCGACTATATCATGACGGTACCGGATGCCCCGGAGCCGGTATCGCCGCTGCTCGGTATCATACCGCTGCAGTTACTGGCGTATCACGTCGCTCTAGCGCGCGACTGCAACATCGATCAACCACGCAACCTGGCC